>NZ_HG942062.1 GCF_000612665.1 Neobacillus dielmonensis
AGCGCAAATCAACAGGCCAAATCGAACCAGCCAAAAAATATAAAAAGAGGACTGTCCCAATTATTTATAAAATGTTGGTGTGGCACCTTTCATTTTACAAGAAAAGAAAAGACGACTTTTTTGTTTTTTTTAATTTGGCTATTTGGTGCCCAAAACTATAGATTGCACCCTGTTGATTGGAGCGGAAGGCGCGAAGACTCCTGCGGGATGTAGAGGTCTCGGGAGACCCCGCAGGCCAAGCGCCGAGGAGCTTCCGGAACCTCCCCGCGGAAAGCGAAGCGCCAGGAGCGCAGATCAACAGGCCAAATCGAACCAGCCAAAAAATATAAAAAAGGGGCTGTCCAAAGTCAGTTACCTGACTTTTTGGACAGCCCCTTTATTTTTATAAACCAATTTTATCAACTTACTACCTACATTCACATCATTACGACCCATTTCCGGGCTCTTACACCCTATTTTCCTAAACTAATGACCCATTTATGGATGTTCATGGAAATACCAATAATAAAAACACACGAGATTTCCAAGCAGAAAAATTCGTGTGCTTTTGTATTTGATCACATATAACTTTCAATAATAGACCAGGCTTGGTCTTTCCCCTCACCTGTTTCTGAAGAGAACACAACAATATGGTCATCTTTTTCAAGCTGCAACGTTTCCTTCGTCACCTTAAGGTGCTTTTGCCATTTCCCCTTCGGAATCTTATCAGCCTTTGTAGCAATGACGATGCATGGTATTCCATAATGCTTTAAAAAGTCATACATCATGACATCGTCCTCTGTTGGCGGATGACGTAGGTCTACAATCATAACCACTGCTCGCAACTGCTCCCGGGTTGTAAAATAAGTCTCAATCATTCTCCCCCAAGCAGCGCGCTCGGTTTTGGAAACTTTTGCATAACCATAGCCGGGAACATCAACAAAATGTAAAACTTCATTAATAAGGTAAAAGTTCAATGTTTGGGTCTTGCCTGGTTTAGAAGAAATTCTTGCTAAGCCTTTGCGGTTCAGCAATCGATTAATAAACGACGACTTTCCCACATTGCTTCGGCCGGCAAGGGCAAATTCAGGCAAATCGGTGGCCGGATATTGGTCCGGCTTCACCGCACTAATTACAATATCGGAGCTTACAACCTTCATTTTGCTCCTCCCTCTAAGAGGGCATGCTTGAGAACTTCATCTAAATGAGACACAGGGACAAATTCAAGTTCACTACGAACACTCTCTGGAATATCATCAATATCGATTTCATTTTCCTTTGGCAAAATGACCTTGGTTAAACCGGCTCGGTGGGCACTGAGGGTTTTCTCCTTCAACCCGCCAATCGGCAGCACCCGGCCACGTAGAGTAATTTCACCTGTCATGCCCACTTCACGGCGGATAGGCTTACCTGTTAAGGCAGATACCAAGGCCGTGGCAATCGTGATTCCTGCTGAAGGGCCATCTTTTGGCACGGCGCCTTCCGGGACGTGAATATGGATATCGTATTTTTCATGAAAATCCTCATCAATCCCAAGTTCCTTCGCTTTTGAACGCACATAGCTAAACGCAGCTTGCGCTGATTCCTTCATTACATCGCCCAATTTACCTGTCAGTACGAGCTTGCCTTTTCCAGGAGCCAACGACACCTCAATTTGCAAGGTATCTCCGCCAACCGTTGTATAGGCTAGACCTGTTGCAACACCGACTTGGTCTTCTGCCTCTGCTTGGCCATAGCGGAATCTTGGTTTTCCAAGGAAGTCTTCGACTGTTTTCTCCGTTACAACCACCCGCTTCTTCTCTCCGGAAACGATAATCTTGGCCGTCTTCCGGCAGATAGTAGCCATTTGCCGCTCCAAGCTCCGTACTCCTGCTTCACGGGTATAATAACGAACCACTTTTAAAATAGCATCATCGCGAACCTGCAGGGCACTTTTGGATAGACCATTTTCTTTAATCTGCTTTGGAAGCAGGTGGTCTCTCGTAATATGAACTTTTTCAAGCTCCGTGTAGCCCGCAATCGTGATGATTTCCATCCGGTCCAATAGCGGTCCTGGGATGGTGCTAAGATTATTAGCGGTGGCGATAAACATGACCTTTGATAGGTCATAGGATTCTTCAATATAATGGTCACTGAAATTCGCATTTTGTTCAGGGTCTAACACTTCTAAAAGGGCACTAGATGGATCGCCACGGAAATCACTGGACATTTTATCAATTTCATCGAGTAAAAATACCGGATTAATCGTTCCTGCCTTTTTCATGCCCTGGATAATCCGACCAGGCATGGCACCAACATAAGTTCTGCGGTGACCGCGAATTTCCGATTCATCTCGGATTCCGCCTAGTGAAACCCGGACAAAATTTCGATTAAGCGAACTGGCAATCGATTTGGCCAAACTGGTTTTTCCGACCCCTGGAGGTCCTGCCAAACAAAGAATCGGCCCTTTTAGAGAATTGGTGAGCTTTTGCACGGCTAAATACTCAAGAACACGTTCTTTCACTTTTTCAAGTCCATAATGCTCTTCGTTGAGGATTCTTTCAGCGCGGGCAATATCGATATTGTCGTCTGTTTTTTTCGACCATGGCAGCGAAATGAGCCATTCAATATAATTGCGAATTACTCCGCTTTCAGCAGAACTAGATGGCACTTTTTCATAGCGGTCCAATTCTTTCATCGCTGCATTTCTGACATGTTCCGGCATGCCGGCATCCTCAATTTTTTTGGTCAGGTCGGCAATTTCACCAGTTTTTCCTTCTTTATCGCCTAATTCCTTCTGAATCGCTTTCATCTGCTCACGCAAATAATATTCTTTCTGTGTACGTTCCATTGAACGCTTGACACGTTGGCCGATCTTCTTTTCGAGATTCAGCACTTCTTTTTCGTTATAAATGATATCAATAACCGTATTCATCCGCTGTTTGACATCAAGTGTTTCAAGGATTTCTTGTTTTTCCTTTAACTTGATTGGCAAATGGGATGCAATGATATCTGCCATGCGACCTGGTTCCTCAATATCCGTCACAGACGCAAATGTTTCAGCAGAGATTTTTTTCGAAAGTTTTATGTATTGTTCAAAATAATCAAGCATCGTTCGCATTAATGCTTGGTCTTCAACATCCTTTGTTTCTGGATCTTCATATGTTACAACGCTGACAGAGTAATAATCCTCTTCATCTTGTAATGAAATCACCTCCGCCCTGTTTAAACCCTCAACTAAAACCCGAATCGTACCGTTTGGAAGTTTAAGCATTTGCTTAACCTTTGTTAAGGTTCCAAACTTGTATAAATCCTCTTCGGTTGGCTCATCTATAGAGACATCCTTTTGAGTGGTCAAGAAAATTAAGTGGTCATCTACCATTGCTTTTTCGAGTGCTTGCACAGACCGTTCACGGCCTACATCTAAATGAAGCACCATTGTCGGATAAACAAGCAATCCTCGAAGCGGCAGGAGGGGGACGATCAATTCATTCTGTTTCGCCATAAAACTGCACCTCCACGAACTAAAAAATAGAAACATTCCAGCATTTGCGGAATAGTCTTTGTACAATTCTATCTCATTTATATTTACGTGTCTATCTTTTGAGATAGCGTAATTTCTCCTTAAATTAGCTTTCCCATTGACCCAAAAAATACTAAGAAATATCGGGGCCTGTCCCCCATTGCTTTACCACGTTAAAGGAGTGGGGGACAGGCCCCACTCCTAGATGGATTCTTTTTTGGTTAGTTCGATTGAGGCTGGTATGACACTGTTTTGGGTAAATTCTTTGACTAGGGCGATATCGAACACTTCGTGTAGGTGGGTGACTGGGATGATCCGGATGCCGTCCACCTCGTTGAGGAGTGTTTGCATATTTTCTTCTGGGATGATGACCGTTTTGGCCCCGGCCTTTTTCGCGGCCTTTACTTTTGGATAAACCCCGCCGATTGGCTTCACATTTCCGTGAATGCTAATTTCTCCAGTCATGGCGACGGTGTTATCAATCGGTATTTTGTAAATTGCCGAGTAAATCCCTGTGGCCATGGCAATTCCAGCAGAAGGTCCGTCAATCGGCACACCACCAGGGAAATTCACATGGATATCATAGTCATTGGCTGGTACCCCCATGGATCGCAGTACAGTAATGACATTCTCAATCGAGCCGCGGGCCATACTTTTACGGCGAATTGACTTGCCTTGCCCGCCAATACTTTCTTCTTCCACAATACCGGTAATATTTATCGACCCTTTTTCTTTGGCCGGTATGACCGTTACTTCGATTTCCAGCAATGCTCCTGAGTTCGGACCATACACAGCCAGTCCGTTAACCAACCCAACCTGGGCCTCTTCGTTAATCATTCGTTCCATTCTAGGCGTTAACTGGCTTGATTGAATGACCCACTCAATGTCTTCGTCTTTGATATAGCTTCGATCCTCGGTAATCGCAAGCCCTGCTGCGATTTGAATCATATTCACTGTTTCCCGTCCATTTCTCGCATAGGTGGAAAGCGTTTGAATGCCTGATTCATGAATTTCCATATTGACTTTGTCCGCAGCCTTTTTGGCTACTGTCATAATCTCTTCCTGTGTTAAATCTCTGAAAAATACCTCCATACACCGCGACCGGATTGCTGGTGGTATTTCACTTGGGGTTCTAGTAGTCGCTCCAATTAATCTGAAATCAGCCGGCAGCCCATTTTTAAAAATATCATGTATGTGTGAAGGAATTTGTGTATTTTCCTCATGATAATAGGCACTTTCTAAATATACTTTTCTGTCCTCTAAAACTTTTAACAGCTTGTTCATTTGAATCGGGTGCAATTCTCCAATTTCATCAATAAACAGCACCCCGCCATGCGCATTCGTGACAGCGCCTTGCTTAGGCTGTGGAATTCCTGCTTGTCCCATAGCACCGGCTCCTTGATAAATCGGGTCGTGCACCGATCCGATTAATGGGTCGGCAATCCCTCTTTCATCGAACCGGGCAGTCGTCGCATCCAACTCGATAAATACCGAATCACGTTTAAAGGGTGATTTTGAATTTTTCTTTGCTTCCTCCAATACCAGCCGGGCTGCCGCAGTTTTACCGACCCCTGGCGGTCCATAGATAATAACGTGCTGCGGGTTCGGTCCGCATAGAGCCGCTTTTAATGACTTAATCCCATCCTCCTGGCCAACAATGTCTTTAAAGCTAGTAGGACGTACCTTTTCAGATAAAGGTTCCGTTAATGAAATCGATCTCATTTTTCGCAGCTGTTCCATTTCTTTGCGTGATTCACGGTCAATAGATACCTTTTGTGTCCGCTGATTTTTTAAAAGGTTCCAAAAATATAGGCCGATAATAATCCCAAAAAACAGCTGAATAAATAAAGCAATCCCCGTCCAACTCATCAATTTTCCCTCCTACACCTTATAACTCTTTCGTATCGATAGTAATAAGTATTTCCTGCAGGAAAGCGGAATAAACCCAATTCAAAAAAAGATAGGTAATTCAGCATGGATAAAACTCGACGATAGGATAAGTTGAAAAAATACCTTATAAAGACAGCAAAAGGACTTGGCTTTCACCAAGTCCTTTTTATTTATGCTGATTTTTCTTCAGCCACTACTGTTCCGTCTTCTAAGACAAGCTTTGGAGCTCCATTGTCGGCAACAGTTTCACTTGTAATAATACATTTTGAGATATCATTGCGAGATGGCAGGTCAAACATAACATCCAGCATAATCCCTTCAATGATAGAGCGTAGACCACGGGCACCTGTTTTACGTTCAATTGCCTTTTTGGCAATTTCTTTTAGGGCACCTTCTTCAAATTCTAGCTCAACATCATCGATTTCAAGCATTTTTTGATATTGCTTGACAAGTGCATTTTTTGGCTTGGTCAAAATTTCAATTAATGCTTCCTCATCCAACTGCTCGAGGCTGGCAATAACTGGTAGACGACCGATGAATTCTGGGATTAAACCAAAACGTAACAGGTCTTCTGGAAGCACTTTTGATAACAGCTCTTTTTGGCTTATTTCCTGCTGCTTCACGTCAGCGCCAAATCCAATTACCTTTTGACCTAAACGGCGTTTAATAATCGGCTCAATGCCATCGAATGCACCACCGCATATAAACAGAATGTTGGTGGTATCGATTTGAATAAATTCTTGATGCGGATGTTTTCTTCCACCTTGAGGCGGAACACTAGCAACCGTACCTTCAAGAATTTTTAACAATGCCTGCTGAACACCTTCACCGGATACATCGCGAGTAATCGATGGGTTTTCAGACTTGCGGGCAATTTTATCAATTTCATCAATATAAATAATGCCTTTTTCAGCCTTTTCTACGTCATAATCAGCTGCTTGAATTAATTTTAGCAAGATGTTTTCAACATCTTCCCCAACATAGCCTGCCTCAGTGAGCGATGTCGCATCAGCGATTGCAAAAGGCACATTTAAAATTCGCGCCAGTGTTTGAGCTAGCAAGGTTTTACCGCTGCCAGTAGGTCCAATCATACATATGTTACTCTTGGAAAGCTCAACATCATCAATTTTGCTGTTAGAGTTAATACGCTTATAGTGGTTGTACACTGCTACAGACAATGATTTCTTCGCTTTATCCTGACCGATTACATACTCATCTAGAATTTCGCAAATTTCTCTCGGCTTTGGAACATCCTTAAATTCCACTTCTTCTTCTGTTCCGAGCTCTTCTTCTACGATTTCTGTGCAAAGTTCAATACACTCATCACATATATATACTCCCGGACCAGCTACTAATTTGCGGACTTGGTCCTGTGTCTTGCCACAGAATGAACACTTTAATTGTCCTTTTTCATCATTAAATTTAAACAAACCTTTCACCCCTTGAAAAAACATTTAGATGCAGTATTTTAAATCGCGAATCCTAACAAATTCCGATATTTTACTATTACGTCAATGGTATGTATTTTGCATTGTAACACATTTAATCGGCAGACCGGAAATAATTAGCTTGATACAAAATATGTTTCTAGGATCGTTAGGATTCGCAGCAAAAACATATGTACCCAAATAATCATAACCATTTTTCCAAAAAATAAATCGGGCTATCCTTGGAATTATTTAATTCGCTTTCAATCGAAATTATTCCTGCCTGCTTATGAAAAAGGTTTCCCTGTCCTTATTATAATATGTAATTGAAAAAATGTATAAAGAAAACTCGCCGTCTGGCAAACCCGAAAGGGAGCTGACAGAGGCGAAATTGCCCTTAACGTTATGGAAGTAAAGCTTTCGACAAAAAGTTTATACTTCCGTATTAGCTAAAATAAGGCACGACTGAAATCGTGCCTTACCTTATTATGTTAAATATATTTTACGACATAGTTCGAGCCTGCGAAAACGGGCAGTCTCATCCCTAGAAATTACTTCTTATTTTCAATTAGGAAATCAATTGCTTTTTGAAGTCTAAGGTCAGCCTTGATTCCTTCAGTTCCGCCTAGGGCAGCTTTAATATTGTCAACAGTCATGTTGTACATGCCAGCCATTTTTTCAAGCTCTGCATTAACATCTTCTTCTGTTGCTTCTAGGTTTTCTGCATTAGCAATTGCTTCTAATACTAAGTTTACACGAACACGCTTCGTTGCATCTTCTTTCATTTGTTCGCGAAGGGCAGCCTCATCTTGGCCTGAGAATTGATAATAAAGCTCAAGGTTCATCCCTTGCATTTGCAAACGTTGTTCGAATTCTTGAAGCATGCGGTTTGTTTCGCTTTCAACCATCACGTCAGGAATTTCTACTTCTGCATTGGCTGCAGCTTGATCAATTACTGAATCTTGAATGTGGTGCTCTGCTTCATGGTTTTTGCTGTCTTGAAGACGAGTTCTAATTTTTTCTTTTAATGCATCTAATGTTTCAACTTCATCGTCAGCATCTTTTGCAAACTCATCATCTAATTCAGGAAGTTCTTTTCCTTTTACTTCATGAACAGTCACTTTAAAGGTTGCAGGTTTGCCTGCAAGCTCAGCTGCATGGTATTCTTCAGGGAAGTTTACTTCCACATCTTTAGATTCGCCAGCTTTCACACCAACAAGTTGCTCTTCAAAGCCTGGGATGAAAGAACCTGTTCCTAACTCAAGAGAGTAGTTATCTGCTTTTCCACCTTCAAATGCTTCTCCATCAACAAATCCTTCAAAATCGATCACAACAGTATCACCGTTTTCAGCAGGTTCGTCTTCTTTTACGACTAATTCTGCATGGCGGCTTTGAAGTTGTTCCAATTCTTTTTGAACATCTTCGTCCGTAACAGTTGTATCAAAAGCTTCTACTTCAAGGCCTTTGTAATCGCCTAATTTCACTTCAGGCTTCACTTGTACAGTCGCTTTGAAAGTAAAATCTTTATCTTTGCCCATTTGCTCAAGGTCAAAGTCAACATTTTCCGGTTGTGCAATTGGCTCAATGCCTGTTTCGTCGATTGCACTCATATAAGCTTCTGGAAAAATGATGTCTAAAGTATCTTGGAATAAAGACTCAATACCAAAACGCTTTTCAAACATTGCACGAGGCATTTTCCCTTTACGGAAGCCAGGAACGTTGATTTGTTTTACCACTTTTTTGAACGCAGCGTCTAAGCCTTCGTTAACTTTTTCTGCACTTACATCAAATGTAAGTACGCCGCGGTTTCCTTCTAACTTTTCCCAATTTGCAGTCATACCTATTTTCCCTCCAACATCTATTCCTTTTTTCATTCACAACAAATTTACTGTAGATATGCCCTGTCGAACCAAGCCAATTTCTACTTTTTTATGTAAAAACTTTTCTTTTTACACAATGCAACCCTTACATTATACCACACGTTCAGTTTCTTTCAACATTTCATGCTATATATTGGGATAGGAAATTTTCTCTAATTCGATAATTTGCTCCATTGCCTGATTGATTTCAGCTGGCAAAGCCTCGAATTCTTCTGCTATTTCCTGTATTTCCGCTTCGATACCCAAATATTCAAATCCAAGGAGAATAAAGGCTGCTGCCCAGGCAGTAAGATTGTTCGGCTCCAAATCAAAGGGATAACTGATAAAATAAATCCGTTCCACCAGTGCAATAATATTCCCAAATAGGACCGGGTCCTTATTCTCCAAGCTCTCTGCTACAAGATCCTTTACGGCGAGCATTTCCGGTATCATTCTAGCATCTAGAAGAAGTGCCGGTTTCACTTGTTTTTCCTGATTAAATTTTCTAACAACCATGTCACTGTCGATCTCCTGCTCCTTCAACAGTGTTAATAGAACTGTCTTCAGCAGCGGATGTCCGGTCTCTGTTTTTAAGTATTCTTCCATCTCAGATACATAGGGGCGGATATTTTTGTCCGCCAAGCTCGATACGAGTAGCATTTGTTCATTAAGGTCAGTCAGCTTTAAAAGATTTAGTGACTGAGGCCCAGGTTCGTCCTGTTCAGGTCCATCTGCAGACGGCTGATGATTTTCAGCCATTTTCCTACTAAACTGCAGGATGTTCATAAAATGGGACAGCTTTTCCGGAATAATCTCCTTTTCCTCTAACAGCGCTTCAATGGTGGTGACAATTTCTTGGTACTCATGGAGCTGTATCAGTACCGTTAAATACAAGTCGACCATTTTATAATAGTCGCCAATGCCCTTTAACAGCATGTCCTTTGCCAGAACCTTTGCTTTTTGATAGGCAGCTGCTTCGAAATAAGCAAGTACAAGACCAATTAAGATTTCATCATTATCAGGATCCAACTCCATCGCTTCCTCTAGCAAAGCGATGGCTTCGGAGTACTTTCTCGCCTGCAGGCTGTCCAGACCTTTGGCTGTTAACCTCTTTTCAACGCCGGGAAAGAAAATTACATTGTCTTTTCGTTTCACTTGTTCCCGCTTTTTCATAAAAAACCGTCCTTCAAATGTCATTGGAAAATAGTGTATCATAAAGCGTGCATAAAAAAAACTCACCATACGGGTGAGTTAATTTCTGGTATGTAGTATGGCGTCCCAGGAGAGATTCGAACTCCCGACCGTACGCTTAGAAGGCGTATGCTCTATCCGGCTGAGCTACTGGGACATTGAGTGTATCAGTGTATCAAAGACAAGATTCATTATATTACCCTAACAACTTAATGTCAACAGGTTTTTGCCAACTTTTTTAAAAAGGGGAAGAGCCAAAGCTCCCCCTTGAATTAGTTAAAAGGTAAACTCCTTGGACAAGCTGTCCAGCTTCCGTCCGGAATCGTCATAAACGGTCAGTTTTACCGAATCTTTGTCCACATCGAGAATACAATACGTTTTTTCTACACGACCGCGCGGCAAGCGGACGCTGCCCGGATTTAAAAATAAAATTCCGTCCACTAATTCTGCTCCTAATTCATGTGAATGTCCAAAACAAACGATATCGGCACTGACCTCTTGGGCCTTGTATTTTAAATTCATTAACGAATATTTCACATCATAATGATGTCCATGTGTTATGTAAAACTTTTTGCCCCCCACATTGGTGATCAGCTCTTGTGGATACTTGCCAAAATCACAATTCCCACCCACTGTAAAGTATCCAGAAATCGCTGGGTCATCAGGCAGGAGCTGTGAATCGCCGCAATGAATCAGGAGATCTACTTCCTTAAGATGCCGTTCCCGAATGACTTGAAGTTCCTTCGTTAAACCATGGCTGTCACTGATTACTAGTACTTTACTCATTGCCAATCCGCTCTTTCTAAAAGGTCATCTAATACAGCATCTAACTTTTTCAGTGCATTCGCTCGGTGGCTGATTTTATTTTTTTCATCAGAAGTAAGTTCCGCCATGCTCACTCCTTGGTCCGGAACATAAAATACCGGGTCGTAGCCAAATCCATTCGTCCCTCTAGGCTCCTCTAAAATTCTGCCTTCACAAGTACCATGTACCGTGAACGTTTCCCGGCCGGGGATCGCAGTTGCCAGTGCACAATAGAACCTCGCAGTCCGTTTTTCTTCCGGTACATCTTGAAGCTCAGATAAAAGTTTATTGGTGTTGTTTTGGTCATTTTTCGGCTCCCCGGCATATCGGGCTGAAAAAATACCAGGTCTTCCATCCAGTGCGTCCACCATTAATCCCGAATCATCTCCAATGACCATTCGATTCAATGTTTTCGAAATCGTTTCTGCTTTTAAAATGGCATTTTCCTCAAATGTCGAACCAGTCTCTTCGACCTCAGGAATATCCGGAAAGTCAAGCAAAGTCCGCACTGCAATCCCTCTTGGCGCAAAAATATGTTCAAATTCCCTTGCTTTTCCCGGATTTTTTGTTGCTATAATTACTTCTTTCATGATAATCGCCTCTTTTTTCAAAAATTAGCCATTGAAGCTGGCTAGTTTACTTGGCCCTTATATTCTCTATTTTTTGCGATATTTCCTCACCGAGCGCTGCTTTTTGATATTCAAATAATTCCATCAAACCTTCCTGGGCAGCATGCAACAAGCTATGGAGTTGATCATAAGAAAAAGTGGATTCTTCACCCGTTCCTTGCAATTCTACAAATTCTCCTTTGCCCGTCATGACCACATTCATATCCACATGTGCCTTGGAATCTTCTCGATAATTGAGGTCAAGCACCGTCTGATTATCTTGGAGGATTCCCACACTTGTAGCAGCTAAATAATCAGTAATTGGGAACCTTGGCAATGACCGCTTTTTGGTAAGACCATTCAAGGCAAATGCCATTGCAACAAACGCCCCTGTAATGGAAGCGGTCCTGGTGCCTCCATCGGCCTGGATGACGTCACAGTCAATCCAAACGGTTCTTTCACCAAGTGCTTGTAGGTCAACCACCGCTCTAAGCGCCCGGCCGATTAACCGTTGGATTTCCATTGTCCTCCCAGAAACCTTCCCTTTTGAGGATTCTCGGATATTCCTTGTTTCGGTTGCCCGGGGAAGCATGGAATATTCAGCCGTAATCCAGCCTTTCCCTTCTCCTCTCATGAATGGAGGTACACGTTCCTCAATGCTTGCTGTGCAAATAACCTTCGTGTTTCCGACGGAAATAAGAACGGAACCTTCCGGATGCATTAAATAATTGGTTTCAATATGTATGGGTCTTAATTGAAGCAATTCTCTTCCATCTACGCGCACGATTCTGCCTCCTCTATGCTTCGGTAAAAGAATAATAACTTATAAATTAAATTAAGAAAGAGGCGCGGCTTCAAGCCTGCCTCTTTCCTTGCCATTATATAGTATATCAAAAATGGTTTCTTAAAAACTACCCGTATTGACTTTTTCTGGCCGCGTTACTGGCTCTGATAGCTTTTTACCTTGGTCATTTTTCAACCCCGCCTTGCCATCCACCTGTACAGCTACTTTTTGTACCCCTTTTTGTTCCGTTAAAGAAAGAACTAAGGCATCAAGCAAATGCTGGGATATCACTTTTTCTTCAAAGCTGCCATAAATATTTTTATCAAAGTTTAAGGTAACAGTACCATCCTTGTATTTCGCATCGAGAAGTTTTGCATCCGGCATAAACTCCGAGACAAGGTTGGATTGGTCACTCGGTCCTTTAATTAATTCATTGACTGCCGCCGTTATCGGATCCTTCTCCTTGTTTGAAACCCTGCGTGTAACCGGCACATAGTAATAAGAACCTTCTTCGCCGCCAATATAATAAACGGTGATCGGCTTCGTGTTCGTTATATCAATGACGTCTGTCGTATCCAGATTAATTCCTGTGGCCCTAGTCAGATGATCGCTAATTGGCGTCCCATTAACAGGCATTTCTGTCAGTTCATGTCCGTTCATTTTTAATTTCACGGATTTAACATTGTCAAATTGCGTCAACGTCCAAGTGACAGATTGTAGGATTTTCATTTCATCCTCGGGCTGATAATTTTTAAATTCCTTTGAAAAATTAACCGTTGCCACCCCATCTTTGATATCAACACTAAGTTCTGTGTCTTCTGGCAACACTGCTTTGAAATCATTCGGCAGCAGGTCGGTTACCGGACCATTGACCACTAGGTACTGAAGTGCTTGTGTTGCGACTGATTTGGTTTTCGGCAGATTTAATGTTTGCGGGACTACGTACCCATTCTTATCCATGAGATATAGCTCCGTTTTAATTGTGTTTTCTGTATTTTCTTTGCCCTCTGTTGTCTTGTTGCTTGTGTCTTTTTCCTCCACCGTAACAGATGTTTTTGGCGGATCAATCTTCTTTTGTGTCTCCGTTTCAAACAAGCCGCAGCCGGATAATAATACGGAAGCCGTTAGCACAGTGGAACCAATAATTTTCCCTTTATGTTTGAACATATTTTTCCCCCCAAAGACAGTTTGTACTATCATATATACGAGCCTTGAAAAATTTTAGACCGTCTTGGGAAAAAAAATTGGACAAAACCTCATTCTTTATAAAAATAAGTCCCGAAGAAAAATCGGAGCTTACTTTTATAATTTAATTTTTTTCACATGGTCGACTGGGAAACCCAGCCATTGGGAAGCAATTTTGGAAAAAATCCATCTAGAACCAGTTGTGTAAAATTCATGTTCTGGTTCTACTTCATCTGATTCTAAAATTCCATTATACTGAAGAATTGCACTGACTTCGCGAGCCGTCTCGTCACCGGAACTAATCACATGAACTTTCTCGCCCATAACATGTTTAACCAAAGGTTCGAGGAGAGGATAATGGGTGCAGCCCAAAATAAGTGTATCTAAATGATCATGTAATAGACATTGCAGCGATTCATTGACAATTCTTTCTGCAATGGGCCCTTCATATTCACCGCTCTCAACGAGAGGAACAAATTTTGGACAAGCATGGGCTTTTACATAAAGACGGCTGTTTAAAGATTTAAGTGCTTTTTCATAGGCCCCGCTTTTGACGGTACCTTCTGTGCCAATAATGCCAACCCGATAATTTTTGGTCCGCTTGATGGCTGCCCTCGCCCCTGGATTAATGACTCCAATAACTGGGATGGATAATTCTTTTCGTATATCATCTAATGCTGCCGCTGTTGCTGTGTTACAAGCAATCACAAGCATTTTAATATTTTTTTCTAATAAAAAGTTCGTCAATTCCCATGTAAACCGCCTTACTTCATTCGTTGACCTTGGTCCATACGGACAGCGCTTTGTGTCACCCAAGTAAATGATTTTTTCATTCGGCAGCTGCCTCATTACCTCTTTGGCAACGGTCAGTCCGCCAACACCGGAATCAATCACACCGATAGCTTGCTTCAAAACTTTTCGCCCCATTTTTAGCTTATGGGCTGACTCGAGACAGACAACACCCCAAAATACTTGGTTCGGATCACGAACCGAAGAGCCTCTTGCCATGAGCCCGCCTCATCGCCTAAATTCAACTGCGTCAGGACCCTTCTAATCTGCAGGAAAGGTCCTTTAACGCATTTCTTGATGTAATTTCACTAAACTGCTGGATAGGAGTTGAATTTCTTCAGATGAGAAATTTTTCAAGATTTCCACAAGATAAGCCTGACGTTGGTTAATCACTTCATTGATAATTCTCTTACCTTCATCAAGCAAATGAATTCTTACCACACGCCGGTCGTTCGTATCTTTAACCCGTTCAACTAAAAGATTTCGTTCCATTCGATCAATTAAATCGGTAGTCGTGCTGCAGGCCAAATACATTTTATTCGATAATTCACCAATTGTCATATCTCCGTCCTCAAAAAGCCATTGCAGAGCAACAAATTGCGGTGGGGTAATTTTATAGTTGTTTAAAATTTCCCGCCCCTTTTGCTTAACAATTCCTGAGATATACCGTAATTCTTTTTCAATTGTTCCCACAATTTCTGCATGGGGGGTTGAAAGATTTTCTAGTTCCATGAACCATACACTCCTAAAATATGCTTCTACTCAAGACTTGAGTATTAAAAAACATTTTTCGGCTGAACACGTCAAGCATGTCCTTATTTTCTACTTTTTTCTCTAAAATTTCAAGCTGGAACTTTTCATACCAAGCAGAACGAAGGTAGGTTATGTAACAAATAGGAATCTTCTTTATCTAGCATTCCAGTTTGCTAGACTATTAATAGCCCAGTTCCATCATTAATACGAAACGCTATTGAATGCGGATACCATTTATCTATGTAAATGTATGAACCGGCCTCCAAAACTGGATGCCGGTCATGTTTAAAGTTCTAGCTCTCCCATACGAAGGAGTTCTACAACTGCTTGTGATCGCCCCTTAACACCAAGCTTTTGCATAGCATTCGAAATATGGTTTCGAACTGTCTTTTCGCTTATAAATAATTCACTAGCGATTTCCTTTGTTGTTTTATCTTGTACTAACAGCTCGAATACTTCTCTTTCTCGTTTGGTGAGTAATGGCTTGTGAGTATAATCATTCTCCTTCAAGTATTGTGACCCTCCTTGCCTTCGCCAGTTATGCACCGGGGGTGGGTATATATTTAGTCAACATATCTTATGTGAACGATACACTTGTAGTGACTAAATCGCTTAAGAGAAATGATAAATTATAAAAGTTTTCCTTGTTTTTTTAAATTCTTCTAAAAATAGGCTCAATTATATATGGCTGTTGATTTCCGCTCCAGTCGCCCGCTTTCCGAGCAATAAAATAAAAAAGCCCCTTAGGAGCTTTTTGGCTTGGCATAGATAATATATCGTTTCGGCGCATTGCCTACATAGCGAAATGGATAGCAAGTCGTCACGATTAATTCCTCTTTTTGATTTTGCAGCGTAATAATACTGGTGTCATTTGATTTTACAATTTTAGTATCGGTAATTTCATAGGTAAAGTTTCCATTTGGCATTTTCACTTGAAAAGTATCACCAATCTTTAGCTCCCCTAAGTGGCGGAAAACAGTATCGCGATGTCCTGACAACACAATTTGCCCGTTATCTCCCGGAAAATAGGAACCTTTATAATGGCCAACTCCTTTTGCCAGATCATCTGGATCGGTGCCTTCAATAATCGCCAGTTCCGACTTTAACTTTGGAATCACCAAAAGGCCGACCGTATCTCCAAAACTTGGTGTTGGAGCAGCCTCGTCTGTTTTTTTATCGGTTTTAATAGGTTTTTCTTCTGAAACGAGCTTCTTTGCCTTCTCAACGGACGCGGCAGTTTGGACCTTCACATCAATCATTTGCCAAACACCAATTCCGATGATGATTAAGCCAATGAATATTATCAAAAGTGGAAACTTAGCTTTCACCTAACCGTACCTTCCTTTTTTTACAATTAGACTTGATAATCCAAGTATATCAAACGTAAGTGAATTGGACTATAAGAATATTCTAGATATGGACGTTAATCGAGTAGGAGGGGGT
>NZ_HG942063.1 GCF_000612665.1 Neobacillus dielmonensis
TTCCTCAAACCGGAGGTTTGCCGCTCGCTTCCTTTAGATTCCACGTCACCGTGGACACCCTTGCGTTAAGCTAACCATTACTTCTACCTTCATGGCTCGGGACTTACACCCTATAGATTGCACCCATGCTGGGCGCACGTAAAAAGAGGCTGTCTCATAGGTAAACCTTGATTAGACAGTCTCTTTTATGGTGTTATTAAACATGGTCACTTCCGAAGAAGTTCCTAAATGCTTGGAATGTTGTTTCACGGTTCAATGCTGCAATCGAGGTAGTCAATGGAATCCCTTTAGGGCAGGATTGAACACAGTTTTGTGAATTGCCGCAGTTGGAAAGGCCTCCATCACCCATAATCGCTTCCAGACGCTCTGCCTTATTCATGGCACCTGTTGGATGGGCGTTAAACAAACGAACCTGTGACAGCGGCTGAGGGCCGATAAAATTCGATTTGCTGTTTACATTCGGGCATGCCTCTAAGCAAACACCGCATGTCATACATTTAGATAATTCATATGCCCATTGGCGTTTGGTTTCAGGCATCCGTGGTCCTGGTCCCAAGTCATACGTTCCATCAATAGGAATCCAAGCTTTTACCTTTTTCAACGCATCAAACATTCTGCTGCGGTCGATTTGAAGGTCACGGATGACTGGAAAAGTCTTCATTGGCGCTAAGCGGATTGGCTGTTCCAGCTTATCAACTAGCGCCGAGCAGGATTGACGCGGCTTGCCGTTGATCACCATAGAACAAGCACCACAAACTTCTTCTAGACAGTTCATTTCCCATGTAACAGGGGTTGTTTTCTGCCCTTTTGTATTCACAGGATTTCTGCGGATTTCCATTAACGCAGATATTACGTTCATATTGGGTCTATATGGTACCTCGAACTCCTCTTCATAAGGAGCAGATTCCGGGGTATCCTGACGAGTTATAATAAATTTGACCGTCTTTGTTTCAGCCATTCCTTCCCACTCCCCTTTTTAGTGCTTTGTCGTATAATCCCGCTTTCTTGGTTTAATCAAGGATACGTCGATATCTTCATAATGGAATGCAGGAGCTTCGTTTGCACCAACAAATTTTGCCATTGTCGTTTTCATGAACTCCTCATCATTCCGTTCAGGGAATTCAGGTTTATAGTGTGCGCCACGGCTTTCATTACGGTTGTATGCACCAAGCGTAATAACCCTTGCCAGTTGCAGCATGTTGAACAATTGACGGGTAAACGCTGCACCCTGATTGCTCCATTTCGAAGTATCATTGATATTGATATTTTTATAGCGTTCAAGCAGTTCTTGAATCTTTTCATCTGTTTTTAAAAGCTTATCATTATAACGGACAACGGTAACGTTATCTGTCATCCATTCGCCCAACTCTTTATGAAGAATGTAGGCATTCTCCGTTCCGTCCATGCTCATGATGTTATTCCATTTCTCTTGCTGCTCTTTGACATGACGGTCAAAAACGCTAGAAGAAACGGCATCGGAGCTCTTTTCAAGTCCGTCAATATATCGAACAGCGTTTGGTCCTGCGACCATTCCACCGTAAATCGCTGACAATAGTGAGTTAGCACCTAAACGGTTCGCACCGTGCTGTGAGTAATCGCACTCACCAGCTGCAAACAGTCCAGGGATGTTAGTCATTTGATCATAGTCCACCCATAATCCACCCATTGAATAGTGAACCGCAGGGAAAATCTTCATTGGAACCTTACGCGGGTCATCGCCTACGAATTTTTCATAGATTTCGATAATTCCGCCTAGTTTAACATCCAATTCATGAGGATCTTTATGCGAAAGGTCCAGGAATACCATGTTCTCGCCATTGACACCAAGTTTTTGATTCACACAGACATCAAAAATTTCACGTGTTGCGATATCGCGAGGCACTAAGTTACCGTAGGCAGGGTATTTTTCTTCAAGGAAATACCATGGCTTACCATCTTTATATGTCCAAATCCGGCCGCCTTCACCGCGTGCGGATTCACTCATAAGACGAAGCTTGTCATCCCCAGGTATAGCAGTCGGGTGAATTTGAATCATTTCACCATTTGCATAATAAACTCCTTGCTGGTAGACAATAGAGGCTGCAGACCCTGTGTTAATAACAGAGTTAGTTGATTTTCCAAAGATAATTCCAGGACCACCTGTTGCCATAATGACGGCATCAGCAGCAAAGGACTTAATTTCCATCGTTTTTAAATCTTGGGCGACAATACCGCGGCATACGCCATCATCATCAACGACAACGCCAAGGAATTCCCAGTTTTCGTACTTAGTAACTAATCCGGCTACTTCTTCACGGCGTACTTGTTCATCCAAAGCATATAATAATTGCTGGCCAGTCGTAGCACCAGCGAAAGCTGTCCGGTGATGCTGTGTACCACCAAAACGACGGAAGTCTAATAATCCTTCAGGAGTACGGTTAAACATAACGCCCATCCGGTCAAATAAATGAATGATACCAGGCGCTGCTTCACACATCGCTTTTACTGGGGGCTGGTTAGCCAGGAAGTCTCCTCCATAAATCGTATCATCAAAGTGAATCCAAGGGGAATCACCTTCACCTTTTGTATTTACTGCTCCATTAATACCACCTTGGGCACAAACAGAGTGAGAGCGTTTAACTGGAACTAGGGAAAATAATTCTACTGGTGTCCCATGTTCTGCAACTTTAACCGCTGCCATCAAGCCAGCTAATCCACCACCGACTATGATTACCTTTCCTTTACTCATCGTGACTCACTCCCTTAATCCAAAAAATCCAATATTTTTCTACGAATAATTCTGCTAGTTTAGATAAATGCTAGTAATGTACGTATTCCCACAATTGAAAGAAGCACGAAAACGACCATCGTGAAATATGTAGAAATCCTTTGGGAACGCGGTGATACAGTGATGCCCCAGCTTACTAGGAAAGACCATAAACCATTTGCGAAATGGAAGATTGCTGAAAGGATCCCTACTAGGTAAAATCCAAACATAAATGGTGAAGATAGGATATCTTCCATCATTTTGAAGTTGATTTCCGAACCAAATGCAGCAGCTACCCGAGTTTGCCATACATGCCAAGTAATAAAGATAAGTGTAATAACGCCAGTTACACGTTGGATGATATACATCCAGTTTCTAAAAAATCCGAATCTACCAACATTGCTAGTTGCTGTAAAAGCAATATACAATCCATAGATTGCATGAAACAGAAGCGGCAAATAGATTACTACTGTCTCAAGAACAATTTTGAAAGGAAGATTCCCCATAAAATTGGCAGCCGTGTTGAAAGACTCAGCCCCCTTTGTTGCAAAGTGGTTAACCGTTAGGTGCTGCAGAAGAAAAATTCCGATTGGAATGACTCCGAGCAATGAATGCAATCTTCGATTAAAAAACTCGCGATTCCCCGCCATTGATTTACCCCCCTTTAGTTTTAAAAAACCGATTATTCTCCCTGTTTAATGTTTCAGCATCACTGTGACAATTATGTGACATGTTCATTTTACTCCCAACCTTATAGAGCGTCAAGGAAACGGATACATAAAAAACGACGAAAAAATAAAATTTTTAAAATATATTGATATTATATTAGAAAACGCTTACATTTTAGGAAAATTGGAGTAGTACCACTCCTAAAACTTGTCAGGTCTGCCACCAAATTACCAACATCTTTATGGAAAAGTTTTTATTTTTTTGGTGAAAATAACGTTATTAACCAGAATAAGATATTGTAATATAGCAAAAACTTCCACAAAAATCTGCAGGCTTTTTTGAAAAAACGGTACTGAAAAGCGACTATTTTTGTATATAATAGAATCGTAGAAAGAGGGGAAACTCGTGAAGGAAAGCACTGCTCTAGAACAATCTATTCAACCACTAGAAACAAGAACCATTTCCATTTTTGGTTATGAATTAATCAGAGAAACCCTGTTGCCGGAGATTTTTGGTAAGGACACCCCTGAAATTTTATATTGGGCCGGTAAACGGCTAGCAAGGAAATATCCATTGGCTGATTTTGAAAGCATGCTCGAATTTTTTGCTACAGCCTCATGGGGAACTCTTGAGATCGTAAAAGAGTCAAAAACACAGTTGGACTTGGAGCTCACAAGCCCATTGCTAGCTCCACGTGTGAAATCAAAGGCAGAACATTTTTTCCAGCTCGAAGCAGGTTTTATTGCCCAGCAAATCGAACTGCAAAAAGAAGTGGTCGCTGAAACGTTTGAACATCCTGTTAAAAAGTCTAACAAAGTTCAATTCACTGTAAAGTGGGATCAAAACGACCCTTTGTAATCGTTCGTTCCAAAACGGAGGAGGATGCGAGTGCATCCTCCCCTTTTTGTTTTGTTATTCAACGCTTGCCAGTTCAAATGCGTCGTGCAGCACTTCAACAGCCTTAAGCATATGTTTCTCTTCCACAACGGCTGAGACTTTTATTTCAGATGTGCTAACCATTTTCACTTGTATATTATTGTCAGCTAAAATCTGGAACATTTTTGCGGCAACTCCAGGATTAGAAACCATACCAGAGCCAACAATCGATACTTTTGCCAGTTTATTTTCCGCATCCAGCTGTTCGTATCCTAATACTTCTTTGTTATCTTCTAACACATTCAATGTTTCCAGCCAATCATCGGTATGAATCGAGAAGGATAGATTGGCGGTTCCTGCTTCCGTAGTGCTTTGAATAATAATATCAACGTTTATATGATTTTTTGCCAAAGTTGTAAAAATAGTTGATAGACTGGTTAATGAATTAGTTAGTCCTAACACTGTAACCTTAGTGATTTCATCCTCAAATGCGACTCCGCGGACAACTAGATTTTGTTCCATTGTAGCTTCCCCCTCAATGACAGTACCTTCTTCTTTTTCCATACTTGACCGGACTTCCAGACGAACTTGATAGTTTTTCGCAAATTCAACTGCTCTAGGATGCAATACGCCTGCTCCAAGGTTTGCGAGTTCAAGCATCTCATCGTAGGAAATAGATAATAATTTGCGAGCATTTTTAATATAGCGCGGATCGGTTGTAAAAACGCCGGTTACATCTGTATATATATCGCAACGGTCAGCTTTTAGGGCTGCTGCTAGAGCAACTGCCGTCGTATCAGAACCGCCGCGGCCCAATGTAGTAATTTCGCCATCCTCAGTAATTCCTTGAAATCCTGCTACGACAACCACTTTACCGCTAACAAGCTGCTGACTAATGGCATTTGTATCAATTTTCGCAATTCTCGCATTAGCATGGACCGGTTCCGTGACAATTCCTGCTTGCCAACCGGTGTATGAAATAGCCTCAAGCCCGTTTTGATTCAAGGCAATGGATAATAAGGAAATCGTCACCTGCTCGCCCGTTGTCAGGAGCATGTCCATCTCCCGTTTGTTTGGCTGCGGAGAAAGCTCCTTTGCCATGTTTACCAGTTGGTCTGTTGTTTTCCCCATTGCCGAAACGACTACAACCACTTGGTTTCCCTTGTCTATTTCCTCTTTAACACGTCCGGCTACATTGAGAATGCGGTCGATGCTGCCAACGGAGGTTCCTCCAAACTTTTGTACAATTAGCCCCATGTCTTCTCCCTCTCTCATCTTTCAACTATCTGCTTTTTCTCCCAAATAAAAAAGCAATGAGAGATTATCCCATTGCTTGTTCAACACGAAGAAAAGTTCATGTATACACAATGAAAGATAGCTCTCCAAGACGGTTGGTCTTGACAGTCCTGCATCTCTTAAATGCAAAACCAGCAAAGAAAGCCATGAGTCTTTCTCTACTTCGGCGAACATCCCCTTTCAAAGCCCTTCCTCGAAGCTCATCCTTCTCGGGACTTTTACTATTGAAGTTCGCACCTCTACCTTCACTTTAACACGTAAAAGTGATAGTTATTAAATTTTCACTCATTATAGCACAGCAAATAATTTATGACAATTAGTCAGATTGAAGTTTTTTGATTAATTCCTCAGCGACGTTGACAGGAATACTTAGGGAAGTAAAATCTTCTAAGCTTGCTTCTTTCATTCTTTTGACGGATCCAAAATGTTTGAGCAATAATTTTTTTCGTTTTTCCCCAACTCCAGGGATATCATCTAACAACGATTGGAAGGCGTTTTTACCGCGGACTTGCCGGTGGAAGGTGATGGCAAATCGGTGCACTTCGTCTTGGATTCGCTGCAGCAAATAGAACTCCTGGCTGTTCCGCCCAAGCGGAATAATCTCCAGCGGGTCTCCGTACAAAAGCTGCGACGTTCTGTGCTTTTCATCTTTTGCCAAACCAGCAATCGGAATATCCAAGCCTAACTCATTTTCTAGTACATCTTTGACTGCTTCCACATGGGTTTTCCCACCATCAATGATAATTAAATCAGGAAGCGGCAAGTCTTCCTTTAAGGCTCTAGAATATCGCCTTCTTGTTACTTCTCTCATGGATTCGTAATCATCAGGGCCTTGCACTGTTTTGATTTTATATTTGCGGTATTCCCGTTTATTCGGTTTACCATCTGTAAACACGATCATAGCTGAAACAGGGTCCGTTCCTTGAATATTTGAGTTATCAAATGCTTCAATCCTGTGCGGGGTATAGATTCCTAGGTATTGCCCGAGATTTTCCACGGCTTTAATCGTTCTTTCTTCGTCTTTTTCAATTAAAGAGAATTTTTCATTCAATGCAATTTTGGCATTTTTGATTGCCATTTTGACCAGGTCTTTTTTCTGACCCCGCTGCGGTTTAACCACTTTTACTTCTAAAAGCTGTTCGGCGAGATTTTGGTCGACTTCGTCCTGAATCAGAACTTCTTTTGGTTTGATGTGGTTGGTCTTTTGATAAAATTGGCCAAGGAAAGTAAGCATTTCCTCTTCCGGCTCGTTGTAGCTTGGGAACATTGAGACATCTCTTTCAATCAGTTTCCCTTGACGCACAAAGAAGACCTGGACACACATCCAGCCTTTGTCGACAGAATAGCCAAACACGTCGCGGTCGGTAAAATCGGTCATGGTGATTTTTTGTTTTTCCATGATGGTTTCAATATGGATGATTTTGTCGCGGTATTCTTTTGCCCGTTCGAAATCAAGTTCCTCTGCCGCGGCGTTCATTCTATCGGTCAGCTCTTTTTTGATTTCTTTGTAACCGCCATTTAAAAATCTGGTGATTTCATCGGTCATTTCCTTGTATGTTTTTTCTGCGACCTCATTGACGCATGGCGCCAGGCACTGGCCAAGATGGTAGTACAGGCAGACGCGGTCAGGCAGCGTGGAACATTTTCTTAATGGATAAATCCGGTCGAGCAGCTTTTTGGTTTCGTTGGCTGCCCCTACATTCGGATATGGACCAAAGTATTTGCCTTTGTCCTTTTTGACTTTTCTCGTGATAATTAGCTTCGGATGACGCTCTGCCGTCAGCTTAATGAACGGGTAGGTTTTATCATCCTTCAGCATGATATTGTATTTAGGATCGTATTTTTTAATGAGATTTAATTCGAGCAGTAATGCTTCGATATTAGATGAGGTGACAATATATTCAAAGTCTTCGATTTCGTTGACAAGACGTAATGTTTTTCCATCATGCGAGCCCGTGAAATAGGAACGGACGCGGTTTTTTAACACTTTGGCTTTCCCTACGTAGATAATCGTCCCCTGACGGTCTTTCATCAAGTAGCAGCCAGGCTGATCAGGAAGCAGTGTTAATTTTTGCTTGATTATTTCATTCATTCCGGCTACTCCCCTTCCGTCTTTTTTATGTTTATCCTTAAAATTGTAAAACAAAGTGCTGGTAAATGGAAGTATGAGTTTTTGGAAACAAAGGAAAACCCCCAACAGATGACATCTGCCAGGGGTTCGAGTGTTCTTGGGAATTAAACGTGTTTTTGAAGTACGCCAGCTAGAGCGTCTTTAGGTTGGAAGCCGACAACTTTATCGACTACTTCCCCATTTTTAAATACCAATAAAGTAGGAATGCTCATTACGCCAAAGTTGGCAGCTGTCTGTGGGTTGTCGTCCACGTCTAATTTTTTGATTGCTACTTTATCGCCCATTTCGGCGTCAAGTTCTTCAAGAACTGGAGCGATCATTTTACAAGGTCCGCACCATGGTGCCCAGAAATCGACAAGAACAAGACCATCGCTTGTTTCAGCCGAGAAGTTTTGATCGGTTACATGAGAAATT
Organism: Neobacillus dielmonensis; assembly: GCF_000612665.1. Classification (GTDB taxonomy): domain Bacteria; phylum Bacillota; class Bacilli; order Bacillales; family Cytobacillaceae; genus Neobacillus; species Neobacillus dielmonensis. Next base: position 8,133 of record NZ_HG942063.1, read on the forward strand.
GCCATTACAAAGCCCTCCTAATAAATAGAACTTAAATCTAACGAAAGTATACCATCGATTGGTAATTCGCGCTAATAATATGTTTCGTCATACATTTTCCCCTTTTGATAAGCGTCCTATTCCGTTGTAAGCGATTAAACATTAACAAAAAATTCATCACTCTTACATTTGGATGCCCGAAACTTTTTATAGAATGGACTTGTACGTTAATAAATGGAGAAAGGCCGTGGCATATGGGCAAGGTTCTTAAACCGAGGTTTGAATCGGATGAATTAAAGATTCTTCGGTATTTGGACACACGAATGGTTTTGTCGCCGTCGGACAAGCAACACTATTTAAATCTGAAAAAAGGGTATGAGGGAGAGGTTATGTTTGATCAACGAACGGAGAAGCTTACATGTGATTGTCTGATACTAAACGATTTGCTTTTTAAAGTAAACAGCACCACTTTTCAAATTGATTCACTCATTATTTTTCAAGGAACAATTCGGTTCTTCGAGATAAAAAATTTTGAAGGTAATTTTATTTACGAGGATGAATGTTTTCAAACAGTAGGTAATAAAAAAATTGCAAACCCGCATCATCAATTAATTCGAAGTGACCTATTGCTTCACCAGCTGTTGCAAAGTCATAAAATTATTTTGCCAATCGAGGCGCAAGTAGTTTTTGTTAATCCCCAGTGTACCCTTTATGAATGCCCCTGCAATAAACCATTTATTCTTCCAACACAAATGGATGCCTATTTGGCTAAATTAGACAATACCCCTTCGAAACTAAGTGAAAAACATTCGAGTATTGCGGAAAAGTTAATCTCGCTGTACATAAAAAAGTCTCCCTATACGCAGTTGCCTTCATATAAGTATGAACATTTGCGAAAAGGGAATATATGTCCATTGTGTTTTTCATTTTCCATTAAAGTGGTCGGGAGTAAGTTGATATGCCTGGAATGTGGGTATGAAGAAAAGGTGGAGAATGCGGTCATGCGGAATGTAAAGGAGATTATGCTGCTGTTTCCTGAGATGAAGATTACTACTAATTTGGTTCATGAATGGTGCCAAGTAATTGATTCAAAAAGAAGGTTAAGCAGGATATTAGATAAAAATATGGAAATTGTGGGGGTCGGACAATGGGCATATTATGAGAACAGATAAAATTCAGAGTTGGTTTCTAAAAATGTATTAATCCTGATTTCCTTGTTATTTATATATTAGTCGTTTCAACTTAAAGAGCTTTATTAACGACAGTTTTTTATGATTCCGGCAGTCATTTTGTCGTTAAGAGACCTTATTAACGACAGTTTTTATGAAACCCGGTTTCCTTTTGTCGTTAATAAC
>NZ_HG942064.1 GCF_000612665.1 Neobacillus dielmonensis
CTCTTCCCAGACATGCCGTTGAATGAGCTTCTGATGATTTTGGCTTTGAGTACATTGAGATAGAAGTGGGCAATCCTTACACTTTGCAGGATTGGAAAAGTACTGCCGATAACCTTCCTTAGTAGTTGTCCTATATTTAATCCAAAAATGGCATAAAAATTGACCCCAAAGGGGTCGGTTGGAATAAAAATCTATGGTAAAAAGGGTCATAATTAGAAAAAGGCACCCAAATGGGGACATTCGGAAGGCCTTTTGTCTACAATCTGAACTCCTCATTTCAATGAGGAGTTCTCATGTCTATGCTCGATTAAGCCGTTAATTTTCGATTCCCAATCTCCTTTAGCCCCGCACGGATGAGCAAGAAAACGACTACCCATGATGCAAGCGTTAAAAATATATGGCCAAACGGAAACATTCCTTTGATTGGCGTGTCCCATAAAGCATGCATCACCACAACCAGGGCAAAAACACGCCAAAATTTAAAGCGGAATAAAAATTTAAGGTTAAACGGCTGTTCCCCTTGAACTCGGCAGAAAGCCGCACCGGTCAAGGCTGCCCAGGCGACATGTCCACCGGGAGCAAAAAAGCCTCGCCACAGGATGGTATTAAAGAGATTTTGGCCGTCCCCGGACAACAGCGACCTTAATGCATATCCAGCCGTTTCAAATGCGGCAAAGCCTGCACCAACAGCAGCGCCAATTAAAAGCCCGTTCAAGATATACTTGTATTTTCGATATCTGACAAAGATAATGACTGTTATTGCTTTCGCCAGTTCCTCGGCAATTCCAATCGTGACCGGGTTGATAATATTTCGAAGAATGTCAAAAAACAAGAGCGCGGCTAGCATCGAGAGAATCCCGCCGACCAGCACATAATAAATCACCCGATAAAAGGCAATATTTTGCGGAGCATTCATCTCCCAGAAAAAGATCAACGTCGTAAATGGAACCGCAAAAGCGCCAACAATAATCAGTCCCGGTATAAAATTAATGTTGTGGAAATAGCTAACGCCTATGTAAAAACCAGCAAAGGCAAGCAGCGCGATGATAAACACTCTGGCAAACAGCCAAGGCTTTGGCCAGGTGTCTTTGACTTCTGTAATTCTCGGCGTCGTTAATGCCGTGCCTACAATAAACAGCCGCTCTGCCTCCAGTTCACTATGATTTCGGAACACACGCGAAAATACATTTTGAAATTTAGGCTCAATTGACCGTTCCAGCTTAGGAACCGCATCCACATAATGGGCGAATTCATAAAAAAAACTGGTGTCATCCTCAGGCGTATTCGTTTTAATAAACTTTTCGCCACAGCTTAAACAGAACTTCACCCCATCTGGATTCGAATAAACACATTGTGGGCATTTCAACAAAGTTCACCCCTCTATACCTTCATACAAAGAGTATGCCCCACTTTTGGATAAAGATGTAAAGTACAGGATGACCATCCCGTGCGTTTCATGTCAAATAAAGCTTCAGTGTTTGAATGAACTGCTGCACGGCCTTTGTTTCAAAAGAGGAGTGCCTCAATATCGTAAAATTTCGTTTATACGGCAGCCCGTTTGCCGGGATGATTCCCATATCACCATTACGCAGCTCTTTTTTAATTGCCCAGATGGACAGCAAACTGACCCCAAGGCCTGCCTCAACCGATTCCTTGATAATCTGCGTGCTGCCAAACTCCATGATTTTTTCGGGAGTAAGCTGTAAGTCTCGAAATAAGGTATCTGCTGCTTCCCTTGTCCCTGAACCTTTTTCACGCAGAACCCAGGTTTCATGCTCTAATTCCTGCAAGCTCACAGTTCCGGACCTTTTTACCAACGGATGATGCCCAGACGCCACAATCACCATGTTATCTTCAGACACAACCTCGGCATGATGCACCTTTCCGTGCAAATTTCCTTCCACAATACCGATGTCTAATTGATAGGTTTGTACCAAATCCGCAATCTCCTTTGTATTGTGGATTTGGATAGTCGGAGTAATCTCTGGATACTGCTGTAGCAGTCGGGCAATGATGTGCGGCAGAACATATTCACCAAACGTGTAGCTGGCTCCAATGGAAATTGGACCGCTTATTTTGTTCGTTATGTCATCAACCAAGTCTTGCATTCTGGAATAGAGTGACAGAATTTCTTTCGCATGATGATAGACAATTTCCCCTGCTTTATTGAGACGGACATATTTGTTGCTTCGTTCCAAAAGCCTTGTCCCGATGGTCTCCTCCAGAACCTTAATATAATGGCTGACCGCAGGCTGCGTCATGTGAAGCTCCTCAGCTGCCTTTGAAAAATTACCTAGCTCCACTACTTTTACGAACACTCTCAAATGTTGTTCCATCCACTTCCCCCTCTGGCTAGGCAAATTCATATATCAATTTACTTATTATCAATATTTTATATTATTATTTTTCTTATACATAGAAAAAGAGTAATCTAGAAGTACAAATTTTGCAATGAGGTGATGAGATGGAGAGCAACACATCAAAAGACCTGCCGCTTTCAGAGGGTGGAAAGCAGCTTTCAGGCACGCCCAAATCAACAGCTGCAGCCCGTTCATGGTTAGGGGGAGTGATGTTTACGCTTGTGTTGGCGGCAGGAGGATTTGTCCTGTCTGCTGTCCCTGGTTTTAACCGGGTCGGACCGATGGCCTGCTCCATCATCCTAGCCATCCTGTACCGTCATTTTTGGAGGTATCCTCAAGCTATACAATCAGGTATTCAATTTTCGGCGAAACACTTTTTACGGTTTGCCATTGTCCTATACGGGTTAAAGTTAGATATCCATCTCATTCTAGCATCTGGTCCAGTGCTAATCCTCCGGGATGCAGGTGTTATTATCTTTTCCCTTATGGCCACAGTCTGGCTGGGCAGAAAGGTAAAAGCAGACCGTATGATCTCGTTGCTTCTTGGAGTCGGTACGGGGGTATGCGGGGCAGCGGCGATTGCGGCGGTGGCACCAATTGTCAAAGCAAAGGAGGAAGACACTGCCATTAGCGTCGGAATCATCGCCTTGGTTGGAACTATCTTTTCAATTGTTTATACGGTCATCCGTCCGGTTCTTCCTTTGTCTGTCACTGAATACGGCATATGGAGCGGGAGCAGTCTTCACGAAATTGCTCACGCTGCGTTAGCGGGTGCCGTTGCAGGTATGGATGGTCTGACAATGGCCCTGCTGGCAAAGCTGGGGCGGGTCTTGCTGCTGGTCCCTCTATGTTTTGGCTTCATGTATTGGATGAAGCGGAAAAATAAGAACCATACTGTGGATACCAAGGTGGAATTCCCCTGGTTCCTCGTTGGCTTTATGATAATGAGCTTGTTTGGCAGTTTTGCATTAGGACGGTGGATTCCTGTCTCACCCATGATGATGGATGGACTGTCGCAGGCTACTACCTACATTCTTTCTTCTGCAATGGTTGGGCTGGGATTAAACGTAAACCTCCGACACTTACGAACAAAAGCACTCCGCCCTCTGGTAGCCATGCTTGTTACTTCAATTTTACTTTCCATTCTTACATTCTTACTTGTATAAAGCATGGGAATGTTTTTGTGCCTAAAAAAATAAATGTCCAAGGTCATTTCCTTTTCATTCAAATTTTGATAAAGAAATAGTAGGAAGATAAAACAATGGATGAAAAGCTGATCACAATAATGCCATTACGTAATATGCTTGGATGACGGCAGTCCTACTGGGACAAATAACAACAGTATGCCTGTTATAACAAAGATTTCCCCGCCTAACCGATGTGTTTTTTTCCATACTTCTTCACTGGCCAGAGTCCAAGGTGTACTGATGCCGACAAAGTAATTTTAATTTACGGACTTAAGTTTCGAAATAGTGGTCGGGAACCTCTTTGTAATTCCAGTGCTCCGCCACCTGATTCGGTAAATAAGGATATACTATCACCGTTCCAATGATGGTCAATAGTAGTAATGCCAAACCAAACCACTGCTTTTTCATTTCGTTTCTCCCTCCTCATCCATCGTCAGAAAATCTATAAATTAATCACTGCTGCCCCTTTTTCTCAGAGTCCACCAAACCTGCCTGCTTCAATAAATTCATAGTGTGAAATACTGGGCTTTGACATACTGAAATGGTCGGCAATTTCGCCGGCAGACAAAATCTTGTTTCTTTAACAAGTGGAGAATCTTTCTTCTGCTGGGATCAGCCAACACCTTAAAAGCATCATTGATAGCACTCTCCCTTTTCTTCTGAAAATGTTTTCCTTTGTTATTTAGATAATTATCTAAATATAGAATATTTTAACCCAAAAATATTGTCACCTCCCTCAATAAAAAAGGTGAAGCACGAGAACCGTCCCCCTGTTTCAACCTTTTTCGGAAACTATGCTATAATCGTGGGGGTCAAAAAGAGCTTTTCAAGGAGTATATCAGCATGAAAAACAACAATGAGTCAACAGAACTGCAGCGTGGTTTGGAGAATCGGCATATCACGTTAATGTCGCTTGGTGCTGCAATTGGAGTCGGCTTATTTCTCGGTTCGGCTTCGACCATTCATACAGCGGGCCCCGGAATCCTCGTGGCCTATGTGTTGAGCGGCATCGTCATTTTTATCATTATGAGGGCACTCGGGGAAATGGCGATTGAAGAACCCGTCGCAGGTTCCTTCACCCAATATGCCCACGATTATATCGGACCACTGGCCGGATTCCTGACGGGATGGAATTACTGGTTTCTTTGGGTCGTCACATGTATGGCTGAAATCACCGCCGTCGGCATCTATATGGGGTATTGGTTCCCTGACGTTCCACAGTGGATATGGGCGCTTGCCGCTTTACTACTGATGAGCATGATTAACATCCTAAGTGTCAAGGCTTTTGGGGAATTAGAGTTTTGGTTTGCTCTCACTAAAATTGTCACCATTTTATCAATGATTGTCGTCGGTGCGCTTTTAATCCTAGGTTTATGGAGCGGGATAGAGGCGACAGGGATTTCGAACCTTTGGGAGCATGGCGGCTTTTTCCCGAACGGACCAAAAGGGGTTGTATTATCCATACCTATGGTTGTGTTTGCCTACTTGGGGATTGAAATGATTGGGGTTACCGCAGGAGAAGTTAAAAATCCGGAGAAAACACTAGCACGGGCAATTGACACGGTGTTTTGGCGAATTTTGCTTTTTTATGTAGCATCCTTATTTGTCATTATGAGCATCTACCCGTGGGCCGAAATTGGCACAAAAGGCAGCCCGTTTGTGCTTACTTTTGAAAAAATCGGCATCAAAAGTGCAGCGGGGATTTTAAATTTTGTGGTGTTAACGGCAGCACTGTCGTCCTGTAACAGCGGTATTTTCAGCTCCGCCCGGATGCTGTACTCGCTTGCCCAGCAGGGTGAAGCACCCCAGAGATTGGGGAAAGTCACGAAGTCAGGGGTACCGGGAGCTGCGATAATCGTAACAGCTGCTGCATTGTTGATTGGTGTTGGGCTCAATTACCTGGTTCCAGCCAAGGTGTTTACCTGGGTGACCAGCATCGCCACGTTTGGAGCGATATGGACCTGGGGAGTGATACTCATCTCCCAGCTTCGCTACCGGAAAACTTTAAAACCTGAAAACATCCAACAGATTAAGTACAAGCTGCCGTTATTCCCATACACCTCCTACTTCGCCCTAGCCAGCCTTGTACTCATAGTGGGCCTCATGGTCTACAACCCAGACACCCGGATTGCCTGCATAATCGGCCCACTATGGCTCATCCTCCTCACAGCCATATACCGAGCGAAGCGCAGGGATGGTTCTCGTGCTTTATAAAATGAAGCACGAGAACCGTCCCCCTGTTTCACTCCACATAATGGACGTCAAGGTTTTCTGATATCAAGTCAAGGTTTTGTGGAATGGAGAGGTATAGGATGTTGGCGCCTCCTATGGAATAGGAGGAATAACCTGTACTGGAGCCCTCTTTGAATTGTTTGACTGAAAAGACACTGGTATAGGCGGAGAATTTTAGTTTGCCTGTCATTGGTTTGAGTATGAAAAGGGTGTCGCCTGACAGTTTCAGCTTCGGCCGGTCGAGCAGCTTTGTGATATCATAACCATCCATGCTGTATTTGGACCGATAGTAGGCGGCCTCAATTTTCCCGTCCTGATTGGCTTTTCTTTTCACCATAACTGGCATTATCATATTGTCATCTTGAAAAGTCAAATTCAGCCGCTGCTCCGTATAATCAAAGTTCCACTTCTTCTCTATAAACTCCGCATCTACCTCTTCGAATTTGCCGTCCTTAGCCATTCCATATAACCGTTGGCTATCCTTTTCAATATCTTGGTCTTTCACACGTTTCACTTCTACCGACCCCTGCGAAGGAAGCAGGATGCTGACCATCGTGGAAATGACTAACACCGCCAAATAGCCCACAAACAACCTCTTGATCCGCTTTTGGTAGGAATAGGTTCCCCGTTTCCCCCCACTTCCATTGATCCCCTTTGTAATGATTAACGTTAATCCAACAATTACAACAGCCAGTATTAAAAGGCTCATCAGGAGCGGACCTCCAATCGGTTGGACAAACCAGCCGAAACTAAAAACAGCACGCCGGCGGTCACCATTACTTTTACTGTAAATAGAAGAATAGAATGCTCTGAATGGTAAAATTTAAACACTTCTGCAAACACCCCGGCCCTTCCGTCCGCCAAATCCAAGAACAAACTTCCCAGAAAGGCTGCCGGAAGCAGCACTACGAAAGATTTATGGACCTGCACCAAGGTTCCTGCCAAATACCCCAACATACAGAAAAGCAGGATATACAGGAATGCCGAAAACATGCCCAACAGGACTTCCACTGGATCCTTCAATACGGGTGTATTGTTGATAAAATAATCGCTGCCAAACAGGTTCACAACGATGCTCAGTAAATAAAAAGACAGGATAGCGGTAATCGCTCCTATTAAACTTGCCGTCAACAAAAATAGCATATTTGATAGATTGCTTGTGAATCGATTGGTGACAAATAGAAAATCATCGTTACGGTAAGCCCTCGTGGTAATCAGAACGGCACTAATAAAGCCCCACAGCATAGTAAAAACCACTACCAAATCCGCCGAATAATAACGGATCTCCATATCCACCATGCCCCCACTTGTTCCCATCGTGGCCACTCCCGATAACGAAAATAGAACGGCAATCAATTGCAGGAAAAGAAGAGAAAAGAAAACTTGGATATATGCCTGCAATTTATAGATGTATTGCTTTTTAATGACCTCCGTCATCGTCATGCTGGCCAAAGACATCATCAATCCCCCCTGTTGATTTGCTCGTTAAATAAACACATAGGTCGCTTGTTGTGACCGGCGATAACTCGATCCCCACTTCACGGGAAAGCTGCCGTTCCTTAGCCGAGAAATCATTTTTCACAACCGTAAGCATCTGGTCATCGCCGACTTTTTTTGAATAAATGATTTGCTTGTCGTTCGTCCATTCCTTTACAACCGGCGCCTTTCCTTGAACGGTCATCGCCCAATCCTGCAGCTCAGCAACGGGCATATGAAGCAGCTGCTTGCCTTCTTTTAGAACCAAAATCTCCTCCAATAAATCCTCGATTTCATCCAAATAGTGGCTTGATAAGATGATGGTTCGGGGATGTTCGATATAGTCCTTCAACAGCGCACGATAGAAATCTTTTCGGACGGCGGCATCCATTCCGGTTGTTGGTTCATCAAACAAGGTTAACGGACAGCGGGCCGATAAACCGAGAATCATGTTAAAAGTGCTTTTCATGCCTTTGGACAGGCCATGATAATATTGGAATGGATGAAAGGAAAAGTAATTAAATAGACGATTGGCTAGTTCATGGTTCCAGTTGGGGTAAAAACTTCCTGTTGTCTGTAGGATTTCTTTTAGGGTTAGAGCGGTTGGCAGATTGACTTGGTCATGGAGAAAAATGATGTTCGCCGATACCGTTAAGTTGTTGAAAGGCTCCAGGGAAAACACCTTGACCTCCCCCGATGTTTGTCGCAAATGGCCGGCGATTATTTTTAACAGAGTGGTTTTTCCAGCCCCATTACGTCCAATCAGACCGGTTATTTTATTTTCCTCGATGGTGCAGCAAAGGTTGTCGAGCGCCTTTACCCTTCCATAAGACTTGGTTATTTCCTTACATTCAATCACATTCATTCTTCTGTCCCCCCTGTCATGGCTCCCTTAATCATCTCGATTAGTTCCTCTTTGCTCACATCGAGACGTCTGGCTTCTGCCGCTAATTCCTCGACTAAACCCGTTAAGGTTTGTGTTCTTCGTTTGGTCAGAATGATTGATTTTGCTTCATCTGAAACAAACATTCCAAGCCCCCGCTTTTTATAAAGGACATTTTCTTCTGCGAGTATATTTAACCCCTTAGCTGCGGTTGCCGGGTTGATATTAAATATTTCTGCAAGTTGGTACTGGGAATAGATTTTTTGTCCACTATCAAAATGGCCATTCAATATCTCGTTTTCTAGCCACTCCGCTAACTGAACATAAATCGGCTTCGATCCGTCCAGATTCAGAACCAAGGCAGGTCCTCCTTCCTTACCAACATAGTGCATTACTGTTGTAATGTAGTATATAATAAATGGTAATATCAGTCAATACTGGAAATAAAATAAAACAAAGGGACGGTTCCCTTGCTTCACTTTCCCTTTCGAAATGAAGCAGGAGAACCGTCCCCCGAGTTCATCCCCCTAATTCATAAAGTCGTTGAATGGCGTCTGCCGTTACTGGCATACTCCAGTAATAGCCTTGGCCTTCATCGCAATATTGTTGGAGGAGGTAATTTAGTTGTTTTTCGTTTTCTATACCTTCAGCTAACACATTGAGCTTTAGGTGTTTCCCCATACTGATAATGGTGTTTACTATAATTTCATCATCGATATCAATGTCATCTATAAACGACTTATCAATTTTTAAGGTGTCAATGGATAAACGTTTTAAATAGTTCAGGGAGGAATAGCCAGTTCCAAAGTCATCTATGGCTACTTTTATTCCCAGTCTTTTTAATTCAGTCAGGATTTTAGATGAAACTTCTACATTTAGCAGTGTTCCCTCTGTGATTTCAAATTCTAACAATTGAGGCTCTATTTGTGTTTCATTTAGAATTTGCTTGATGTCGTTCAAAAAGTCGTCAGCTGTAAATTGAATCGGAGATACATTTACGGAAACCCGCTGTAAATACACTCCGTTTTCCTGCCATCGTTTTAGTTGTTTGCAGACTGTTTTAAGAACCCAATTACCTATCGGAATAATTAATCCCTTTTCCTCCAGCAATGGAATAAATTCAGACGGAGAAACAGGGCCCACTTGTGGATTATTCCATCGCAGCAAAGCCTCAGCTCCTACCATCCTATGACTCCTCAAATCAATCAAAGGCTGATAGAGGATATAGAACTGGTTCTCAGTTAGTCCATGTTTAATTTCTTCCTCTAGCAAATAATATCTTTTCATTTGTGTATTTTGGTTAGGGGTAATAAATTCATACGTATTTCCCCCCAGTTTTTTGGCATGATACATGGCAGTATCTGCTTGTTGAATCAGTGTTTCCAAAAGATGACAAATATCATCTTTTGTTCCTTTTAAACGCTCTTTACTTATGCCAATACTTGTTGTCGTGATAATGATCTTGTCGTTAACATAGAACGGTAGAGAAACCTGCTCTTGAATTTTTACGACTACTTTAATAATATCCTCTTTGTCGTAAAGACCATTTAAGATGATAATAAATTCGTCCCCACCTTGGCGTGAAATGAAATCTGATCTTCTAAGACATAGTTTCAGCCGCCTGGCAGTTTCTTTTAGTACTAAGTCCCCAATTTGGTGGCCAAAGTTGTCATTAATTGATTTAAAGTTGTCGATATCCAAAAATAAAACTGTCAACTGGTTATGGCATTGAATAACATGCTCTGTAATCCATTTTTGGAGTAAATTGCGGTTTGGCAATAGAGTAAGTGAATCATAATATGCCATCAGCTTAATTTTCTCTTCATATTCTATCCTTTTCGTAATATCATGGCGGATGGCAATATACTGGTAAGGTTTCCGGTTTTCATTGAGGAAAGGAACAATGGTGGTATCTACCCAATAGTAAGTCCCATCTTTTGCTCTATTTCTAATTTCGCCTTTCCACACCTTGCCATTGCCAATCGTCCGCCACATGTCTTGAAAAAACTTTCTGCTATGATAACCTGAGTTGACGATATTTTGGTTGCTCCCAACTAACTCTTCTTTACTATATTTAGAAATTTCACAAAATTTGTCGTTCGCAAACTGAATCATTCCTTTGTTGTCTGTAATCGCAACAATTGAAGACTCATTTAGAGCTAATTCTATATCCCTTAATCTTTTTTGTGCCTTATCCAGTTCCACTTCCATTTTCATCAGCAGAATCCCCTTAAGCAACATTTCCATCATCTTTATTATATTAAAAGATGCACACTTTGTTTGTGATATAAGTCACTCGAAACTGTGAGCGTCATCCCACACTCGGCCGTTTTGGACAAAAAAAAAGCACAACTAGCTGTTATTAGCTTGTTATGCCATCCACACGGAGAATACACTGATTTAATTGAGGGTTCATCCTGCTGTTTAAAACGAAGCACGAGAACCGTCCCTCCGCTTCACTTTCTTAAAGGCAAGACAAACCGAAATAGGGTCCCGGTACCTTCTTCGCTTTCGACGTAGATTTTTCCTTCCATGGCTCTAATGATGCTGTAGACGACCATCATTCCGAGGCCAGTGCCTTTTGAGCCTTTAGTAGAGTAATAGGGCTCGCCTAGTCTTTGTACTTGTTCTTTGGACATGCCGATTCCTGTATCTTTTATGGTTATGCTAATAGAGGATTCTGTGGTTTGGGTTTCGATTAGAATGAAACCGCCGTGCGGCATGGATTCTATCGAATTTTTTATGACATTGATGAAGCATTGATGGAATTTTTGTCGGTCGCCATAGACATAGGAGCTGACAGCCAAATTCGTGATAATCTTTGCAGAGTGTTTATTGGCTGTCGGTTTTAGTATTTTGACAACCTGCTGCAATTCTCGATTTACATCAATTGACTCGATTTTATCCAAAGTTGGTTTTGAAAAAGTCAAGTAATCCTGAATGACCCGCTCGGCAGATTCAAGTTCTCCTCGTATAATCGATAAATATTCCTGCCTTTTGACCGGAGTGAGATTATGCTCTTGTAATAGTTGAACAAAACCAATCGCAGCGGTTAACGGGTTGCGGATTTCATGAGAGATTGCGGCTCCCATCTGCTCAACCGCATGCAGCTTCTCCGTTTGAACCAGTTCTTGCCTCATTTGTGCATTCTTACTTACAAACTCTACAGCATAGGAAATCATCCCAAGGCCCATAGAGGGAATCACTAGATAGGCAAAATAGGCATCCAGTCTGTTTTCTGGAGGGCTGACAATTTCTATAAAAATAATTGTGAGTATGTTTAAAAGAATTCCTGCCATAAGGGTTAACAACCACCGCCGTCTTGGGGATTGTGCCCAAAACCATGGATGGAGCTTCCATAAAAAAAAAGCGAGTGATAGGTATAAGAGCGTATTAAGTAGAAAACCGGCATCCAAACCGTAAAAGCCACGGATAACAATAACTGAAATGCAAAGTAAGGGACCTATTCCAAAATAGAGTCCGCCTATTAGTATAGGAATGGACCTTAAATCCAAATAGATATAGTTATCTTTATGATAAGAAAATACAAGACACGACGCTAACAGGGCCAGGAACCATAAATAGAGCCAAAACTTAGAAATCGCCTTCCCCTGTTTTTTCTCAACCCAAATTAAACTAAAAAACAAAATAATCATCAATAGCGATAGATTAAAGAAAAAATGTTTGGTAATTTCCATTGGGCACCCCTAACAAGTTGGACTAAAGGCAGAAGAGGAAAATCATATTAATCTAATTTTGGAATATTTTAAAAAATATGTCAATTAAAAATATCACAGGACGATTTTTGGCGATTTATACCAAGAACCGTCCTTTTGCACTTCATATAATAACATCTGCCACAAATACACCGATCATAATCAGTTGAATGACCGCTTTGGCCAATGTTCCACTTAAAAAGGCAATGAGTGTGGCGAATGCTACCTTTAATGCTTCTTGGAAGGGTTTCTTTTGCAGCCATTCAATGAGAAAAACCAAGACAAACGGCACAATAATGACGCCAAACGGAGGAATCACAAAGCTGCCCACGATCAGGCCAATAGTCGCGGCACGCATCCCCCATTTAGAGCCTCCTGCTTTATCCACAAAATGCAGATTTGCCAAATAATCAGCCAGAAACAATAAAACCGTCAACAGTACCAGCATCGTCCACGTAACCCAAGACAGCTCATTGGAATCAATTCCAAACTGATACACCAACACCCCTGCCCAAATCACCAACACTGACGGGATAATCGGGTAAACCAAACCAACAAAACTAAAGATAAAACACGCAATTACAACAACCCATAATAGTACATTAACCACTACATTCACCTCCACATACCATTATAACCAATTAGAAGCAGAGGGACGGTTCTCCTGCCCCACCCTACTTTTATTAAGCAGCGGAATTGATGCAGGAGAACCGTCCCCGTGTTTTACTTTTGTTTCGGTTTGATGTTATCTCTTAGGATGTCGATCATTTCTCTTGTTTGGTCCAGGTGTTTGATGGTTTCTTCGTATGCTTGTGATGCTACGCACATGAAGAGGATGTCGATGACGTGAAGCTGAGCAATTCGGGAAGAGGTTGCGCCGCTTCGGAAGGTTGGTTCTCTTGTGGCGGATGTGTATAGCTTGATGTCAGCCTGTTCCGATACTAGTGAAGAACCATATTTCGTCAAGCTGATAGTATGGGCACCTTTTTTATTGGCCAGTTCGAGAATTTTCGCGACCTCAAAGGTTTTTCCGGAGAATGAGATTCCCACTACGACGTCATTTTTGTTGGCGTTCGCAACTAATGTGGCGGCCATGTGGAAATCTGGAAACGCGGTAGCCTTTTTATCAATCCGCAGAAACTTTTGCTGTGCATCCTGGGCGATGATGCTGGAGGCTCCAACACCGAAAAAGTGAATGGTTTCCGCGTTTTGGCATAACTTCACGGCCCGTTCCAGCTCTTCATAGTCTAGTAGCTCCGCTGTTTCGCGAATCGTTTGAACACTATTGCTGGTCATTTTTTCAATAATCGATACAGCGGACTCGTTTGGCTCAATGTCACGGAACCCGACCGCCCTATTTTTTTGCAAATCTCCGGCAATACGAAGCTTGAGATCCTGAAAGCCTTTTAACCCAAGTGACTTGCACAGTCGGATTACGGCGGCACTGCTGGTTGAGCTTCGCTTCCCCAGTTCACTCGCGGTTAAAGAAATGGCTTCTTGTGGATGCTCTAGGATATATAATGCTATTTTTTCTTCAGATGGAGGAAGTTTCGGATGCATTTCTGATAGCATCACGAGTCCTCCTGTCATAAATGACATAGTCATCAACTCTCTTAGTTGGTTTAGATCGTTTTTTTCATTACATGAAACCGGCGTGTGATTTCAAATCCGGTGTTTTTGTAAAGGTATCCGGCAGAGCTTTTCTCGCCTGTCCAAAGAAACCAAGCGCCATGCAGCCCTTCAGAGCGCATCTTTTTCAAGCACTCATGCAATAAGATTTTCCCCAGACCCTTTCCTTGTTCATCAGGGTCCACGCCAAATGGGCCAAATCGGTCCGGTATTCCTTCATATCCACCATAGATGCAAAAGCCAACCAGCTTGCGGCCGCTTCTGGCAACCAAAATGCGATCCATCGGAAGGCCTTGCAGTACCCCTTCACGGATGGCACGGCCCCAATCTGGATTAAATTGAAGGTTGGCGAATTGGATCACTTCGTACAGATCCTGATCTTGAGCAGTTGCAAAAGAATACCCTTCCTGCTCGCGTTGTTTTTTCAGTTTGATTACCGCCTCGGAAGGAGCATAGCCAACCAGGCTGCGGTCCATCGCAACAGGCGAATACTGTTTTTCAAAACCTTGACTTAAAAGAAAGGCAAAGCCTTCTGGATAGGTTTGTTCATCGATTCCAGGCAAAATATAGTTGGGTGCATAGGAGGCAAAAAAGACATGTTTTCGGCCTTCGGAAGCAAGAAAATCAACGGCTGCCTTCATTAACGCTTCCCCTACTCTAGACCCTCGATAGTCTGGATGGACAAAAAAGAACGGAATCCAGCCATTTTCTGGTTCTAGGTCTGTACCGAACATCGGCAGCAGCCTTCTTACAGCATACACACAGCCAACCAATCTGTCATCTTCTACGGCCAAGCGCAGCCCTTTTGGATCAAAGTTGGCATCCAACAACACGAGATTGCGGAATCGCTTGGAAGTAATCGGGTCCTTTGTAAGAGTTTCGTTCCAAAGGTCGACTATTTTTCGTTCATCACCAGATTCATAATAACGATAGAATACCACAATTACTCGCCCCTTTTGAAATTCTGTGGATTGGTTTTTATTTATACAAAAGATACGGATTTCTGCGAATGTTGAAAGCCTCGGTCTGTTCCGCACAGTGGTCTAAAAATGCCTGGGTTTGACCGTTCCTGATTTGATCTCTTAACTGTTTGCTGCCAGCCAGCAGATCAAACATGTATCTTGGGTTTTCGCCGTACTGGACGAACTGGAAGTCATTCTGATACATGTTCGCAATCATTTCAATTAAGGTCAATCCGGTTTTTAAGGAATGGACCTTTCTCCGGTCAACCACGTGAATCTGCACCCCTTCGCAAGCCGCGTCCTTGTGTTTGGAGTAGGTTGGGACAAACGTGATGGGGCGTGCCACAACACCGGGCAATTGCTTTTCATTGAACGCCTTTGCCAAACGATAGCCATCGATAAAGGGGGCCCCGACATATTCAAACGGTCTTGTTGTTCCACGTCCTTCCGATAGATTCGTCCCTTCCACTAAACATGTACCTGGATACAAAGCAGCCATATCGATGCTTGTCGTATTCGGGGAGGGCGGCACCCAAAACAATCCTGTTTCATCATAATATTGTTCCCGGTTCCAGCCCTCCATTGGAATGACCGCAAGATTGCAGTTAAGTCCGAATTCATGCTTGTATAGCAGAGACAGTTCCCCGACTGTCATGCCATGCCTGTTAGGGATTGGATACAGTCCGACGAATGACCGAACGTCTTCTTCCACCAAATTTCCTTCCACGGCTGTTCCGGAAATCGGGTTGGGGCGGTCAAGGACAACAAACTTTTTCCCGTGTTCGGCACAGGCCTCCATCATATAGGCCATGGTGTAGATATACGTGTAATACCTGGCGCCAATGTCCTGCAGGTCAAAAAAGACGACATCAACGGGATCCAACATGTCTTTGCTCGGCTTCTTGGATGTTCCGTATAGACTATAAACGGGCACGTTTGTATAGGGGTCGACAAACGAATCGACTCCTTCGCCTTCTTTGGCACTGCCGCGGATTCCGTGTTCCGGTCCATACAATGCGGTCAAATGTAGGTCGGGATGCTCGTGGAATAGGTCGATTGCCGGGATGAGCTTATGATTGACTCCCGTCATGTTCGTGACAAGACCGAGTCTTTTTCCTTTGTACTCTGAGACATTTTTTTCAAAAAATACATCTAGACCAATTTTCATTTAGTATTCCTCTTTTCACAAACAGCGAACTTTGGATGATCCAGGCTTAACTACCTTCGCATGCTTTACTAACCGGCATGGGCGTTAGGCAGCTCCTCTAACTACCTTAGTAAGCTATTTCAAGCCGGGCCAGGCATTAGAAGACCTCCTATTAATTACCTTATCTATTGAATTATTCTTTCACGCCGCCCAAGGTCAAGCCTTTGACAAAGTGACGCTGGAATAAAATAAACACAATAATCATTGGTATGGAAGCGATCGCAGCCCCGCTCATCAACAGCTTAAAGCTTGCCAGGTTCGCATCCTGCAAGGTCTTTAAACCAACCGGCAGCGTGTAAAGATTCGCATCATTCAAAACAATGATTGGCCATAGGAACGAGTTCCAAACGTTCATAAAGGTGAAAATGCCGAGCGCGGCCAGGCCTGGTCTCGCTAATGGCAAAACGATACTCCAATAGGTTTTCCATTCACCGGCGCCGTCAATTTTAGCAGCATCCAACAGCTCATCCGGAACCGAATACATAAACTGCCGCATTAGAAACACACCAAATACCATCGACAAGTCAGGAAAAATCAGCGCCCAATGGGTATCCATAATGCCTAAGTTTTTCACCATCATGAACATTGGAACTAGAGTTACTTGCCCGGGAATCATCATCGTTCCTACGATCGCGTAAAAAATCAGGTTCTTTCCCGGAAACTGTTTCTTGGCGAGCACATACCCTGCCATCGAGTCAAATAACAATATCCCCAACGTTACCACGACGGAAATATAGCCACTATTTAAGAACCAGCGGCCAATGTTGTTCTTTTGGAACAAGGTCGTAAAGCCGGAAAAAGTATCCTTCACAATTGCATCCATGATTTCCCTGTGTTGGGCGGCCGCCTTGTCATCCCCGGCCTTTTCAGCATCACGGGCTTTGCCCCAGTGCTCGAAATATTCCGGGACACCCATCGGATACATTTTCGGCGGATTGGAGTCGACATAGGAAACCGATTGTTTCAAGTCTTCATCCTGGTATTTGCTTAATTGTAAGGATGTAGAAAATACCCAATACAACGGCATGAGGGAAACGATAGAAAAAACTAATAATGCTACATAGATGATGGTTTTGTTTAATTTCGCCATGGTGTTTCCCTCCTAATCGTCGTACCGAAGCACACGGAATTGAATAATCGAGAATATTAAAATAATCGCGAACAGGACAATCGACTGCGCCGAGGCATAACCGAATTCAAAATCACGGAAGCCTGTTTTATAAATTAAGTGGACAAGTGTTTCCGTCGCCGAACCTGGTCCACCGCCCGTCATCATGATGATTTGGGTAAATACCTGGAACGAGCCAATCGTGCTTAACAATACCAAATAAAGGGTGGTTGGCTTCAACAACGGGATGGTGATACGCAGCCATTTTTGAAACCCGTTCGCTCCGTCAATAGTGGCCGCTTCGTATAATGAGTGTGAAATCGAGCCCATCGCAGCGAGGTATAAAATGATTCCAACCCCAAATGGAATCAAACATTGCATGATGATCAACGACCAAAGCGCGGTTGAGGATTGTCCCAGCCAGTTAACCGGATCCATTCCAAACAATCCCAGCACATAGTTGAACAATCCGAAATCTTGGTTATACATCCAGCGCCAAACCATTGCCACAATAACCATGGAGGTAACGGTTGGCAGATAAAAAGCTCCTCGGAAGAAGCTCTGTGACCATTTGCCAAGGGGATGAATGAGAGAAGCAATAATGAGTGCACTTATGACATTAAATGGTACCGTTACGACGGTAAAAAGAAACGTGTTCTTTAACGCATCGTAAAAGGCACTGCTTTGAAAAACCTTCACGTAGTTTTCAAAACCGACCCACTCGCTTCCAAAAATTTTGTATTCCTGGAAGGATGATACGAATGCCCATACCACTGGTATCATAATAAATGCCACAAACAGGATTAGTTTTGGAAGTAAAAAGAGGTAGGCGGCATAGTTCTTTTTGATTTGGGTCCATACAGAAGTTTTTCTTGCCAAATCTACTGGTTTGGCTGCATTGGTTACCTGTTGAACGGGTTTCAAGTTAACTCCCCCAATCTTGATTGAAACTTGGCAGCCCCTGCATTACTCGCAAGGGCCCCAAGCCTGTTACTGCTTATTTCAGCAGCTCATCTACTTTCTTTTGAGCCTCATCCATCGCTTGTTTGGCGGTTTTTTCACCGTTAAATACAAGCTGTAGTTCTGTTTGGATGGCTTCATCAATTTTTTTCCATTCAGGATGGCGTGGAAGCATCACAACTTGTGAAGACATTTCCTGGGCACGTGCCATTTGTGGATTGTCTTTGTATGGATCTTTGTCAGCTGTGCTGATACGTGCTGGGAAGGTACCATATTTGGTGGCCATCTCGAATTGTTCATCCGTTGTATTGATAAACTTCATGAATTCGCCAACCATCATCTTCTTGCCAGCATCTTCCTGGTGGAACATCGTCCAGCCGCCTACACCGCCAATGGTAACTGGTTTGCCGGATTTTCCAGTTGGGTAGTTAGCAACAGCGAAATTGGTAGGGTACTTACCTTGTGCAGCACCAATTGCCCATGTTGCCCAAGGCTGCATAGCAACTGTTCTTTGCTGGGCATTGGCCCATGCTTGGAACGTGCCGCCAACATCAGCGCCGCCTGAAGATTCAGGAGAAACTTTATCTTTTAGTTTTAAATCAGCCAGGCGTTGTATCGCGTCAACTGCTTTCGGGTCATTAAAGGTAAATTTCTTCATATCCTTGCTTAATGGACTTCCGCCATCGATATAGAAGAATGGCCATGCTTCATAATAACCAGGCAGGATGTAGGTAGAGAAACCATATACATCGGTTTTGCCGTCGCCATCGCGGTCAAACGTCAATTTCTCAGCTGTATCCAAGAATTCATCCCAAGTCCATTCACCATTTTTCGGCGGTTCTACGTTACGCTCTTTAAATAGGTCAAGGTTCAACAGCATGGTGTGAACGGTCATGGAGTTAGGGATACCATATAGCTTGCCGTCATATTTGTAGGCATCAAGTGCATTTGGATAGAAATCTTTTAATTCTTCTTTTGTATAAAGATCATCAACCGATTCAAGAACGCCTTGGTCGATTTGGTCGATTGAAACCGCACTTCCGCTAATATCTACTGGTGCGATATCAGGCCAGGATTTTCCGGCAATGGATACGCCAAGTTTGTTTGGAAGTTCCGCCCATGGAACTTGGACAAGCTCGACCTTAACCCCTTTATGTTCTGCTTCGAATTCCTTGATTTTTGCTTCCATCCAGTGGAATTTATTATCTTTATCATCTGGCCAGCGCGGACCATCCCAAACGGTGATGGTGCCTGTCCAATCCTTGCCGCTATCAGTCTCTTTTGAAGCTTCTTTGTCACCAGAACATGCTGCTAGAGTTCCGACACTTAAACCAGCCGCAAGAACAAGGCTAAGCATTTTCTTCATTGGATTTTCCCCCTTAATGATTGTAAAATAAGTTCATTTTTCATTATCAAGCAACCATACACCGCTATCTTTCCGGCCCTCGCCCCCTTTCAATGTCCATCCTATCTTTTAATAGGCAATTTTCCCCATGATGACTGGATGTCTCGCCCCTGTAGCTGACGGCAGATTATTGAACCGTTTCATGAAACATTGATAACCGAGCAGGGCAAACACAGCGGCTTCCTTCGCGTCGCCTGAAATGCCAAGGTCATCAGTGCTGCCTATTTTGATCGCATCGGGCAGCTGGCTTCTCAACCGGTTCATCAAAGTCCGATTATGCCACCCCCCGCCGCTTACAAAAACTTCTTTAATGTGATGGCTTTCTATTAATCTGGCAATATCGGAAGCAAGCGTCCGTGCTGTTAACTCCGTGATGGTGGCTAATTTATCAGCAGCAGGACAGCTTGATTGTTCCCACAAGGTTTGGGCATACTCGATTCCAAACAGCTCCCTGCCCGTGCTTTTTGGGGGCGTTTGTTTGTAATAATCATGTGCTAGCAGTTCCGCGAGCCAGACTTCATCCACTGTTCCACTTGCCGCAATGGAACCATTTGCGTCAAAGGTTTGCTTTCCATCCGTAGCCCAGCCGGCAAAGGCGTCGATAATCATATTGCCTGGCCCTGTGTCAAACGCAAGAACGGGCTTTTCGCTATCTGCCGGCGGCAATACGGTGATATTGGCGATTCCACCGATATTCACCAATACCCGACCAAAGTCTTTTTTTCGAAAAAGCAGATTGTCGGCGTAGGGTACTAGCGGCGCACCCTGGCCGCCCGCAGCCATGTCCCTCGTGCGAAAATCGCCAACGGTCATGACACCGGTGCGTTCTGCAATCATGCCAATGTCGCCGATTTGCAGCGTCGAGGCAACAGAATGTCCGGCGATTTCCACTTTTTCAGGCTGATGGAAAATTGTTTGGCCATGGGAACTGATAAGATCGATATCGTCGAATGTGAGGTTAGCCTCGGAAACTACTTTTCTAGCAGCATCAGCGAACAGTTTACCGAGCAGCATGTTCATCGCTGATATCTCTTCGATTCGTGCGCGATTGGGATCGCACAGGCCTAATATTTTTCCTCTCATCCTATCTGTATAGGGCAGTGTGGTGAAATGCACCAGCTTCAGTTGCGGGGCGCCTGCTTCCTCTGTAACCGAAACCACAGCTGCATCGATTCCATCTAACGAAGTTCCGGACATCAGACCGACAACCATTTTTCCGCCAAGATTCTTATTCAATTTTCCTACCTCCCGCTTCAGAGTTCCCACCAAAAAGCGACATTTTTCTAGAATTTTCTAAAAATTCTATCACAGTGAAATGGTTACTGGCAACCGTCCTTTTACCTGTTCCTGCCCATAGATGGCTTTAGCGGCCATCTTTAGTGCCGGATACGAAAACTCGTAGGTGCAAATATACGCAGAGATATCTGGTAAATAGGTCAAATCATAAGGGCTCCTCGTGGCCACTACCACAATTGGCACACCTGTTTCGTACAGCTTTTCTACCAGCTTGGATTGAGCATCGCCCGGTTTCGCAGTTAACGTGCCAATGATGATGACGTCATAATCCTTTGCTGCCACTGCTGCCCTGTCGATTTCTTCTTCTGTCGCCGGATTGGATAACTCCAACACTTGTGCCTCCCGATCGATTTCCTTGATTGCTTCGCCAAGGTGCATCGACGAGTAGCGCTTATCCTCAACTTGCATGGTGTATTTATTTTCTGAATAAACCACAAGAACTTTTTGACTTCCGCCATTCTGCAATGGCAATAGACTCTTGTTCTTCACCAACGTGACGCCCTGTTTATAAACCTCGGCTGCCAGTTGTTCATGCTCCCTGCAGCCGACAACAGTTGGAACGGGCGCATCTTTTTCAAGGTTCAACCCTTGCCAATGAAGGTATTGCTCTTTCAATCTCTTAACTCGCGCAAAAGCAGCATCAATCACTGCTTCGTCGATTTCTCCGGCTTCCACAGCAGCGACAATTTTATCGATGGTATCTTTTTGCAGGTGATGCTGATGGGAAACCATGACCAGGTCCACACCCGCTTTAATCGCTGCCACACCACCCGCTGCGGTTCCAATTGTATTGGCAATTGCATTCATTTCCATGCAATCCGTTGTGACAACACCATTAAAGCCTAGCTGTTCACGGAGAAGTCCGGTGATTACTTTTTTCGACAATGTCGCCGGCACGCCTGGTTCGTCTTCAATCGCTGGAAAATACACATGGGCGGACATAATCGTATCAGCACCAGCTTTTATGCTTTCGACAAATGGTTTTAACTCGATCTCCTGCAGCCGTTCCATCTTGTGGGTAATGACTGGCAGATCCAGGTGGGAATCCACATTTGTGTCGCCATGCCCTGGAAAGTGCTTTAACGTGGTAATGACTCCAGCATCCTGCATGCCTTTGACAGCCATTTGACCAAACAAACTCACCTGTTCAGGCGACTCACCATATGACCGGACCCCGATGACCGGATTTTCAGGGTTATTGTTAACGTCTACTACCGGCGCCAGGTTCCAATTAATGCCCAAGGCTTTTAGCTCTTTTCCGGTAGCCAAGCCAATCTGATAGGCGTTTTCCGGCTGGCCGGTTGCCCCCAAGAGCATCGCGCCTGGAAAAATCGTTGCCCCTTCACCAAGCCGGCGGACCACCCCGTTTTCCTGATCGATGCAAATCAACAGCGGCTGTTCATGCCCCGCTTCCTTTGCTTCCCTTTGAAGCTCGCTCGTCAGATTCAAAATGTCTTGAGGAGTCCCTATGTTGCGGCCAAACAGGATAATTCCCCCGACATGGTGCTCTCTAATTAGTTCTTTTATTTCTTCGGAAGCTGCTGTTCCTTTAAACCCCGCAACTAACAGCTGACCGACTTTTTTGCGCAACTCGCTGCTATTCAAGATTTGGTGCCTCCTTTATAAATCAAACCCTGGAATGCTTGGTCCTCTTCTGATATTCGCTCCTGTCGGAAACTTCAACGTTTGGGCATAAGAGGTCCGATTGAGACAGCCTCGCATCGTGCCGAGTGCCTTATAATAGTCGTAATAACGGAAATCCTTTGAGTTCATGATGAACCAATATTGCGATAATGCTTCTAGGTACGTATCAAATTCATCGGTCACGTCCACATAAATATCAGGAATGTACCCCTCCATGTCCTCCCAGTTCTCGCTATGGAACATTCTTGTTAACGAATGCGGCGGAAGCCCTTCCAAGTCAAAGCCTGGAAGCGCACCCTTTAACCATGCCGCTTGAACAATTTTTGGACATAGTGCGTGGTCGGGATGCATGCTATTTTCCCAATGAGTAATGACGACATTCGGTTTTAGCCTTCTGAACAAGGTGGCCACACGAGAGATCGTTTCATCGTCTTCCTTTAATTCCGCGTCCTTATAATCAAGAGTAATGCTCTTTGCGCCCAGTACTGCTGCCGCTTTTTCAGCTTCCTTTATCTTTTGCTCGCGATACGCTTCGACAGATACCCCGGCCGGCGTGCCCTTTTCTCCAGCTGTTAAATGCAATAAAGTAACTTCATGTCCCGCTTTGGCATATTTATGGGCAATCGCGCCGGCTTGCAGCTCGACGTCGCCGCAATGGGCCCCAACGAGCATAAGGTGAATCTTCTCACTCATGTCTACTTCCCCCTTGGTCAATTAAAATGTGACCGGATGATGTTGTGTAATCTCGGCCGCAGCCGCAGAATAGGATCTTTTCTTCCAAAATGGACCCGATTGGTCAGTAAGATGACATGCAGCTGAATCTCCGGGTCAAACCATATGCTCGTGCCGGTAAAACCTGTATGACCGTAGGACGATTCCGAAAACAGATCGCCGCAGCTTGAATTCTGGGGACTTTTTAAAATCCAGCCTAAGCCCCTGAATTCCTGACTAAATGGGGAATAATTCTTTCGGGCAATCCTTAGTGATCCCTTGGATAAAATCCGCTGTCCGTTAAAAACTCCCTCGTTTTCAATCATCGAAGCATAGTTGGCCAAATCATGGACGGTTGAGAATAAACCGGCATGCCCGCTGATTCCGCCCATACTTTCGGTATTTTCATCATGGACAATGCCGAGCTTATAATCGTTTAGCTTGTCACTGTACTCAGTGGCAGCATATCTTGAGCGTTCGAATGATGGGCGAAACCCTGTTTCAGCCATGTCCAGCTTGTCGAACAGTTCTCTTTTAACAAATTCCTCAAACGGTTCACCCGTAACGATTTCCATCAATTTGTATAGCGTAATAAATCCGAGGTCACTATAAGTCATTTTCTCGCCGATGCCCGCCACAAGCTGATCGTCATAAATCCTCTCAAGAATTTGTTCGGTGTTTAAATTTTCACGAAAGTATTCATAGTGGGAAGCAAGGCCTGACGTGTGGGTCAATAAGTGTTTAATGGTGATTTCCGACTTGCCATTTTTTCCGAACTCTGGCAAGAAGCGGGCCACTTTATCATCAAGATGCCATTTCCCCAATTCCATTAACTTCAACACCATCGGCATGGTGGCAACCAGTTTTGTCAAGGAAGCCAAATCAAAAACAGTATCTGCCTGCATTGGCTCCTTAGACGGGTAAATGGCTCGATAGCCGACCGCTTCTTGCACCAAGCTTTGTCCTTGATGGGACACAGAAATCACTGCCCCAGGAATATGCTCTTGTTCGACTTCATTTTGAAGAAAATCAAGAATTTGCTCTTTCATGCAGGGTTACTTCCCTTCTTTTGCTAGTTCCACAGCCTGCCGGGTAAAACCATTTGCTTGCTGTATGGCGTCATTTGCCTTTTCTACGGAAACCCCCGCCATGATCATGACGATGGCCGGTTTTACTTTTTGATTGGTTTTATTGAGGGTCTCCTCTGCTTCTTCATAGGAAACACCGGTAATTTCCATAACAATCCGTTTGGCTCTTTCGACTAACTTTATATTACTTGCATGCAAATCTACCATAAGGTTGTCATATATCTTGCCAAGCTTTATCATCGTGGTCGTTGACAGCATGTTTAAAATCATCTTTTGGGCTGTTGCTGATTTTAACCTTGTGGAGCCTGAAAGAACTTCCGGCCCGACTACGACTTCCATTTTATGGTCAGCATGTTTGCTGATCTCTGCATTTTGGTTACAAGCTAACGAGATAGTGACGGCGCCAAGCTTTCGGGCATACTCTAATGCCCCAATGACATAGGGGGTTCTTCCACTTGCGGCAATTCCAACCACCACATCGGATGAGGTAAAGCCCCTGCTTTCCAGATCCTTTGCTCCCTGTTCCAGATCATCTTCTGCCCCTTCAACGGCAATAAACATCGCTTGTTCTCCTCCGGCAATGATCGCCTGCACCTGCTCCGGAGGGGTACAAAAGGTCGGAGGGCATTCCGCCGCATCCAGCACGCCAAGTCTGCCGCTCGTACCCGCACCAACATAAAATAGTCGGCCCTTTCTTTGGAGTGCCCCAACAATTGCTTCAATGGCTGCTTCGATTTGTGGCAAAGCCACTCCAACAGCAGCTGCAACCGTACTGTCTTCATGATTCATAAGCTGTATAATTTCAAGCGTTGAAAGCTGATCAATATTGCGTGACCGTTCATTTCGCTGCTCAGTTGTTAACGTCGTAATGTTCACATTCAAATTTCGACACACCTTTCCAATATACTTTATAACGGTAAAAGCTCTTGCTCTTAGAAAGGATTACAAGTCTTTATAAAAAGGCTGATACTCTTTCCATACTTGAAAGCCCAGCCTGCCATAAAATTCGGTTAATCCGGTCCAATCAATGACGATTATATGGATACCTCTTTCCCTCAAAAAGGATACAGCTGCTTCCACGATTGCTAATCCATAGCCATTTTTCCGCTCGGCCCGGTCGATTCCAAGCGGGCCAATTCCGCCTAGCGGTTCCTTAAACAGAGGCGCCCAGTATACATTTTGGGCGATAAAGGGAGAATTGAGATCGTTGATTCGGCAGAATCCAATGATGTTCCCCGCCTTTTTTATCACCACAAACTCTCTTCCATTGCCGCCCCGTTTAAAATAATGAAAGGCTTCATATTCCCATCTTCCAGGAAAGCAGCGGCGCAAGAAGGAAAGCAAGGTTTCCTTTTCTTCCACTCGAAGAAGTGAAATTTTTATATCGTCTAACTCGTTTCTAAAGCTTTTTTCGTGCGGCATATAATGATGAATTAGGTCTGATTCTTTTTCACCAGAATGATAGCCTTTGTGTTCAAACCAGCTTCTAGTACGCTCGTATTCGATTGGCACTCCAGGAAAGTAATGATATGGGTCACGTCCTAACAGCACCCTCTTGCAGTTGTGTTCCCTAAGGGCAGATTCGGCTTCTCTTAATAAAGCGCTTCCAATCCCCCTTCTGCGAAAGGAGGAACGGACCAGTAATACCTGAATCCAGCCTGTCTCTTGATCTATTGATATATTTATTTTTTCTCTCCAACATTTTGAAACGATGAAGCCTGCCACCTGGTCCTCATCGTTGATCGCAATCAACGACCCTTCTGGCAGGATGTTTTCATCCTCAAAGCTGTTTTGTTTAAAAAGTTCCCCTGTCATGGGAAATTGCGAACCAATCTCGGAGTTCCATAGGCTTACTAATTGTGGTAACCTTTGTATATCCCACGGTATATATCTCATCCAGGCAACCCCTTTTTCCAAATAGCTCCTAAGGTCCTATTAGATATTTTCATTATATCAAGCCACTGGTTAAATTGAAATAAAAAGTCATAAACTATTTGGTAACTTTGTACTATCATTTCAAACTTCTTTCATATTTTCTACAAAACTATTATCAATTTCTTGATGGATACTGGCGAATCCTGCAATGACGGCGCCCCCGACAGGAGCCATTCCCGGCTTGTTAAACTGGACATGGACGTTTTGTTCTTGCAGCTTTAATTGGATAATCGGCACGAGTAAATCCGCTCGGTTAAACACCCCACCAACGATGACCACAGGAATCGGTTCAGATACATTTTTAAATAGGGATCTACTTAAACCTATAATCGATTGGGCTAATTTGCTGCCGGTTCGCTCGATAATTTGTTTGGCGACTTTGTCGTTTTGATCTGCCGCGGCTGAAACATATTGACTAAGCGGTGCAATGACCATTCTGGATTTTCCAGCTTCATAGATGAATCTGACGAGCTCTGGCGGTTGATGAACTTGGAAGTGTTTAAGGATCATTTGTGTCAGAAGAGTATTTGGTCCTCTGCCATCGTATGCCTTAAATACACTGTTAAGGGCAGCCCTTCCCATGTCGTAGCCACTGCCTTCATCATCAATTAAGTAGCCCCATCCTCCTGCTCTTTTCCGTTCGCCCTTAGCATTTATGCCAAAAGTGATCGAACCAGTACCGGCTATTTGCACAATTCCCGGTACGCCTAATGTGCCTGAGTACAAGGCGTTCACCGCATCATTGTCGATGATAATCCTTGCACGAGCGGGGATGAATTTTTCCAGGATGGTTTTCATGGCCTCCTTCTCCTCAGGTCGATCGGCCCCGGACATTCCTGCAAAAACTGCCTGCAGCATTGAAAATACCTGATTGTTTTGGTTCTTTAGAGAAGTAAATAATGCTGACAGTTCTTTTTCCACCTCTTGGATTTCAACACCATTTTGGTTGGTCGCGCCGACGGTTGCACTCGCATAAACCTTTCCGAAACGATCTGCAATCACGCCTTTTGTCTTCGTTCCACCACCGTCAATTCCAAGTACATACATGCACGAAACAGCCCCCATGAACCATTCTTTATTTCACACTTTCATTATACATGGGGTTGAAATATTATTTCAATTATTTTTTTATAAAATAAAATTAAATTTCATTTATTTTTGAAATAAAATTTCATAGGTCTTTAGTTCTAACTAAAATATTGTGTTGACTATCCTGATTTTGGTTACCTATAATTTAATTGTCAGGAATGATAGTTTAGTAGAAAGGTGGGTAGGTAGGAGAATGTATTTAGCACTTTTTTCACAGAAAGCGCTAACATTAATAAAATTACTAGGGGGGTAAATATGGCTGCCAAAAGATTTGTTAGTATGTTGTCGATTGCATTTATTGTTTCGGCTCTCTTCTTTAGCTTTTTCTCCAGCAATTCAACTGTATCTGCCGCAAAACCACAACTGAACTTTACTGAAAAAATTATGGCCAAGGATGCCTCGGCATCCACCTTAGAATTAGAGTATCAAGGAACTTTAAAGCTTGCGGAGGACTACACGATCCAACAATGGGTTGATGGTAAGCAATATCCAAAGACGCTTCAGGATGTAAGAGTTGGCGCTGAAAATGTGACCGTTAAGGTGAATCCTAACCGCGAAATCACCAAAATCGTGATTAATGGAGTTACTCCTATTGATAACATGAGAGTTGGAATTATGACAACCGGTTTTGGCACAATGGAACATGACCAAATCAAGTTAAGTTCACCAGCGGGGTTAACCATTGTGGACAAGCTTGCCAATGTCACGTATGAGGAACCTGCTAATGAAGTGATTACCTTCAAATCAGCAGATGGCACGGTTTCTGTTGTGAAGGCAGATGGGTCTGAAATTTATTCTACAAAAAATAGAGTTTATGTCTCTACCAAAGACTCTAGCAAAATTAAAGTCGCCAATATAAGTAGAGCACAAGGTGTCCCTGAGTATAGAGGCACTTTTGAAGTTACTTCTGTTATGGGAAATAAGCTGCATTTAATTAACGACGTTGATTTAGAAGAATACCTCTATCAAGTAGTACCTAGCGAAATGCCATCTTCCTTTGGCCTTAATGCTTTAAAGGCACAAGCGGTTGCGGCAAGAACCTATGCATTGGGTGATTACCTAGGGGACCGTTTCGCCAAAGACGGTTATTTCGTTCTTGATAGTGTCATGAGCCAGGTGTATAACAATTCAGCTGAAAATGCGCTTACCACTCAAGCGGTTCAAGAAACAGCAGGTAAAATTATGTTTGGAACTGATGGCAGCTTAGTAGATGCAAGATACTATTCTACTTCTGGGGGATTCGGCGCTTCCAGACACCAGGTTTGGTCTGATGGGGATGGTTCGTTCCCTGGACAACCGGCTGCTTACCTGTTAGCAAAGAGCTATACGTTTGATCCAACTGATTCATCAAAAATGCTGCAAATCGATGTACACAATGAGGAGCAGGTTCTTAATTTTTACAAAAACTTGTCATACAGAGGCTATGATGATACTTCCTTATATTTCAGATGGAAGATAGGTCTTACCAAGCAAGAGTTAGCAAACACGATTAATAAAAACATTGGCTCTAGATATAGCGCTGATCCAAAATTCGTTCTAACCCAAAATGAAGCCGGCGAGTTTGTAAGCAAACCAATTCCTGCAGAGGGTATCGGCGAATTTAAAAACATGTACGTAGCCAAGCGTGGTGATGGCGGTAATATTATGGAGCTTGTCATCGAAGGTTCCACGGGCACCTATAAAATTGTAAAAGAATACAATATCCGCTTTACGATTCGCCCTCAAGCAACATTCACTGGTGGACCAAATGTGATTGTATATCGCGCCAAAGGCGGAAGCACCAACTATACAGATACGTCATTAGTCAACTATTCTATCCTGCCATCAGCCTTCTTCAGCTTTGAGATTAATGACCAAACTGGAGTTACTTTCTATGGCGGAGGTAATGGGCATGGTGTTGGCATGAGCCAATACGGAGCTTCCCAGCTTGGCTTAGCAGGTTGGACCTTTGAGCAAATCTTAACATCTTACTATTCAAATATGAATCTTGTAGATGTTTCCGTGGTTGGGGCACCTGAACCAAAAGGCAATAGCAAATAAGTTCTGTATAAGCAGGGGCAGCCAGTTGCTGGGTGCCCCTGTTTACTAGTTTTGCTTACCGGCGTTTTAGCCTAGTTTACCGGCAAAGTTCACAATTCCACCGGCACTTTTCGGGGATTTACTGGCGGACCGACCCCTGGTATCGACCATTTTGGCCAACTTACCGGCACTTGGTATTATATTTTAAAAGAATTACATATTTTTTAAAAATTTCCCATACATAGCAGGCATGGACCTGTCTTTTTTATTATCATAGATTCATAGAACATCATTTACTGTTCAAACGGGAGGAAACCATCATGCTTTCCAATGAAGTAAAACAAAAACTGATCAACATCGTAACCGAGGAAAACTTCGCCGATTCCAAAACAGAACGGTTAGTCTACTCGTATGATGCCACACCCAACTTTCAATCATTGCCGGATGCTGTCGTCAGCCCAAGGAACACAATCGAAGTTTCCGAGATTGTAAAACTCTGCAACGAACACAAAGTACCGATTGTTCCGCGCGGCTCGGGGACCAACCTTTGTGCCGGCACCTGCCCCACCCAGGGCGGAATCGTCCTTCTTTTTAAACATATGAATAAAATCCTCGAAATCGATGAGGAAAATTTAACCGTGACCGTTCAACCCGGACTGATTACGCTGGATTTAATCAATGCTGTCGAGGAAAAAGGGCTGTTCTATCCGCCTGACCCTAGCTCAATGAAAATCTCAACCATCGGCGGCAACATCAACGAAAACTCTGGGGGTCTGCGCGGCCTTAAGTATGGAGTGACCCGCGATTATGTCATTGCCCTGGAAGCCGTACTCCCGAATGGCGATCTCATCCGCACTGGCGGGAAGCTGGCAAAAGATGTGGCCGGCTATGATTTGACTCGCCTCTTAGTTGGCTCGGAAGGGACGCTCGGCATCATCACGGAGGCCACACTGAAGCTGATTCCGATACCAGAAGCGCGGAAAACCATGTTGGTTCACTACCATGACCTGGCAGCTGCCGCTAAATCTGTTTCCAAGATTATTGCCAATAAGATTATTCCGGCAACCCTCGAGTTCCTAGATCAGCCGACATTAAAGGTGGTCGAGGATTTTGCCCGAATCGGCTTGCCCACTGATGTGGAAGCAGTTCTCCTCATTGAGCAGGACGGCCCCCTTGAAGTGGTTGAACGGGATATCAAAAAAATTGCGGAAATCTGCCAACAGGAACAGGCTGTTTCTGTAAAAATTGCTGCATCGGAGACGGAAGCGGATGCGTTACGGACCGCACGGCGCGCCGCCCTTTCCGCTGTCGCCCGGTTGGCGCCGACGACTATCCTTGAGGATGCGACGGTCCCTCGTTCAGAAATAGCCAACATGGTCAAAGCGATCAATGAAATCACCGAAAAATATCAGCTGACGATTTGCACGTTTGGACATGCCGGTGATGGCAACCTCCACCCCACTTGCGCCACCGATTCAAGGAACCATGAAGAAATGGAACGAGTGGAGAAAGCATTTGCGGAAATTTTTGAAAAAGCGATTGAACTGGGCGGCACGATTACCGGTGAACACGGGGTTGGCGAGATGAAAGCCCCTTATCTTGAATGGAAGCTGAAAAAAGAAGGAATTGCTGCTATGAAGGCGATTAAACAAGCATTTGACCCTAACAATATCATGAATCCCGGCAAGGTATTTGCCAAGGAAACAAGAAAACGCGTGGTGGTGGCAAGATGACAACCGTAGAAGAACAAGCAAAAATCCAGGAACAATTCAAAGCACGGATGGACGAAAATGAGCTATTAAACTGCATGCGCTGCGGCTTTTGCCTGCCTTCCTGCCCAACCTATATTGAATCGGGTTTTAAAGAGTCTCACTCCCCCCGCGGCCGGATTGCCTTAATGAAGGCCGTGGTTGATGGCTTGTTTGAACCGGATGATGACTTTGAACGTTCACTTGACCTCTGCCTCGGCTGCCGAGCCTGTGAACCCGTTTGCCCTTCCGGCGTAAACTATGGTCACTTGCTGGAAGAAGCCCGGGATATCATCAATCAAAATAAGAAGCATTCTTTGCCAGCAAGGGTAGTCCGAAAAACTGTTTTTGAAGGGCTATTCCCGCACCAAAACCGGATGAGGAGTTTAACAGGACTGCTTGGTTTTTACCAACGTTCCGGCCTGCAGACTTTCGCAAGAAGGATTCACTTTTTGGGACTGCTGCCTGAGAATCTCGCCACCATGGAAAAAGTGCTTCCTAAAGTGCCAACCATGAAGGAAATGAAAAATCGTCCTGAGCATCTGCCAGCGCTAGGCCAGCAGGTACACCGGGTAGCGTTTTTCAGCGGCTGTTTAATGGATACCATGTTTTTGAAGACCAACGATGCGACCATGAAGCTGCTGCAATTAGCCGGCTGTGAAATTGTCAATCCGCCAAGCCAAACCTGCTGCGGGGCATTGCATGGCCACAGCGGTGAGAAGTCCTCCGCCAAGGAACTGGCAAAAAGAAATATCGCCGCATTCGAGGACTTGCAGGTAGATTTTATCATTACCAATGCCGGGGGCTGTGGAGCCTTTTTAATCGAATATGACCAT
The DNA here is from genome assembly GCF_000612665.1 of Neobacillus dielmonensis. Taxonomy (GTDB): domain Bacteria; phylum Bacillota; class Bacilli; order Bacillales; family Cytobacillaceae; genus Neobacillus; species Neobacillus dielmonensis. The sequence continues at coordinate 31,492 of NZ_HG942064.1, forward strand.
TTATTGAAAGACGACGTGGAATGGAAGGATCGGGCAAAGAGGTTCACAGAGAAAATTAAGGATATTTCGGAGATATTAGTGGCGGTTGGGTTCCATGAGAAGGTGAAACTGGAGCTTCCGCCACAAGTCATTACCTACCAGGATTCCTGCCATCTTAAAAATGTCATGAAAACAGAGTCAGCTCCAAGAATCCTGCTGCAATCCATCCAAGGCGTGAAATACCAGGAAATGAAGGACGCCGGACGCTGCTGCGGCTCCGCTGGGATCTACAATATCATCGAATCAGAAAGCTCGATGGTTATGTTGGACTACAAAATGACCCAAGTGAGAGCCACTCAAGCCACCGCCATCGTCACCGCCAACCCCGGCTGCCTGCTCCAAATGCAGCTCGGAATCGAAAAAGAAGGCCTCAGCTCAAAGATGAGAGGAGTGCATATCGTGGACCTATTGCTGGAGGCAGTGAAGCAAGGGTGAAGCAAGGGTTCATGAAGTACAGGGGCGGTTCCTGCGGCTCTTTAGGCCCATCAGAACCGTCCCCCTGGTCCCAGTTACTTATCCAATTTCGATGACACAAGCTTTTTCGCGGGTATTTTCTAAGATAGAGTCCTTGCCAAAGCCGCTTTCTTTAAATCCACCAAATGGCAGCTCGACTCCAACCCTGCGGTAGGTATTCACCCAAACAGTACCGGATTCCAAGGCGCTTATCATTCGCTGTGCACGTGCAAGGTTGGTGGTCCATACTCCTGCTCCAAGACCATAGGCTGTATCATTGGCGATTTCAATCGCCTCTTCTTCTGTCTCAAATGGAATCACAACAGCCACCGGTCCGAATATTTCCTCCTGGCAAACGCGATAGGAGTTTTTATCTACCTGAATTAACGTTGGTTCCACCCAGTATCCTTTGGAGTACTGTGGTTGTCCCGGCAGCAGAATTTCCCCTCCGCGTCTGCCGCCAAAGATAATCTTTCCACCTTCCTTAACCCCCAAATCTAAATAGGAGCAGACCTTCTCATATTGCGGCAAGTTGGCTATTGGCCCCATTGTAGTGGTAAAGTCCAAGGTATCTCCCAGTTTAAGCGGTTCTAAGGTTTTCGCTTTCATCAAGGTTAACATTTCATCAAATATAGATTTTTGGATTAAAATTCTTGAACCAGCCACACATAGTTGCCCTGCATTACCGGTAAAGATTCCATTCGTCGTAACTCCTTCTGCTGCTTTTTCAAGGTCCGCATCCTCAAAAACTATGTTTGGGGATTTGCCGCCTAATTCCAGTGTTAATGGTTTCGGGTCTCTTGCGGTCGATTGTATAATTGACCTAGCTGTTCTTCCTGAACCGGTCAAACTAACACGATTAATTCCCTTGTGCGCCACAAGGCAATCCCCAATTTCATTGCCTAATCCGGAAATAACATTTAGTACACCAGGAGGCAAAATTTCCGCCAGAATCTCTCCATAGCGGAGCGGCCCCACAGCAGCCAATTCCGAAGGTTTAATAATGACAGTATTACCAGCTGCCAAGGCATAGGCTGCCTTGACGGTGAAGGTAAACAATGGAGCATTCCATGGAATAATGCCAAGCACAACGCCTAACGGTTCACGGATGGTATAGCCGAAGGAAGTAGGGCCTAGCGGAACCGTTTCCCCCTTACAGGCAACAGTTGCGGCACCAGCCGCATCATACCAAATTTGTTTCAAAACGGGGATTAATCCATAAATGGATTCCCGGATCACCCAGCCAGTATCCATCGTTTCCATTTCCGCGAGTTCTTGACCATACTTATCGATGATATTTCCGATTTTCCTTAAATATTCCGCACGTTCCCCTGCCGAAAGTCCAGTCCAAGCCGGAAAAGCCCTGCGTGCAGCGGCAACCACTGATTCTACATCTTCCTTCGAACTTAATGGAATCCTTGCCCAAACATCACCCGTTGCAGGATTAATGGCATCCATTGTCCGCTCATCAGATGACGACACCAATTTTCCGTTTATAAGATTTTGATACTGTTTGATTTCCTTCGTAACCTCCACAATCCTTCACCCTTTCTATCATTTGAATGAGTAACAAAAGAAGAGGGTCGCCTACATTCTGAGCAACCCCATCTGTTATAGACTAAGAGATCCTTGAATCCATTTTTTGAAGTTCATCCCTTAAATTCCGTTTTAAGATTTTCCCTACTCCGTTTCGAGGCAAACTTTCCACAAACAAAACCCGTCTCGGAGATTTATATTTTGCGAGTTTTTCTTGTGTATAACGGATGATTTCCTCCTCCGTTACCTCTTTCCCAGGTTTTTTCACGACACAGGCGACCACCTCTTCGCCCATCCTTTCATCCGGCAAGCCAATGACGGCAACATCTGATACCGCCTCATGTTTACTTAAAATCTCTTCTATGTCCCGCGGATAAATGTTAAACCCGCCGCGAATGATTAAATCTTTCTTACGGTCTACGATATAAATGTAATCCTCGTCATCCATCATCGCTAAATCACCGGTGTATAACCAACCATCTCTAATCGCCTTTTCCGTTTCCTCCGGCAAGCCATAATAACCTGGAGTGATAGCTTCCCCTTGAACGATAATTTCACCAATTTCTCCTTTGGGAAGTTCCTTACCGTCTTGGTCGACAATCTTTACATTTACATAAGGATACGGCGTCCCTGCAGAGCCTCGTTTAACGGGCACACCTTCTCGATGTCCTGAAACACCGCCAGTAGCTGTTTCAGAAAGTCCATATGCCTCCAGTATTTCCGCTTGGTACCTTTTTTCAAAGGTCTCGATGACCGATAGCGGCAAATTGGCTGAACCGCAATTCACACTTTCCAGGCTGGAAAGATCATATCGGTCGGGAATGGGACTAAACGCCAAATCGTGAACCATGGTCGGCACCACGGCAAATTGTTTGACTTTAAACTTTTCAATCGTTTCACAGACTTTTTCCAGGTCATATTTTGAAAAAATTACAATCGAATCCCCGAACATGAGATTGGTGATCATGACACCAAAGCCATAAATATGGGCTAAAGGTAAGACACCAATGGTAGTTCCACGTTCAGTGTTGCCCTGGTTCACTTTCATTCGATACAAGTGCTCTGGTCCGACTGTAAGATTTCTATGGGTAAGCATGACCCCTTTTGGTCTTCCAGTAGTTCCCGATGTATAGAGAATGACGGCAACATCTTCTTCATTTGCGCTTTCAAATTGCTCTTCCCCGATATCAATCGTTTCGAGGGCGGAATATAGCTCAATAATCTCATGACCATGATAGGCGTCCTTGTCTTCTATTTCATCAATAACGAAGTATTTAATAGTGTAGTTTAAACTTTGGGCAGCAGTAATCAGTTTTGGTAAAACTTGAGCAGAGGTAAACACAGCCTTTGCCTGAGAGTCGTTCATAATATAGTGCATTTCATTCGAATTTAAAACATACATAACGGGGATGACAATGTTGCGAGATCGAAGGATGCCCTGGAAAGAAAAAATCACTTCGGGATTATTTTGCATACTAACAATGACTCTTTCACCATCAAAAATTCCGTGACTTTTTAAGAGAATCGCGATTTTCTTGGCGAAGCTGTCAACTTCAAGGTTGGTGTAGACTTTTTCATTGTGAAATAGAAAGGGATACTCCCCATACTGTTGCTTTGTGTGGTGGATCAAATCTGTCAGCAGCATAACATTCCTCCTCCATTCAAATCATCTTTATAGATTCATAGAACTTTTACCAATTTAAGGCCACTGCAGCTTTTTCCCGATAATGCTGAATACTGCCCAGATAATTTTCATAGTACCGCGCCCGCTTTAAATAAAGCTGGCAATCAAGTTCCTCCGTGAATCCAATTCCGCCATGGATTTGGATGCTATGAGAGGCTATGCGAATATAAGCTTCCGTTGTAAAAGCACGGGCGCTGAAAATAGCCGCTTCCCGATCCGCCGCATTTGTTTCAAGTGCCCAGGTGGCGTAGTAGCTTAACGACCTGGCCGTTTCTAAATCTGTTTTCATATCGGCGATTCGGTGTTTGATTGCTTGGAACCGGCCAATCGGCTGACCAAATTGAACGCGAATTTTTGCATACTCTGCCGTCATTTCAACTAGACGGTCCATCCCGCCAATCATCAGTGAACACAGGGCTGCATTGATATGGAGCAAACCCTCCTGTAAAATGGACCAGCCTTGATTGATTTCCCCTAATACGCAGTCAGTCGAAACAATAACTTTTTCAAACGTGACTTCAGCTAACATCCGGGTTTCATCAAAGCTTTTTTGCTTACGAGTTTTCACCTTGATTTCATCCCTGTCCACTAGGACTAAGGATAACCCTTCCCCATCTGTTCCGTCTGAAGTCCGTACAAGTAACAAATACGTATCAGCAGTTTCCCCTTCAGGGACTGACGATTTTGTTCCATTAATGACAAGTGAGGTTCCTTCGATTGAAGCAGAAGTCTGTACTTCATTGGGATGATAGCCTCCCTTTGGCTCTAACCAGGCCAGTGTCACCGTTCTTGAACCTGTTGCGATCTGCGGCAAATACTTTTGCCTTTGCTGTTCTGTCCCGTACTTTTCGATTAAAGGAACCGAAAATGCAAGCGTTTCCAAATAGATCCCAGGTAAATGGGCGCGCCCTAATTCCTCGAGAACTGGAACCAAATCTAGGGATCCCAGTTCAGCCCCTTCATATTTCTCCGGAATGGTAATGGCCGTACAGCCTAGCCCCGCTAGACCCGCAAGTGCTTTCTCTAATGATGATCCGTCTCCCCTGATAAAATCACGGGCAATTTGGGTTGATCCATTTCCATCTAGAAATTTTCGGACAGAGCTTCGAAACATTTCCTGTTCTTGACTCAATGAAAAATCCATTTTTCCCGCACCTCCTCTTTATTAACGTCCCATATCCTTCGGTAAGCCGAGGATTCTTTCGGCAATCGTATTTCTTTGAATTTCACTTGTTCCGCCGCCAATCGTCATTCCAAATGAATACAGGTAATTTTTCTGCCAAGATGAATCCATGATCGCATCTTCTTTCCACAATACGCCCTGGTGTCCATGCAAGGTAAGGGCGTAAGAGAACATTTCTTTGGTCAATTCACTTACGAGGAGTTTATCCATTGAACCTTCCGCGCCAGGATAACCTCTCTTAAGCGTTGTTGTTAAATTGCGATAATAGTTTAATTGTGCTCCGCGGTTACGTGTATAAAGGTCAACCATCTTCTGGCGGACTAATGGGTCTTTAATTAAAGGACTTCCATTTTCTTGGAGCTCTTTTGCCAGTTCTACAAAATCCCCAAATTGCTGTTCCAACGTAAACAGCTGTGCCCCAATCCCTGTCCGCTCGTGCATGAGCAGGGTAATCATGACCTTCCAGCCTTCGTCGATCTCGCCAACAATATCTGCATCATAGGCAACGGCGTCATTGAAATACACTTCATTAAAATCATGTTCCCCATCCATTTGGATGATTGGTCTTGTTTCTACACCAGGCTGGTGCATATCAACTAAAAATACCGTGATCCCTTTTTGCCTTTTCTCATGATTAGAGGTTCTTGCAAGCAAGAAACATTTGTCTGCCAAATGGCCAAAACTTGTCCATACCTTTTGGCCATTAATGATCCAGCGTTCTCCATCCTTCACTGCCGTTGTTTTGATGGCAGTAAGGTCTGAACCTGCGTTGGGCTCCGAATATCCTTGACACCACACTTCTTCCCCGGTGAGCATTTTCTCGATGTATTTATGTTTTTGTTCCTCTGTTCCTATTTGAATCAAGGTAGGACCAACCATATGGATGCCAACGTAATTAATCAGGGGAGGTGCTTTTACCCGAACCATTTCCTGCTGATAGATAATTTCTTCCATTAAGGTTGCGTCACGTCCGCCGTATTGTTTGGGCCAAGCAATAGCCGCCCATCCACCTTCATATAACTTTTTCTGCCAATTTCTTAAAAACTGTGAATACTCCCGATTGTCTTCAGGTAGGGCTGTTTTCCCCTCTAACCAGCCCTCAGGTAAATTTTGCTCCAGCCACTCCCTTAGTACAGATCGAAATTTTTCTTCTTTTTTTGTAAAAGAAAAATCCATACAGTCCTATCCTCCTCTTGGATTCTTTTTATAAAACTGCTTTCCACTGTGGAAGTGCTCTGTCTTCCGTGATATCAACCCAAACCATTTGAACAGGCATCCCGATGTTTACAGCTTCTGGTCTGCATTCAAGAATATTTCCAATAATCCGTACACTTGGTGCCTTCTCCAGCTCAATGATCGCGATGATATGCGGAATTTCATCCTGAAAACCGGGTAAAAAAGGCCGGTAAGAAACAACGTAGGAATAGACTGTCCCTTTAATATCACTGCCAAGGTTTTCCCAACTAAGCTCCGTACTGCCGCACTTTGCGCAGCTTGGACCTGGTGGATGGGCATATTCCCCGCAGCATTCACACTTTTGCAAGCTAAGTTCATGGCAATCTGCCGCATCCCAATATGGATGGTTATCATGATTTTTTAACGGAATTGGTCGTTGATAACTCATAAAAATTCCCTCCTAGTTTTTCAGAATCATGGCACCGGCCATATCCGGACCAGCCCAGCCAGTACAAATTCCAATTTCACAATTTTCTACTTGACGATCTGTTCCTTGGTACTCATGGCGGATTTGCCTTACGATTTCAAGGACATTATTCATGCCATGTGTATAGCCTTCGGATAACATGCCTCCCGCGGTATTGGAAGGAAGTCTGCCTCCCATTTTCAAGTGTCCGTCTGCGACAAAATCACCTACTTCGCCTCTCGGTGCAAATCCATATGCCTCAAGCTGACGCAGGACAACCCAGCTATAGCAGTCATAAATGGAGGCCACCTGGATATCTTCTGGTTTCACTCCCGCCATTTTGAAGACTTCAGGGGCCACATAATCCGATGCCACTTGGGATAAATCGGACCAATAATGGGTGTGGGGGTGACATTGCCGCCCCGAAATTCCCATAATATAAACAGGTCTTGACTTACAATCCTTTGCTCTTTCAGCAGAAGTAACGATTATGGCATTCGCCTCATCTGATTCAAGACAAAAATCATGTTTGTTAAACGGGTACACTAGATCAGGAGTGTTCAAATATTCTTCCATCGTTAGCGGTTTGCCATTGAAAAAGGCCTTCGGATTTCGCTGTGCATGTTCATAAAAGCTGACACATACATGGCCCAGATGCTCTTTGGTGATGCCTGTCTCATGCATATGCCTAGTGGCAAATAAGCCGAACCACTGACCAGGACCTCCTGCCCCGTAAGGAATAATAAAGCTTCCACCGTCAATTGCGTTTTGAAGCAGATTCATATCCCAGCCGCCGCCGCCCATTCTTACACCAGAACGGCCATTCATGGAACGGTAAATGAGTACGGTATTTAACATTCCAGCTTCAATCAATCCAATGGCATCGGCAATTAACATCTCTGTACTGCTGCCGCCGCCGGTAATATCCTTGACATACTTCGGTCTGACCCCTAAATAAGTGGCCAACTGATGGGAAGTACAGGAATCATTTTCATGGTAGCTCATGAATCCATCGATTTCCTTCGCACTTATTCCAGCATCAGCAATGGCAGCACGAGCAGCGTCCAAAGCTAGGTGCAGCGGACTTCTCCCCGAGTTTTTTGACCGTTCACTTTCTCCTACACCAACAATGGCATAACGGTTCGATATATTCCCCATGTAAAAAACCTCCTATCATTCTATTAAGCAACCATTTTCAGTAAAATTTTAAAACCGCTTGGCCAGAACCAACTGTTTCTTCTGAAGACTTTGCAGCTGTTAATGACAAGCTGACATACTTTTTGCCTGCCTCTTCATATAACTCTTTAACCACTGCGGAACAGGTAATCACATCGCCTGGCCGGGTCATTGCCCCAAAACGCATTCGGAATCTGGTTGTTTCAGCATTGGTTCCTGCAAGCTTCATTACATATTCTCCTAAAAATCCCATGACTAGCATACCGTGGGCAATCACCCCGTTCATGCCAATGCTTTTGGCAAACTCATCGTCTGTATGAAGTGGATTAAAATCACCTGATGCCCCGGCATATTGAACTAATTGCACCTTGGTAACCGGTTCTTTTGTCAACGGTTCAAGCACTTGCCCTTCCTTAAGTTCTTTATATTCCAACATGATGAAGGTCCTCCTTTCATCTGGGCAACGGTCGATAAACAATGTTCATTCGGCTAATGACGACCATTTCTCCCGCTTCATCCTTCATTTCCGTGTCAATGACCAAAAACTGCATCGTACCGCTTTTGCCTTCTTTTTCGTATAGATCTGTCACTTTCATTTGGCAGGACAAACGGTCTCCCGGGCGAATGGGCTTGTAATAAATAAACTCTTGTTCACCATGCAGCATGCGGCGCTCATCTAGTGTAAGCGGCAAGCCGCCTCCCTCTGAACTGATCGCTACTGGAAACGTTGGAGGTGCGATTAACCCACCATAAAACGTATTTTCAGCATAATTCTGATCAGTATATAAAGGATTCCGGTCACCTATCGCATGGGCAAACTGGCGGATATGACGTTTTTCTACTTCAAAACTGAAAACCTCCCCACTAACACCGACGATACTTTGATCGAGATTCACCATTATCACTTCCCATTCGGTTAATTATTTGCTGAATATTTGTTATATTCATAATTTTAGTTATGCCGGACCATAGAGACAATGTAGGTTTTTATAAAAAAAGCGCTTATTTATTGTAAGGAATTCCAATGTCCAACATGCCTTAGGCATGCTACTAGCAGCAGATATTAAAAGTTACAAGCAAACGAAAACAGGAGAGGGGGGGCCCTTCTCCTGTTTTAACTTTCTAGTATTCGGTTGATACTCTTAAATAGCAGGCAAGCTGAAGACGAAGGACATTTTCGGTATTTTCAAAGGATAACTGTAAAATCTCCTCAATTTTTTTCAAGCGGTGATAGAGCGTATTGATATGAATATGCAATTTCTTGGCAGTTTGGGCAGCCGATCGATTACACTCAAAATAGGTCAATAACGTCTGTTCCAACATATTATTCCCTTGATTGGAGCGAAGCGGTTCAAACACGTCCTTTACGTAACGGTTGAGTTCATCTCCATTTTGATTGATAAACAGCCGATTGACACCAATCTCGGAATACTCGATCACCCCAGACAACTTACGGGATTTTAAGTAGGAAAGAGCATTTTTTGCTTCCTTATAGGATTTGTCAATAGAAGGAAGTCCATTATAAAGTGACCCTATTCCCACACCTAATTCAATGTGATTATTCTTTGTCCAATCCCCTAATAATTTACTAAGCATTTTCTTTATCACCGCAAAGTGGGACGGTTTTGATACCCCAGCCAGTAAGGTTACTTCATTGTTATAACCAAACACCGTTTGGATATAGGGGGATAGTTCCGTTTTAATTTGAGCAATCAATCGATGAACATGTGCTTCGAGAACTTGCGGCTCTGTAAAATCATAAAACTGAAAAATAACAGAAACCAAATCCGAGTTTTCTTCGATTCCCAGCTCTCTTGCTTTCAGTTGGAGCAGTTCCATATCTTTTATTTGGAGAATTTCATTAAATAATTCCCTCTTCTTTTTATAATAGAATTCTACTAAATTTTGCTTTTTCACTAATTCTAGGGCAAGTATTGAATGGCCTTGCTCTAGTGTTATTTGGTCGAGCTGGCTGAGCTGTCTTTGGGCCCGGATGATCAAGCAGCCGAGAATGACATTTCCCGTGCGAATTGGGTATAGATAATGACTTCCATACTGTGATTCACTTACATTATAATGGATGTTTTCACCCAGTGCTGCCAAGTAATCACATAACTCCTTGTAGGCTTTATGATCAGGGAGCCCTTTTGTTTCAGGTATACTCTCATTTTCAATCAAATCTATGAAAAAGATTGGCAAATTAATCATCCGCCTCAATTCCTGAATCACCTTTTTTGCTCCCATATTTTGAAGGGAAAGATTCGTAAGGGTGGTATGAATGTCATCCCTTTTGACCAATAACTCATTTTGTTTTTTAAGATCAGTAAAAAGTCGTGCATTCCTCATTGCAATCCCGAGCTGTGAGGTAAAACCCTGAAGTAATTGTAAGTCTTGTTCGGTCAGCAACGTTTTCGTCTTAATCTGGCATAAGATCATCACACATTCTACCCGTTCATCGATGATAATGGGTGCTGTCACCATGGATTTCACATTTCTAGGGAAATCAAGGTTAAAATCCCAATGCCGGCTATTTTCAATGGAAGTTCTCCAAATGTCATCATTCATCTCTGACAAATCGGTAAATAATTTTGGAACCTTCAATTTAAAGGTATAACCCACGAAACCTTCATCCACGCCAAACTGCATCTTCCGGATCCCTGGTACCACATTACCGACAGATGCCTTACATACATAGCGATTAAGGCCTGGGTCATAAAACCATAATGTTCCTAAATCCGCATGAGGGATGACATCCATCGTATTGGCAAGAATGGTGGAGTGTAAATCCTCTATATCCAGTACCGAGGTCGTATGACGGATGCTTTCCACAATTTTATCAATTTTATATTCGCTTGTTTTCAAGGCATAGTTGGCATAACAAGGATACAGTAAATGAAAGAGTAATTGAAAATCATTAGAATTGATGGTAATGGGTTGAAATAGCAAACGATGATTTGGTAATTACCTGGATAGTTGAAAGATAGGTAGGTTTTATTGTCTTGAATCGATTGAGACAGTTCTAAAGAGGAGATTTGTTGTGTAAGTTCCCCGCTGCCCTCGATACTTGTATCAATAATAATGAAATTGGGCATTCCTGGTGCAGTTAACCAAATTTGATAAGCGGTTTGTATACCTATTTGTCTCAGAAATGATTGGAAGAAGGTTCGATTAAACATTTCGCCCTGCTTACTAGATAATCGGCAAGCAGGATGTCACACCCTTTCATAAGTATTGAAAAAAGGAGTACTATAATTCCATATTTTTATATTATAATGGCCTTCCTTGTAATAGCAAGAATACTTTCTAAAAATTCAATTTATATCGTTGTTTGGGTTCCAAAGGGAAGTCTCCCCTGCAAGAAACCCATTACGATCAGTTTTGAAGGCAGTATACACTGGAAAGTTTCCTCTTGTCATTCGGGAAAAACACAATAGCCTGTTTCAGGGTCCTTTTTCCTAATAAACTAGGACAATAGCATTATATGGAAATAGGAATATTGCTGGTTAGAGTTTATTCTTCTATAATCTGATTATTGGTAAATTATTTTAATTTGGTCGTTCTCAATCTTTTTTGATAAAGGGTGTGAAATTTATTGTCCTCGAAAATTATTATACATACGGATGTTGTGAAGCAATCAATTTCCGAATTAGACAAAGGCGTCGCCAGGTTACTTGATGCCCAGAGAGAGGCAGCTGGAGTAAGACATGGTCTCGACCCGAGAGTATTAAGACGAAATGCGATTAGTTCGAGATTAAACGCAGTAAGTGCCTCAATTGGGGAGGTTGAAAACAAAGTAAATCAACTGAAATCCTTTGTATCCAGCTCAGTGAGCCAATATAAAGCAGTTGAGTCCCGTTTGAATCAATCGGCGGATGCCCTTGAGGAAGAATTAACAAAGCTCGTAAACAATCATACTGCCAGTAACACATATGAGCTTTATAACAACACGGTCGGCCGGTTGCAGGATTTTTTACATGCGATGCAATATTCTGCTGGAGCTGGTGTTCTTCATCTATTAGGATTTACATTTCCCAAGGTGGATAATTTATTATACCGCTTTGAGCTGGCAGATGAAGTCATGATTGGAAAAGCAAAAATACCGGTTGGGAAAGCGATTAGGGGAATTGAAAATTCAAAGCTTAACTTTTTAGCGAGGGTTTTGGCAAAGCCCAAGACCCTACTAGGTTTTTATAAGGATAAATCATTGGCGGATTTGGTTTATAAACGATTTACGCACCTTTTTCCTAAAGATTTAGTCAATCTAAGCAACAATATGGCATTGTTTAAGAAAGACCTTTCTCGGTCTGCCACCAGCATTAAAAGCACACTAAATGCTGTCAAAACCCACGCAGGATCGATCGTAAAGTCATCCTTGAAGGTCGGCAAGGCCAACGCATTAGCCGCTTTTGTGATCACGGCAGGAACAGAGGCAGTCGGTGCCGGGATCAAAATAACTGAAAACTACTCCATCTATCGCGGAAATGTTGAAAAACTGAAGGAAGAAAACGCCAAGGTTGTTGGACGCGCGGTTTACAAGACCGGGGTCGTAACCGCAACCTCAGTTGGAGGAGCGGTGATTGGCGGCGCTATCGGAAGTATTGCCGGGCCAATCGGTACCGTAGCGGGAGCAAGTATTGGCGGCTTCATTGGCAGCTGGGCTGGGGATAAGATTTGTGATAAGACACCAGCTTTCGTGGATAAAGCCGCACTGCATTTTAAAAATGGCATTTACAAGGGAACAGAGGCCATCGCTTCGGGAGTGGAAAAAGTGAAGGATGGGTATCACGCGGTGAAGGATGGATACAATGCCGTAAAAGACCACGCTGCCAATCTATTAAATAGCTCGAAAAAGTTCCTTGGAGGATTGTCGTTTGGCCATTAGGAGGAAATCATGAATCAACTATCATTATCTATTGAAGAATTAATTTATTGCTTTTACTCGGAAGGGTTTTTTGAGCAGGGCAATGCGCTCAAGCAGGTCTATTTTGGCGATTTAGATGACGAGAAAATGGACCTTCTCTTGCAAATCACCTGCAGGTCCTTACTTGCGAAAAATGTATTATCCTATAAAGATCATAAATTCACCCTGATTCCGGAGCTGTCTGAGGTGATTTCAATCCTTAATTTTTCCGAACTGTCGATAAAAGGCTCACGGCACTCTGCAGCTGCAGAGGAAGAATCTTTATCCTTTCATTTTGGAAAAAATCGTATTATCCAACATGTCCTGCAATATGACGAACAGGTACATACCTTTACGTCTGTCGAGTTAGATGAGGTATCCCGCATTCTTGGGGAATTTTATCATGTGGGGACGGAACCTGTTTTAAGTGACTCCTCCTGTTCACTGACCCAGGAAGAGTTTGAGGAGCTTCTTTCCATTTTGGAAGATAATAACAAACAATTTGACCGCCCAACGTTTCACGGTGAAAAAGAACTTTTTTACAGGATATTAAAGGAAACCAACGGGCTGCTTAATACGCTTTTGTTCCTAGAATTTAATGACCAGAAGGAACCGGTAGCCAAAAACGTGGTGATGTTCACCAATAAACAAGAACAAAATTGGCAGATTGAAAAAACGGATGGCCTTTTTAATGTGAAACCATGTAATCAATCCATGATTCAGCGATTACTGGAAGAGAATGTAATGGTCTACCAAAAACGATAGAAAAGGAACCTTCTTATGGAAAATAATATAAAAGTAACAAACGGGAAAGTGGAGATTGTGTTTTTGCCAATTTGGGCAGGATGTATGGTGTTTGGGACAGGTTTAATGACACTAGCGGGGTTATTTATTCTCTTCTATATCGTACCGGATTCTAGTATCGCAAGAGCTTTTGCCGGAATTATCATCGGCATTCCAGCCACCCTATTTTTTGCCACGAAATTATTACAACTTCTTTCTGCGATTTTAGCTGGAAAAACATTAATCGCCATTGAAAACGGAGTCGTAATAGGCAGGAAAAACCAAGTAGCCATCCAAGACATTAAGGACATCTATTGGAGTGGACTTTCCTTCAAGATACTAAATATCCATACCACCAACAATAAACGAATCAAACTTAACACCTACAACTTGTTGTCGGAGGACGTCATTGAACACGCCATAGAAACCTACATCATTCCTCAGGCCACACCTGAACTAAAGAACAACTGGGAAAAGCGGGTGAAGCAGGGGGACGGTTCTCCTGCATCAAAATAAAATACAGCAACCGCTCTTTTAGCCCTTTTGGGAGGAAGATGAAAGAAATCGCTGCACATAACATAAAAAGGCACAACGAGCATTTTACAGCTTGTTGTGCCTTTTTGCGTGCCTCTGCTCCATGGTTTTTAGTAAGGAGATTTGGCGCCTAGGTATCTAGTTTTCCAATAGGTTGATGTCATATCGGAGATGACAACGCCTGTAGATGCTGCGCTAATGAATTTGTTGTTTCCAAGGTAGATTCCTACATGGGATGGTCCGACTTTGTAAGTTTGAAAGAAAACTAGGTCGCCCACACTTGGTGAACTTACCGGTGTGGTTGCATCCCATTGGGTTGCTGCTGTTCGTGGCAGACTGATTCCCACTTTATCAAATACATATTTGGTATAGCCACTGCAATCAAAACCGTCTGGCGTGTTTCCTGCCCATTTATATGGAGAACCGATATATTTCTGGGCTTCTGCTATCACATCGTTCACAACAGAAGCTGATGATGCTGCTGCAGGTTTTTGGGCTGCCTCAGTTGCTGGTGCAGGGCTTTGAGCAGCTTCAACTGGTGCAGCTGGCGTTTTAGCAGCTTCGGTTGAACCAGAAGTTTCCGGTGCTGGCTCTGTTGTTTTTGTGTTGGATGGTGCAGGTGTAGCTGCCTGTGCCTGTGTACTAGGTGCAGCCGCCGGTTTTTCGGCTGGTGTGGCCGCTGATGCTGCAGTACTAGATTGAGCTGGTGCTGGTTCCGTTGTTGGCACACTGGATTCAGCTGGTGTCGCATTTGGTGCCGCTGGTGCTGGGTTTGTTGTGGTTTCACCTGAAGCAGCCGGTGCATTGGCCTCTACTGTATTTTGAACTGCAGGGGCTGTTACCTCTGTTTTTGCTTCTGACACTTCCCCTGTTGTGGCACCTGAAGCGGCCGGGGTTGTTGCATCAGAAGTTACAGTCGTATCTCCACTATCTGCAACATTGGTTTCCGGAGTGCTTGCTGCTGTTGTAGCAGAAGCAGTTTGTTCAGAATCCGACACAACGTTGCTGCTTACATTTAACGATTTTCCAGCATATATAGTATCAGAGGTTAATTGATTCATAGATTTAAGTTGAGATACAGTTAGATTAAACCGCGCCCCAATTTCAGAAAGAGTATCGCCCTTCTGAATCGTATAAGAAGAAGGACTTAAGTCTGATTCTGCCATTTTCAATTGTTGTCCTACTTGTAGGTAACCAGAAGTTATCCCATTCAAGCGTCTTAATTCACTTACGGTTGTCCCATTCTCTTTGGCAATCTTCCAAAGACTATCCCCTTTTTTAACAGTATAAGTAAGGGAAAGTTTTTGATTGACATAGATGGTATCGGTTTTAAGAGCATTCCACTCTTTTAATTGATTAATAGACAAATGACTGGTTTGAGCAATTTTCCAAAGGCTGTCTCCTGGATGAACCGTGTATGTGGGTTCTTCTGCACTGGCTGTGGCTCCAAAAGCAGTAAGGACAAGCCCAGCCGCGGCTGCTGCTGTTACTACATTTTTCTTCACTTCTTATATTTCCTACCTTTCCTTAATTTACTACAATAGACATATTAATGCTTTTTTCGACAAAAGAACATCCGCCAAAAGTGGTAGTTTGATAGGAATCTATTAAAGTAAATGATGAAAAAGTAGAACTTTAGTTAAAGATAAAAATGTCTAAATGGGAATCTGGCTTACTTCTTTGCACATTAACGCTTTAGCAGAGTGGGGGACTGTCCCCCACTCTGCTAAAGTACTGCATTGCTGCAAGAATAAAGTTGGTGACCCGGCCTATTATCTATACAGTGAATTATTTCATGGTGAAAAAAATATCCAGCTACCGGAAAAATATTTTCTGGTAACTGGATACCTCCTATTAATCTTATATAGTTTTATAAAATTCTATACATACTAGCTAAAATTGAATATACTTTTTTGGGTAAGTGCCCCCATGTTTCAATTAAGGGAGACACTTATTTTAAACGAATGGCCACGACTTCTGCAAAGGATGAGCCATTCGTGGCTTCAATCACTAATCTAATGGCTTCCGTTTCAATGGGCTGTTCTAGTTGAAATTGTCTTCTTCGGGTATGATTTTCTTTTTCTGTGACAATCACCTGCCATTGGTCATTGATAAGGGCCTCGATTCTAAAATCCTTCACCAATTCTGGGAAGGCCTCGAATGGAGTTCGTTTGTCATGCAGGTTATTTAAATCTTCGTTCACATCATTATTAAAGACCACTTGTATTTCAGAAACAGCTCGTGTTTCAGGCAGCTTCAGTTCTAGCCATTCTTCTTTCCCTTCTTCCAATTTAGCGGAAGACCACATATTTGGGCCGCCATATGGGCGAAGAAAGCCGTTTAATACCTGCTCTGGTCTAAAAGCACTCGTTTCATCATGCAACCGAATACAGAAATGATCACGGCCGATTGGCTTTTGGCTCCATTGGACAATTAACTGTTCATTGTTGATGGCTTGAAGCAGTCGCGATATATTGGCCGATTTTTCACGTATAAATCCAAGTGTCCCTGTTTGTGGCGCTGCAGACTGGTGAACAGCTACAACCGGATTCTCCCGAATAATGATAAAGGCATTTTGCGGTTTATTAGGCTTCCATGGGAGTTCCGCTGTTACCCATTGCTTTTCCCCTTTTGGAACAGCTACCTTATCACTCACCTGCAGGACATTGGGAATGTAATTTTCTAAACGTCCCGTATCCCACAACTCAACCTTGATCTCCGTCTCCTCTGACGAATCTACTAAAATATCAACTTTCGTGATACTCGGATTAACTGGCATGATGAGGCCAATATCATTCGTTAATGGCATGGCCTGCTTAGACGCCGGCAACGAAATTTCTGTAAGATAACTTGAAGCCTCCACTGTTGCTCCCGTTGTTAAGTCCTGTTCATATGGAATACCTAGAATGGCAGCATCGTTCCAAAGGAGTTTCTGCTGTAACTCGGCCATATGATTTTGATAGATCTCTCGAGGGGTAACTCCTTTTTCTACAGCCAATGCAGCACCTGCACCCACTGCTTCGCCCATGACAGAACAAGTACCCATGACCCGGGTTGCACCAAAGGCAACATGTGTAGCACTAATATTTCTTCCAGCAAACATTAAATTGTTGACGTTCTTAGAGTATAAGCTTCTAAATGGGATTTGGAAATTGCCATCCGTGCAGAATAATTTTGAAATATACTCGCTGGCGTACATTCCCTCTGGTGGATGAAGGTCAATGGACCAGCCTCCAAAGCCGATATTATCTTCAAACGTACTCTGGTTTACTAAATCATTCTGCGTTAATATATAATCCCCTACAAACCGGCGGTATTCGCGTTTTCCTGGAACGCTGCCCACCCACTCAAGTGTCATATTCTCTGCATCGAACTCACCTGAATTTTTGATAAAGTCCCAAATCCCGTAAATGACAGACCATAATTCGTCCCGTATATGTTCATTATCATAAAGTGTATCTAAATGCGCCTCTCCGCCCCATTCGATCCACCAATAGTAACAGCCATTGTCACCTGCTTTAAAAACACGCTTCATAGGAATCGGTGTTTTAGTAATATCCTGGGCAAAGCTAGGTGCAACAAATTTGACAGGATGGCCAACATCCTTCGTATAAAAGAACATCGTACTACCTAACGTGATATTATCTGAGACCTCAGGTGCCCACTCTTCATGAAACTCATCAAATGATTCACGGCCTATACGATATTTAGCCCCTGCCAGAAAACCAACAAATCCATCCCCAGAGCAATCCAAAAACATAGGACTCTCAAATCGAATCTTGCGTTCAGATCCCATCATGAAGCCGGTCACCGAATGAATCTGCCGGTTATCTTCATCACCATCTGCTTCCACCTCATACACATTTGTATTTAAGAAAAGCTGAATATTCGGTTCACGGCGGACTGCTTCCAATACGACTAGGTCCCAGTAGTATGGATTCCCATCCGGATTTAAGAATTGATTTTCTGTTAACATCTCGCCAATAATCCCTGTTTCGCGGGCATAACGGTTTACCCCTAAGCCCGTGGCCCCTAACACCCATACGCGGATTTCACTACTGGAATTTCCGCCAAGAACAGGTCTGTTTTGAACAAGTGCAACCTTTTTTCCCAATCTTGCAGCGGAAATGGCTGCAGAAACTCCAGCTAATCCTCCACCTACAACTGTAATATCCGATCGAACCGTTTCGTGTCTCATCCTAACGCTCCCCTATAGTTTTATTGCACATAGCCAACATGTACGGAAAATTAAGTTGATCGATAGGATTTCCTTACCTCCATCAACATTAATTTATTTCATTATAGACAGCATATTTAACTAATAACATGCACTATATTAGTCATATTTCATATATTCTCTTTCATAAAAATTGAATAAGGTAATCCGTTAGCTGATAAGTAATTAAATAGAAAAAAACGGTTTGCTTGTGACAAACCGTTTTAATCATCCTCGCTTTATTCAGAAGCGGTTGTAAAGCTTTGGAGATCAGTCATCACCCAACCGTCGTATCGATCTTCTGCGACCGCATACCAATAGTAGGTTTGACCTCCTTTTAAGCCCTTCCATTGAAACTCCGCATTTTGTCCACTCTTAACATGTTTCACACTGCCTATTTTCTTATTTTTATAGACACGAATGTTAATAGAATCGGTTGCTACCTGCTTAGTAGTAGGCGTTAAATCCAAATCAAGGGTATATTCCCCTTTACCAGGCAGCACATGATTGGGATCATAATCATCCAAATACGGTGAATACGTCTGAACGTTTACTTTGTTGCCCTCAGGATTAAATTGGAGCAATTTCATATAGCCGGAACCACCGTCAGCTGCACCTTGATAATCAGAGAGAATTTGATAGACGTTGCGGTCAGGGATTTTATCCCCATTATCATCAATGGCACTTGTCAATATCCCGCTTCCCGTATAATGCCCTGATAAAACCATGGCAACATTTTTATTGGGAACAACGACCTCATCAAAAATCTGCTTGCCATTGGCTGGCTCCAATTGACCATTGCTGTGCAAATATTTATGGAAGTTCAAGATGGCTGTTCGATTTGGATAGGCGGCCAATACCTGATTCATCCACTCAATATCCTCTTTCAGCCAATTCGGGTTCGGGTCGCCATCTCCCCAGCCCATATACACCATAATATAATCCTTGCCATTCGCGGAAATTAAATCATAATGGCCGCGATTATTTTTATAACTGCCGCCGTAGTAAGACTTACCTTCAAATCTGGCTTGACCGAAGTATTTATAAAAGTTGGAGTAATCAAAATTTAGAATATACCCTTGTCCCATATCATGATTGCCCGCAAGAACGCCATATGGAATATTATAAAGATCAAAGGTGCGCAAATACTCATCTGCTAATTTCCACTGAGTTTCCTCAAAAGTTCGATTAACAATATCGCCAGTATGAATTACGTACTTAATATCTCTATCATCGATATTGTCTTTAATCCAATCGATTTGGGACTTGAGAATATGCGGAGAAGCTTCTACATTATATTGGGTGTCGGTGATCCAAGCAAAGGTATAATCATTAGCTTTTGATAATGAAAAGGACTTAAAGGACGGAACATTCACATAATCCTGATCCTGAATCATAAAATTCACTTTATCACCAAGAACATAATCTTGAATCGGAACATCTCCTGTTAATGTTGATAGGTCCCCTTTTTGGGTCATTGTATCATCAATAACTGTCCATGCATGCTTTTGATGATTCCACGCCATCAGCGTCAGCCTATGCCCATTCAACGTTTTCCCTTCCCAATGCAATTGGATTTTATCCCTTTTATCCACATGTGAATCAATCGCTGCTTCCAAACGAAGATATGGGAATTGATTAGACTCTGACGTAAAGACATCTTGGTCACCATTTAGAATCTTTTCGTATTCCTCCTGAGTCAGCTCCCTTTCGCCCTCAGGAACCAATTTTTGAGCTGGGGCACTGGCTGTCTCTCCCACAAACACTTTTACTTGTTCACGATTAGTAACCTGGTATTGCTCCCCTTGATAAAAAGTAACATCCATCTCATCATTGGTTGGGTCCGAAACTTTTACGTTTAATCCCACATTTTGATTAGTAACAACTGTTCCATCGACTGGCGATTGAATTTCAGATATGACGGGTGTTTCTTCCACCGTGGTAAAACTAATCGCTTGTTCACTTTTATTCCCGGCACCATCTACAGTCCTGATTTGTAAGAAATGATCCCCTGATGTCAGCTTTGCAGAGGATGTCTTATAAGGTACTTCAATGGGTTCTCCATCTAACAAAACTGTTTTGTTTTGGATACCAGAAAGCTTTTCAGTAAATTGCGCCTGAATTGTGAAATCTCCCTTGTATTGCTTGCCGGCTTCGATATTCGTTTCAATGATCGGTCCGTGATTATCCACCGTGATAGTAGACTCGGCAGACTTCCCATCTTTCGTTTCCACTTTGATGACGTGTTCTCCATCGGTCACTTGGCTCGTATCCCATTGATACCCTATAGCATCCATCTTTTCTTGAGGTATATTAAAGGAGAACTCCCGTAAAGGTGGATTGGTACCACCAATTCGGTACTCTTTACTCGGATTTGGGTAGTTGGAATCCCTTAGGATCGTGCCATCGCCAAGGAGCAGGCGAAAGTCCTTTACAATGAAGGTATTTAATTTACCTTCAGGCACATCGTCAGCGTAATACGTCTTATGATAATCTCCTGAACGGATTTCAACCTTATTTGCGCCTGCTGTTAAGCCTTTGGATAGAGGGACATTGATTAACCCGCTAGGAGCCTCATTCATGAGAAATAGCATTTCCTTTCCCATCGTGACAGAATTATTGTATCCCTTATCCATGGCGTCCCCTTGAAACAGGAAATAAGCTGTGTCTCCTATTGTTGGATAACCTTCCACCGGTACTCCATCAATCGACAATTGAATTTCATCCGGCTGCAGGTCTCTGGCAGCCCCTTTTATGAACTGACTCCCGCTGATCATTTGTTGGTCCGTGACATTTAAAAATGGTTGGTTGTCCCGTCTGATTTCTGTTTGATATGTCTCACTTGTTACTGAAAATTCGTTATTGGAAGCAGCCATATAATACTGAATTTGCTTGCTGCCTAGTACTCTAGCTAAATCATTGATCCGATAATGATAGAGGGAATCCTCTTCACTATAGTCAAAAGGAACTTCGGTGTAATTCTGGTCATCATCAATCTTATAATAGAGAACTAAATTCTTGATCATCTTGCCGTTTTTAGAACCCACAACAAACTCCACGCCATTTTCCGGATGATTTTGGATCTTCTGTGTCGGATTTTCGAGTTTAGGCGTCCTATCCTGCTCGAAGGGGATTAATTTTGGCGGAACTTGGTTACTGCCGACAGAACCAGGCGTTGCCGGCTGTGCTGCTGGGCCAAGCTTCACCATTTTGTTGGTCCCATCTTTAGGGTATTGATAAAATACCCCGTTATTGGCTTCGGCGTCATTCGAAGCATCGTTGAAATCAGCTGCCGCAATTTCATGACCAGATTTTGTCGCGATAACAATCGTCCGCATTCGGTCATTATTCAACGATTCGCCTTCAATCTTTTGAAGATTCACTCCTTCTTCTAAGAGGGACCCATAGTTCGCATTAAAATCGGCTGCGGTAAGCTCCAGATTTTCCGGGTTCCCAATCCAAAAGACAAAGGGTTTCCCTGGTTCGATGATCAGATTTTCTGGCAGGGGCCAAACCTTATCATCAACATTTTCCGGATACCGGTAAAGAAGGTTATAATCTTTTAAATGAATGATTTGATTAGTAGGATTGTAAATTTCCACAAATTCATATCCATCACTACCATTCACAGGTGTGGATTCAGCAACGATTTCGGTAATCAATAGATGTGGAATCTCGTTTCCTTCCCCATGGACCGTTACTAGGTTTTGAGGATAGGGCAAGACAACACTTGCCAGAACAAAGACGGAAAGTACAACAATCATAAATCGCGACCGCAACTGATAAAGCTTCATAACATCCTCCTATGGTTTTCCTAGTTCAAGTTTTTGAAAAAATATAGGAAATCTTAAAATAGAATGAGTGTCCTATCTAAGATTTCCTAAACCATTCTTGCCTCATTTAATTGTCTATTTTTTAGAATTCTTCATGTACGTGTTATAGGCATCCTGATAAACTTTCTTATACTCTTTCAATCCCATTTTATTCAGGGTTTCGACATATTGATCCCAATCTTTGTCAATATCACTTGAACCGGTAATCCATTTTGCGGCCATTTCATCGGTATATTGCATGATATCCGTTTCGTATTGACCGATTTGATTATATTGGTCATTTGTGAATAACACCTGCGGATAAATCCATTTTTTCAGGTTCGGCTTTTGCAGCTTAAACCATTCATCACTATCCGGATCCAAATGGCCTGCCTTCAGATTGGATAAATCCATCATATCCCGCATCGCCTGCGTCACGGCATATGGGAAACTGTTATATGGAGTTTCTTTTACACGCCATTCTCCCGCCGTCACGCCTTCCGGTTCAGGAACAATTTCAACTTTTCCGTTATCCAGTTTCTTGATTCGGTTCGGACCTTCACGGAGCTTTAACGACATATCAGGATCATATGCCTTGTCTACCCAGCGAATCGTAGCGGCAGGGTATTTATTGACCTTCGTGATTGCGAATATGGCAGGATCAAGTACCGGATTCAAATAGCCTCTGGCCTGGTCTCCTTTTGGACCTTTCAGCGCTGTAATCGGAGAGTCATAATCCCACTTGTACGCCGTATTGGTAATTTGGTCCGGGCTCCATGCGAAGAAAGCCCCGGCAGTTGCTTTTTCTCCGGATGACAATTTGGAAATTAACGCTGACTCATCGAGGGAGAAAACCTCCTGATCGATTAGTCCTTCTTGGTAAAGTGACCCGAGATATTTGATGACTTCCTTATATTCAGGGGAAGTTCTGACGAATTCCACCTTTTTATCTTTCACGAGGAATGTTTCGTCAAGGGTACCAAATGACCCGAACAAGAAGCCAAAACCATGCAGGCTGTCACCATAAATCCCTGTCAGAGGAATTTCATCTTTCTTTCCATTTCCATTCATATCTTGAGCTTTAAAAGCCTCAAGGGCGGCTTTGAATTCATCCGTTGTTTTTGGCATATCCATGCCGATCTGCTCCAGCCACTTCTTGTTAATCCATAAAGTATTCCCGCTTGCCCGCTTATACTCTTGCATATTGGCTTGCGGAAGCGCGTAAATATGTCCATCCGGTGCTGTAATTCCTGCCCTTACCTCAGGATTTTCATCTAAATACTTTGTAAGATTTGGAGCATACTTGTCAATCAAATCCTCGAGCGGAATAAAAATCCCCTGTGATCCGCCTTTGATGACATCAGCTGGACGAAGTTTCAGGATGACGTCTGGAAGGTCGCTGCTTGCCAGCATCAAGTTTCTTTTTTCTGCCCAATCAGAACCAGGACTAAGCTTCCAATCAATATTGACATTCGTATCCTTATTGATTTCTTTAAACGTCTCAAGGCTGTTCCAATCGGAACCCGTTCTGGCATCGTAGCTGCCTGCAATCGTCAGTGTAATCGGTTTGTCTACAATTGGCAGGCCTGTTGCATTCACATTATCCTTAGACGCTTTGTCACCACCTGCTTTGTCGCCGCTTGCTTTTTCATTTCCCCCACTTTTACACCCAGCCAAAGCTAGTGTAATGGTCAATAGCATTACCAGCATAAAAACAAGGCTTTTTTTCTTTTTCATCTCTTTTCCTCCCCTTTTTGTGGAATCTACCAGATTACCCTTTTATAGAACCAATCATGACTCCCTTTACAAAGTACCGCTGTAAAAATGGATATAAAATTAACACAGGAATACTAGATACAATAATTAATGAGTATTTAATCAGCTCTTTATATTGCTGCTGTTCGGCAATAACATCCGGGTCAATCGCACCATCTGTTACTTGTGCCGCATCTCGGCTTGCGACCAGAATACTCCGTAAGATCAGTTGCAGCGGGTATAACGCTTGATCCTGCAAATAGATAAGTGCCGGAAAATAGGAGTTCCATTCACCCACCGCGGTAAACAAAGCCATGACCGCAATGATTGGCATTGAAAGCGGAAGTACAATACTGAAGAAGAATCTTGTTGTGGAACAGCCATCTATTTTAGCGGCTTCTAGCAATTCATCTGGGATGCTCGTTTGAAAAAAGGTCCTCGTGACAATCAAATTATAAGCAGAGACTGCTGAGGGAATCACCACAGCCCATATCGTGTTCATCATATGCAGCTGTTGAATAAGTAAATAAGATGGAATTAAGCCGCCGCTAAAAAACATTGTAAAGACAATCGCAAACATGAAGAAGTTTCGGCCGACTAATTCCTTTCGTGACAAGGCATATCCAGCGGAGATGGTGAGCGAAACCCCGATCGCAACCGAAAGAACTACGTATAGCAGTGAATTTCGATAGCCCCTCCACACATCCTTATTCTCTAGTAAAATTTCATACCCTTTCAGTGTAAAACCTTTTGGCCAAAACACTACTTTTCCAGCGGTTACCGCCAAAGGATCACTTATGGAAGAGATAATAATTAAATATAGCGGGTAAAGCACAATTAAAAGAATAATCGTAAGAATCCCATAATTAAAAAAGTCAAAGAGTTTGTCGTTTTTAGTCCTTGCTACTCTAGCTAAATTCGTCACCCCTTCACCCCCTAGAACAGACTTTGTTGTTTCATCTTTTTGGCAAATTGATTCATCATAATTAACAGGATAAAGTTAATGGCGTTTTCAAAAAGACCAATGGCTGCGGCATAGCTAAACTGTGAATTCAAGATACCTGACTTATAAACATACGTTTGAATGACTTCCGATGAGCCGATATTCAAGTCGTTTTGCATTAATAGGATTTTTTGATAGCCCAATGTGACAAAGTGCCCGATTTGTAAAATCCACATAATCATGATGACTGGCATGATACCTGGTAAATCGATATGCAATACTCGCTGAAATTTACTAGCTCCATCGACAATGGCTGCTTCATGCAGGTTGGGATCAATAGAGGTAAGTGCGGCGATATAAATGATGGCGCTCCATCCAGTGGTCTGCCAAATCTCCGACCCTACATATACTGATTTAAACCATGACTCGCTTCCCATAAAATAAATCGGTTCTCCACCAAACAATTGAATGAAATTATTAACAAACCCACTGGATGGAGATAAGAAGAGCAAAATCATCCCCACAAGAACGACTACCGAAATAAAATGGGGAGCATATGTGACCGTTTGTACCAATTTCTTGAACCTGGTGTGGGTCACTTGATTCAGCATTAAGGCAAAGATGATCGGTAACGGAAAAGCAAAAATGAGTTGATACGTGTTAATTAATAGTGAATTTTTTAATAGATCCCAAAATTTGTAGGATTGGAAAAACCTCTGGAAGTGATCGAAACCTACCCAGGGACTGCCCCAAATACCATCGACCGCGATAAAATCCTTAAAGGCAATTTGCAAGCCGTACATCGGAACATATTTAAAGATGACAAAGTAGAGCAATGTTGGTAGAAGAAATAGATATAACTCCCAGCTTTTCCCCATCTTTTTAAAAATAGCCAGAGGATTCCTTTTTGTATGCGCTTTAATTTCGGGGTGGGAAGGCGTCTGGATTTCTTGCACGGGCTGTGCTTTTTCTAAATTCATATTTTCCCCTCTTTACTCATAAATTGTGTCCTCTATCTACTATATTTGGAGATGCTTCATGATGGATGAGAGGTCATTTTCTCGGTTGTGTTTGCACCTGGCCTGTTGTTTAAGGTGTCTAGAACTAATCCATCGTAAGCACATCTTACCCCCATTTTTCCGAGGATTTCACTCATTTCATCATGTGATGGGCAATGCTTATGGGTAAAATGAGTGGCACAGATGGCGGTTTGATCGGTAATGGCATTCAATGCTTTCATCTTATTAATCATGTATTCAACACCGTCTATACTTAAATGGCGTGTCTGTCCCGCTTTGAAACTGGTATTGGTTCCTACGGTACATTCAATAATTAATTGGTCCAGTTGGAGATTCTCTAGATGCGGCCATACTTCATCTTTGTAAACGGCTGTATCGGAAGCGATGAGGACTTTGGATGTGCCATCATCGATAAGATAAGTGACCGCATCACCCACCGTAGGATAGTGGGTGGCTTTAAGGGCTTTGACTTGATAGGGAGGTAAATCAATACTGTCAAATGGTAAAACGGGAATCCTCCTAATCCCCAATGAGGAATCACTAACACCCGTTTGATTTAATAATTCCATTACAGATGGCGGAGCGACAAAGTCCATTTGCGGCGGTTTTTCCCGCCCTGGAAACCCTTGTTTCCGAACGACTAAACTCGCAGCATCATAATGGTCCCGATGGCTGTGGGTCACTAAGGTATATTTAACATTCATGAGATGGACGTCATGCATGGAACAAGCCACTAGCAAATCAGGTCCGATATCTACTAATAAATCATCATTAATCAGGTAACAGCACCGTTTTCTTACATCAGGCCCACGGTGTGTTCGGGCATGGGTGCATCTTGGACAGTCACAATACGGAGAAGGTATTTGATCGGCGGCGGCTGTTCCTAAAAAGGTAATTTTCATTCTTTATTCCCCCTTGTTCACCAATTTTGATAGATACATAGGCTAGTTGCTTATAAAAGAAGATGAACCAGTTTAATTGGTTATTTCTTCAGTCTTCAGATGGCTAGTACTGTTATACAGAAGGTATTCCCAGCCGTTGTTCTTACTTCTAATGATGGTTATAGAGGTATTATCTAATGCATCTTTTTCGTTTGTTTCATTTGGACATAGCTCATATAGCATATGAATCAGAAAGAAACCGTGAGTAACCACTAAGATTTTTTTGTCAGGATAACGTTGGTATAAATCCTCAACGAATTGTCTGCCTCTTTCCCTTAAGGATTGGTAACTCTCCTGCCAAAGATTGAGGCTTCTCCAATCCTTCCCCCAAATTTGGATTCTTTCCTCCTCGATGGTCCCTTCGATCTCGCCCCTGTTTCTTTCTCTTAATCTCTCATCATATAGGATGGGCAATCCTATACGGGATGAGATGATTTCAGCCGTTTGTTTTGCTCGCAATAAATCGCTCGAAAGTAACAAATCCCATTCTTCCTTGGCAAGCCGCTCCGCAACTGCTCTCGCCTGTTTGAAGCCTGTTTCGTTTAAAGGATTATGTGAATGGCCTTGTGCCCGCTTCTCAATATTCCAATCTGTATTTCCATGTCTAACAAACGCGATGGTCGTCATTGCTCTCACTCCTGTAGCTAAATTGTCTTACCTTTAGTCACTCATTATAGGACTAATAGTTCGATTTTTTTGAAAATTATAATTATATTGGTTTAAATTATAAGGAGCCAAATAGTAAATGACCATGCAGATTTAAAACAATTCACATATACTTTATTTCTGCTTAATCAAGAAAACAGGAAAATAGAGCTAGTCCAAATCTGGCATTCTACTGTGAAAATATAACAATTCACTTTTTCCCTTTCATATGTATTCATCCTCTTTCAGAAGACCGCCTACATGAAACAGGATAAGGGATGAGTTTGAATCTCGTATTAATATAATATAAATTTTTCGTAAAATTACTTTTAGGAAAATAGGAGACAAACAGGGGGGCTGCCAGCAAAAACACTTATCCATAGGATCAAGCACCCCTGTGCATGGATTATTTTACGCTCCTACTTAGACAATGTTTGGTAAGTGTCTCCGCTGTAGGCAGAGAATGTGCGATAGGCGCACCACATTAAAACATAGGACGAACCGCTCCCTAGGATAAAGAGGATTAACCCCGGCATCAAATTCTTCACGATAAAATACTCAGCAGCCAAGCCTGCTGCCATGAGACAGGTGATAATTGGATGAGAAATCCCAATAATTAAAGACCACTTTAAATAGTGGAGTATCTTAGTTTCAAAATGAACAAATAGGGGAAAGACATATAATACGATAATAAAATAGATAAAAAATAATCCCAGAATGGCATAGCTTAGGAATTGAAATAGCAGTCCTTCTTGTAATCTTACATATTGAAGATCGATATAGAGAATATACCCAATGGCAAATAACAAATACCCTAAGATATTTCCTTTCATGAATTCCTTTTTAAAAGATTTCCAAAATGTTTGAAAAATAGGGACATCCCTCTCCCCTGTGATCCACTTTCTAACAACCGCAAACATGGCGATTGTTGAAGGAAAAGCTCCCAACACCAGTAACCCTGCAATAGAAAAACCAATCCATAGTAAATTCAAACTGACCAATTTCATCATCCATGTACAAAAACGATAGTAACCTGCTGCAAAATTCCCCATGAGTTTCTAAGCCCTTCCTTTCCATATGGTAGTTCTCTCTACTTTTAAGCCTTTCACCCCTTGGCAGCCATTAAACTCGGTTTTGCTGTCGGTATTTAGATGGACTTATTCCCATGTAGCGGGTAAAGACACGGCTTAAATAAAAGCCGTTATCATAACCACAGCGTTCCGCGATTTGGTCCAATGTTAATTCGGAATCCAACAGCAGCTTAGCGACTTTCCGAATCCGTACCGACCGGACTAATTCAGAAGGACACATATTAAAAGCTTTCTGAAAACGGCGTGTGAACTGAACCGGGCTTAAACTAATCAGTTCAGATAATTCACTCATACTAAAGGAAGTATAAGCGTTGCGAATGAGCCAATTCATAGCCCATTTCATTTGCTGATCATCCGTATGGGTCATGAAGGCTATATCATCATACCTCGGCAGCATCATACTCCAGTCTTCGCACGCTAATTGCCATAAATCATTAAGCATCCATTGTTTTCGAAACACACTTCGCTGATCCATTGATAAATGCAGGGTGCGCAAATAAGAAATATTGGACATCAGGCGATTACGATCAGCTGGTTGCGACTTAAATGTTGGCATCTGGAATTCATTATTAATCTTTTTCAAGGGAACCTCAAAATCAAATGCAATGAAATGGAGAGTCAGCGGAGATAGTGCCTCCCGGTGAAAGGCATATCCGGGTGGACAAAAGACTAATTCATCGTGTTCTACCGTTCCCGTTTCTTGCCCAATTTGATATTGGAAGCTTCCTGATTCTACGATAAACACCACCCAAGATGAATACGTATCACAACTCAATTTAAATCGCTCTTTCTTATCCCAGTAGGCATGGGAAATAAATTGTAGAGTGTTCTCCCATAGGTCTTTTGTTTTCATATACACAACTCCATATCTAGAGTGAAATAAAGTATACAAATTTATGATCTATAACTGCATGTTGGTTTTCAAGGATATTTTATATAATGAATTGAATTAAAATTCAGATATCTTTGGACGAAAATTCACACGTGCTTATATTTGCTCATTTATAACAACATATTATCATATATTTCCAATATAATGAACACGAATGAACAAAAAGATTACTATTTTATGGGGGGTGAAAATCTATTTTGGTAGATTGAATATTCAAACGACTTTGGTAACAATTGACAGCACTCTCTAATTTGTTTGTTAGTTTACTTGCTTTAGTGGTTGTCAGAGTAATTCGAAGGGAGCAGTACTATGGCAAATTATTTAATTCGCAGGCTCATCTACTCACTCTTTGTCATCTGGGGAGCCATAACGATTATTTTTATGGTGGTCCGTGTTATACCAGGCGATCCGGCGGCTGTTATGCTAGGAAGCAATGCGACACAGGAACAGA
Source organism: Neobacillus dielmonensis (assembly GCF_000612665.1). Taxonomy (GTDB): domain Bacteria; phylum Bacillota; class Bacilli; order Bacillales; family Cytobacillaceae; genus Neobacillus; species Neobacillus dielmonensis. Next base: position 61,187 of record NZ_HG942064.1, read on the forward strand.
TTCATGCTTTAAATGAATCACTTGGATTGAACGAGCCGTTATTTGTTCAATATAAGGACTACCTTCTCAACGTCTTGCGTTTTGACTTCGGTGAATCATTCAGACTAGGCGGATCAGCTATGGCACATGTCTTGGAGAGGTTGCCTTTTACATTTACGCTAGCTTTTACTGCCATTCTTTTTGCTATCATCATCAGTTTCCCGCTTGGCATTCAAGCCGCACGAAAGCCAAATGGATTGATGGATAAAGTGATTTCGTTTGTTTCACTTTTCGGTCAGTCTTTACCTACCTTTTGGGTTGGCATCGTTTTAATCCTTATTTTTTCTAGATTACTTGGCATTTTACCAAGTGCCGGTTCAGGGTCGATCCTGCATCTGATTATGCCGGCTTTCACTCTGTGCCTGCCGTTCATTGGCATGATTGTCAGATTAGTGCGAAGCGGCATTCTCGAGGAACTGCGGCAGGGATATGTCCAAACAGCCCGTTCAAAAGGGTTAAAGCAAAACTTCATTTTGTATATTCACGTCCTTCGCAACGCCCTTATACCTGTTGTTACTGTATTAGGTCTATTATTAGGAGAATTCATTGGAAGCGCCATCATTATCGAGGTTGTATTCTCTTGGCCTGGTCTTGGAAGGCTGTTAATCAATTCTATCCTTTATCGGGATTACGCAGTGGTTCAAGCTGCCATCGCTATTATTGCGGGAATCTATATCATCCTGAATCTTATAGTGGATATTTTATACGGCTATATAGATCCGAGGGTTCGAATGGAGGAATCGTAATGGATGACTTAAATGTAAATAGACTTTTAGATTCAGAACAAGAAATCATTCCTGTCATGAAAAAGAAAATCAATTGGAAAATGACTTTGCTTAGCCTCCCCATTGTATTCTTTGTTTTGATTGCCATATTTGGACCGATGATGGTGGAGTATAATCCGGTTCAAACCGATACGGCCCACAGGCTGCTGCCTCCAGGGTCAGAAATTGGTGATTCGACAGCATGGCTTGGCACAGATCAAACCGGCCAAGATGTTCTCGCCCAACTTATCCATGGAGCAAGGATTTCCTTATATGTAGCGGTCGCGACGGTTTTAATAGGCGGCGGGATTGGTGTCATTCTTGGGTTGCTCTCCGGGTACTTCGGGGGTTGGGTCGATACCATCATTATGCGGATCGCAGATATTCAGTTATCGTTTCCCGCCATTCTGCTCGCTATTTTAATCGCCGGTGTCCTAGGTCCTAGTGTGACCAATGTCATTATCACTCTTTCCATTACTCGTTGGGTTACATTTGCCCGAGTGATTCGGGGGGCAACACTTGCCGCCAAAAATAAGGATTTTGTGGACTCAGCCAGAGTGATCGGTGCCTCCAATTTTCGGATACTGACGAAATACATACTACCTGTATGCCTGTCACCTTTATTGGTTGTGGTAACGGTACAAATCGGTTTGGTTATCATCTCAGAAGCTTCACTTAGCTTTCTTGGCTTAGGCACACCTCCAGACAACGCGTCATGGGGATTGCTCATCTCGCTTGGCCGCGACTATATTAGTACAGCATGGTGGATTTCCGTTATGCCCGGTATTGCCTTAGCTATTTTAGTAGTTTGTGTGGGATTTTTGGGAGATGCATTGAGAGATGAATCTGATCCATATTTAAACAATTAACTTTGTTGATTGGAGCGGAAGGCGCTCGACTTCTGTAGGAGTACCGGGCTTGGGAGGCTTCCCGGCACACCGCAGAAAGAGAGCGACTAAAGCGGAAATCAACAGCCAAGTTTAACATATCCAAACAATTAATAAGAGGGGGAATGTTTGTGAAAAAAGTGAATCTACTGTTTCTGTTTTTATGTATTTTTGTCCTAATCGCTTCAGGTTGTGCCGGAATAAGCAGCGATTCGGGCACTTCCACTGACGGGGCTTCAGAGGGAAAAACCAGCAAAGAACAAAAGATGACCGTTGCCAGTGATGTAGGCATTATTTCCTTGGACCCATACGGTTCTGCTCACGGTGAACCATCTACGATTCTGGCAGCCACCCAAATATATGATACCTTGGTGATTAAAGATGGCGACACCTTTACGCCTAGCTTAGCAAAGGAATGGAAGCAACCCGATGACAACACTTGGGTATTTACCTTACGTGATGATGTCACCTTCCATGATGGCAGCAAATTAACAGCAAAAGATGTCAAAGCATCGCTTGACCAACTGGTGCAGCGGAAGGAATCCCCATTAACAGTTCTTTGGGCCCAGCTTGACTCGGTTGAAGCAACAGATGACACAACTGTTACCATTAAAACGAAAACCCCACTCGGTAATATGCTTTATAACTTAACCTTACTGTTCATCACACCAGCAGACCAAGCAACGAAAGACGACTTTTTCCGAAAGCCAATCGGCAGCGGCCCATTCAAGGTGGTATCCTTCCAGCCTGAACAAGATCTAGTGCTATCAGCCAATAAAGATTATTGGAATGGGGCTCCAAAATTAGATTCCGTAACAGTTCGAAATATACCTGAAACCGCAGCAAGAATGACCGCTATCGAGACAGGTGAAATTGATGCTACCTGGACGATTCCGGCCGATCAAATCAATCAATTAAAACAAAATAAAGACATTAAGATTGTTGATACCCCAAGTTATTTTTACTACTTTAATTGGTTTAACAGCAGTCAAAAGCCATTTGATGATGTCCGCGTACGGCAAGCCATGTGGTATGCCATTGATACGAAGGCCATTGTCAATGACTTGTTTGGTGATACAGCCGAAGTGATGAAAGCACCAATCCCTTCTTCCGTTTTTGGTTTTTCTGAACAAACACCCTATGAATATAATCCGGAAAAAGCAAAGCAGTTACTAGCAGAAGCCGGTTATCCAAATGGTTTTGAAACAAGGATGATCTGGAGCAAAGGATCAGGTCCGCAAATTTTTGAACTCCAAAAAGCCTTAGCTTCCTATTGGGATAAGATCGGAGTCAAAATTATTCCCGATCAATTAGAAAGAGCGGAATGGATTGAAAAACTTACCGCCCTTGATTGGAATATGGATTTACAAACAAATGCCGTCATTAGCGGTGATGCCGACTATACACTAGGACGTCTTTATATTTCACAAGCGAATCGTAATGGTTACAAAAATGAACAACTAGATGATTTACTAGTACGAGCGAAGCAGTCTACCGATTCTGCGCAACGTGCACAACTCTATGATCAAGCCAATAAAATCATTTGGGATGAAGCAGTCGGAATTTTCCCGCTGCAATTAAAACAAATTTACGCAGTACGGTCCAATATTAAAGGGTTAGAGGCTAGTCCATCAGGGGCTCCGAGTTTTCATCAAGTATCCATCGACTAAATAACTCTTGCCATCTAACCGAGGAGGTTTCTTATGAAAACAACTGCAACAACAACGCAGCCCGATACACCAGCTGAAAGCAAACCGCTTGTTGAACTGCGGAACCTCTCCATTGAATTCCATTCACGCAATAAAATAGCAAAGGCAGTTAACTCTATTTCTTTAGAAGTCTATCAAGGAGAGACTTTAGCTATTTTAGGTGAATCAGGCAGCGGGAAGAGTGCAACGGCTTTAGCCATCATGGGGCTGCTTCCCAAACCAGGCGGAGTCATTTCAGGTGGAGAAATATGCTTTGAAGGTAAAAATCTAGTGAAATGGACAGAGGCGGAACGTCGTAATCTATATGGTGATAGCCTCTCCATAATTTTTCAAGATCCATTAAGCGCTTTAAATCCAGTGTTAACAGTCGGCTATCAAATCGGAGAAGCACTCAGAAAACGAAAAAATCTATCTAAAAAGGAAACAAAGAAGAGAGTGATCGAGCTGATGAATTTGGTCCGGATTCCTGATGCGGAAACTCGATATAAGCAGTATCCTTACCAGTTTTCAGGCGGCATGCAGCAGCGAGTGATGATTGCACTCGCTCTTGCACTGAATCCCAAATTACTCATCGCTGATGAACCGACTACGGCCCTCGATGTAACGGTCCAGGCCCAAATCATGCGGCTTTTAAAAGACCTGCAAACAAACAATCATATGGGCCTCATTCTTATTTCGCATGACTTAGGCGTTGTGGCAGAAAATGCCGATCGTGTGGCGGTTATGTATGCGGGACATATTGTGGAAACCGGTGACGTACAAACCGTGTTTCAAAATCCGGCCCATCCATATACGATTGGTCTTATGAATTCCATTCCATCGGATGCGCAAACCGGCGGACGTTTAAAGTCCATTGAAGGACTGCCGCCAAACTTAGCTGAACCACCATCAGGCTGTGCCTTTCACCCGCGCTGTTCCATGGCGACGAATCTATGTCGGGAAAGACAACCAGCGTTAGAAGAGATAGCTCCGGGCCACAAGAGCGCCTGCCATTTTGCAAAGGATGTGTTAAACCATGGAATCTCCTAGTCCTTTATTGGAAGTACGCGAATTAGTAACAGCCTTTCCGATTAAGTCGGGACTATTTCGGCGTACCACTTCTGAAGTGCAGGCCGTTTCAAAGGTAAGCTTTAAAATCTATCCTGGTGAGGCGATGGGCCTTGTTGGCGAATCGGGTTGCGGAAAGTCGACCGTAGCCAGAACCATCCTAGGGCTAGAAAAAGCAAAAAGCGGCAGCATTTTCTTTGAGGGAAAAGATTTAACGAAGCTATCCAACAAAGAAATGAGAGCCTTGAGAAAGGATATACAATTAGTCTTTCAGGATCCTGATGCTTCATTAAATCCAAGGATGCGTGTAAGAGAACTGATCACAGAAACTTGGCTGGTTAACCCCGGTATTGTTGAAAAAGAGGATTGGGATAAAGAAGTAGCAAAGTTAATGCGGCTGGTTGGGTTAAATCCAAACAGTGCCCATCATTATCCCCATCAGTTTTCCGGGGGACAGCGCCAGCGAATTTGTATAGCACGGGCACTTGCCCTTCGCCCCAAGCTCATCATTTGTGATGAGGCGGTGTCTGCACTAGATGTCTCTGTGCAAGCGCAAATACTTAATTTACTTCAAGACCTGCAACAGAACCTGGGGTTGGCGTATTTGTTTATCTCTCACGATTTATCAGTTGTCCGTCATTTATGTAATAGGATATCTGTTATGTATTTAGGAAAAATGATTGAAACGGGTGATCGGGAGGATATTTTTGAAACACCAGCGCATCCTTATACGAAAGCATTACTGTCGGCAATCCCTAATCCTAAGCCATGGCTGAATCCCAATAAGGATGAAATTATTCTCGAAGGGGATATTCCTTCACCTGCCAGGCCTCCAAGTGGATGCCGCTTCCGGACACGCTGCTGGAAGGCGCATGAGATTTGCAAAATTGAGGAACCAATTCTTACTCCCCGTAACCCTAACGGTCATTGCAGCGCCTGCCATTTTCCTATGTTGCAGGAAAGTTCAGCCCTTCATACGGTGCCGGGGCCATAAATAGATAAAAGAGGTGTCCAAAAGCCAAGACTTTTGGGCACCCTTTTTGTGCTCATTGGACTGTTGGCTTGTGCTTGTGTTCAGGGAATCCGCTTGGACGTAGAGGCCTAGTATGATAAATGGTCCCCCTACTCCGGTTGTTTTGTGACGCTCCAATTTACCTTAGAAACTCTTTTTTTCTTCGCTGTTCGTTTGGGGTCGCTCCTATTTACCCGAAGCACCCTTTTTTCTCATCCCTTGTCGTTTGGCGACCGATCCCAGTCTATCCAAAATTAAGAGGACGGTTCACTTGGCATTTGCCGCAGAACCGTCCCCCTTAATCTGTTAATTTTCCCAGTAGCGGCGTGCCCCAGAGAATTCGTTGATATACCCAGGGGTAGCCAATGGGATAATCTCTACTGTTTTGGAAGCATTCGGGGCATGAATCATCAAGCCATCTCCAAGATACATGGAAACATGGTGAACCGATCCTGTGCCGTCTTTAGTAGCAAAAAACAACAGGTCCCCAGGCTGAATTTGGTCTTTAGGAATTACCTTGCCATTCTTAGCTTGAACTGAGGAATCACGAGGAATAGTGACACCAAACGCTTTATGAATGGTATAGGTAAAACCAGAACAGTCAAAGCCGAAGCCAGAGACACCGGCCCATAAATACCGCAATCCAAGAAACTTCTTACCTGTTTCAATTAATCCCTCTGGAGTTATTTTTGGCAAATCTGCCTCGGTCTGATAGACTGCTACATCTTTCTTACTAATAAACTTATTGCCATCATCAGGGGTCGCAACCATAACCACATCGCCGAAGTCTTTCATAACGGGCAATTTCGTGTTAAAACTAATCTCCATAAACGGATTTTGCAGCGCCTTTCCATTATAAAGCCAAGCCGTATTACTGGTCACCATGATAAACGGTTTACCGGCTAATCCATCTAAACGGTCATCATCTGTTAACTGGGCTTTCGGCATCCATCCAGGATATCCAAGGCTGTTTCGTGTGGTCGGCTGCCCTTCTACCGCTACTTGTACCCAATCTCCGTCTTCTTGTAAAATAACTACCTTCGATCCGTAAAGTGCCTGCGTTTCAAGCTTTCCTGTCAGCCATCGGCGAATCTCAGAATCTTCCATATTAGCATTCCACTGATGCAAATCCACGGGATTCGTTAAGGATGGGGTATCAATATCCCGGGTCTGACCCTTTCCATTTTTTGTCCAGAGAGTGGATACGGCTACGTCCACGTATGCCGTTTTATCATCTTCACTTGTTTCTGCCTTGCTAATTTGCGTGGAACAACTTAATAAAACCACTGTTGCTAATAATAAACTAAGCCATTTTTTTAGGTGCATACCATGTTCCCCTTTCGTCTGATAGATAAGGTATAAAAGGTCTTGCTAGTCCTAAGCATGCTTACAATTCAGCGCTAGTTTGGTAGGTTTTGATATTACGAATAGGTACATCACATCCATCCGATTATTTATTTCAACGAAGAATGAAAGTTTTCTTCGGTGATGCTGTTATCGCGAAAGGGAGCTCGGAAGACACCTTTCATGTTTCCACTGTTTTTAGAATGGACTTTTGAAGAGTATGTAGGGAGTGGAAGAATGATTAGTCAAGAAAACTGGGGATTATTTCATGGTGCAAAAAAATCCAGCTATCAGAAATGTTTCTTCCAATAACTGGATTTGTTCTATTAAGCTTATAATAATGGATTTTCACTTTTTAAACAATATGTTTTTAAAATTCCGTACTATGTTATTGTACCATGAGCTGAAACAGAATTTTACATCTAATCGGTTTAGAGCAACGGTTTTTAAGCGCCAGGAGAACCGTCCGAGGGCACTGAAAAAGTCCCTGAATTCAGTTTTCGTGAATAAAATCGTCAGTTGATTTCCACTCCAGGCGGCTTCGCTTTCCGCGGGCGTGCCGGGGAGCCTCCTCGGCG
>NZ_HG942065.1:0-107354 GCF_000612665.1 Neobacillus dielmonensis
CCGGCTTCCTTTTGTCGTTATAACTTCATATTAACGAATACCTTGGTCGCAACTTATCCATGCTAGCCAAAAACGAGCGGACCCCCCGTCCGCTCGTTTCTACTATCTAAATATTATTGGTGAACCTTCAACTTCTTAAACTCTTCCGTCAGCATTGGTACAACCTCGAATAAGTCACCCACGATTCCATAGTCAGCCACTTTGAAGATGTTGGCCTCCGGATCCTTGTTAATTGCTACAATAACCTTCGAGTTGGACATACCAGCCAAATGCTGAATCGCTCCCGAAATACCACAAGCAATATATAGGTCAGGCGTTACAACCTTACCAGTTTGACCAATCTGAAGCGAGTAATCACAATACTCAGCATCACAAGCGCCACGGGATGCACCAACTGCACCGCCAAGCACTTCAGCCAATTCTTTTAAAGGCTGGAATCCATCAGAGCTTTTAACACCGCGGCCTCCGGAAACAACAACCTTGGCTTCACTTAAATCAACACCTTCTGTTGCCTTGCGAACCACTTCTTTCACAATGGCACGCAAGTCTTTAATATCAACGGAAACAGAAGATACATCACCACTTCTAGAATCATCCTTTTCGAGCGGTGCAATGTTATTTGGACGAACAGTCGCAAAAATGAGGCCATCCGTGACAATTTTCTTTTCAAAGGCCTTGCCTGAATAAATTGGGCGTGTGAACACCACATTGCCGCCAGCTGCTTCAACACCTGTTGCGTCAGAGATAAGGCCGGAACCCAATTTAGCAGCAATTCTAGGAGATAAATCTTTGCCTAGTGCAGTATGACCAAAAATCAGTCCTTCCGGCTGCTCTTGTTCAATCACCGCTAAAAGCGCCTGCGAAAAACCATCCGATGTATATTGCTTTAATTTTTCATTTTCCACCACTACCACACGGTCAGCCCCGTGTTTAATTAATTCAGCGCCTAAAACGCTTACAGATTCACCAAGAAGAACCCCAACTACTTCGCCGCCTTCAGAAGCGGTTTTAGCAGCTGCCACTGCCTCGAATGATACGTTCCGTAATGAGCCGTCCCGAACTTCTCCTAACACCAATACTTTTCTTGACATTCGTATTTACCTCCTGCAAACAATTTTTAGGATAACCGATTAAACTACTTTTGCTTCTGAATGGAGCAAATGTACAAGTTCTTTTACTTGATCAGCGAGCTCGCCAGAAAGAACCTTACCTGCTTCTTTTTTAGGAGGCAGATAGATTTCAATTGTTTTTGTTTTGGCTTCGACATCTTCTTCTTCAAGATCAAGATCGTCTAGCTCCAATTCTTCCAGCGGCTTTTTCTTTGCTTTCATGATTCCTGGCAAAGATGGGTAGCGCGGCTCGTTTAGGCCTTGTTGAGCCGTTACTAATAATGGAAGACTGGTTTCAATGACTTCTGAATCCCCTTCGACGTCGCGCGTAACAGTAACAGAAGTTCCGTCAACCTCCAATTTAGTGATAGTTGTTACATAAGGGATGTCCAACAGTTCAGCCACACGAGGGCCAACCTGACCGGAACCGCCGTCAATAGCTACGTTTCCGCCTAGGATGAGGTCCGCTTCTTTATCCTTCAAATATTCAGCAATAATTTTTGCAGTAGTAAATTGGTCACCATTTTCGACATCATCTTCCGTATTGATGAGGACCGCTTTATCTGCCCCCATGGCAAGCGCTGTGCGCAATTGCTTCTCTGCGTCTTCGTTGCCAACTGAGATGACAGTTACTTCGCCGTCATTGGCATCGCGAACTTGAATCGCTTCTTCGATCGCGTATTCATCGTAAGGGTTGATAATAAATTCAGCACCGTCTTCGTTGATTTTCCCACCGGAAATAGTGATCTTTTCTTCCGTATCAAATGTTCTTTTCATTAATACAAAAATATTCATGGTTTCCCTCCTAAGTATTCAAACATTCCTTATGTTTGAAAGATTTAGAAAATAATGTGTAAAAAAATTTATTTAAACCCTCGTTACAAGTGCTGTCGGCACCCGGAACGAATGAGTTTATGCACCTTTAAAATTTGGCTCCCGCTTTTCGATAAAGGCAGAGATGCCTTCTTTTGCATCCTCAGAGGCAAAAACCTCTCCAAATAATTGGGCTTCTCTGGCAGTGCCTTCATAAAATTCTTTGGTTTTTCCATAGTTTAATAGTTCAATAGCCGCTTTGATTGCAACAGGGCTCTTCTTGGCAATTTTCTTGGCAAGCTGATAAGCCTGTTCTAAAATTTCGGCCTCAGGGTATGCGCTATTGGCCAAACCAAATTGGACAGCTTGTAAACCTGTGATTGGTTCAGAAGTAAACATCATTTCGGCCGCCCTTGCTGCACCAATATATTTTGGCAATCGCTGCGTGCCGGCAAATCCAGGGATTAAGCCCAATTGCAGTTCTGGAAGTCCCAATTTGGCATTCTCCGTTACATAACGGATATGGCAGGCCATCGCAAGTTCCAAACCTCCGCCCAATGCGGCTCCATGAATGGCTGCAATAATCGGTTTTGGAAACTTCTCCATACGGTCAAACAAATCTTGTCCAAATTTTCCAAGACTCGCAAAATCGCCTGAGGATTGGACGGTGGTGAATTCCTTGATATCGGCGCCTGCTGAGAAAAAGCGTCCATGGCCGTGAATAACAATGACTCGAATTTCGCTGTTTGACTCGATTTCATCTAAGACACTTGAAAGCTCACGCAACAGCCCCGATGACAAAGCGTTGGCTGGCGGCCTGTCTAAGGTAATCGTGGCAACCTTGTCCTCACTAGACCAATTCAAATATTCCAATCTAACCCCTCCCCTTGTTCGTTTGAAAACATTAATGCGCTCCGCAGCCGTTGATCAAAAGACCATGGACCTGCGGTGCAAGTGCATTCAAATCGTATTTTTCCTCATTCATTACCCAGGTCGTGACGGTTTCATCGATGGTGCCAAAGATCATTTGCCGGGCCAGCCGGACGTCCAAGTCACTGGAAAACTCTCCTGACTCCTTGCCTTCGATAAGGATTTTGTCGATCACCTGCAAATATCCCTTAAGGACATCATTTATGCGGTGCCGCAACTCTTTATTGGACTGGCGCAATTCAAGCTGGGTTACAACTGCCATGTGATGGTCGTCAGAGAGAAGCTGGAAATGAGTCTCAACCATCATTAATAATTTCTCTGCCGCTGTTTCTTTTCCTGCAATCTTTTCATCTATTTTTTCAACGAATGCTCCCATTTTCTCTTCAAAGAGAGAGATGAGGATATCTTCTTTGTTTTTAAAATAAAGATAGATGGTGCCGTCAGCTACACCGGCCTGTTTGGCAATCTTAGAAACTTGGGCCTGGTGATATCCATTTTCTGCAATAACAATCACAGCAGCATCAATAATTTGCATAAATTTTGGTTTAGATCTTTTCATGTTAACCTTCCTTTAGGAAAAATAGAAAAAGCGCAGGATACTTGATGCAGCGGACTTCGTTCCGAACACCCTTAAGATAAGCTACGCTTTTCCTTCCTTAGCTTACCTTAACGAATGGAAAAAGTAAAAAAAAGAAAATATGAATGAATCATCATTCATATTTTTATGATAATTTTTAAATACCGTTCTGTCAACGATTATTTGTGATATTTATCTATATGCCGGCTAGAATCATTTATGCTTGTTTTTTATCTTCTTCTGCTAGTTTCTTTTTATCTTCGTCCACCAGGATTCGTCTTAGAATTTTGCCGACTGCTGTTTTCGGAAGTTCTTTTCTAAACTCATAAATTCTAGGTACTTTGTAGGCCGCTAAATATTTGCGGGCAAATTGGTTCAGTTCATCTTCCGTAACGGTTGCCCCTTCTCTAAGAACTACATAGGCTTTAACGGTTTCACCTCTGTATGGGTGTGGCACACCTGCTGCGACCGCTTCAACAACATCAGGATGTTCATATAATACTTCTTCAATTTCCCTTGGATAAATGTTATAACCGCCAGCAATAATCATATCTTTTTTGCGGTCAACAACATAGAAAAATCCTTTATCATCCATATAACCAAGATCTCCGGTATAGAGCCAGCCATCTTTTAAAATTTCATCCGTCTCATGGGGACGATTCCAATAGCCCTTCATCACTTGCGGGCCTTTGACGGTGATTTCGCCAATTTCACCGGGAGGCAATGGTTCACCTGTTTCCGTAGAAATAATTTGGGCATCAGTGTCAGGATATGGAACCCCAATACTCCCCTTTATTCGCTGCCCCCACAAAAAGTTACAATGTGTGACCGGCGATGCTTCAGATAAGCCATAGCCTTCGACCATCTTTCCACCAGTCACCTCTTCGAACTTCTGCTGGACCTCAATCGGAAGCGGTGCAGAACCGCTGATACAGGCCTCAATCGAAGATAAGTCATATTTGGACAATTCTGGATGGTTTAACAAACCTATATAAATCGTTGGCGCACCTGGGAAAAGCGTGGGCTTCTGTTTATGAATTGTTTTTAAGGTTTCCAGTGCATCAAATTTTGGCATCAGAATCATTTTTGCACCCATTTTAATCGATAACAGCATGCAAACGGTCATCCCATAAACGTGGAAAAATGGGACAATTCCCAAAACGACTTCTTCCCCCGGCTTAGCTTTATGAACCCAGGCCTCGCTCATGCTGGTATTGGCAATTAAATTTTTATGGGTTAACATAACGCCTTTCGGGAAACCGGTTGTGCCTCCGGTATATTGGAGCAGAGCCAATTCTTCATCAAAATCAAAATCATATTTGGTGATATTTTTGGCTGGCGTTTTGACGATTTCTGTTAATAAATGAGTATTTCCCTCATGCTTAACCTTTACCACAATGCCATATTGCTTTTTCTGGATGGAAGGGTAAATCAGATTTTTGGGAAATGGCAAGTAGTCTTTGATAGCGGTTACGATAATATGCTGCAGATCTGTTTGTGGCATGATTTTCATTACCCTTGGGTAGAGAATGTCCATTGCCACAATTGCTTTGGCACCGGAATCCTTCATTTGGTACTCCAACTCGCGTTCGGTGTACAATGGGTTTGTTTGAACAACGATGCCGCCCGCCATTAATACCCCAAAGTAGGTGATAACGGCTTGTGGAGAATTAGGCAGCATAATGGCGACACGGTCGCCTTTTTGAATGCCGATATGCTGCAGGTATCCGGCTACGCTCGCTGCCTCTTGATAAACCTGTTTAAATGATAATTCTTTTCCCATAAAATGCAGGGCCGATTTATCCGGATACATTTGAGCAGAACGCTCTAAAAATTGGTAAACAGGCTCCCTTAAATAAGTTAGTGTGGCTGGAATTTCTTTTGGATATTGATTCAACCACGGTTTCTTCTCCATCGTATTCCCCCTTTTCAAGTAAATAATTTTAAAAATTCAAACTACTAAAACTATTATAGTACAGTATTTACCAATTAACAATTAAACTTCCTAAATTTTGTATAACTAATATTTTGCAATCTTTTGGTATTATCATAGTATAGTGTTTCCATTTGCTGTTAACAAAAAAACCGCCGGAATCGTAAATCACTCCGACGGTTTTTGCTATGTCCAAACAACCATGTATATAATACCCACAAGTAAAAACAAACCGCATAATACAAAAAGCACTTTTGCTAATGTTTCCAATTGCATTCTCCCCTTATGAAATACCTGCTCCAATGACATAGGACAGTCCAATTGAAATAATCATGGATATCAACCCTACGGCACGATTATTTTTTTGAATTTCCTCGTCAATTCTAAATTTGGGTGTAAGAAATTCAAATATGAAATACCCTGCCAATAAAAGTACAAAACCGTATACACCCCAGCCAATCATGAAGAGCAATGAATTATGCGCTTCAATCGTGTGGCGGAAAATATTGGCCACCCCAAAAATTTTGCCACCTGTTGCCATGGCAACGGCCACATTCCCGTTCTTGATTTCTTCCCAATTTTTGTACTTTGTCACGAGTTCAAAAATGGCTAAAAAAACCACCATGCATAAAATGACCACACTGTAATAGGCCGCAATTTGAATATACTGATTTTCCCAAAACTGGTCCATTGTCGTTTCTCCCCGGACTTTATTTAAATTCTACGACGGTCACACCGGTACCGCCCTCTCCCGCTTCACCAAAACGAATTCTTTTAACCGAACGATGATTCTTTAGATATTCTTGTACTCCCTGCCTTAACGCGCCGGTCCCTTTTCCATGGATAATGGAGACCCTCGGATAGTTGGCGAGCAGGGCATCGTCGATATATTTTTCTACCTTCATTAAGGCATCTTCATACCGTTCTCCACGCAAATCGAGTTCAAGCCTAACATTGGAATCTTCCCGGCCTTTTACCAGTGCCATAGGCCTTGTTTCCGTTTGCTTAGGGGTGCCAAGATATTCGATATCTTTTTCCTTTACCTTCATCTTTAATATCCCAATTTGCACTTGCCATTCGCTGTCGGATACCCGCTCCACCAGAGCCCCCCTTTGACCGAAGGTAAGTACCTTTACCTCATCCCCCGGCATGAGGGTATGCTGCTTGGTTTTCTTGGCAGGGAGCTTGGCTGATTTCTTGATTTCCGGCGCAGCACCTTCCAGCCTTCTTTTGGCGTCAATTAACTCATGCTCTTTAATTTCCGCATGCTTTTCAGTGCGCATTTTCCGAAGGTCGCGAATCACTTTTTCAGCTTCCTGTTTAGCATCATCCACTAATTTTTCTGCTTCTTCTGCTGCTTTTTCCAGCATCGAATCCTTCTTCTCGTAAAACTCAATCATTTGCTTTTGCAGGTCATGATGCAATTTCTCCGCTTGTTTTAAGTAGTCACGGGCTTCTTGCATTTCCGTTTCCGCCTGCCGCTTGCTATGTTCTAATGAGGCAATCATATTGTCAATTTGGTTCGTATCCTCACTTACATGAGAACGTGCAGCCTGAATCACCTTATCATTTAAGCCCAACCGTTTGGAGATCTCAAATGCATTGCTTCGGCCAGGTACTCCTAAAAGGAGCTTGTATGTCGGACTTAGCGTTTCCACATCAAATTCGACACTTGCATTTAAAACGCCTTCCCGATTATAGCCATAGGCCTTTAATTCGGGGTAGTGAGTTGTAGCGACCACTCGTGCTCCACGATTATGGACTTCATCCAATATTGATATCGCTAAAGCTGCCCCTTCTTGCGGGTCAGTCCCGGCGCCAAGTTCGTCAAATAGCACCAAGCTGTTATAATCTACTCTTTTTAGAATATCAACAATATTGACCATATGCGAAGAAAACGTACTTAAACTCTGTTCAATTGACTGCTCGTCGCCAATATCCGCATAAACTTCTCCAAATACAGCCAGCTCTGATCCGTCCAAAGCCGGAACTTGAAGTCCAGCTTGCGCCATTAAGGCACATAGCCCCAAAGTTTTTAAGGTGACCGTTTTCCCCCCTGTATTTGGTCCGGTAATGACAATGGTTGTATAATCCTTTCCAATTAAGATATCATTTGGCACGACCTCATCTATTGGAATTAATGGGTGCCTGGCTTTATACAAGCATATCCTGCCTTCGTTGTTCATCTCTGGCTTCGACGCTTTAATTTTTTTGCCGTAACGGGCTTTTGCAAAAATAAAGTCTAAATTGGCCATGATTTCCACAATTACTTTAAGCTCATTCTCATGCTCAGCTGTTTTCGCTGAAAGTTCGATCAAAATTCGCTCGATCTCTACCTGTTCTTTGACCCGAATGTCCTGCAGCTGGTTATTTAATTGAACAATCACTTGCGGTTCAATAAATAAGGTTTGCCCGGAAGCACTTTGGTCATGGATAATTCCGCCGTAATGCCCGCGATACTCTTGTTTTACAGGAATGACAAACCGGTCGTTGCGGATGGTGATGATGGCATCCGATAACATTTTCTGGGCGCTGGAAGAGCGAATCATGCTCTCCAACTTTTCCCGGACCCGCGCTTCATTGGCACGCAGCTGATGCCTTAAGGAACGTAATAGTTCGCTAGCACCGTCTAGTACCTCTCCACTCTCATCGATTGCCATTTTTATGGTTTGTTCCAAATCGGTGAGCGGTATAATTTGGGACACTTGTTCTAGTAATATCGGCAGCTCTGTACGTTCCTCGGCAATTTCCTCAATAAACCGTTTCATTTGCCGGCTTGCATGGATTGTGCTGGCAATTTGAACGAGTTCATGCGGGCTTAGGACCCCGCCTATTACCGAACGTTTGATATGAGCCCGAATATCGTGAATACCAGCTAACGGGACATGGCCTTTGATTCGGACTACGGTCGTGGCCTCGTCGGTTTCCGCTTGCAATTTAACCACTTCCTCAAAATCAGAAGAAGGAACTAAATTTTTTATTTTTTCTCTCCCAAGTGAAGAAGCAGCATGCTCTAACACCTGTTCTCTTACTTTCGTGAATTCTAATACTTTTAAAACTCTATCTTGCACGAGGATCCTCCTCCTTGATGTCGGTTAGATGCGGCTTTATAGGATAGATTGATTATTGGTTCCTATTGGCCAAGTAATCCAGTAAGTCATATTTGTCTAACGCGTTAAGCACTGTGGATTTCTTGATCCAGCCTTTTTTCGCCGCTGATACCCCTATTTCCATATGCTTTAACGTATCCAATCGGTGTGCATCCGTGTTGATTAAAATTTTAACCCCTGCATCCTGAGCCTGACGCAAATACTCCGCCGCCAAATCCAGCCTATTAGGGTTGGCATTTAATTCTAATGCCGTTTTGGTTTGTTTCGCTAACTCAATCAGCATCGGGATATCCACATGATATCCTTCACGACGGCCAATTTTTCTGCCCGTCGGATGGGCAATTAAATCTACATGGGCATTTTCAAGCGCATTTTTCAACCGTTCCATAATTTTTTCTTTCGGCTGGGTAAATGCGGAATGGATCGAAGCGATCACAAAATCAAGCTCTGCTAGAAGGTCGTCTTCAAAGTCCAAGGACCCATCTGGTAAAATATCCATCTCAATGCCTGAAAGAATCACAAAATCATGATATTTGGCATTTAATCGTTTTATTTCTTCCCGCTGCTGAAGGAGGCGTTCCCGGGTTAAACCGTTGGCCACTTTTAAATACTGCGAGTGGTCGGTAATCGCCATATATTGGTAACCCCTTGCTCGGCACGCTTCCGCCATTTCCTCAATCGTATGGGCACCATCGCTCCAGGTGGAATGCATATGGAGATCCCCTTTAATGTCACCGAGCTCGATTAACTCTTCGTGTTCCGAGAAAGTATCAACCTCTTTACCGTCTTCCCGCACTTCGGGTGGAATAAACGGGAGTCCAAAATGGTTAAAGAATTCCTGTTCCGAAGAAAACGTCAAAATTTCACCTGTCTCAACGTTTTCAACACCATACTCGCTGATTTTCTCGCCGCGTTCCTTGGCCAGCTGCCGCATTTTTACGTTATGATCTTTTGAGCCGGTAAAATGGTGCAGCGTGGTAATAAACTCGTTTGGTTTGACGAGCCGAAAATCGACAGAAACATCATAATCAAAGGCAAAGGTTAAGGAGACCTTCGTATCACCAGCCCCAATTACCTCTTTTATCGAAGGCAATTGAAGCAGCTGTTCGCGGACTGATTCATAGTTATTGGTTGCAATGATAAAATCAAGGTCTTTAATCGTTTCCCGCATTCTCCGCAAACTGCCTGCCCGAGAAAACCGCTCGATATCTTTCATTTCTGAGAGTTTTACTTCGATTTGTTCGGCAAGCGGCAGCATAAACGCCAGTGGAAGACGGTCTGGTCTTGTTCCGATATTTTCAATCGCACTTAGTATTTTCTCTTCCGTTTTTTTGCCAAAACCGGCTAAGGATTGAACCTGTTTGGCTTCACAGGCTGACTTTAAGCTTGTGACATCGACAATTCCTAACTCCTGATAGAGCTTGGCTATCTTTTTGCCACCCAAACCGGGAATCTGTAATAACGGAATTAATCCTGGAGGCACTTCTTCCTTTAATTCCTTTAGTACGGTAGACGTCCCCTCTTTTATGTACTCCTCAATGACTGCAGCTGTCCCTTTGCCAATCCCAGGTATGGATGTGAAATCCTCTATCTCAAATAAGCCCCGTTCATCAGCTTCCAAGGCATTGGCTGCTTTCCGAAACGCTGATATCTTGAAGGAGTTTTCTCCTTTTAATTCTAAATAAATCGCAATGGTTTCCAGTAAACGAATGATTTCCTTTTTTGTTATCTCCACAAACTTCACCTGCTTTTTAAATTCGCACCCCTATAGTTTACCCGTTTTTCGTCCATAAAGAAAAACTCCTCTGCTAGAGAGAAGTTCAACCAGCTGTATGATTCATCCACCAAGTTTTGATTTGCTCAGAAAGAACTGGGGTGTAGTTGATCATTGCCTTTGAAACCATGGAACCATCCAATTGAGCTTGGATAAATTCGATTGGAATTAAGGCGGCAATGTATAATAAAATAAATGTAATCAAATAAACTTCAGCGAATCCCAAAATGGCACCCGCCCAGCGATTCAACTGCTTCAAAATCGGTAAATGGGCAATAAAGTCAAACATGGAACCAATAATTTGCAAGACCACCTTAGCTACAAAAAAGATAATCACAAAGGCCACGGCACGATAAAAGGCAGTTTCCATATTTGCAGAATCAGATAAGATTTTCAAAGCTGTTCCCTCACCAAAGTTTGGATATGGAATCCACAAAATCAGTTTGGGAGCGAGTTCATCATAGTATAAAAATGCTACCACATATGCGATAATAAACCCAACTAGATGAACAAGCTGAAGAATAAAGCCTCTTTTTAGCCCAATAAAAATCCCAGCGATAAGAAAAACAATAATGGCTAAATCTAACATAGTTTACTAGTCCTTTTCTTTTTGGAGTTCTAATCTCACTTGTTCCAATTCATCTTTCATTTTCAGAAACTCACTGACTGCATTGACAGCAGTTAATACAGCTAGTTTATTAACATCCAGGTTCGGATTCTTTGAATTGATTTCACGCATTTTATCGTTAACTAAGGATGCAACAAGGCGGATATGGTTAGGGCTTTCACTGCCCATAATGATGTATTGCTGTCCATAAATATCTACGCTTATTCTGTTTCTATGTACATTCGTCAACGTAAAGGCTCCTTTCAAGAGAATCCTACACTCTATCATAACACGAACAGAAAAAGTCGAAAAGTAAAAGAAATTCTAGAGAAATGTGGTGCCATTATTGGGTAATGTCGTTTTACAATGTCCGATGAATCAAATAGAAAAAATGAAAAACTATTATGCTAAATATCTTAAAGAAAAGAATCCTCCAGGCAGTGTTTTTGCCGCAAAACTTCCGGCTTGCATGATTACGGCCTATAAATCGGGGAAAGTTTTGTTTCAGGGAAATGATTCTGAACAAGAGGCAGCGAGATGGGGAAGTTCCAGCCCTGGAGTGAACAAACCTGCTGCAAAAACTGGCGGACAGAAATCTGCCGCAAAAGGGAATGTCCCCCCAGGCATTGCCCAGATGTCGGTCATCGGTTCAGATGAGGTAGGCACCGGTGACTTCTTCGGCCCAATCACGGTTGTTGCCGTATATGTAAAAAAAGAGAATATCCCTTTACTGAAGGAGCTCGGGGTTCGGGATTCTAAGGAGTTAAATGACCAAAAAATCATTGAAATCGCCAAAGTCATCAAAGATGTGGTCCCCTTCAGCCTCATGACATTGAAAAATGAAAAATATAATCAGGTGCAGAAAAAGGGCATGTCTCAAGGGAAAATGAAGGCCATTCTACATAATCAGGCCCTATTAAATGTGCTGGCGAAGATTGCTCCGGAAAAGCCTGATGCCATACTGGTTGACCAGTTTGTCCAGCCAGACACGTATTTTCAGCATTTGAGAGGGCAAAAGGCAATTGCCAATGAAAATATTTATTTTAGTACGAAAGCAGAAGGAATTCATCTGGCAGTCGCTGCAGCCAGCATTCTAGCCCGCTATGCTTTTATTCAATACATCGATAAGATGAGTGAAGCAGCTGGCTTTACAATTCCAAAGGGGGCTGGTTCACAGGTGGATGAAGCGGCAGCCAAGCTGATATTAAAAAAAGGCCGAGATGTCCTGCCTGCTTATGTGAAACTTCATTTTGCCAATACAGAAAAAGCAATCGGGATTGCTGCAAAAAAACGAAGGTAGGAGGAGTTTAGATGAATAAGTTAACAGAGGATGAGCGGGACCAGGCGCTGGCGGCTTTGACTGGTTGGAAACTGGACGGGAAATTCATTGTGAAGAAATACCGTTTCCAGGAGTTTATAAAAGGAATCGATTTTGTTAATGAAATTGCCCGTTTGTCTGAGGAGAAAAACCATCACCCGTTTATCTCGATTGATTATAAGTTGATCACATTAAAGTTAACTTCCTGGCACGCGGGAGGGCTAACTGCACTGGATTTCCAGTTGGCGGAAACTTATGATTCAATTTATAAGAAATACTAAAAAAACAGGCTGCCCAATTGTTCTTATTACTTGGGCAGCCTTTTACATTCCTGATTTATTATATTGGGACCACAAGACAAGTCAAAGTTCGCTTCTTTTAGTTAAGAAAATAGTAGTTTTTATTTTTATTTGCGATTTTTAACGGTTTATTTGCGATTTTTGGACTTTTATTTGCGAATTTATGGGTCCTATTTGCGAATTCCCTAATTTTTTTTGCGAATTCCAAAGTAATTGCCAATACCCACTTGGAAAGTTCACTGGAGTGTAGACTCTTTGCTTTTTAGATCCGGATCCAGCCAGATGTTCAGAACGCAATAATCTTCCAGCGACATGAATAGAATCTAATCTGGCAAACATGCGAAACTTCTGGTTGCTGATTTGTGGCTCAATAAGGAGAAAATAATCCAATAAAGCAAACATATGGGCATCATTTGAATATCTAAGGCATGAAGAGCAATACCAGCTTTGCTTTTTCCTGACGAGCGGATGAAAAAAGCAAAACGGGCAAAACACTCCTGGTAGTAGTTCTTCAAGCTTTATTCCATACTTATTCAAAATATAGATTGTCGGTAAAGTGTTCATTTTAATAAGTTGTCTACTTAACTTTCGTAATTCCTTAGAGGTAAAGCAGATTTCATGGTGCATCCTTTCAAAAAACTTCAACTTACTTTCAAAGGCATCGGACTTGCACACGCGCGGCCTAACTTTATGTGAATTTTTCCCTGTTAGTACATAATTAGAGTATCCATTACTTAAGACAACTAAATATTCAACTGGTACTGGTGGATAACCATGCTCCTTTAAAAAGGCCATTACATATTTTTGATGTCTCTCTGCTTGGGAAATTGGGTCTGGATAACCTTTTTCAATCCCATTATTCATTTGAATAAACTGTTCATTATCAGTATCGAATATTAATTTTCCCGCCATATTTTTTGCGTCAATGATTAGTGCGTATTGAGGTGTCAAGAGGAGAGTGTCTATTTGGCAAATATATTCGCCATCGGGAAGGTTTAAATCGTGGAGAATGAGGAATTCCTTAGGAAGAGATCGGAGGTAATAATCCAATGACTTCTCCCCCATGTAACCGGCATAACGCCTTCCAAGTTCTTCTTTAATTTGTTGGTACTTCTCATGATTGAGGGGCAAACGCCTCAACAACGCCTCTAAAATCAGGATTCTATAAGGTATAGGTCTTTCTTTTAAAATCAAAAATAATCACTCCTTCCTTTTTACACCAAACAATTCTAAACATAATAAAAAAATCCTTTTCATATTAATAGGTAGTTGTGAAGTTTCTTTGAATATTAAAAGCCGGCTCTTCTAATAAAGAGAGCCGGCTTTTGCATTTTATCCCCGTAACACTGCCCCAGCTTTTTCTGCTAAAGCGTTTAGTACACGGTCATGTACTTTTGTCACTTCTTCGTCAGTCAGGGTACGTTCAGGATCCATATATTTGAGTGAGAACGCAATCGATTTCTTGCCTGCTTCCATCTTGTCCCCTTGGTATAAGTCAAACACTTCTGCATCTTTTAGCAGCGGTGCGCCTGCTTCAAGAATAATCGATTTCAAAGAGCCAGACACT
Organism: Neobacillus dielmonensis; assembly: GCF_000612665.1. Taxonomy (GTDB): domain Bacteria; phylum Bacillota; class Bacilli; order Bacillales; family Cytobacillaceae; genus Neobacillus; species Neobacillus dielmonensis. Next base: position 14,038 of record NZ_HG942065.1, read on the forward strand.
GTTTCTTTGTCTGCCACTAGAGCGATGTCTCTTGTAATCGAAGGAAACCGTGGGATTGATTGATATTGCAGGGCGTTCGTTTCCTCATTCAATACAGCTTTTAAAGATAGTTCAAATACGTAAGTATCTTTTAAATCGAATTCCTTTTGAACACTTGGATGAACTTGGCCGACAAAGCCGATTTTCGCGCCATTCAATCGAATCTCAGCTGTACGTCCAGGGTGCATACCTTCAACTTGCGCCTGCACATACTCCACTCTGTTTGTTAAGCCTAGTCTATCGAACAATCCTTCAAGAATCCCTTTGGCTACGAAAAAGTCAACTGGCTTTTTCTCGCCTTGCCATGAATGGTGGTGCCACAATCCGGTAATCGCTGCGGCTAGGTGCTCGCTTTCTTCCGGCTGCACATCCGTTCCATTGGCTAAAAAGACATTGCCTGTTTCATAAACTGCCAAGCTGTCGTTTTGGCGGGCACTGTTATATTTCAATACTTCCAACAACTGCGGCAGAATGCTCAATCGAAGAACGCTGCGGTCCTCGCTCATTGGCATCGCCAAACGAATCGTATCCCGATTTTCTAGGGCAAATTGTGCTGCTTTCTGTTCGCTAGTCAAAGAATACGTTACAGCTTGATAGAGGCCAGCACCTTCTAGAAACTGACGGACAACCCGACGTTTCTTTTGGTATTCAGATAATTTACCTGGAGTTGTAGAGCCTATTGGCAACGTATATGGAATATTGTCATAACCGAATAGACGGGCCACTTCCTCAATTAAATCCTCTTCAATTTTAATGTCGCCGCGGCGAGTCGGAGCGGTCACGGTAATCGTATCATCCTCAATCACTGCATCAAACTGAAGGCGGTCAAAAATGTCCTTTACCTCTTTCATTTGAATGTCGGTTCCAAGAACACGATTAATTTTTTCAAGTGTGATCGATACAACAGCTGGCTCTACTGTCAGTACATCTACTTCTGCTGTGCCTTCTAACACTTCACCGCCGGCATATTTAGCCATTAAGTAGGCAGCACGTTCACCAGCTGGCCGAACACGATTCGGGTCAATTCCTTTTTCATAACGGGCACTAGCCTCACTTCGTAGACCATGGTCTTTGGAAGCCTTTCTAATCGTAGCTCCATTAAAATAAGCAGACTCCAACAATACAGTTGTAGTATCGGAAGTTACCTCAGAATTGGCACCGCCCATGACTCCAGCAAGGGCAACCGGTTCTTTTCCATTGGTGATCACGAGATGGTCAGAAGTTAAGGTACGTTCCACATCATCAAGCGTAATGAATTTCTCGCCATCGGCAGCCCGGCGGACCAGAATTTGCTTTGACCCTAAACGATCATAGTCAAAAGCGTGCAGCGGCTGGCCGTATTCCAAAAGGATATAGTTCGTGATATCAACCACGTTATTATGCGGACGGATACCCGCTGACATTAGCCGTGCTTGCATCCATAATGGTGAATTACTAATTTTCACATTTTTAATGACTTTCGCTACATATAAAGGATTGTCTTCCTTAGCTTCCACGGTAACTGTCACGTAATCGGAAGCTTTTTCTTCAGCAGATTCTAAATTTGTTTCTGGCAGCTTCACTTCCCTGCCCAGAATTGCCGCTACTTCATAGGCCACCCCAAGCATGCTTAGGCAGTCAGCGCGGTTTGGTGTAAGTCCCAGTTCCAAAATTTGATCGTCGCGGCCCAATAAATCAAGAGCATCGGTCCCCACTTCTGCATCAGCAGGGAAAACAAAGATTCCTTCCGAGTATTCTTTTTGAATTAATTTACTTTCAATGCCTAACTCTTGAAGCGAGCAAATCATCCCATTGGATTCCTCACCACGAAGCTTGGCCCGTTTAATTTTTACACCACCTGGGAGTCTGGCACCTACCTTGGCAACAGCCACTTTTTGGCCTTTATCGACATTGGGGGCACCACAAATGATTTGGACTGGCTCACCTTCACCGATATCCACCAAACATTTATTTAATTTTGTAGCGTTTGGGTGTTGTTCACGTTCAACGACATAACCCACTACCACATTTTTAATTCCTTCGTTGAGGATTTCTACCCCTTCAACTTCAATACCACTTTTTGTGATTTTTTCGGCCAATTCAGCTGGAGTTACTCCGGATAAATCGACATACTCCTGAAGCCATTTATATGAAACAAACATTTTGGTTTACCTCCTATTCCTCAATTGCAAATTGATTTAAAAACCGAACATCGTTTGTATAGAAATGACGGATATCGTCAACGCCGTATTTCAGCATGGCAATCCGCTCTGGTCCCATTCCGAACGCAAATCCAGTATATTTTTTTGAATCATAGCCAGCCATTTCCAATACATTTGGATGAACCATGCCAGCGCCAAGAATTTCAATCCAGCCTGTATGTTTGCAGACATTGCAGCCATGGCCGCCGCACATTTTACAGGAAATATCCATTTCTACTGATGGCTCCGTGAATGGGAAGAAACTTGGACGCAAACGGATTTCCCGGTCTTCACCGAACATTTTCTTAGCAAATACGTTTAGCGTACCTTTTAAGTCGCTCATGCGGATGTTTTCTCCAACGACTAACCCTTCAATCTGCATAAACTGGTGTGAGTGAGTCGCATCATCGTTATCGCGGCGGTACACCTTGCCCGGGCAGATAATTTTGATAGGGCCTTTGCCTTGATGCTTTTCCATCGTCCGTGCTTGCACAGGCGAAGTATGAGTGCGAAGCAAAATTTCTTCGGTAATATAAAATGAGTCTTGCATATCACGTGCAGGATGACCTTTTGGCAGGTTCAATGCTTCAAAATTGTAGTAATCCTGCTCCACCTCTGGACCTTCGGCAATTTCATAACCCATACCGATAAATAAATCTTCAATTTCTTCAATGATTTTTGTTAATGGATGATGATTGCCTGCCTTGACAGGTCGCCCTGGCAGCGTCACATCAATGCTTTCAGCAGCCAATTTTTCTTGAACGGCTGCTTCTTCAAGAGCGGATTGTTTTGCTTCAATTTTCGCAGCAATCGCTTCGCGGACTTCATTGGCAAGTGCTCCGATTACCGGACGCTCCTCTGCCGAAAGTTTGCCCATTCCTCTTAATACCTCGGTAATCGGTCCTTTTTTACCTAAGTAAGCAACACGGATGTCATTTAATTCCTTTAAGCCGGCAGACTGATCCACTTTTTGGATTGCTTCTGCCTGAAGCTCTTTTAAACGTTCTTGCATGCTATTTCCTCCTTCTTTGTATTCAATATGTACCTAGGCTTTAAAAAACAAAAAAACCCCATCCCTGAAAAGGGACGAGGTTATCATTCGCGGTACCACCCTTGTAAACACATGCTATGTATATGTGTTCGCTTCATTCGGATAACGGCTGTGCCGGTACATCTTTACACGATAAAGCTTGCACTTTAACGTGGTCCCGATGCCAACTCTGGAGGTGAACTTCGCTTGCTTCATCCATAAAAATGCTTTCAGTCAAGGCATTTTCTCCCTAATATGGCCGAATGACAAGTTACTTTTCTCCGTCATGGTCGATTCGTTATAACATTGTTCAATATTATATACCACTTTTCCCTATGTTTCAAACCTGTTTTCGCCTATTTTTTTAAATAATATAAAAGAATTCCGGCAGCAACGGCCACATTTAGAGATTCACTCTTTCCGTAAATCGGGATATATAGGTTAGCAGTTGTTGTGGCAAGCAGTTCTTGGCTGATGCCATTTCCTTCGTTTCCGACGATGAGAGCAAAGGAATCGCTTGGTGAAATTTCTTTATAAACAGATGCACCTTCGAGCGCTGTTCCGTAAACTGGTATGTTTCTGGCTGCAAGTTTATTGATCCATTCATTAAGGTCGTCTCTAATGATAGGCAGATGAAAATGGCTGCCCTGTGCGGACCGCAGCACCTTGGAATTGTAAACATCTACACTGCCGCGGCCAACTATGACCGCATCCATACCTGCCGCATCAGCAGTACGAATCATCGTGCCGAGATTACCTGGGTCTTGAACGGCATCGATAAATAGAAACGTTTTGGCCTGTTCCAAGGACTTGCCAAAGTCAGGTTGACGGCACACGGCGTAAATTCCTTGCGGTGCTTCTGTATCTGTTAAAGCGTCGGATATTTCTTCAGTGACCATTACTATCGGCGTGTCGCCACTATCTAGACGCGGAGGAACACCAATTTTTTCAGAAACGATGATTTCGACAACAAGCTCGTCTTGTTTTAAGGCTTCCTCCACCAGATGAAATCCTTCTACGAGAAAGGTGCTGGAACGGTCCCGCTCTTTTTTAGTCTGCAGCTTTTTCCATTGCTTTACCTGCGGATTTTGGATGGATTGTATATACTTCAAGGCTTTTTCCCCTTTAAAATAAACTTTTGATTTTTTTATTATATCGAAAATACATATAAAATCCAAAATTAGTCATGCTAATAGGGTAAAGAGCAAAAAAAGGAGTGTGCTTCATGAACTTAAATTTGCGAAAAGCTGTTATTCATAATGTAGCCAATGATACGCAAGATCAATTAGAAGATACCATTGTGGATGCTATTCAGAGCGGGGAAGAAAAAATGCTTCCTGGCTTGGGCGTTTTGTTCGAAGTCATTTGGAACAATGCTTCTGAGAATGAGAAAAAAGACATGTTGAATACGCTTGAAAACGGGTTAAAACAATAAAAATGAATTAAAAGCCGGCAAAAATTTTATTACGCGCCGGCTTTTTTTTATTATATAAACGTCTTCAAGGTGAGACGTGTTTTATTTGCGAATTTTTGCTGTTTATTTGCGAAAATTGCTATTCTATTTGCGAATTTCCTTGCTTTATTTGCGAATTTCCCATTTTTATTTGCGAATCGCCAAAACAAAACAAAAAAAGCCCCGGCAACAGTCTGCCGGGGTTCGTTTCTTTTATTCAAAAATAATTTTATCAACTGTTTCGCGATCTAACCGTTTAATCACTTCGACAATCAGCTTGACAGCATTCTCGTAATCATCACGGTGTAGGATTGCAGCATGTGAATGAATATAACGAGTGGCAATGGTGATGGCAAGTGCAGGTACCCCATTATGGGTTAAATGAATCGAACCGGCATCGGTACCACCGCCAGGGATTGATTCAAACTGATAAGGGATATTCAATTCGTCTGCTGTATCCGTAACAAAATCACGCAACCCTTTATGAGCCACCATTGAAGCATCATAAACAACGATTTGCGGGCCCTTGCCCATTTTACTCATCGCTTCTTTTTCGGTAATTCCAGGAGTATCTCCGGCAATACCGACGTCAACCGCAAAGCCGATATCCGGCTCAATTTTATGCGTGGATGTTTTGGCACCGCGTAAGCCGACTTCCTCTTGTACGTTTCCGACACCGTATACTACGTTTGGATGGTCGACACCTTGCAGCTGCTTTAACACATCGATGGCGATGGCACAGCCGATGCGGTTATCCCAAGCTTTTGCCAGCAGCATCTTTTCATTGTTCATGACCGTAAATTCAAAGTATGGCACGACCATGTCTCCTGGACGTACTCCCCACTCTTGGGCTTCTTCGCGGCTGGACGCGCCGATATCAATAAACATGTCTTTGATATCGATTGGCTTCTTGCGTGCTTCAGCAGACAGGACGTGGGGCGGTTTGGAGCCGATAATACCCGTTACCTCTCCTTTTCTGGTTACAACTGTGACACGTTGGGCGAGCATAACCTGTCCCCACCAGCCACCGACCGTTTGAAAGCGCAGGAACCCTTTATCGTCGATTTGAGTAATCATAAAACCTACTTCGTCCATATGGCCTGCCACCATAATTTTAGGACCGTCTGCTTTTCCTACTTTTTTTGCGATTAAACTGCCAAGTCCATCGGTTGTGATTTCATCAGCATATGGAGTTATGTATTTTTTCATGACTTCGCGAACTTCGCGCTCGTTGCCAGGAATGCCTTTTGCATCCGTTAAATCCTTCAGCATCGTTAATGTCTCATCAAGTTTAGCCATTTTCCGGCCCCCTTCAGGTAAAATCAAAACTACACCCTATATTATACAGAATCTTTCAAACAACCAACAAATTTAAAACCATTAATAATTGTTGGCTTGTCTCTGATAATTTACTTCATTTTTTGCAAAATATGCCTGTTCCATTTCGGTTTCACTTATTTCTAATAATGTACCTAGTTGCAAATAAGTTCCCATTACTGTTACATAGTCCTCGAAACTCTTGGATTGCTGAAAGTCATTAATCGTTTTATATAGATATAAGAATTGCTCTGTCACGTCTTTCGAAGACGCTAAAGCGTTAACTTCAAAATTCTTCCGGTCAAACCCGCATTCAATTCCAAGCGACAAAATAAAATGGACTCCATCGACAAATTCCTCTAAGATTACGTCCTTTGGGGATGATGGCTTAACGCTCCAGAATTTAAAACATTTGGTTTCATTAGCGAGTTCACCAACCTCGACTAATAGTGCCAAAACCTTTCGGGAAAACAGATCACTTTCCTGCAATTGATGCTTTTCTTCTATATGTTGATCCAATGCTTGTTGCATGCCAAAAAGTTTTGTAAGATTCATGATTCATCCGCTCCCTTATTAGAAAAATATTTTTAAATAAATGACCAATTCTACCAGTGCCAAGATTGGAAATCCCCATTTAAATTGAACATGCTTGGTTTTATGGTGAAAATATCGCATTCCGGCCGTTGATCCAATTGCTCCGCCAAAAATGGCCACCAACCAGAGGGTCCGTTCACTTATACGAAACTGGTGCCGCTTCGCCCGCTGCTTGTCCACTCCCATTATGATTATACCGATTAAGTTCATTACAGCAAAAAATAGTACCAAATATGTCCTGCCATCCATTGTAGTTTCCCCTTTATAGCAAAAGAGCCATCCTCAGAAATCGAGAATGGCACTTGTTCTATTATTTGCTTAATTGTTGTTTAGCAGTGTCTGCTAATTGAGTGAATGCTGCTGCATCGCTAACTGCTAATTCAGCAAGCATTTTGCGGTTTACTTCGATACCAGCAAGCTTTAAGCCATGCATTAAACGGCTGTAAGAAAGACCGTTGATGCGTGCAGCTGCATTGATACGAGTAATCCAAAGTTTGCGGAAATCGCGCTTAACCTGACGACGGTCACGGAAAGCATATTGTAATGATTTCATAACCTGTTGGTTAGCAACTTTGTATAATGTATGTTTAGAACCGTAATAACCTTTAGCTAATTTAAGAACTTTTTTACGACGTTTGCGAGTAACAGTACCGCCTTTTACACGTGGCATGTAATTTCCCTCCTATAATAAATCGATCAATCGAGATTATTTAATGTTGTCAAGCATTTGGTGAATACGTTTGAAGTCGCCTTTTGAAACTAGGCCAGATTTGCGAAGCTTACGCTTTGCTTTCGTTGACTTGTTAGCAAATAAGTGGCTTGTATAAGCATGGTCACGCTTTAATTGACCAGTTCCAGTTTTTTTGAAACGCTTTGCAGCGCCGCGGTGAGTTTTCATTTTTGGCATTGGGATATCCTCCTTATTACTTTTCAATTTTAGGTGCTAAGACTAGGAACATACTGCGGCCATCCATTTTAGGATGAGACTCAATTGTTGCTACTTCTTTGCACTCACTAGCAAAACGGTCCAATACTTTTTGACCGATTTCTTTATGGGTAATCGCCCGTCCTTTAAATCGGATAGAAGCTTTCACCTTGTCGCCTTTTTCCAAGAATTTAATGGCATTACGCAGCTTTGTATTAAAGTCATGCTCATCAATGGTTGGGCTCAGGCGAACTTCTTTCGTAGTGATGATTTTTTGGTTTTTACGAGCTTCTTTGTCTTTCTTTTGCTGCTCGAATTTAAACTTACCATAATCCATAATCCGGGCTACCGGAGGTTTTGCATTTGGTGCAACCAGCACTAAATCAAGATTCACTCGTCCGGCGATTTCCAACGCTTCGTTTTTCGATTTAATCCCTAATTGTTCCCCGTTTTGATCAATCAAGCGAACTTCACGAGCGCGAATACCCTCATTTACCAACATGTCTTTGCTAATAGTTAGCCACCTCCAAGGTTTTATCAAGAATACTTTTGCCAGGGACAAGAATCACCAATTCGCCCCTTTAAAACCTGATTCATGATACGGTTTTAGAATAACAGAATCATAAGTTCCAGCAGAGAAGCCAATTAAAAAAGTGCGGATGAAACCACCCACACTTTACGAAACATAGTTTAAGTAACTATTTAAGTCCACGTAATACCTGTCAACTGCGAAACGCGTCAAATCAGGTGAGAAGCGGGTGCTTCTTCTTTCCCAAAACTTAGTATTCAGTTTTAATACCTTTGTAACTATAACATAAGCAAAGATAAGATGTCAAATAAACTTTTCTTTGACGACAACGAAAATTATTGTAACAAAAAACAATCGATTATTCAATAGATTTAATTAAAAAACAACTGAGGGCCACGATGAGCCCTCAGTGTTTTAGTTTCTTGTAACTTCCGCTTTAAGAACAGCAAGAAACTCTTCAAATGCCAGCGTTTCTGACTTTTGTTCGCCATATTTGCGGACATTAACAGCATTTTCAGCCACTTCTTTGTCACCAACAACCAGCATATATGGAATTTTTTGCATTTGTGCTTCGCGGATCTTATAGCCGATTTTTTCATCGCGGCCGTCTAATTCGACACGGAAACCAGCGGCTTTCAATTGCTCCTGAACTTTTCTCGCATAATCATAGTGTGCATCAGGAGAAACAGGAATGACTTGAACTTGCACTGGTGCCAGCCAAGTTGGGAATGCCCCTTTGTATTCTTCAATCAGATAGGCTACAAAACGTTCCATCGTCGAAACAACGCCGCGGTGGACAACAACCGGACGATGCTGCTTACCGTCTTCCCCAACATAAGTTAAGTCAAACCGTTCTGGCAGCAAGAAGTCTAATTGAACCGTGGACAGCGTTTCTTCTTTTCCTATTGCTGTTCTAACTTGGACATCCAGCTTTGGACCATAGAAGGCAGCTTCTCCTTCGGCTTCGAAATATTCAAGGCCAAGGTCGTCCATCGCTTCTTTTAACATGCTTTGTGCTTTTTCCCACATCGCATCATCGTCAAAATATTTTTCCTTATCCTGTGGATCACGGTAAGATAATCGGAATGAATAATCCGTAATATCAAAGTCTTTATATACATCCAAAATCAGATTGACAACACGTTGGAATTCTTCCTTAATTTGATCCGGACGGACAAAAATATGGGCATCATTCAACGTCATTCCACGGACACGCTGCAGGCCGGATAATGCTCCAGACATTTCATAGCGGTGCATCGTTCCAAGTTCCGCAATCCTGATTGGAAGTTCACGATAGCTGTGAATAGCGTTTTTATAAACCATCATATGGTGCGGACAGTTCATCGGACGAAGCACCAATTGTTCGTTGTCCATGTCCATAACCGGGAACATATCTTCATGGTAATGATCCCAGTGACCAGAAGTTTTATATAGCTCGACATTGGCCATGATTGGTGTGTAAACATGGTCATAGCCTAAGCTGACTTCTTTATCGACAATATAGCGCTCAATGGTGCGGCGGATGGTTGCCCCTTTTGGCAGCCACAACGGCAGGCCTTGTCCTATTTCTTTGGAATTGGTAAACAGGTTTAGCTCTTTTCCCAGCTTGCGATGGTCGCGCTCTTTGGCTTCTTCTAACATACGAAGATGTTCGGCCAAGTCCTCTTTTTTGAAAAAGGCTGTGCCGTACACGCGTTGAAGCATTTTATTATCGCTGTTCCCACGCCAATAGGCACCGGCAATGCTCAATAATTTAAATTCTTTGATTTTTCCAGTTGATGGGACATGGATACCGCGGCAAAGGTCAAAAAATTCTCCTTGCTCATAAATGGTTACCGTTTCACCTGCTGGAATCGCTTCGACAAGCTCAACCTTATAAGGGTCGCCTACCTCTTTATATAACTGGACTGCTTCGTCCCTGCTGACTTCCTTGCGGACAATTTCAAGATTCTCATTGACGATTTTCGCCATTTCTTTTTCAATCTTCGGCAGGTCTTCTGGAGTCAACGATTCCTCGAAATCCATGTCATAGTAAAAGCCGCCTTCAATAACAGGCCCAACGCCCAATTTTGTATTAGGATATAGGCGTTTCACTGCTTGAGCCATTAAGTGGGCTGTGCTGTGGCGCAATACCTCTAATGCATCTTTAGAATCTGGTGTAACGATTTCTATTGAACCGTCTTCAAAAAGCGGACGGCGAAGGTCGACTAAACTTCCATTTAATTTGCCCGCAATGGCCTTTTTCTTTAGGCCTGGGCTAATGGATGCGGCGATATCTTCGGTTGTTGTTCCTTGTGGAAACTCCTTCACTGCTCCATCAGGAAACGTAATTTTGACAACGTCTGACATATCTTTTTCCTCCTTTAATAAAATGGCTGTGTTAAAGGCTATTGTTGATTTTAACCAGTTGATTGGAGCGGAAGGCGCGAAGACTCCTCGAAAATGCTTTCGCATTTTCTTCGTGCGTGGGCCTATTCAAGGATGTAATTCAGAGTCCTGCGGGAGTACGGGGCTGGGGAGACCCCGCAGGCAATTTCATCGCCGAGGAGGCTCCCCGGCACGCCCGCGGAAAGCGAAAGGAGTACGGGGCTGGGGAGACCCCGCAGGCAATTTCATCGCCGAGGAGGCTCCCCGGCACGCCCGCGGAAAGCGAAACGCCTGGAGCGGAAATCAACAACCAAGTTTAACACAACCAATAAAATAAAAAACCCGTCCCTAGAAGAAAGGGACGAGTTTGAATTAACACGTGGTTCCACCCAATTTTTCATTTTGTACACAATGGATCCAAAATGACTTTAGGTCAGATAACGGCTGCTGCCGTCAACAATTACTAACTTCCCAAAGGTAGTGTTCACTGCTGAAGTTTAAAGGCGGTAAGTATCTTTTTCGTGATAGGAAGCTTGCAGCCATGACCTCCCTCTCTATGATCCGTAAAAAAATACTGTTGTCCTTCTCATAACTTGTTATAATCATTTTTTTGTCATGCATTAGCATCCTGTTTTGCATACTGCATTTGCATTGTTGACTATGTACGTTATTATAATCAGTTTATTTTCAAAAATCAAGGACCTCACGCCTAAATCGTTAGTTTATTCATTCAGGAGCCGTGCTGTTCAGATTTACCGTCTATATAGCCTCCGAACTGTTCTAGATCACGAAGGGATTGATAGGGTTTAATGATGACCCGTTCCTCAAAAATATTTTGGATGGTCCTAACCAATGGGGCATCTTTGTCTTTTGTATAAATGTAAATAGTGATTGGGGCTAGCGACAACAAAGGAGCAATCGTAGCAGAATCCACATATATCGGGTGATTAACCAGCAATTTCCGATCAATCATTTTTGTCAATTCACTTCTTTTTATCTCGTCAAATTGCTTATTATAAAACGTTATTTCTTCATCCAGCAATAAATAAAGGATGTCCGTTTTTGGCGCACGGCCCACTAAAAAATCCCTTAACATTTGCACAAACATCTGATATTCCTGCTCCATCTTATACTCATCAATCGAAACTTCCACATACCTCTCCAGGTACTGCAGATAAGAGCGCAAGCGAAACTTAACAAACGAGTCAAAGGAAAACGACACTTGATCATGGAATATTTGCTCAATCGCTTCTTTAATTTTTGGGTCTTCATTCGTATCCTTGATAAACACAGACAGATCCTCCCGCTGGCCTTCAAGAATGGAATAAAGGATTTCTAAGATTTGCTGCTGCTCTTCGGTATCCTTATAGTAAAATTGATTACTTAGTATTTCATGAAACCAATCATCCCGTTTCACTGTGGTAATGAACTGATAAAATCCTACCTTTACATATTCTAGGACGTTTTCTGAAATCAGGCTATCTTGAATTTTTACTCTATATCGATCTTCTAAAAGAAGAATATTCTTCATGTCTGGAACATGCATTAAACACTTCCATAAATGGTCATAACACTTAATTGCATCTGTTCTATTTTGGAAGATGATTTCAACCAACCAAATCCCCCCTTTAACCGAGTCTCTTGTTTTAATGTATATGGGGAACTTGACCAAAATAGAAGTTGCCAGAACGGATGATTCCATAAAAAAGAGGATGTTCCCACGGGAATCATCCTGAACTGATCATAAATATTCAATTATCGCCTCCGGTTAGGACCAGATACTAACACAGGCTCACTTAAGGCACGGATTCGTTCCATAATCCGGCGTGCTTTGACCTTTTCCTCTTCGCCTCGCTGACTATAGGCCAAATGATGTTCCAGGCCTTGAAAGTCAAAGTTCGACGTGAAAAAGGTTGGCAGATTTTCCAGCATCCGATATTGGAGAATAGGTCCTAACACCTCATCCCTTGTCCAACTGGAAACGGCCTCAGCTCCAATGTCGTCCAACATTAAAACTGGTTCGGTTTTTAACGCTTCAATTTTTTCGCTTAATGTGGAATCGGCGATGGCGCTTTTCATTTCGCGCAGCAATTCCGGAACATACACAATCATCGATGATATTTGTTTTTTGGCCAGTCTGTTGGCAATCGCACCTAGTAGATAAGACTTTCCAACTCCAAACTTTCCATAAAAATACAATCCCTTAGTTGTTTTGCCCTGGTCATAATTATTCAGGAAAAGCGCCGCTTTTTGCACCGCATCAATTCGCTCAGCATCATGTTCGAAGTCTTCAAACGTTGCGCTTAGAATATCTTTAGGAACATGCAGGCTTTTAATTAGTTTTTCATTTTTGCGCCGTTCGTCATCCAGTACTTTACGCGGACAGCGCTCGTAAGTTACATCAATGGCGTTTCTTGTTAAAACTAATTCCGGCTGATAGCCTTTCATCATATTGATGCAGGATTCGAGGCACTCACATTTATCACATTCCTTGCTCTGATTGATATACTCATAGAGCTTGTTTAAGCTTTTTTCAATGATTTCTTCTGTTATATTCTCTTGATTCTTTTGAATAAAAGCCTTGATGTCAGGATGTGATAAAGTTTCCTGGCGGATTCTTTCATATCGTTTTTGGAAATTTTCGCTTGAGGCTAATCGCTTTAATGTTTGGTTAATTCGTTCCATACCTTCACCATCCTAATCATCGAATGCCTTTAGCATTTCTTCAATTTCTCGCTTTTTGGCTTCTATATCAGATGTTTTTGCCACTTCTTGATTATGATCGTCTTTTGCTGGCTGTTCATCATTAAACCAATCAGGGAGAAACTCCGTACGTGTCGGTTTCTTATTGAAAGATTTCCCTGACGTTTTCGTGGTTTTATTTTTATACTGTGTTCTGGCAAATTCCATCGATTCTTTCACCGTTCTTAATTGCTTTCTGGCCCATTGGCTGGCAATAGACTCAACATAGGCCTTCGTAAATTTCATATCGTTAATCAGCATAACATACCAAATCAGGACATTTATAACACCCGGTAACAGCTTTTGATTAATCATCACTTCTTCGACAATTTTAATTTCGGAGGCTGACGGCTCACCACCGACGGATAAATCCCTTAACACCTTTAAGGGCGATACCGTTTCAAAGTACAGAATTAATTGTTCATCTTTTGTTTTTGGTTTTTCCCGTTGCTGTTTATGAGCCTCCGGCTGAGTGCGGTCAATTAGGCTTGGAAGCTGGTCGTAATTTTCAAATTGATACCAATTCCTTGCTGCCTTACGCAATTGCTCTACGTCAATCTCATCATGCTCATTCAGCGCATCCATAATCAGTTTTTTCATTTGGATGGCATCAATATGATAAAGGAACGCCAATTTGCTGATAACCTCTTTTACCTTCTGATTAATGGCCTTCCTTGGCACAAGAGATTCATGCAGCCCTGCCAACAAAAGGTCAAAATCAAAGGTATAGCCCTCGAGAGAAATTCCTTTCTGATCATGTCGACCAATGAACTGTTCACTCTCTTCGCTGTCCAGCTCTACCGATAAGTCCTGCAGATAGTGTAGATTTTCGGGTGTGCCTGAAGTAAACACATCCTGAAAAGCCTTGGTTACGTCCTGATACCCTTGATCATGGGGAAGCTGTTGGTCAGTGAAAAACCGCTTCAACCGGGCAAAATGCTTTTTGCCGATTTTGCGATATAAGTAAATGTTTAACATTCCATCTAAAAAAAACTGCTCAGGATTTAAAGGCGGCAGCAGTTCGTATATAAATGAACGTTCTCCGTCTATGACTTTGACATACGTTTTTAACAGCCCAATCCCTTCGAGCTTTAACCGCGCCTGATAGATGTCCTTCAAATTCAGATCTAACAGATTCATTAATAAATGATGGGTTGAGGATTCTGACCATAGGCGATTTTCCTCAAGTTCTGCCCAAAGAGTCATATATAAGCTGTGACAGGCAGATCCAATTAACGGCTGATATAAAAACGTCAGTACTTTACGGTCATAATCATGCAGCAGCCCATTAGCTGTTACAATATAACGGTCGATCGGAAGAATATCCTGCCAATGCTGCGCCATATGTTTTCAGACCTTTCACGATAATTGTAAAAAGAGCCAAAGACCATTTGGCTCTATGAATTCTCTTTTTTAATCAATTCTTTTAATTCATCAATAAATACGTTAATATCCTTAAATTGACGGTAAACGGAGGCAAAACGTACGTATGCGACTTCGTCCACTTTCGCTAGCCTGTCCATGACCATTTCACCGATGGCCTCACTTTTAATCTCAGATATCCCCTGGCTGCGCAAGTCTTTTTCGACACCATGGGTAATATCCTCTAATTCCTTTAAAGCAACTGGCCGTTTTTCACAGGCTTTAATCAAGCCACGGAGGATTTTATCGCGACTGAATTCCTCCCTGGTTCCTTCTTTTTTAACCACTATTAAAGGAATCTCTTCAATCTTTTCAAAAGTCGTAAAGCGATATCCGCATTCTTCGCATTCACGCCTTCTTCTGGTCGCTCGTCCTTCATCTACCGGCCGGGAATCCAGTACACGTGTACCATAATGCTGACATGAAGGGCATTTCATGGGCAACTCAACTCCAAATCTAAACGAATCCGATCCACTATCCATTATCCTACTATTATCTTATATAAAAGAGATTCGATACACAAGTAGATGCTGGTTAGTTTTTATTGGGTTTTATTTCGGTATGTAACTTAGCCATCCTGTCATAGTAAGCGTTGATGCGCTTCTTTAAGGCAGGAAATGCACCAGTCAGGGAAATTCGCTCTGTTGAAATATGAAAATCAACGGCTGTTTCCAATGGCTTGGATTGGATAACCGTTGCTATAAGAAAGCAAGGAAAGGGTTTTTTCAATTCAACAGCAATTTCACCATGGTCCTTTGATACGGTTTTAATTTGGCAGTCCGCATCCTCTTTAAACATCTTTTCTACTGTGTCCAGCATTTGGCTGGCTCTTGTTTTATAATAATGTGTCTTTAAGGAATCATCAGATTGCCGGTCTGAGGTTTCAATCGACCTTCTATACCGGGTGAACAAATTGGCCATCATATCTCCTCCAAAAACTATTTATTACTTTTATTCTATAACATAATCCTCGAAATATAAAAAGAGGTGTATTGAAGATACACCTCTTAAATAACAATATTATATCACAGAAACTATTAAGTTAAAGAACTATTAACGATATTTGCTTTTAGAAATCCTTACCCAGCTTTTACTTCAGCCATTTTCGCCATTGCCTCGGCAACATGCAGACTGAGATCGACTACACGGGAAGAATATCCCCATTCATTGTCATACCAAGCTAGTACTTTTACCTTTCTGGTGCCCATCACCATAGTGGAAAGACCATCTATGATGGCCGAATGGTCATTTGTGTTAAAGTCAACTGAAACAAGCGGTTCCAACGTAATATCCAAAATCCCTTTTAATGGTCCGTTTTTCGCCTCCATGAACGCATGATTAACTTGTTCGACTGTTACATCCTGTTTTAAATCGACGACTAAATCAACCAGCGATACATTTGGAGTTGGAACCCTTAATGAAATTCCATGCAGCTTCCCCTTCAATTGCGGGAGGACTAGCGAGATGGCTTTTGCTGCACCTGTAGTGGTTGGAATAATCGATTGTCCGCAGGCACGCGCTCTTCGTAAATCCTTATGTGGGTTATCAATATTTTTTTGGTCATTTGTATAGGAATGGATGGTCGTCATTAGACCGCTTTCGATTCCAAATTTGTCATCTAACACCTTGGCAACTGGGGCTAGACAGTTCGTCGTACAAGATGCATTGGAAATGATGTCATGCTGTTCAATATTCAATGTGTCTTCATTTACACCCATTACGATGGTAACATCCTCATTTTTCCCTGGTGCCGTCAGAATTACCTTTTTCGCTCCTGCTTCAAGATGCAGCATCGCTTTTTCTCTGCTATTAAATTTACCAGTTGCTTCAATTACAATATCAACACCTAGTTCCCGCCAAGGCAACAGTTTCGGGTCACGTTCATTTAATAATTTTATTCGTCTTCCGTTTACCAGCAATTCATTATCTAATGGGATAACTTCCCCGTGGAATTTTCCATGAATCGTATCATATTTTATCAAATGAGCTAACGTTTCCGACGGATAGCTTGCATTGATGGCTATTACATCCAGCTTTTTTTCGAGTATTGCCTGCCGAAAGACCATTCGCCCTATTCTTCCAAAACCATTTATTGCAATGCGCGCCTTCATTTTACAGCCCCTTCCGGATTAGTGTTATACTTTTAACACTCATTGTTGTAATTAGTATAACATATTACAAAGGAATTGTGATAAATAAAACACACATTTTAAAATTTTACTTTTTAGAATTTTATAATAAAAATCTCTGTAAAATTTGGCTGTTGATTTCCGCTTCAATCAACAGAGTTAATAAAATCAACATGATCGTTTAACAAATCCTAAGAAATAAAAAAAAAGAGGGATGCTCCCTCTTCATGCTCAGTCTATTTATCATTAACTCCCCAGTCCTGTAAAATGGCTAGTAGTTGCTGTTTGGATGAATCGATTGTGCTTGTATTGTCGATTACTGCATCGGCTAGTTTTACTTTTTCAGACAAAGGCATTTGTGACAGGATTCTCGCTCGAGCCTCCTCCTCAGATAATTGATTTCGGTCCATCAATCGTTTTAGCTGGGTTTCCAAATTAACATATACGAGTATGGTTTTTTCAACCATATAGGTTAATTTGCTTTCAAATAGTAACGGAATATCTAAAACAACAGCCTTTTCTTGATTCAGAGCCGCTACTTGCATTTTTTGTACCATACGCTTACGAACCTCAGGGTGGGTGATTTCATTTAGGCGCTGTCTTTTTTCGAAATCATGGAAAATAATTGACCCTAATTTAGGTCTATCAATCTCGCCATCTGCTAATAAAATCTCTTCCCCAAATTCGGCAATAATCTGTTTGTAGGCAGGCTCCCCTTGTTGTACGGCCAGGCGCGCTTCAACATCTGCATCAATTACGGTTATTCCTATTTCTTTGAACATATTGGATACTGTACTTTTTCCACTGGCAATACCGCCTGTTAATCCGATTACAAGTGTCATTTGTTATTCCTTTCTTCATCCATTATAGTTTCCAGATACCAATCATAATCAATAAAATTCCCGGTAGGAACGAAAAACGTTGAATCCAGTTGAACCTATGAAAGTAACTTCCGGTTTTAATGCCAAACATAACAAATAGTGAACTCATTATCGCGGATGCTAAAGCTAAATGAACGGGAGCAAATCCCAACATGGCCGCACCAATCCCTGCCCCAAATGCATCCAGTGATAAAGCAAAGCCCAACATGAATGCCTCAATGCCAGTAATCGTGCCAGAGTGGTCAAAATCGGCAGACATTGGTTTTTTTAATATATTGATAGCCAGCCCCAATGAACGGATTTCAAAGTTAACAATGGTTGTTTCCTGGTCAAGCTGTTCTTTTTCTTTCTCCGGCCGGAAAAATTGATACAGAACAACGGCTCCAATACAAATTAACAGAAATCCACCTAATTTGCTTGTCAGCTCCGGCGAAATCACTTTTGCCAGGCCGTGGCCGATGGATACAGCAATCAACAGCGAAATAGCTGAACAGGCAGCGATAATAAGCACGGATTTGATTGGCATGACCATTTTTCTTAACCCATAAGTGAATCCAACGCTAAAGCTATCAATACTAAGAGCAAATGCAAGTATCAGTAGTGAGAACATCTGACCCATAGTCTAAAGGCTCCTTCCTCCAAAATCACTAAGATAGTATATGGCAGGAGCCCATCCTTTGTTATTCATTTGTTCTTTCACGATACTCGCTCTTTGTCTTATCACTAGAATTTCTATTCAGTTATTTTTTGGCAGTTAGGGCAAAAATGAGTGCCACGACCACCAACTTTGATTTTTTCAAGTGGAGTGCCGCATTTTTTGCATGCCTCGCCTTCTCGTCCATAGGCATATAGCTCAAGCTGAAACATACCGATTTCTCCTTGGGAGTTCACATAAGAGCGAATGGTACTGCCGCCTTTTTTGACCGCCTCCCCCAAAGTATCGACAATCTCTTTATGAAGCCTGGTAATTTCTTTGTCGGTTAACGAGCTTGCTAATCGTTCTGGGTGTATCCCCGCCCGAAACAAGGCTTCGTCGACGTAAATATTGCCCAAGCCCACCAAAATAGTTTGGTCTAGCAATGCTGGTTTTATTTTTCTACTGGTTTTGGACAAACACTTTTTCAAATACTGTTTAGTAAAATTCTCGGAAAATGGTTCGGGTCCAAGATCTACTAATGGTGGCTTTACAAATTCCTCGCCTTTCTTATATAAGTGCATGGTACCAAATTTTCGTACATCCCGGTAGCGCAATTCCGTCCCATCGGTAAAGTGAAAAATCACATGTGTATGTTTATCAAATGGCTCCACGCTCGGATATAGCCCGTACCTGCCTTCCATGCGCAAGTGGGAGACCAATGCATACTGGTCAGTATAGATAATTAAAAATTTTCCTCTTCTGCCAACATCGAGGATGGTTTCCCCTTTCAGGGCATCAATAAACTGCTCGACTTCTGCTGGATTTTTAATAATTTTTGGCCAATAAACGGTTATATGTTCAATTTGTTTCGATTGAACGAGATTAATGAGCGTTTTCCGTACTGTTTCTACTTCGGGAAGTTCCGGCATGGTATCCCTCCTTTCAAGCTACTAACAGTGCCGACCAGTGATTCCGCTTCTCTTATTTTGCATCAAACCATGTCGGGCCGTAGGCATAATCGACTTTTAAAGGCACTTTTAACTCAAGAGCATTTTCCATGACAAGCGGAACTAAACTTTTTAGTGTTTCCACTTCTTCTTCAGGTGCTTCAAAGATCAATTCGTCATGAACTTGTAATAACAATCTTGATTGCAAACCCTTGTCCTTTAGTGCTTCATCCATATCAATCATAGCTTTTTTGATAATATCGGCCGCACTTCCCTGAATGGGGGTATTCATCGCTGTACGCTCAGCAAAGCTTCTTAGGTTGAAGTTTCGTGCCGTAATATCTGGCAAGTACCTGCGCCGATTCATCAAGGTGGTTACATATCCTTTTTGTTTGGCCAGATGTATAATATCATCCATGTATGTCCTAACACCTGGATAGCTATCAAGGTAACGCTCAATAAATTGCCCTGCCTCTTTCCTTGAAATACCAAGCGATTGCGAAAGACCGTAATCACTAATTCCATATACAATACCAAAATTAACAGCCTTTGCGTGCCGTCTCATGTTGGAGGTCACATCCTCTTTGTCAACATGGAAAACTTCCATCGCTGTCTTGGTGTGAATATCCATGTCCTCTTGGAATGCTTGAATCAGCTTTTCGTCTTCAGAAATATGGGCTAGGACGCGCAGTTCAATCTGAGAATAATCCGCAGCAAAAATGACCCAGCCCGGTTCAGACGGCACAAACGCCTGGCGAATTTTCCGGCCTTCCTCCAGGCGAATCGGAATGTTTTGCAGATTAGGATCAATTGAGCTTAATCTGCCTGTTGCCGTTAGGGTCTGTTGGAACCTCGTATGAACCTTGTCTGTTTTTGAATCAATTACCTTAAGCAGTCCTTCAATATAGGTAGATTGCAGTTTACCTAACTGGCGATAGAGAAGAATGTGCTCGATAATTTCATGATGCGGTGCCAATTTTTCTAGGACATCTGCTGAAGTTGAATAACCCGTTTTCGTTTTTTTGATGGCAGGAAGCTGCATTTTTTCAAAAAGAATCACCCCAAGCTGTTTCGGCGAGTTGATATTAAACTTCTCGCCCGCCAGTTCACAGATCCTTTCTTCAATTTGCACGAGCCGTTCACTCAGTTCTCTGCCCATTGCCTGCAGTCGGTCCCGTTCTACTTTGATTCCTGTCGACTCCATATCGGCTAAAATCAATGACAACGGCATTTCAAGTTCCTTAAATAACTCGTATTGTTCATTTGTCTTTAATTCATCTTCGAGCTTTTCTTTTAAATCGAACATGATTTGCCCTTTTCTCACCAGATGACCGGCAAGGTCTGAGGTCTCAGGAACTTTTCGCTTTGCCCCTTTCCCATAGAACGCTTCATCTGACTGAATATTTGTTAAGCCGTACGTTTTAGCGATGGACGCCAGATCTTCAAAATTCTCGGTCGGATTGAGTAAATAAGAAGCGATTAAAATATCAAACTTCACACCTGTTAAATGGATGCCAAATCGCCTTAATGACACCTCTGATCGTTTTGCATCGTATACAATCTTGGTTCTCTGCGGATCCTCAGCCCAAGTTTTAAATGCTTTAGAAGCTAATGCCTGCTCAGTCGGCAAAAAGTAACGACCGGTTTCATTAACAAGGGAAAAACCGATAATGTCAGCGTGATGGTAATTGTCATCCAGCATTTCAACATAAAAATAGTTTATATTAGAAAAAATTCCATCTGTTATTTCTTCAGAAATAATAAATTCAAGCTCTTCTAATTCCACTTGTTCCGTTTCTGCTGCGGTTTCTCCCAGTCTATCCAACAAAGAAGAGAAACCTAGTTCTTTAAATAACTGGATAATTTTTTCTCGAGAATAGCCTTCATAAGAAATATCATTAAAGTCAACTTCAATAGGAGCCTGCCTTTCAATCGTCGCAAGCTTTTTACTCATCATAGCTTGATCCTTAAATTCCTCAAGCTTTTCCTTTAGTTTTCCACTCACTTGCGAAAGGGATTGAAGCAATTCTTCGACTGTTGAAAATTCCTTTAACAGCTTAATAGCCGTTTTTTCACCTACTCCAGGTACACCTGGAATATTGTCGGAAGGGTCCCCCATCAGTCCTTTCATGTCGATAATTTGCTCTGGAGTTAGCCCATACTTCTCTCTTACGTGTTCCGGAGTGTATATTTCAATATCGGTAATTCCTTTTCTAGTGATACCAACCGTTGTATGGGGTGATGTGAGCTGGGTTAAGTCTTTATCCCCCGAAATAACCTTGACGTCATAGCCTTCTTTTTCAGCTCTCAAAGAAAGCGTTCCAATAATATCATCCGCTTCGTAATTTTCGAGCTCGTACCTAGAGATCTTGTATGCGTCCAAAAGCTCCCGAATAAATGGAAATTGTTCCGATAACTCAGGCGGCGTTTTTTGTCTGCCTCCTTTGTATTCAGAAAAAGTTTGATGCCGAAAAGTCGTTTTACCGGCATCAAATGCCACCAGAATATGGGTCGGCTTTTCGTCTTCGAGAATTTTCATTAGCATCATCGTAAAGCCGTACACCGCGTTTGTATGTATACCTTTATCATTATTCAGCAAAGGAAGGGCAAAAAACGCACGGTAAGCAATACTATTCCCGTCAATCAGTACTAGTTTCTTTGTATCCACCAAATCTCACCTTCCATCTTTTTTATCTTAATTATGTAATTCCACCTTAAATACACTGCCTTTCCCCACTTCACTCTCCACACTGAGATTTCCATGGTGGGCCTCAACAATATGTTTAACAATGGCAAGTCCTAACCCTGTGCCTCCGGAGTTCCGACTTCTGGCACGGTCAACTCGGTAAAATCGTTCGAAAATTCTCGGTATTTCCTTCTCTTCGATTCCTATCCCGGTGTCTTTAACCATCACCACCACAGAATTCTTATGTTCTACTAATTTTACGGTCACAACTCCGTGAGATGGTGTGTATGTAATAGCATTGGCAATTAAATTAATGAACACTTGCTTTAGACGGTCCACGTCCCCTCTAATAGCGACTGGACTTATTGGGCAAATCAAATCAAGAGAAATATTTTTTGTCTTTGCCTTTCCAGAAAGCAAGGTTACCACTTCTTCTAAAAGCTGGTGTAAGTTTAATTCCTGCTTGTTTAAGGTAAAGCTATGGGACTCCAGTTTAGAAAGTTCCAATAAATCCTGGATGAGTGATTGAAGCCGGTCGCTTTCTTTTAAAATAATCGAAAGAAACGATTCCAGTGTCTCCTGGTTATTCATTGCCCCGTCTAAGAGGGTCTCTGAGAACCCTTTAATTGAAGTAACAGGAGTCTTGAGTTCATGAGAAACATTTGCTACAAAATCCTTCCTCATGAGTTCCAAGTTTTTGAGTTCTGTGATATCGTGAAAAACCACTAAAACACCTTTCCAAACATTGTTTTTACCCATGATGGGAACTCCGTAAACATCGAAATATTTTCTTTGTATACCTAATGGAACATGTAATTGCTTGCTCACTTTGTGTTCTGTCCGGAATACTTCTGCAACGATTTGGCAAACTTCTACTTGGTCAATGACTTCATAATAAAGTTTTTGTAAATAATCCGCAGATTGGACATGAAATAATTCGATATAGCCCTTATTGATCAGGTTAATATAGCCTCGACTGTCAATCAGAACTAGTCCTGCCCCGATATTTTCAATTAATGCCCTTAACCGGTCTTGCTGGATTTCCTGGTTTCTTTTCAGTTCTTGCAGGCCTTCCGCCAGCATATTAATGGAGGATGCCAGTATTCCGGTTTCGTCTAACCTAACCGAGGAAGCGCGCGCTCGGTAATTTCCCTTTGCAAGTTCCTGTGCGGTTTTGGCAGCCTCTTCAATTGGCCTAGTATAGGATGAAGTAATACGATGTCCTAGATAAACGATCACAATTAACGCTAGTCCTAAACTAATGGAAAGAATCCACCAAATTTGCCCGTATGCCTGTTTAAGCTCATTTGTTTTAATGCTAAGAAAAATATAACCTTCCGTTAGTTCATCTTTCTTGATTGGTTCCCAATAATAATGAAAATCAAAGCCATCGCCCTCTTCAAACTTTTCATCCTGCTTCGGGCTTTTTTTGATTACTTCAGGAATAATTTCGCTTAAACCAGAATCAGCATTATTTTTCACCTTACCAGTGTCATATAATATATTTCCCTCCGTATCGGTGACAGTTGCGCGAACGTGAAGAATATCACTGATGTCAAAAACAGCTTGTTGATTAAACGAATTTATACCGCCATTTTCTTGAATATAAAAGCTAAGAAGGTTGTTATCAATTTTCAGCCTTTCATTGAATGATTGCAAATAATAACTCTTAAATAATTGGCCAAGCAATATTCCTAATCCAATTAAAACTGCAATAATCAGAGTAATTAAAGCAATAAAAAGCTTTGTTCGATATTTGGTCATTCTTCTCTTGGCTCCTCCAGCTTATAACCAAGACCGCGAATCGTCTTTATATAAGCAGGCTTTTTGGTGTCCTCCTCTATTTTTTCCCTTAAGTGTGAAATATGGACATCAACGATTCTAGTATCGCCAGCAAAGTCGTAATTCCAAACAGCACTTAGCAATTGGTCCCTCGTTAGTACTCTTCCTTTGTTTTGGGCAAGATAATGCAACAGTTCAAACTCCTTTAAGGTCAGCTCAAGCAGTCCGCCTTTAAAATATGCCTCATATTTGACTGGAAAAATCGTTAACTCTCCAATGACCAATTTACTGTCTTCCCTATCATCATCCCCGGAAGCTTCGATTTGCACATTCGTTCTTCTAAGAATAGCCTTTACCCTGGCTATGACTTCTCTTGGACTAAAGGGTTTTACCATGTAATCATCGGCACCTAACTCTAAGCCTAATATTTTATCGAGTTCGTCATCTTTAGCTGTTAACATTAATATAGGAGTCATAACTTTCTCTTGACGCAGTTGCTTGCAAACCTCTATTCCATCCATTTTCGGAAGCATGAGGTCCAAGATTATAATATCGGGTGTTTCCTGTTCTGCTAATTTCTTGCCGACTTCCCCATCCATTGCTGTTATGACATCATACCCAGCTTGTTCCAAATTGTATTGAAGTAACGTTACAATCGACTGTTCATCATCAACAACCAGCACCTTTGTACTCATCCAATCCCCGCCTTTGAAAGGTTATAACTTTTAGTTTCATTATAATATAAAACGCAGAAGTTTACTCGTACGCAAGTTTTTGTCATGCTGCTCCCAACCCGCAAAAAAAATTCGGGAGCTGAGCCCCCGAATTTTTTGGCTTATACTAACACTTTCATGACATTCTTTACAGAATCTACAGACTTATCAAGTGCGGCCTTCTCTTCAGCCGTAAGCTCCAATTCGATTACTTTTTCGATGCCATTAGCACCAAGGATTGTTGGAACGCCAAGATAGATACCTTCATAGCCATACTCTCCTTCGAGGTATGCGATGGAAGGAAGTACCCGACGCTGATTTTTTAGGATGGCTTCACACATTTCCACTAATGAAGCTGCCGGTGCGTAGTAGGCGCTGCCATTTCCAAGCAGGTTTACAATTTCACCGCCGCCTTTTCTTGTTCGCTCAACAATAGCATCTAGGCGATCTTTTGAGATTAATGTCTCTAACGGGATTCCGCCAGCATAAGAATAACGGACAAGCGGTACCATATCATCACCGTGTCCTCCTAATACAAAACCGGTAATGTCTTTTACTGATAGGTTCAATTCCTGTGCTACAAAGGTGCGGAAACGAGCGGTGTCAAGTACGCCAGACTGGCCAATTACTCGATTTTTAGGGAAGCCAGATTCTGCAAAAACAGTATATGTCATAGCATCCACAGGGTTTGTCAAAACGACGATGATACAATTCGGAGAATATTGAGCGATCTCTTTCGTTACACTTTTCATGATTTTTTGATTCGTCTGAACTAAGTCATCACGGCTCATTCCAGGCTTGCGGGCAATACCTGCTGTAATGACAACAATATCTGAATCCTTTGTATCTTCATAATTGGAGGTGCCGACGATATTGGCATCAAAACCTTGAACCGGGCTTGCTTCAAGCATATCTAACGCTTTCCCTTTTGTAGGGTTTTCCATTTGCGGAATATCGACTAACACGACATCTCCCAGTTCTTTTTGAGCAAGTAAAAACGCTGTTGTAGCCCCTGTAAAACCGCCGCCAATCACAGAAATCTTTTTACGTTTCAATGACATTATAGCTCATCCCCTTTGTTCGTATTAAAGATAGATAAAGCAGTAATCAAATTAGAAAAAGCGCCCGCAATTTAGTCCTTTTCACTCAGCAAGATATTTAAAAACAGCTCCCCTTTAAGTTGTTTTCTATTTGCTGCCGTCAAAGTCTAATACGGGCGCTTTCGCATTTCTTACGGATTAGTCACCTTCGCTCTGGTTGCTCTTTAGGGCTCTCCAGTCAGCGAGTGTGCATTATTCCATATTTTTAATTAATTCATCGCCAAATTCAGAAGTTTTTACTTCTGTTGCTCCATCCATTAAGCGGGCAAAGTCGTAAGTAACCACTTTAGATGCAATGGTTTTTTCCATGGATTTAACAATCATTTTAGCTGCTTCATTCCAGCCTAAGTGCTCAAGCATAAGAACACCGGATAAAATGACAGATGAAGGATTCACTTTGTCTAATCCTGCATATTTAGGTGCAGTACCATGGGTTGCTTCAAAGATCGCATGTCCAGTTTCGTAGTTAATGTTAGCACCTGGTGCAATACCGATACCACCTACTTGTGCAGCAAGTGCATCAGAGATATAGTCACCGTTTAGGTTCATAGTAGCTACTACATCAAACTCACGAGGACGTGTTAAGATTTGTTGTAGGAAGATATCTGCAATGGCATCTTTAACGATGATTTTGCCAGCTGCTTCAGCTTCTGCTTGAGCTTTATTTGCAGCTTCTGTACCTTGTTCAGCTTTGATGCGGTCATATTGAGCCCAAGTGAATACTTTATCACCGAATTCTTTTTCAGCAAGCTCGTAACCCCAGTTTTTAAATGCACCCTCAGTAAACTTCATGATGTTACCCTTATGTACAAGAGTCAGGGATTTACGACCTTCTTTAATAGCGTAGTTTAGAGCGGCACGGACAAGACGGTTTGTGCCTTCCTCTGAAACTGGTTTAATGCCAATTCCTGAAGTTTCTGGGAATCTAATTTTTTTGACACCCATTTCGTTCTGTAAGAAGTCTATTACTTTTCTTACCGCTTCAGAACCTTTTTCATATTCAATACCTGCATAAATATCTTCCGTATTTTCACGGAAAATGACCATATCCGTATCCTGAGGGCGTTTAACCGGTGAAGGCACTCCTTCAAACCATCTAACTGGACGCAAGCAAACGAAAAGATCTAGTTCTTGCCTTAATGCTACGTTAAGTGAACGGATACCGCCGCCTACAGGTGTCGTTAATGGACCTTTGATGGCAATTAAATACTCATTAATCACATCAAGTGTTTCTTTAGGAAGCCATTCACCTGTTTGGTTGAAGGCTTTTTCTCCAGCCAAGACTTCTTTCCAAACTAATTTACGTTCGCCTTTATAGGCTTTTTCGACAGCAGCATCTAATACTCTGTATGAAGCTGCCCAAATATCTGGACCTGTACCGTCACCTTCGATAAATGGAATAATTGGATTGTTAGGAACGTTTAATACCCCGTTTGTAACCGTAATTTTTTCGCCTTGCATAGTTGTTCTCCCTCCTAGTTATGTATAAAGCTTATAGACTTAATCAAAGGTTAGAGGGCTGCATACCCTCTAACCTTTGCAGTCAATCCTATTACACCAATTTTTTGACAAAAAGTAAAATGGAATCTTAAAAAAATTAATCTCTTTGCTCAATTGGAACGTATTTTTGCATGCCAGGCCCAGTGTATTCCGCACGAGGACGGATTAACCGGTTGTTTGCGTATTGTTCCAAAATATGAGCCAGCCAGCCTGATACACGACTAACCGCAAAGATTGGTGTCATCAAATCATGATCGATTCCTAAACTGTGATAAACAGATGCTGAATAGAAGTCGACATTTGGCGGTAATTTCTTTTCGCCTGTGACAATGCTCTCAATTTTAACAGACATATCATACCAGTGCGGTTCACCAGTAAGTTCCGTTAATTTTTGGGACATTAGTTTTAAGTGTTTGGCACGAGGGTCACCATTCCGGTATACCCTGTGTCCAAAACCCATGATTTTCTCTTTGTTTGCCAATTTACCGCGAATATACGGCTCCACATTTTCTAAAGTTCCGATTTCTTTTAGCATCTTCATAACCGCTTCATTTGCACCGCCATGAAGTGGCCCTTTCAGTGCACCAATTGCGGACGTAATACCGGAATATACATCAGAAAGTGTTGCTACACATACACGAGCAGTAAAGGTAGAGGCATTTAATTCATGGTCTGCATGCAGGACAAGTGCTTTATCAATCGCTTCCACTGCAATTGGTTCAGGGTCATTGCCTGTCAGCATATAAAGGAAGTTAGCTGCAAAGCTTAAATCCTTTTTAGGTGCTATTGGCTCAAGCCCTTTTCTTACCCGAGCAAAGGCAGCCACAATGGAAGGCATTTTTGCCTGAAGACGGATGGCTTTACGGTAATTCGCATCTTCCTCCATAATATCAGCCTCATCGTCATATAAACCTAGCAAGGACACAGCCGAACGAAGCGCTGCCATTGGATGGACCTTTTGAATTGGATACGTTTTAAAATGATTAATGACTTCTTGAGGAAGTTCAGCGTTTTCGGAAAGCTGCTTTTTTAATTCAGCTAATTCTTCAACATTTGGCAGTTTAAGATGCCACAATAAATAAATAATTTCTTCAAAGCTAGCATTTTCAGCTAAATCATCAATGTTGTAGCCAACATAGGTTAGCGTGTCATCAATGATTGAACTAATTGATGATGTTGTGGCTACTACCCCTTCAAGACCGCGTGTTACTGTCATCCATATCTCTCCTTCACCTTTAAATTTCCCCTTACCCATCATAAAGACTTAAACCTTAGAACCCTTAGAGGATTCTAGTCAGGTTTGAAAGAAATAGCATAAGTAAGAATAAAAGCAGCTAATCTTAAAAAATATTTATCACTTTTATAGCCCTCAAATTTGACTGAGCGATTGCTCGCCCAAGCTGCAAAACCATGTATGCCCTTTCATTCAAGTAAATAATTCATTTGTGTAAATAAACAGTATTCCTATATAACTTATATAATAAAGGAAACACTTACAAGCCTATTATAAACAATAATCAGACTTTTGTGAATGAAAAGCAATTGAAAACATTAAAAAATTATTATTTTAAAAAATATCTAATGGAATAGTTCAAAAAATTTCATAGCTGAATAAGCAATTCCCGCGCCTATTAGCGGACCCACGGCAACACCTTTAAACAGGGAAACCGATAGAATTGTTCCTAGTACAAGTGCGGTTGTGATATGGGGATCATCTGCCAGCAGCTTGACACCGCCTTTTGCCAGGAGCGCCACAGCAATCCCGGAAAGAAGCGCAATCCACGCATAAAACGATTTAAAGGCCCCGCTCAAATCTTTAAATCCAATATCCCCGCTGGCAATAGGCGCCAAAACAGCGATTGTTATAATGGTGACACCCCAGTTGATTCCTTTGGACTGGAGAATGGGGAACACCTTATCACCGACTCCTCCCGTCTTAATTAACAAAAGGATTAAAATCGCAATCATTAAGGAACTGTTTTTCGCAATATACCCGATAACCAATAATAACATAAGAAATAATATTGATTCACTTACCATTAATAAACACCCATCCTTTCAGCAAAATTTTAAAGAACAAAGACTATAGTCTTCATTTTTCCCCTTTGGTAATTCATGCAGTTTTTCTCAAAAAGTGGTAAACTAAAGTTATCACCTTTCCAAAGAAAGGAGGAATAATTTGAACCCAGCGTACATCAATAGAACAATCCGATTTCTTATTGTTATTGGCACGATTATAGTAGGAATTTTTTCATTGTATTATTTATCAAAGATAACCTACCCTTTTCTAATTGGTTTAATCATTGCGCTGATGATTAATCCTCTTGTCAATTTCTTGGAAAGAAAGGCTAGAATGCCGAGGGCCCTTGCTGTATTAATCAGCCTTATCATAATATTTGCAGTCTTCGCTGGGTTAATCACCCTTTTGGTTGCGGAACTTGTATCCGGAGCAGCTTATTTGTCAAAGGTCGTTCCTGAACATCTGGTTAAATTCATCACATTTATAGAAGATTACTTTACCGCACAAATTATCCCTTTATATAATGATTTAACCAGGATGTTTAATAAATTGGACGCCGGACAGAAAGATACTATTATTGAAAACATCCAAAATGTCGGCACAAAAATCGGAAATACAGTAGGATCATTTATTCAAAACCTATTCGGCAATATTCCAAATATCTTGTCGTGGTTTCCAAATGCAGCCACCGTTCTGATTTTTTCATTATTAGCCACCTTTTTTATCAGCAAGGATTGGGGTCGGCTGAGAGCGGGAGCCAGTAAGCTGTTGCCGCAAAAAGCTAAAATGAGCTTTCACACCGTGTTTTCGGATTTAAAAATGGCTTTGTTTGGATTTATCAAAGCCCAATTGACCCTTATTTCAATCACTACGGTGATTATTTTAATTGGTCTGTTAATCCTTCGCATCGATTACGCAATTACTATTGCTCTAATAGCAGGAATTGTTGATATTCTTCCTTATTTAGGGACTGGTATTATTTTTGTCCCGTGGATCATCTACATGGCAATCAGTGGTAATATTGGTCTTGCCATTGGTCTAGGAGTGCTTTATTTAGTGGTCCTTGTGCAAAGACAAATTATGGAACCAAAAATTTTGTCTTCCAATATCGGCATGGATCCACTCGCAACACTTATTGCCTTATTTGCTGGCTTTAAACTGATTGGCTTTTTAGGGTTGATTGTCGGTCCGGTTAGTCTTGTTATACTTACTACACTTTATCGCGCTCGAGTTTTTCATGATCTATGGGCATATATCAAGGGTGATTAAAAAAACGTCAGCTCCCTTTTTGGAGCTGACGTTTTTTTATTATGTCAAATTTGGCTGTTGATTTCCGCTCCAGTCGCTTAAGCGTTCCCGCGGGCAGTGCCGGTGAGACTCCTCGGCCCCGTACTCCCGCGAGAGTCGAGCGCCTTCCGCTCCAATCAACAGAGTTAAAAAAATCAAGATTATCGTTTAATAGAGCCTTTATTATAGTACACTTGCATGTCCGTTATAAACAATACCTCTTGTTGAATCCACTGTTACTTCTTGACCTTCTCTGAATAGGCTTAATGCCCCTTCTACACCAACAATAACAGGGATGCCTAAGTTTAGGCCTACGACAGCCGCATGACTAGTAAGGCCGCCTTCCTCGGTGATCAGCGCACTGCACTTTTCAAGGGCAGGTACCATCTCCCGGTCAGAACCGATCGTAACCAGAACAGAACCCGGTTTCACTTTTTCCAAAGCTTCACTGGAATTATGGGCAATCACTACTTTACCAAAAGCAGATTTTCTGCCAATTCCTTGTGCCTTTGCCAAAATATCTCCAACTACATGAATTTTCATCAGGTTTGTAGTGCCAGTCTCCCCTACCGGTACACCTCCAGTAATGACAACTAGGTCACCATGCTTAACAATACCGCTGTTTATGCTCTCTTCAACAGCTATATCCAACATTTCATCTGTTGTCGTTGCAACTCTCCCCAACTGTGGAACAACGCCCCACACAAGAGCTAGCCGGCGGTATACTGGCTCATTTGCTGTCACAGCAACAATAGTAGATTCTGGACGATATTTCGCAATCATTCTAGCTGTATGGCCACTTTCGGTAGAAGTAATAATAGCTTCAACATCTAAATTTAGAGCTGTATGTGCTACAGATTGAGCAACTGCATCGGTAAGATTATGGTCGGTATTCTTACTGCGATTGGATAGAATTTCTTTATGATCTAGTGCCTGTTCCGCTCTCATAGCAATATTATGCATGGTTTGCACGGCTTCAACTGGATAAAGTCCTGCTGCTGTTTCGCCGGATAACATGATTGCATCAGTACCATCAAAGATAGCATTCGCAACATCACTTGCTTCGGCACGTGTCGGACGAGGATTTCTTTGCATTGAGTCAAGCATTTGAGTAGCCGTAATAACCGGTTTTCCTAACGCATTACACTTTTTAATAAGTAATTTTTGAACAAGCGGAACCTCTTCAGCAGGTATTTCTACACCAAGATCGCCACGGGCTACCATCAAGCCGTCGGATACTTCCAAAATTTCATCAATGTTATCCACACCTTCCTGGTTTTCAATTTTAGGAATGATGTGGATATGACCTGCATTGTTTTCTTCGAGTAATTGACGGATTTCTAATACATCTTTGGCTCGGCGGACAAATGAGGCTGCAATAAAGTCAATCCCTTGTTCAATACCGAAGAGAATATCATTTTTATCCTTTTCCGTAATTCCCGGCAAATTTACAGAAACCCCAGGAACATTCACACCTTTTTTATTTTTTAATGTACCGCTATTAAGGATGCTAGTGTGAATTTCCCCCGCATCAGCATCAATTTTGGTTACTTCAAGACCAATTAATCCATCGTCTAAGAGAATTTTAGAACCAACCTGAACATCATTAATTAAACCAGGATATGTAATAGAGAATTTCTCAAGCGTACCCTCAACTTCCGTCATTGAAACAATAATGGACTCTCCAGACTTCAGTTCAAGAGCTCCGTTTTGCATATTATGCGTCCTTATTTCAGGACCTTTTGTATCAAGTAAAATCGCTATATTTTTTCCGTTTGCACTGGCTGCTTCACGGATATTTTTAATTCGGCTGCCATGTTCTTCAAAGTCCCCATGGGAAAAATTTAACCGGGCAACGTTCATTCCGGCATTCATTAATTGTGTTAGTTTGTCTACTGTTTCACTTGCAGGACCAATTGTACAAACAATCTTTGTTTTGCGTAACATTCAGTTTGCCTCCTATATTAAAGTGCCAAGCGCCCGTGAATGACATTCCCAAGGCGCTGTTAACTATTGATATTTAGTATATACAATCAACTATTAAATCGATAAAACTTTTGAAAGATCAAAAAGGTTAGCGTCAAGTTTGTGTTTACGTTGCTCCAGTGCCTCGATGATATCGTAATCAACCAGTTTATTGTTTTCAATACCAACTGCCCGGCCGCCTCTACCTGCCATCAAAAGTTCAACCGCCCTTGCTCCTAATCTGCTTGCAAGCACCCGGTCTTGTGCCGTTGGAGAGCCCCCGCGCTGCATATGTCCTAATACGGATACCCGAATATCGTTGTTTGTTAATTCCTTAAGTTCTTTGGCAAAATCCACACCGCTGCAGACACCTTCTGCGACCACAATGATACTATGCTTTTTGCCACGTTCTTGACCTTTACGAAGCCTTTCAACGATATCATTCATATTATAATTCTCTTCAGGAATCAAAATGGTTTCGGCACCTCCGGCAAGTCCAGCCCAGAGTGCAATGTCCCCTGCGTCTCTTCCCATAACCTCAATGACAAACGTTCTATCATGGGATGTTGCGGTATCACGAATTTTGTCAATCGCATCAATTACTGTATTTAGTGCTGTATCAAACCCAATGGTAAAATCAGTTCCTGGAATGTCATTATCGATTGTACCAGGCACGCCCACACATGGGTAACCCTGCTCTGTTAATGCTTTTGCCCCCATGTAGGACCCGTCGCCGCCGATTACAACCAGCCCTTCAATCCCATGAGCTTTAAGTTGCTCGATCCCTTTTTGCTGTACTTCTTTGTTCCTAAATTCCGGGCAGCGGGCCGACAACAGCATCGTCCCACCTCTGTGAATAATGTCGCCAACTGAACCTAGTTCTAGCTTTTTTATGTTGCCGCTAATTAATCCAGCATAGCCGCCATAAACCCCATATACTTCCATATCATGATAAATTGCTTTCCTGACAACAGCACGAATGGCCGGGTTCATCCCCGGGGCGTCACCACCACTTGTAAGTACACCAATTTTTTTCATGGTTATCACCTCATTAATCGAATATAATTATGTAAAAATGCTCGTAGTAAATAATTAGTTTTTCTAGATTCAATACCTTTTTCTATTATTTACATAAAACCCTTGAATAATTATAAAATAACATGAAGAAATGCCTATAACAACTGATTTTCAATAGACGGAATAGTATGTTAACTGAAAGCGATTGATATTGTGTTTGTAAACGAAATCATTAGCTATTCAGTGAATTTTTTTCAACAATTTCATGAACAAGGTATAGAACAAGGAAAAACGTGCTCAGCTTCGGAGCACGTTTTTTCAGGTGGTGGCTGAGTCCTATTATTTTACTCCAATATACTCATCAACAAAGCCAACCTCACCAATACTTCTAAATCGGTTATAGCGGTCGGCAATTAATTCAGCTTCAGAAAGAGCTAGCAGCTGCTTTAAAGATTGCAGCAACGTTTTCTCGATTTCCTCTGCCTGTTTCTTGGCATCCTTATGCGCCCCACCTTTAATCTCAGGGATAATCCCATCGATCACTCCCAATTCTTTTAAGTCAGGAGCAGTTATTTTCATAGACTCTGCTGCTCTTTG
Organism: Neobacillus dielmonensis; assembly: GCF_000612665.1. Lineage (GTDB taxonomy): Bacteria > Bacillota > Bacilli > Bacillales > Cytobacillaceae > Neobacillus > Neobacillus dielmonensis. The sequence goes on from NZ_HG942065.1 coordinate 47,897, forward strand.
GGCAAAGGCAGCATCTTTCCATAATATAGCTGCAGCACCCTCTGGTGAAATGACGGAATACGTGGAGTTTTCCAGCATATATATTCGATTGCCTACACCAAGTCCCAATGCACCACCGCTGCCGCCTTCTCCAATAACAATACAAATAACCGGTACCTTTAAACCAGCCATCTCAAACAGATTACGGGCAATCGCTTCGCTTTGGCCCCGTTCCTCTGCTGCTTTTCCCGGATATGCCCCTTTAGTATCAATAAAGCAAATAATCGGGCGGTTGAATTTGTCGGCCTGTTTCATTAGCCTAAGAGCTTTCCTGTATCCTTCTGGATGAGGCATTCCAAAATTCCTGCGAATATTTTCTTTGGTATCTTTTCCTCTCTGATGGCCAATAACCGTAACAGGCAGACCTTTAAACTTGGCAATACCGCCTACAATTGCTTCATCATCCCCAAAGGTACGGTCACCATGGCATTCAAAAAAGTCATCAAATAGATAAGAAATATAATCAAGGGACGTCGGTCTGTTTGGATGTCTCGCAATTTGAACCCGGTCCCATGGTTTTATATTTTCATAAATATCTTGTTCCAATTTTTCCAGACGTACCTCTAATTTTCGAATCTCTGCCGTCAAATCCACATCGGCAGTTTTAGTAAACTCTTTTAACTCTGCAATCTTTTTCCTTAGCTCCAGAACTGGACGCTCAAATTCAAGTTCTCCTACCATTCAAGTTTACCTCCTGGTTGATGGATATCAAGAATGTTTGCGATCGTTTCAACCATTTCCAAACGCGAAATTATCGCATCCAATTGGCCATGTTTTAAAAGAAACTCGGCGGTTTGAAAATCTTCGGGTAGATTTTCTCGAATAGATTGTTCGATTACCCTGCGGCCTGCGAAACCAATGAGGGCACCGGGTTCAGCAAAATTATAATCCCCCAGCGATGCAAAACTTGCAGAGACCCCACCAGTAGTCGGATGAGTCATGATGGAAATGATTAAACCTCCATGGTCACTGAAACGCTTTAGCGCCACGCTTGTTTTGGCCATTTGCATTAAACTTAGGGCCCCTTCTTGCATTCTGGCACCACCTGAGGCGGTATAAATAATAAATGGAACAGCTAATTCATCAGCCTTTTCAACCGCCATGGTTATTTTCTCGCCGACAACTGAGCCCATACTGCCCATCCTGAACGATGAATCCATAATAGCCACTACAATTTTGTGGCCGTTCACTGTGCCAATCCCCGTTACTACGGCCTCGTTTAATTTCGTCTTAGCCCTGTCCTTTTCCAATTTTTCTATATAATCTGGAAACTGTAACGGATTTTTTGAGATCATCTCTTTATTAATCTCCTCAAAACTTCCCGCATCAATAAAACTATTAATCCTCTCCTTTGAATTCATTGGAAAATGATATCCACAGTGGAGACAAACTTTTTCGTTTTTTAATAATTCTTTTGTATACATAATTTTTTTACAAGAAGGGCATTTGGTCATAATTCCTTCAGGAACATCACTTTTTACCGCTTCTGTTGGAATGGCTGCATACTTTTTCTTTTTTGTCTGAGGTTTGGTAAATAAATCTTTAAGCGCCAAAATGAATCCTCCCTTGTAAACAAGCCTGCCATAGGAGATTTTTTTCTTATCCTAAAAGCAGTCTTTCTATCTACATTCAATCTCATACCTTGCATTTTCAATTAGTGGTCAGACCACTAGAAGATGAAAAAAACCCTATCCCCAGGGCATGTCCAACTCTCACTATAAAACAAAGATCGTATAAAATTTGTTAGTATTTGTCGTCACTTGAAAGACAAATTTCGTAATTGCCGATAAGCACTCAGCGTCTTGGCTTCATCCCGTTTAGCAAGTGCCTCTGCTAATGATAAATAATCCTCTCGGCTATATTGAGCAGGTTCAGGAACCAACGATTCATAATATTCTTTCAATATAACCCATATCCGAAATAATAGGTAATTGTCTGCATACCTAATGATTCGATAAAAGAAATCACTATGGCGAACGACGTCAACGGTTCTAATCCAATTCAACAGCTCTTCATGATCCTTTGATTTCATTTTTCGAAGCGCTAATTGGAGCCCGTCAATTTCAATTAACTCCACTGTTTCAAATACATCTGTTTTGGCTTTTTCATCCTGAAGGATAAACGTACTTAGGAGTTGAACCAGCCGATGATCACGAAAGTCCCGGATAAATGTTCCTTCCCCTCTTCGTGTTTCGATTAATCCCAGCATTTCCAATGCCCGAAGAGCTTCTCTAACAGAAGAGCGCCCGAAATTCAGGCGCTCGGACAGTTCACGTTCAGAAGGAATTTTGTCTCCCGGCTTAAGTCCATCATCCGTAATCATTTCTCTTAGTTGTTTGATAATCTCTAAGTAAACTTTTGTAGTTGACACTAATGATATCACTCACTTTTGCCTATTAGAGCGAGTCTTTTGGTTTTTTCTTTTACATCTTCAGGGTCCACTTTAATCCGGGCAACACCCGTTTCCATAGCAGCTTTTGCAACAGCCGCTGCTACATTAGGAGCAACTCTCGGGTCAAACGGACCAGGAATAACGTAATCTGGCTGGAGCTCATCTTCACTGATTAAGTTAGCAATGGCTTCAACTGCTGCAATTTTCATTTCTTCATTGATATGAGTGGCCCTTACATCAAGTGCTCCTCGGAAAATGCCCGGAAAGGCTAAAACATTATTCACCTGATTTGGAAAATCAGATCGGCCTGTCCCGATCACAATGGCTCCAGCTTCCTTTGCTTCATCGGGCATAATTTCTGGAACTGGATTGGCCATCGCAAAAATAATTGCATCAGAGTTCATGGAGGCCACCATTTCCTTTGTCAGTGCCCCCGCAACCGATACACCTATAAATACATCCGCGCCTTTGATTACATCCTCTAGACTGCCAGAGAGGTTATCCCGGTTGGTAAACTTCGCCACTTCCGCTTTGACCGTGTTCATTCCCTGCGGCCGTCCTTCGTATATGGCTCCTTTTGTATCACACATGATAATATCTCTAACACCATAATGATATAACAATTTTATAATAGCAATGCCGGCAGCTCCTGCGCCGCTGGCCACCACTTTTATTTCAGTCATTTTTTTACCGATTAATTTTAATGCATTAACCAAGCCCGCTGCTGTTACAATTGCGGTCCCATGCTGATCATCGTGGAATACAGGAATATTGGTTTCTTTTTTCAGTCTTTCTTCAATGACAAAGCAATTAGGTGCTGCAATATCCTCGAGATTAACGCCGCCAAAGGTTGGCTCCAATATTTTAACAGTCTCAATAATTTTGTCAACCTCAGTGGTATTTAAACAAATCGGAAATGCATCCACACCAGCAAAGCTTTTAAATAAAACCGCTTTGCCTTCCATTACGGGTAGTGCTGCCTCTGGTCCTATATTCCCCAGTCCTAATACAGCCGTTCCATCAGAGACGACAGCAACCATATTCCCTTTCATGGTGTAATCATATACTGTTTCTGGTTTTTCATAGATGTCCTTGCATGGCTCTGCCACACCAGGTGAATACGCTAAGCTTAAATCATGCGCATTCCTGACTGGCACCTTAGATTTCGACTCTAACTTTCCCTTATTAATTCGATGCATATGTAATGCTTCTTCTCTTAAAGTCAAGAAATGTCACCCCTCTACCCTTACCAAAAAAATGATACACCCTTCTAAATCAGCTTCATTCCGCAATGGTGGTCAGACCACACATGTCTCTTTTCAACTATAACATATCTTTAGTACTTGTAAAGAATTATTCTTTTAAAACGACACTGTCAGAACCAAGTAAATCCTTTAGATTTTCTAGTAATTTTGCGGTTGGATTCACATTTTTTGTATCTGATAAGGCAACGGTTTTCTTGGTTACTTCGTAGTGTAGAACCACTTTGGCATTTCCCTTATTTTTCTCTAAAATATGATTAATTTGGTTCAGCAAACTTTCATGTTGCTTGTCTTTGCTAATTTTTAAATACAGTACAGACTTTCTGACTATTTTTGTCTGTATCCATTGGTCTATATCATATGCCTGCTGAATAATCATTTGCAGTTTGCTTTCACGTTGTTCTACTTTACCTTCAATTACCGCAAACTTTCCCTCTTGCAACAATGATGAAAATCTTCTGTAAGCCTCTGGAAAAGCTACAGCCTCCATCTCTCCACTGGAATCACTAACAGTTAAAAAGGCCATTGATTCGCCTTTTTTTGTACGAATTGGTTTCTTGGAGGCTATATATACCCCTGTAGCCGTTCGGCCTAGTTTTGCCGATATTTCGAATAGAGATTTGGCACTAGTCTGCTTTAGGGATTTTTCATATAGGGAAATAGGATGATCTGATAGATAAATTCCTAAGACCTCTTTTTCAAACAAAAGCTTATTAGCCTGGCTGATTGGGTCCATTTGAACATATTTTGGCTTTGGTATTAATTCTTGTTCAAATAAATCAATTTGGTCCGTGTCTGCAGGTTTAAATATTTGCGCATGCTCGATGGCGACATCCAAACTAGCTAAAAGGACCGCGCGATCCTGTCCAAATTCATCAAAGCTTCCCGAATGGACCAAACTTTCCAATGTTTTTCGATTAATGGCCTTCAAGGATATTCTTATACAAAAATCGAACAAATCAGTGAAAACCTTCTTCTTTCTAGCGTGAAGGATCTCTTTTAGAGCGGCCATCCCCACTCCCTTTATTGCAGCAAGGCTGTAACGGATCTGGTCGTGTTCAACTTGGAAGAAAAAGTGGCTTGAGTTAATCGAGGGAGGCAAAACCGCTATACCCATTTGTTTTGCTTCCATTACATATTGGGCTATTTTTGATTCGTTTCCAATTGCTGATGTCAAAAGACCAGCCATAAAATAGACAGGATAGTTGGCTTTCAAATAAGCAAGCTGGCAGGCAATCATACTATAGGCTACAGCATGACTTCTATTAAAGCCGTAATTGGCAAAGCGGACAATTAAATCATAGATTTGGTCTGCCATTGACTGACTATATCCCTTTTTCAAAGCGCCCTGAACGAAATGGTTCCGCTCACGGTCAAGCACTTCTTTTTGTTTTTTTCCTACAGCCCGCCGCAGCAAGTCTGCTTCACCGAGTGAAAAACCGGCCATCCTGGATGCAATCTGCATGATTTGCTCTTGATAGACAATAACTCCATAGGTATTTTCCAAGATTGGCTCGAGGTCAGGATGCGGATAAGCAACCGCTTGTCTTCCATGCTTTCGGTCGATAAACAGCGGTATATTTTCCATTGGGCCTGGACGATATAAGGCATTTACCGCAACGATATCTTCAAAACGGGTCGGTTTTAACCGGGTTAATACCTTGCGCATCCCTTCTGATTCCAGCTGAAATATACCTGTTGTTTCCCCTCTTGCCAATAAGTCAAAGGTTTTGGCATCATCAAGGGGTATCGACCTTAATTCGAGTTTTTTTCCTGTATGGAAATAAATCGATGACAAAATGGAATCAAGGAGCGTTAAATTCCTGAGTCCCAGAAAGTCCATTTTTAATAGTCCAAGCTCTTCTAAGTGCTCCATGGAATATTGGGTCAAGTATACATGGCCTGACCCCTGTTGGATGGGGACTAACTCTGTAAGCGGCTTTTCGCTGAGAACAACCCCCGCAGCATGTGTGGAAGTATGGCGCGGCAGCCCTTCCAATTTTTGCGCGGTATCAAACAGTCTCCGATGAAGGGGAGATTCTTGGACAAACCTTCGCAACCCTTCTGATTCTTTATAGGCGTCCGCTAACGTGCCTCCCATCCTTGGCGGCACCAGTCTAGCCATATAGTCCAATTCTTTCGTATTCAAACCGAAAGCCCTGCCCACATCCCGTAATACAGCCTTAGATGCAAGTGTTCCAAAGGTGACGATTTGAGCTACATGGAGCTCGCCATATTTATGGGCCACATATTCAATGACTTCATCCCGCCGGTTATCGGGAAAATCAATATCAATATCCGGCATCGATATCCGTTCTGGATTTAAGAACCGCTCAAATAAGAGATGATGTTGAATTGGATCCACATCGGTAATATAAAGGGTATAGGCTACTAAGGAACCTGCTGCCGAACCCCTGCCAGGTCCAGTTAAAATCCTCTTATCGCGAGCATACTTCATAAAGTCCCAAACAATTAAAAAATAGTCGCTGAATTTCATACGTTTGATGACATCTAATTCGTAGTTCAACCGGTCATAATACTCACTTCCCGGCGGTGAGGAAAAACGTTCTTTTAGTCCTTGTAAACATAATTTTTCGAGATAAACATCAGATGGAATATCATCCTCGGTTGGATATGATGGCAAGAACGTTTTACCCAGGTCAATGTTAACATTGCATCTCTCCCCAATGTTGAGGGTATTCTCTAAAGCCTCAGGCAAGTCAGAGAAGTCCTCCACCATTTCCCCTGCTGTTTTTAAATAGAATTCATCGCTCCCTAGTTTCTCTCTCTGTTCATCTTGGAGCTTATCGCCATTTTTAATGGCCAAGAGGCATTCATGGGCAAAGGTATCTTCCTTTTCTAAATAATGAACGCAGTTTGTGGCTGCTAGGGGGATATTTAACAGTTGTGACAGTTTTTGCAGCGGATTACTAATAGCTCTCTCTGAAGCGAGTCTATGATTTTGGATGGATAGATAAAGATTGCCTTGTCCAAAAATCGCTACATATTCCTTCGCAACCTTTTCAGCTGCAGCAACATCATGGTTTAGAAGGGCTTGTTCAATTTCTCCCTCGATACCAGGTGAAATTGCGATCACTCCCTCTGAGTAGTGCTTCAACCACCTGATTGGAATTCCATTCTCTGTTTTTGTTTGCAGAGAGCTTGATATTTTGATCAAATTTTTAAAGCCCTCATTATTTTCCGCTAGCAATACTAACGGAAATGCCTCATTTTCCTTATAAATGCTTTCGATATCTGCCGTTAATCCGATTATCGGTTTGATTTGGTGCTGTTTACATAATTTATAAAACTCAATTGCGCCGTACATAACATTCCGATCCGTTAAAGCCAGTGCATGATACCCTTTCTTTTGGGCATTTTCTACTAATTTTGGAACAGAAGCTGTACTTGACAGCAAACTATATGCGCTATAAACATGCAGGTGAATAAAAGACATGATTTGTCACACCCTTACTTACTCATTCTCAGTTCCTATTATAAACATTGCAGAAAAAAAAGAAAATATGTTCTCATTTTAAGAAGAGCGGAAGCGCCCTTGTCAGTACCGTATTGCCTCTCGAAAAAACGATTGCTTTTCTTCGTGTGCTGGCTATGCTGCTGAAACTTTCCTTGTGGTGCTGGACAATTCTCAAAGACAAGATTTACTCTCCGAACTATCAAAATCATAATCCATGCTACTTGTCCATATACATGATAGAGAGAGGATACTTATCGTAAAAGGCGGTTGGAATGGATGAAAGAAATCGGCTTTTTTCCAGCATTTATTGAAAGCTACTTTATTGCTCTGGGAGTCGTGCTTGGCGGCTCTTTAATCGGGGGAATTGCCTCATTTTTAACAGGCCAGCCACCGTTAACTACCGTATATCGCTTATCATCCGCATTGCGGATCTGGGGAATCGTCGCCGCCATTGGCGGTACATTCGATGCCGTTTATACGTTTGAACGGGGATTATTTAATGCGGATACAAAAGATTTATTTAAGCAATTTTTATTGATTCTATCTGCTTTAGGAGGCGCACAGACCGGCGCACTGATCATAAACTGGCTGACACAGGAGCATATCTCATCATGAGGATACCGCCTTATTATCGGAAGCCGTCCTGGCAGCGTTTTTTTGCTGGTATGGGGATTGGCGGAGCCATTAGCTGGTGTATTTTTTTATATATTTTCGGTGTCTGGCAGGAGGAGAATTCCAAGTTAATTCAAACACAGCAGAATGAAATTGAAGAATTAAAGAATGATATAAAAATTTGGCAAGCCGACTATGAAGAGTTAAATCAACGCAATTTAGATAAAATTACAGTACAAAAGATTAACATAAAGATTATCAATGGAGAGAGATATCGGCTTGACGATCTTAGTGTATTCCAAACCGAAGAAGCTGTCCGGGATGATATAAAAATGGTGCTGGCTAAAGACCTGGAAACAGTGGCAAAGAGTAAAGAATTAATTAAGAAAATCATAGAAAATGAACCGGTAAAATTAAATGAAAAACGATATAAGCTTAAAGTTAGGGAAATGGTCATCTATACAACATTATCTATCCAGCTCGAACTCCAGTTTGATGAATAAGGACGGCAAACCCCAGCCGCCCTATTTATCGTTCAATACTTATCTATTTACATACTTCGTTTAGTTCTTTTAGGACGTCTGCTGTTTGATCCCATGAGTAAATGGATGCTCCTGCTGCGAGTGGATGGCCGCCGCCATTAAATTTTCTCGCCACGCCATTAATGACTGGCCCCTTGGACCGAAGCCGGACCCTTATTTGGTCGCTTTCTTCAATGAAAAAGACCCATGCTTTAATACCTTTGACATCACCCAATGTGCTGACAAGCAGCGACGCCTCAGACGGCTTGGCCTTGTATTCCTCCATTAGTTCTTTTGTCAACTTTACACAAGCAACCCCATTTTCCTGCCATTCAAAATTTTGCAGGATATATCCATTTAATTTAATAATGTTTGGCTCTAGTTCATACATCTTGTCAAACAATTCAGTCCGGGAAAAATTGTAATGAATCAACTCTCCAGCATAGGCAAATGTTTTCTCGGTTGTGCTTGGATAAATAAACCGTCCCGTATCACCGACAATACCAGCAAATAAGAGCCGTGCCCCTTTATCATTTAGTTTAAGGCCTTGTTCCTTACCAGAGAGATAAAACTCATAAATCATTTCACTGCAGGAACTTGCAGTGGTATCTACCCATAACAAATCTCCATATGGATCTTCGTTCGGGTGATGGTCGATTTTAATTAATTTATCCCCCAAAGTGTATCGCTTATCGTCTACCCTTTCTTGATTAGCGGTATCACAGACAATGACTAACGCCCCTTTATACACATCATCGGAAATCGTATCCAGTCTGCGCAAATAGTTTAGGCTTGGTTCTTCCTGCCCGACGGCATAAATTTTTTTATTGGGATAGGATTCTTGCAAAATAGCAGCCAGTCCTCCTTGCGACCCATAAGCATCCGGGTCTGGCCGGACATGGCGGTGAATGATAATTGTTTCATATTGTTCAATGGCTTCCAAAATTTTCTCTTTCATAGGCACTCCTTTAACCGGATTATTTAGGTACCAATTCTGGTAATTTTCCTTCATTAACGATACAATAAAGATGATTTTTCAAAACTTGGAGGAACGGGACATGTTTGTATTCGTATTACTGATCGCTATTTCCTTTGCTTTCTATATATTTTATAAAACCAAATACTTCCGAAGCAATCGTCCGGTTGAAAAGAAATGGCTTTCAGCTAAAGGCAATATTGCTTTAGGGCTGTTTGTCTGCTTATTCGGAGTTAACCATTTGGTGTTTATTTCCGAAACAGCTGTCAGCTATCTTGTCGCTGCCATTTTCACCCTATATGGCGCTTATTTCAGCTGGGTTGGGGTGAAAAAGTATAAACACTACCTTCCTTTTGCAATAGAGGAAGCAAAGATGACCGATGATGCTTCGGTATAATCGATCAGCCTTACCTAATTCTAGCATAAATATTCTAGCCGCTCCTCATTCGAGAAGCGGCTTTTTATTTTTCCTCTGCAAATCTGTTATGGAGCCAGCCGTACCGTTCTACCTGTCAATCAACTGGCAGGTCATCATGGCCTTCCCAACCAGTAATCCATCATTGAATACTTCCACGTCTACCTTTCCGAACTTCCTGCCTACTTCAAGGATACGCGGAACAATCTCAATGGTCGTTTCCATCTGGACCGGTTTAATAAAGTAAATGGACATGCTTTCTACTACAAGGTCACCCTTTTTATAGCTCCGCAAGACCCGATTTGCCGCCTCAGAGACAATCGTGGTAAAAACCCCATAAGAAATAGTTCCGAGATGGTTCGTCATTTGTGGAGTGACTTCTAGGGTAAAGACATCTTCCCCTTTTGGTTTGCCCTGAAGCAATGTCATTTGATTGGTAACAATATCATCTAACGTTTCGCCTACCTGCGGCTGTCTTTGGTTCATTTGCAGCGCTTTTAATACATCCTGACGGCTGATGATCCCTTCTAACCGATTGGAGTCGTCAGCGACGGGAAGTACTTCAATCCCTTCCCAAACCATCATATGGGCAGTGGAAGCAACACTGGTTTTTCCTGTGACAGTCATTGGCTGTTTGGTCATAATTTTATCTATGGATGTATTAGGGTCCTGTCCCAAGACATCTTTACTCGTCACAATCCCTTGAATTTTCATATTTTGGTCAACAACCGGGTACCGACTGTGTCCCGTTTGCTCATTGTATTCATGCCAGGTCGATAGTTTGTCAGTCGTTTTCAGGTAATAAGTCTCTTGGATTGGCGTCAAGATATCTTCCACCAAGATGATTTCCTTTTTAATTAACTGATCGTAAATCGCCCGATTAATCATGGTTGCAACCGTAAACGTATCATAACTGGAGGATATGATTGGCAGTTCTAATTGGTCCGCCAATTTTTTCACTTGGTCATCTGTATCAAAACCCCCAGTTATGAGAACCGCTGCCCCGGCTTTTAAGGCAAGTTCATGTGCCTGTGTCCGGTTACCGACAATCAGCAGGCTACCTGCATCCGTATAGCGCATCATTGCCTCTAATTTCATGGCACCAATGACAAATTTATTTAACGTCTTATGAAGTCCCGTTCTTCCGCCTAAAACCTGGCCATCCACAATATTGACCACTTCTGCAAATGTAAGCTTTTCGATGTTTTCCTTTTTCTTACGCTCAATCCGAATGGTTCCTACCCGTTCTATGGTGCTGACATAGCCCTTATTTTCCGCTTCTTTAATGGCACGATAAGCTGTGCCTTCACTAACGTTCATCGCCTTGGCGATTTGCCTTACCGAAATTTTTTCTCCTATCGGCAGGCCATCAATATATTGCAAAATTTGTTCATGTTTCGTTGCCAAGACCTTCACCCTTTATAAAATGACTTCCAATCTTTCCAGTCTAAGATTGGACCTTACTGTTATTATAAAGTGTTGAAAGCCTTGATTCAATTAAGTTTGTCACATATTGCAGCCATTTAGTGCAGCGAACGGGCTCTTTTTCTTAATTTTTCCGTTCTTGGCTTCTGGTTTTTCTGCTTTGGGGAATAAAGCAAAGCAGTGAGGTTGCCTGCAACCACAATCAGCGCAAAGGCAAGCCACGATAATGAAAAGACCCCCTGCATCCCTTCAGCCGCAACTGATAATCTCGGCACAGCCAAGTAGAGCAGAAAGCCGCTAAGTAAAAGACAAAGTAAATATCGGTTTTTTTTCAACTAATTTTCCTCCCTTATAAACCTGCTTGTTTCATTTCTATGCATAATGGGAGAAAAAAAGCATGTCTAAATGGAAAAATTACAGTTCGATACTTTCCCCTGGCTCTAAAACTCTACCATTATTGGCCGCCAGCATTTCCACAAATCGGTGAGGGTCCTGTTTAATTGGTGGGAACGTATTGTAATGGATCGGAACAACCGTTTTGGCCTGCAATAATTCGGCGGCATAGGCGGCATCTTCAGGCCCCATTGTAAAGTTATCGCCAATTGGCAGGAATGCCAAATCAATCGGATGGCGATCACCAATCAATTTCATATCGGAGAAAAGACCTGTATCACCAGCATGATAGACGGTTTTTCCTTCATTCATCAACAGGATTCCTGCAGGCATGCCGCAATAAATGATTTGGTCTCCTTCCACATACCCTGAACCGTGAAAGGCTTGGGTCAATTTCACCCTGCCAAACTCAAATTGATAAGAGCCGCCGATATGCATAGCATGGGTTTTGACTCCCTTAAAACTTAAGAAGGCACATAAATCAGCATTGGCAATCACCAAGGAATCATTGCGCTTTGCTAATTCAACCGTATCACCGACATGATCCCCATGTCCATGTGTTAATATAATCACATCTGGTTTAACGTCCTCTGTCTTTAAATCCGTTAATCCATTGCCTGTAATAAATGGGTCAATGATAATTGTTTTTCCTCCAGTAAAAATTTGCACAACAGAATGTCCATGATAAGAAATTCGCATCTTGTTACTCCCCTTTCCTCAAATATCTTACTATTTCCATAAAAACTTTAGTTTTCCTTCCCATTTATACCCATAACATTAAAGTTTTAGCACATGATAATCGAGATAGTTTACATCACAAAATAATATTGCTACTCTCAAATAAGAGATTGATTTTTAGGAGGAACGAACATGAATCAGCGTATTGAAAAACTACAAACATGGATGAGGGATCATGATGTAGAGGTAAGCTTTGTTACTTCTTCAGAAAATGTCTTTTATTTAAGCGGTTATTATACGGACCCTCATGAACGATTGCTAGCCCTTGCTGTATTTCAAGAGCAGGAACCCTTTCTAGTGTTGCCTTCGATGGAAGTGCATGATGCTAAGAATTCCGGTTGGGAACATGAAATTATCGGCTTTAGTGATATTGATAACCCTTGGGACTTAGTGGAAAAGGCGATTCAGCAAAGAATAAAGAAGGTTTCTAAAGCAGCCATTGAAAAAGAGCACATGAATGTTGAGCGATACGAACAGTTATTAGGCCTATTTCCTCATGCTGTTTTCGTTTCGGCAGAAGAAAAATTAAGAATGCTTCGGATGATCAAGGATGAAAAAGAAATAGCTACCATCCAAGAGGCATGTGCCTTAGCCGATTATGCAATAGAGTTTGGGGCCAGCGAACTGAAGGAAGGAAAGACCGAATTGGAGGTTCTCAATGCTTTGGAATATGCCCTTAAGCAAAAAGGAGTAACCGAAATGTCTTTTTCCACCATGGTGTTGTCCGGAGCGAATGCCGCATCTCCGCATGGCAATCCTGGTACGACTAGAATTCAAAAGGGCGATTTGGTTTTATTCGACTTAGGGGTGGTTGTGGACCGTTATTGTTCCGACATCACCAGAACGGTGGCTTTTGGAGATATTAATGACAAGCAGAAAGAGATCTATGATACGGTATTAAAAGCGCAATTAGCTGCATTAGAGGCTAGCAAACCTGGTGTTACGGCTGCAGAAATTGACCTTACCGCCCGTAGAATAATTGCGGATGCCGGATACGGTGAATATTTCCCGCATCGTTTGGGTCACGGTCTGGGAATCAGTATCCATGAGTACCCATCCTTAACTGAAACAAACCCCCTTGTGATGGAAACGGGAATGGTGTTCACTATCGAACCGGGCATATACGTCCCTAATGTAGCAGGTGTACGGATTGAAGATGATGTACTGATTACATCAGACGGTGCTGTGGCACTAACCAAGTATCCAAAAGAACTGCAGATCATAAAGAATTAAACAGGAAATTATTCACATTGAATTATTGAGACAGATGCGATATTATAATTCTACAAGCTGCATTGTTCGTAACCATAATAAAGTTTTAACCTTTAGACTGTAATAGGGAGTTTTAATTGAAGCAGGAATGACAGGCCTCTGTCTATACGACATGGAGGACACGCAGGAGAGCTTCTGCGAACACCCACTTTGAGGAGTGGTGGTTTAAAACTTTCTTATATTAAATTACGGCAATTGCGGCTGTACATAAAGAAAACACCAGCACCCTAGTAAGGGGCTGGTGTTTTTTTGCCTTCATGGTTGTTTGGAGCCTTTCTAACTCCCCTAACTGTTCCTTTTCTGCTTCCTCGGTCGTTTGGGGCTTTCACCAATTTAACTCAACAAAAGAACAACCTTGCCATTTAAACGACAAGGCTGCTGTTCGGTTTTAGTATTAAAGGGATTTCCATAATAACAGTACCCACTTGAAATTCTGGATTCACAACTCTCTCCTACATTACAAATTTACTTTTTAATAGAAGAAAGGGAAGCCGCCAAAGAACGGGTAGCCAAATCCAAAGCCAAATGGCACTCCGAAGCCAAAGCCCCACGGACGGAAGCCAAAGCCACCAAATCCCCACAATCTGGAGTCATTTCCTACATATGGGTTAGATTGTTCATAGGGCACATATCCCGGATTATACATGGATGGATCATAGGACACATATCCTGGGTTATACATGTTATAGTTCATCTCTTTTCCTCCTCAAACATGATTCTTAATCACTAAAGAATATGCATCACAGTTATGAAACTCTTGGGTATATGCCCTTCAATGATAGATATCCAATAAACAAAAAAAGAACTGCCCATAAAAGACAGTCCATTGTGATATAAGCATTACCTTGTCAATCGGCTCCGTCAGCAGTTGCTTCAATCCCTCCCTGGAGTTGGGGCGCCGTACCCTGGTCAATGAATCCAAGATTATAGGAATTCATAATTTGGTCACTCACTTCTTTTGTACCCCTTTCATCAAAATCAAACGTATACTTCCGTTTCGGGTCATCCATCATATCTTCTCCTTTTAATGTATGTCTACCCCCTTATTGTTCGAAAAGTTGCAACATCCATACACTGTTAAATATTGTATAATCAAAGTGAGGAGATGATAATCATGGGACTTAAATATCAAAATATTTTAGTCGCTATTGATGGTTCCAAAGAAGCAGATTGGGCATTTAAGAAGGCAATTGAAGTAGCTAAAAGGAACAATTCCAAAATGCTGTTAGTACATGTTGTTGATACCCGTTCCTTCGCATTAATTGAAGCATATGACACAGTAATTGGTGATAGGGCAGAAAAACTTGCAAAAGATATGCTAGAAGGGTACGTTAAACAAGCGGTTGAAGCAGGCTTACCGAATGTACAATACGAAATCGAGTTTGGCTCTCCGAAAATTAAGATACCTAGAGAAATAGCAAAAAAACATCACGTTGATTTAATTATTTGCGGAGCAACTGGCATGAATGCTGTAGAACGGTTCTTTATCGGCAGTGTCTCCGAGCATATTGTCCGCTACGCTCCTTGTGATGTTTTAGTCATCCGAACAGAAAAAGATTTATCATAATTCAAATGGTTAAAGCGCGAATCCTTAAAAGGAATCGCGCTTCTTATTTTGGTCAAATTACTTGTCGTGAATAATAGGTCGTTGTATAGTAAATGAAAGTATTACCCTTGGAGGTTGCCATGAAAGAGAATTTTGTTTTTGATCAGCGGCTGGGCATTTATATACCCGATTTAATAAAAGTTTGGGATGATTATACAAAAGAAGACCAAGAAGAAATTCTTTATCAGTGGGAAAAAGTCCGCGGTTCCATCCCCGACCGGATCATCGATCTAGAACGAGAAATAAATCATAAACAGGCAGCGCTTTCCAACGAAGGGAATTTTGAACGTTCCTGTCAGTTAAACAGTGAGATTGCAGACTTAGCCTCGATCATCAATGATTTGTGGCTTTGGTATCGAGCAGACCAAAGCCTTTCAACATCCAAAACCCACCATTAGAAAAGGGCTGCTAGACAGCCCTTCCCAGCTTATAAATCTTTTTTTAATTCCCTAACGACATGTCCCAACTCCGGCAAAATAATCTTCGTCATCGCCAGCCTCACAGCGCCTGAAGAGCCAGGAGTTGAAAATACAGCTTTATTGTTTACCACTCCAGCAATCGCTCTAGACAATATGGCAGCAGAACCGATATCCTCTTGATAGCTTAGGATTCGGAATATTTCCCCGAACCCAGGCATTTCCTTATCCAGTAGGCTTTGTACTGTCTCGATAGTCACATCGCGTTTAGCAATACCAGTTCCGCCATTAGTTAGGATAATATCAATATCCTCACATTCGGTCCCTTTTACTATTTCCGCTTTAATGGGGGCGGCTTCATCCTTCACAATGCAATAGTCAACAACCCGGTGTCCGGCCTGTGTTAACAGCTCTATCATCAGTTGTCCACTTTTGTCAGTGCTTTTATCTCTTGTATCACTGACCGTAATCACTTTGCAATTTACTGCCTTAGGGGCTTGCATTTTATGCTCCGTTGTACTCATCATGTTACTCCTCTTTTGCTTTTAGATAACGCAGTTGATAATATTTCATTGCCAATTCGGTTACCTTCCTCGTCAACCGATAATTAACAGCTGCTCCAACAGCCATGCCTAGTAAAGGGATTCCTTGGATCTTTTTATTTTTAAAGTAGATAAGAGTAATGGATTTCATCATTTGTTTGATTGGCTGTTCGAGCCAGGAAATATCCGTCAACTCCTCTTTTCCCTCATAAAAATAAGCATGCTCTCCGTCCTTTAATTCTTCCATTAATGAAAACCAGCCTTGTTTTTGCAATCTCCTAGGCAGTGTGGCCGTATGGAACACTTTTAAAGATGTCATCATTTCAAAAGGGATCCTAGTGTCAACTCCAAACGACATGGCGATTAATTGAACTACTTTTAGATTAATCACCGCCATTGCTGGAATATCTGCTCCTAGTAATAGAGCATTTCCCGTTCCAGATAGACCTCCTTGAAACAAAGAATACATCCGATGTCTAGTAACCTGCTGTTCTGCTATGTATTGTACCTGATCCAGAGTTAGTTTTCTCAAGTCTTGTATTTCCTCGATATCAGGTGTTCCGATCGTCCGTCCGAGAGACAAGATTCTATTCTTCGCTTCGGTTTGCAACTGCGACCCTTGAATGATACCGTTCAAATGGAACAGCCAAGTATCAATCAGCGAAAAAAATTGTTGTTGGGTCAATTCCGGCAATAGGGAAAAGGATTGCTCCAAATATTTCTCGACTGTCGCCTCCAGATCAGTTGCTTCATAGTTTATCAAAGTATGTTCCCAATCTCGGATGTCTTGTAAAGTCCTCTTCTCCCGATCAGTCAATGGCATGCTAATCCCCCTTCCTAGATTTATATTTAGTATATCACAATCTTTTATACTCCATATTGTCCTAATGGAAGAGGTACTTTTTTTGCCAAAAAAAAAAAGCAAAAGCATCTATAATCACTTTTGCCTTTTTTCTATTAGTGTGATTCTGTTAAGCGAACAACATCGCGGGCGATCATGACTTCTTCATTCGTAGGAATCACCATAACTTTAACTGGTGAATGTGGATAGTTAACAAATGCTTCTTCTCCACTCACTTCATTTAAAGCCGGATCCCAATAAATACCCATGAATTCCAAACCTTTTAGTACACTTGACCTAACTGGAGCGCTATTTTCTCCAATTCCCGCTGTAAAGATAATCGCATCTACGCCATTCATTCTTGCTGCGTAGGATCCAATGTATTTGTGAATCCGGTTGGCGAATACATCCAATGCAAGCTGAGCACGGTCATTTCCTTTTTTCGCCTCTTCGGTGATATCGCGAAGGTCACTCGAGAAACCGGAAATCGCCAGCATCCCGCTTTTCTTGTTTAGGACATCAAGCACTTCATCAGCGGTTTGGTTGGTTTTTTCCATGATATAAGGAATTAACGCCGGATCAATGTTTCCGGAACGTGTACCCATGGTTACCCCGGCAAGCGGTGTAAAGCCCATTGAGGTATCTATTGATTTGCCGCCTTGGATGGCTGCAATACTTGCACCATTTCCTAAGTGACAGGAAATTAACCGTAATTGGTCAAGCGGACGGCCTAACATTTCCGCAGCACGCTGGGAAACATACTTGTGACTTGTGCCATGGAAGCCATACTTGCGAATGCCGTATTTCTTATAATAGTCATATGGAAGACTATAGAGAAACGAACTCTCAGGCATAGTTTGATGGAATGCTGTATCAAAAACAGCTACCGCAGGCACATTTGGGAGTGCATGTTGGAAAGCTTTAATTCCTGTTGCGTTAGCAGGATTATGCAATGGTGCCAATTCTGATAATTCTTCTATTTTCTTTAATACTTTATCTGTAATGAGAACAGAATCATTAAACGTTTCACCGCCATGTACAACCCGGTGTCCAGTTCCTTCAATTTCATCCAACGATTCAATGATTCCGAGTGTTGTTAATCTGTCTAACAGCATCTTAACAGCAACATCATGATCCGGAATATCAAGTGTTTCTTTGATTTTCTCACCGTTCACAGTAATAGTAAAAATGGAATCTTTTAATCCAATTCTTTCAAAAAGTCCTTTAGTAATGACATTTTCACTTGGCATGTCAAACAATTGGAATTTCAATGATGAACTTCCTGCATTAATTGCGATTATTTTTGCCATAATGCTACGCTCCTTTATATAACACTTCAATTACATATACTCTCTGTTTATGCACAGTTTTATTGTGTACAATTCCGCCCTGATTATCTCCCCAATTTCTCATTTAAACACTGTATTTTAGACAATACAAGGCATAATTTGTAATGGGAACGATTACAACAAAATATAAATTAATTCAAATTGTTTAGACTTTTAAAAAATAAATGACTAAAGGTTAATGTTGAATATTTGGAGCAGACATCAACTGCCATTTTTAACACATCAAAAAAAGGATGCATTGACTAGGCAGCCAATGTCATCCTTTGTTTTCTTTCATCCATTGATTCAATTTGATCATCATTTTATCCATTTCCTGTCGGTTTGATAGACTAGGCAGATTTACTAACAAAACCTGTTTTGGCGGTTTTATTTCCGCTCCTTGTTTTTGCAGTATTAAGATGCTTTTTGCGGCCTGTTTATTTTTAAACATATTTGAAGGCAGCTGCAGTAAACCTTGAATGATTAATTTTTCTTTAATAAATTCGTGCAGCGCGCCAGCCTGTTCACTTTCGAAAAGTCCATTAGGAACAATAAGAAACAAATACCCACCAGACTTTGTATGTCGTACACTTTGTTCTATAAATAAGTGATGGGCGTATGAATGGCCTTTTTCCGCTTTCAACTGATAGTCGGCTGCCCTCAGATCATTCGGATAGTAACCAACAGGCAAATCAGCGATGACTGCGTCCACAGGATCAATGAATAATGGCTCTAGACTGTCCTGATTGAACAATTGAACAGGCTGCTCCTGGAGATTGGCATTCACATAAGCTAGTTTAATTAGTAAATCGTCTATATCGACACCGATGCCCATGACATCCCTCTGAAGATGATTTAACACGGTCATTAACAGGTTCCCCGTACCCACTGCAGGATCTAGCAAGCGGAATGATTGTGGCTCCATAAATTTTTCTACCAAATAGGCGACAAGCATACCAACCGAATCAGGTGTCATTTGATGATTAGGTTGAATATTCTCTTTCATCCCCTTTAATGTAACGAGTTGAAATGCCTTACGAATCTCTTCCTTACTGAATAAATCTAACTGCAAGGATTCATATTGTTTTTTTAAGCGTTTCTCCGTTATTTCGCTTAGCTCTTCTTGCAGGATCGTGTCTTGAAAGATATTTTCCCCTGTCTCAGACAGAGCCTCCAAAAAAGAACAGTCTAATTCTTCTTGTAAAATCTGTGCTGTCTCATTAAATAGTGTAAATAATTGTTCTATTGAAGATATCGCCATTCTTTGTCTCATTCCTTTTTTCAATTTCATGCAGCATAGCTAGATACGTATGAAAGGCCCCGCTATGGTAACGAGGCCTTTCATTAAACGTAAATTCGCCTATTCAGGCAACTGTAACTGAAGATTCGTAAATTACAGGTTAATTTTACTTTGCACTTTTAGCTGCTTCAAGAGCTGCTTCATAATTTGGATGATTGGTAGCTTCGCTAACGTATTCCACGTAAGTCACTGTGTCAGAAGAATCAACTACGAAAACAGCGCGTGTTAATAACCGCAATTCTTTAATTGCCACACCGTATGCTTCACCAAATGAAAGATCACGGTGGTCAGATAAAGTTTGTACATTTTCAATCCCCGCTGCTGCACACCAGCGTTTTTGAGCAAATGGAAGGTCCACACTTACTGTAAGTACCTTTACATTGCCTAAACCTGCAGCTTCTTCATTGAAGCGGCGTGTTTCCGCATCACAAACACCTGTATCAAGTGATGGAACGGATGTGATTAAGCGAACTTGTCCCTTTGTATTTTCCAATGTCACTTCAGATAAGTCATTAGCTAGTACGGTAAAATTAGGAGCTTTATCCCCTACCTTTACCTCATTACCTAATAGAGTAACAGGACCGCCTTTAAAAGTTACATTTGCCATGTTTATTACATCCCCCTTTATCGAATGACGCGAATCTGGTTCCCTAAATAGAACCGAATCCGTAAAAATATGTACAGTGTTACTATATCCTGTCAGAAATACTTTTGCAATTATTAAGACTCTTATGAGCAGCATTCTTCACTGTTCCCTTATTATCCAAGAAAAAAGTTAACCTCCCTTAGGGAAGATTAACCTTTCTGGTTATATATCGAAATCATCCTTCTTTTGTTGGTTGGAGGATTCCGATCCCTTTGAACCATTTTGCTGTTTACCTTCATCTTTTTTAGAGAACATTTGTTGGATTTTATCCACTGCCTGCGGTGCAAGTTCTAAAATCTTCTCATAAATATGGGTACTCTCATCAAGATGAAGCATTTTAACACCCTGCCCATTTACAATTAAAAAAGCAATTGGGGTAATAGAAACACCAGCACCGCTACCTCCGCCAAACGGCAGCTGTGGTTGTCCTTTGTTTTCACCTTGGCTTTTGTCCTGCCCTCCGGCAGCATCCATTTTAAACTCACTACCCCCGGCAGCAAATCCAAAGCCAACCTTTGAGACTGTTAAAATCACACTACCATCTGGCGTTTCAACAGGATCGCCAATAATCGTATTCACATCGATCATTTCCTTCAGGCTCTCCATCGCCGTGGTCATCAAGCCTTGAATTGGGTGATCAGACATAGCAGCATCCTCCTATTTTATACCGATTTGTTTTTTTCATTTGAAAACCCTGTTTTGTCTTTGGATGGCAGTTTCCCGCCCTTCCAGAATTTAATCAGTTTTAGGCCTGCTAAAATAGCATGCCCGATACGGAATTGAAAAATACATGAGATTCTTGTATGAAAAACAGATGCTTGAAAATGGGGAGTAATCGAAAGTTGCGGAGCAGCCTTCAAATTTAAATAATGACTGACCAGGCCAATAATCCCTCCTTTTACGGACCAAAGTGCCCCAGAAATGACACCGGTATGTGCTGCATCTCCCACCCCGATTAATGACTGCCATTCGAATTTCTTTACGCTTACTTTTCTTAGAAACTTTTTCATTATCACATTTAGTTTAAAAATCTGCTGTCTTAATAGTTGCCTGTTTTTTAAGTAGGATTTTATATCTTTTTTTGTGTATTCCTCGACGTTGCCATCAGAAGCTCCGTCAGGTGAATCACCTGCGTACGTATTGGTTTTTACTACTACACTTGGTGAGTCCTCATCCACTTTTACAAGCGGGACATCCAGCTTATATTTGATTAAACCCAACCATATTCGAAATTCGACCTTTAAATGGTCATCATCGTTCTGATGGTGGTAATTTACAAGTATCGTTAATTTAGTAAAAATAATAATGACGAATAATCCAATAAGAACCAGCAGAACGATACCCAGCCAAAACAAATTGGTTAACCTCCTCTTCGCCAGCTATTTTTCCCTCTATGCAAAAAAATAAACCTATCAACATGTGTTAATAGGTTTTACTTGCTATCGTTCAATATGAATAACAGTAGTGTCCGTAAACAAGTCGTGAAGTCCTTGCTTTTTCGGGAGGAAGGCGACAATCATATATCCAATAATGACCGTCGTTGAAATAAATCGGCCAATCCATTCCCTAAATAATACCGTTCCCCATGTTAATTTTTCATGCTTCAGGTCAATCACTTTCATCCCAAAAACCATTTTTCCTATGGTTTGATTAAAAAACTTGGTCATTAAAACAAAATATAAATAAAAGATTACCGCCGAAGCAATCGAGACAGGGGCAAACATATTAAATTCCGATAAGGATATATCCAGCATTCGGAATAGTGGATTAACTAAAATACGTTCAATACTTCCAATCACTACTAAATCCAAGAGATACGCCCAAAATCTCATCCAAAATCCAGCGTATCGAATTGAGGCAGAATTGGCAGAATGCCGCTCAGGGTTAGCGTCTCCCTGTGATTCCAGCTGGTTCAGTTCCATTGGCTCCAAATTGCCGGCAGCATGTTGATTTTCCGGCAAATCAACCAGATGATTTTGATTTTCCGTTTGTTCCATTATTTCCCCCCCTATTCCGCGTAAAGATACATAAGTCGGGGTGAATTAGGCTGTGATAATAGCTTCATTAAGCCAGCTGTTTCCTGGGTTTCCCCCATCCATTTTTTTGCCTGCATTTGAAATAAAGAACCGATTCCAAGATCGTCTGTATATCGGATAACTGATGCTCCTTTTAGCTTTTCGTTTTTTTCCATTTCCGCAATCACATCATCCAAATAACCAAAACCATCTATTAAATTTAATTCCTTTGCCTGACGACCGTCATACACACGTCCATCAGCAATTTGCTTAACCTGGTCGATACTCATATGTCGACCTTCAGATATTACCTTCACAAATCCTTCATAAGAATTATCAATCATTTTCTGCAGGATCTGCCGTTCGTCCTCTGTCATTTCCCTTGTTGGGCTCATGATATCTTTATATTTGCCACTTTTAATGGTAACGAAATCCACTCCGTATTTATCAGCTAGCCCTTTATAGTTAATTCCCTCCATGATGACACCAAGGCTTCCCGTCATGGTTTCAGGACTAGCGTAAATTTTTTGAGCAGCAGTCGAAATATAGTAGCCTCCAGAGGCAGCCATTGCCCCCATGGATATGTATACAGGCTTTTTAGATTTTTCTTGTAGTTCCTTTAATTGGTCATGAATTTCCGCACTCTCTACGACGCCTCCACCCGGAGAATTGACTCTGACAATGACCCCTTTTATCGTATCATCTTCTTTTTATCGCTTTGAGCTTTTTTAAAAACGTTTGATGATTATAGCCGGAACTTTGCAATAACGTATCGGTTTTCCCAGTATCCTGGATTACGCCGTCTACATCTAAAATGGCAATTCTTTTTAATTCGCTTCCCTCTTTTACTACTTCTTCTGTAAAAGGATTCTCCGTAGCCGCCATTAGCTCAGTAAAATCCGTTTCAAGTCCTTTAAAAGCAAAAGCAGATAACAAATTGATCAATACAGATGCAATAAATAATGCCGCTGCAATGCCAAGAGCAGCCCACCGTTTCCCACTCACACTTAATCCCCCTTAGGTGTTAAATTCTAGTCTTCTCTTCCATATTGTTTCAATAAAGTGTTAAACTAATTTAAGACTAACCTTATTTTATCAGAAGTTAAATTTAGGATGGGAAAATTTTTCTTTTTTGGGAGGTACATAAATGGAAGAGCGTCGTAACGTATATTATTTTCATAAACGTGATGAGGACATGCTTGCCAAGACTGCCCCTTTATATGAGGCAACAGAGAAGTATGGTTTTACCATAGTCAATGATTATCGGCAGGCGAATATTATTGCAAGTATCGGAGATGACAGCACCTTCCTTCAGGCAGTCAGAAAAACAGGTTTCCGGGAAGATTGTCTGTATATGGGGATTTCCATCAACAACAATTTGAGCATGTATTGTGATTTTCGAATCGGAGATACTTCCAATATGATTACCGCTATGCAAAGTGATTTGCTGGAAGTCCGCCGCTATCCGGTGATTGAAGTGTCCATTGATGGTCAGGGAACCTTTAAATGTTTGAATGAATTCAGCATTCGTTCTTCCATTATTAAAACCCTGGTTATTGATGTGTTTATTGATACTCTTCACTTTGAAACCTTCCGCGGGGATGGGTTGATTGTGGCAACACCAACCGGAAGCACCGCATATAATAAATCGGTTAATGGCGCCGTTGTGGATCCGCTTCTTGCCTGTATGCAGGTTAGCGAAGTTGCCTCCGTCAATAACAACTATTATCGTACTCTCGGGTCATCCTTCGTCCTAGGAGGAGATCGGACGCTAATGCTTAAAGTGGTAGCGGAAGAAGACAACGATTATCCAACGATGGGCATGGACAATGAGGCCATGAGCATTCGTTCTGTTGATAAAGTACAGGTAAAACTTAGTGAAAGTAAAATTAAAACGTTAAAATTAAAAGACAACTCGTTCTGGGAAAAAGTGAAACGGAGTTTTCTATAAAACCAGAACAGAGTAAAACAGGCTGCCCGCAGGCAGCCTGTTATTTTTAAATGTTTCCTTTGCTCCATTTCAATCCTTTTTCCGGCAGCAGCTTGGTTTTCGAAAGTGAATAAATGATCAGAGCTAGCCATATAAACAAAAAGGACACAAACTGAACTTTAGAAAAATGCTCATGATAAACGAATATCCCCAGCAGTAAGGTGATGGTCGGAGATATATATTGGAGGAATCCGAGTAACGATAAAGGTATCTTTTGGGCTCCTTTAGCGAAATAAAGCAGCGGAACAGCGGTGGCAACACCGGCCCCCATCAATAACAGGTTGGTAGTCCAGTCTGTCGCAGTAAAAGAGTTTGTACCATTAATGAACAGCCACAACATGTAAATTCCCGCAATTGGCGTAACCACAAAAGTTTCCAGTGTTAGTCCTACAGACGAATCCACATTGATCAGCTTTTTTGCCAACCCGTATAAACCAAAGGACAGTGCCAAAACAATCGCAATCCATGGGAACTTGCCATGCGAAAAGGTGATAATCAAAACGCCTATTGCTGCCATACCAAATGAAAAGTATTGATAAAATGATAATTTTTCTTTTAATACCAACATTCCTAGAATTATGCTGACAAGCGGATTAATATAATAGCCAAGGCTGGTTTCGATCATATGGCCGTTATTCACAGCCCAAATATACGTAAACCAATTAATGCTTATTAGAATGGATGCAAGAATCAAGGCATATAATTGCTTTTTATTTTGTGCGAACCCTTTTATGGTTCGAATAAATAAACCCCATTTCCTTGTCAGGAGAACAATAACTAGCATAAAGATAAATGACCAAAACACCCGGTTTGCGAGGATTTCTATGGCGCCGACATCGTTTAACAGCTTCCAGTAAATCGGCAGTAACCCCCAGAGAAAGTAGGAAAGCCCTGCATAAATTGCCCCGAGCTGCGTTTCACTTTTTTTCAAAATATCCAATCCCCTATTCTTTCTAGTATCGAAATAATATTATCATTATAACGCTAAACAGCTCAAATGCTAGGTATTTTTCAGAGAAGCCATAAATTAGCTAAAATACACAAAAAAGCAGGCATGCCTCTTACGGATACCTGCTTCTGTATCATTTCTAGTTTTTCTTTTGTGCTTGATATTCTTTCTGCCGGAGCTCAATTCGGCGAATCTTACCTGATGTTGTTTTTGGAAGCTCTGACACATATTCAATTTTTCGTGGATACTTATACGGTGCCGTTAAAGTTTTCACATGGTTTTGCAGCATCTTCGTCAAACCGGAGTCGTTCGGGTCAATCCCGTCTTTTAGGACTACGAATGCTTTTACAATCGTGCCCCGGATTTCATCCGGACTTGCGACTACAGCACATTCCTTTACATATGGATGTTTGACTAATGCGTCTTCCACTTCAAACGGCCCAATCGTATACCCCGAGCTAATAATAATATCATCGCTTCTGCCTTCAAACCAGAAGTAGCCTTCTTCATCTTTTCTGGCTCTATCACCGGTAACATAATAATCTCCACGGAATTGTTTAGCCGTTCGCTCAGGATCTTTATAATAATTTTTAAATAATGCCGGTGTTTTAACATGCACAGCAATATCTCCGACTTCTCCTGGAGGACAAATTTGTCCATCTTCATTGATAATTTCCACCCGATTCCCTGGTGTAGGCTTACCCATAGAACCTGGTTTTAATTTCATTCCCTTCGTCACACCAACCAGCAAGGTATTTTCTGTTTGCCCATATCCGTCACGTACGTCGATGTTGAAGTTTTTCCTAAAAATATCAATTACCTCACGATTAAGCGGCTCTCCAGCCGAAACTGCGCTATGAAGGTTAGGCAACTGATAGTCTGCCAAATGATCAACCTTGGCCATTAACCGGTATTCTGTCGGTGTGCAGCACAAAACATTAACATCATATTTCTGCAGCAAGCTTAAGTATTTACTAGGTTCAAACCTGCCATGGTAAACTAAGCCGGTTGCTCCTGAACCAAGCACCGACAAAAACGGACTCCAAATCCACTTTTGCCAGCCTGGACCTGCCGTTGCCCACACTGTATCCGTTTCACTAATACTGAGCCATTTGGCTGCAGCAGTCCGCAAATGGGCAAAAGCCCACCCATGTGTGTGAACGACCCCTTTGGGATTCCCTGTTGTCCCTGAAGTGTACGATAGAAACGCCATGTCATCTCGATGGGTATCTGCTAACGGATAGTCTTGAGATGCTGTTTCCATTTCATGATCTAGGTGGTTCCATTTCTCTGCCTGGCCGCCAATGGTGAATCTAAGAATAGGTTGAGTCCCTACGATATTTTTAAATTGGTCGACATATGGATAATAACTGATGACGGCTTTGACGTCACCATGGGTAATACGGTACTGTAAATCTTTTTCCCTCAACATTTCGGAACATGGAATGACAACCATTCCCGCTTTTAATGCTGCCAAATAAACAATATAGGCTTCAATTAGGCGGGGGACCATGACAAGAACAACATCACCTTGTTTTAATCCGTGTTGTTTAAATACGTTTGCAGCTCGATTAGCCTGTTTTAACAGTTGCTCGTAGGTAGCTTGCTTCGTTTCCCCTAAATCGTTCTCCCATTTTAGCGCTAATTTGTTTGGATCTTTAGCAAATCGCTCCATTTCAGACACAAGATTATATCTTTCCGGTGCAATTAATTCTTCCCGGTTCATCTTTACTCCCCCTATTTTATTACAAGAATATTACATTAAGTATTAATACCTGATACTAATTATAAACCCATTCTTTTCTTTTGGCAAAGTATAGGGTGAGGGACAAGGTTGATTTATGTAAACCAATACGAGAGGAAATTACCAACAATGTTTAACATATCCTTGGCAAAAAAAGAGAGAGTGAGAATTTGTATCTCACCCTCTCTGTAGCCATTATATTGAATTGTTTGATTATCGAGTAAAGCCGCCGCCTAATTGTGATTCAGCCATAGATACTAGGCGCTTAGTGATTTCTCCACCAACAGAACCGTTAGCGCGAGAAGTTGTGTCTGCACCAAGGTTAACACCAAATTCTTGAGCAATTTCATATTTCATTTGATCAAGAGCTTGTTGAGCACCAGATACTAAAAGTTGATTTGAGCTGTTGTTGTTTGCCATCTATACTCACCTCCTTGTGAGTATAGAATGTGTAGAAAAACAATCGTTCATTCTTTTTATCTATTGGTAATTGTTCACAAAAATTTCATATTTAAACAGTTAAAATAAATCTTCAAATTCCTGATGATGTTCACGATTCGGTTGAATAACCATCGTCTCCACTTTTTCTACAGCCTCTTGAATGAGTGGTTCAAAATCAAAGAAGCTTTCGTATTGTATAACTTTTTCTCTTTTTGGCCTTGTTTTTGGTGATGCTGGTACAAAAATGGTACAGCAGTCTTCATAGGGCCGATTAGAAATCTCAAGCGTATCAATCGAATGAGCGATTTTTATAATATCGTTTTTGTCCATTGAAATCAAGGGACGAATGATCGGAGTATTTGTCACTTCGTTGATGGCAAACATACTTTCGAGTGTTTGGCTCGCCACCTGTCCAAGGCTTTCTCCCGTTATAATTGCAAGTGCTTCTCGTTTATTTCGCAGTGCATCGGTAATGCGGAGCATCATTCTTCTAGTCGAAGTCATGGTGTAATTTTCAGGCACCTGATCACGGATTGCTTGCTGAACTTCGGTAAACGGAACGATATGCAAGGTGACGGAGGAACCATATATCCCTGCTAATTTTTTTGTTAGGTCAATAACCTTTTCCTTTGCTCTTTCGCTAGTAAACGGCGGGCTGAAGAAGTGAACAGCTTCTATCTCTAATCCCCGCTTCATCGATAAAAAGCCAGCTACTGGGCTGTCAATCCCTCCGGACAACATTAACATGGCTTTACCGCTCGATCCCAGCGGCAATCCACCTGCACCTTGTATGGTTTGGCAAGACAAGTAAATAGCTTCCTTCCTTACTTCTACCCGTAAATTGATATCTGGATGTTTAACATCCACTTTAATTCCCGGGATGTTTTGCAACAAATGTCCGCCAATCGTATGATTAGTTTCATCTGTATTCAACTCAAATGTTTTATCAGAACGTTTAGTGGTCACTTTAAAGGTCTGGCCCTCACGATATAGTGATGACACTAAATCTAGTGATGATTGTTTTAGCTCATCCATGTCTTTACGCACTTTAATTGCTGGGCTAAACGACTGAATCCCAAATATATGTTTTAATTTTTCGATGATTTCTATTCCATTTTCTCCATTTAATAAAACATACATCCGGTCATGGCTCGCTTCTATTTTTACATTGGGAAATGGTGAAAGGGCAATTCTGACACTTTTGCGGAGCTTATCGACAAACTTTTTGCGATTTCTACCCTTTGTAGAGATTTCCCCATATCGGATTAAAATACGATCATAGTTCATGGTTTCATAACCTTCCTTAATTGGTTTACAGTTTTCTTAATTGCTTCTAGAACAATCCTTGCCTCATCTTCATTATTCTCTAGGGATAAACTGATGCGGATGCCGCTTTCAGCTAATTCCTCAGATACTCCCATTGCCAGTAGTGTCTTGCTTGCTGACTTCCTTTTTGACGAACAGGCACTAGTGGTGGATACATAGATGCCTTGTTGCTCCAAGGAATGGATGAACACTTCTGATCGTATTCCTCTTAATGAAAAATTGAGAATATGTGGTGCTGCATTTTCGATAGGAGTGTTAATTTGGATGTCTTCTATGCAACTAAGACCTGATCTAAGAAGTCTTTGTATGTTCCTCATTTCAGCAATACCAGTTTCACTTTTATTCATCGTGAGTCTGAGTGCTTTTGCCATTGCTACTACACCAGGAACGTTTTCAGTTCCACTTCGAATGTTCTTTTCTTGCTGTCCTCCGTTAAATAACGGTGTAAGCCGGACCCCTTCCCGAAGAAACAATGCTCCCGTTCCTTTTAAGCCATGGAATTTATGGCCAGAAATGGACAGAAGGTCAATGTGATTTTCCGCAATATGGATTGGCACCTTTCCCACCGCTTGAACAGCATCTACATGATATAAGATTGAAGGATATCTGCTTAGCATGGTTCCGATTTCCTTTATCGGTTGAATTGTCCCAACCTCATTATTTACATGCATAACGGAAACAAGAATTGTATCTTTACGGATGGCTCGCTCTACAGCACTAACGGATATTCTTCCCGCTTCATCCACTGGGAGATAAGTTATTTCAAAACCCTGTAATTCAAGCTGTTCCATCGCGTCACTCACCGATGGATGTTCCACGCTTGTAGTAATGATATGACGTCCTCTGTTGTGATAAGTAAGTGCGGTCCCTTTTATAGCCAAATTGTTGCTCTCAGTGCCGCCTGATGTAAAGTAAATCTCTGAAGCCTTTACACCTAATAGCTTAGCGATTTGTTCTCTCGCATGTGACAGCAGTTTTTCTGCTTGTCCGCCGTAACTGTGGAGTGAAGAAGGATTACCGTAATATTCACCCGCAACCTTAACATAAGAATCTAATACTTCCCTATATGGTTTCGTTGTTGCACTGTTGTCAAAATAAATCATGAAACCTTCACCTTTCTTTTTAAAGCCGTACATACACCAGAAATAAATCTTATCACAACTTTGCTAATTGAAAAAGAAAAGAAGAAACCAATTAACCTCATTATGGTCGAATCGGTTTCTTCTTATTTATCACTATTCCGTTTCAATTGTAGCTTTAATCTTCTTTAATGCTTGTGGGTCGACGCTGTCCAATGATGCTGCTGCCTGCTCAAGCGCCTCTTGATAATCATATCTTCTAAATGCATTTTCCGCTTCGGCCAATCCTTTGGCTACTGATGAAAATTTGCTGCGGTAGCGATTTCCGTACTGGATGGCTTTCTCTGCTAATGCCGCATTTTCAATTAAATCAATTGTGGAATTAACAAGCTTCTCAACAGTTAACACGGCGATCTCCAAATATTGGTTAAGGGCAGCTATATTTAGTGGCTTTTCTTCCAATTGTAATCGTACGTTTTGGATACTTTCATTTGTATCCTCAATCAAATATTGGTAATCCTCCGGTAAACCAGGCACATTACTTTTCGATACATGGCGAACCGTTTCGCCAACTTTTTTGGTCAGCTCTTTGACCCTTTCCCTGGCCTCCAGTTCATCTTTTCGAAGAGCCTGCAACTTTTGGGCAAAGGTATCCTGCCCCTCGCGGACTACATCCAACTGTTCCTTTATTTCTGCCAATTCTTCACTAATCACGGTTTGAGGCGTTGTATTAAGCTTTAGTTTTTCCACTAATATTTCATAGCGTTTATATACCGTAGTAAGCTCCATGTCTATACTTGCTAGCAAGTCTAAATCCTCATCGGATAATTGATAGCTTTCCTGCAAATACTGCACTTCATTCGATAACTGATGATTTTCTTCCCCCGCCGAGGCAAGCAGCTGCTCTGTCAGTGGTTCGTTTTTCATAATAAAATGTTTGGCATGCACTTCTTGCTCTAGCAGATCAAAAAGCACATCAATTCGCTGTTTGACCTCCGCCATACCTTCTTCAGCTTCGTCAATATTCGTTTGTTCAATTAATCGTAAATTTTCTGCTGTCTTTTCCTCTAAGCGTTTAATTTCTTCCTCTACCCGTATATGCTCTAGATAGTAGCCTTGGCCCGTCATTTCTCTTAATCCAGCCAGCACTTCCGCAAGCTGGTTAGGGATTAAAGATTGGCATTCAATTAATAACTGAGGAATAGCATTCATACTCTTTTTAATCGTGTCCAGCTTCCCATGAATCATTAAAACGACTTCACGGGCATCCAAGTAGTTCCCCTGATCTGTTTTTTCTTCGTATTCATGAAATTTCTCCGTTACAAATGCCAGTTCCGTTTCCAAGTATTTCTCCGCACTTCCAAAACTATGACGATGAGCAAGTAGTGTCTTTTTTGTTTCGCGGTAGATCTCTTTTAGTTCCTCGATTTCTACACGGTTTTTTTCTTCGCTTCCGACAAGTTCATGAAGTTCCTCCAATATCTCATTGACCTGCTTTTCAGTTTCCTGAAGTTTTTCGGAAATTAAGAATTGGACTTCCTTTGCTTTTTTAAATCTGTAATGATCTATGTAATCTTCTGCATCAAAAAGCAATTCTTCAAGGTCCGGCAGTTTTACTGTAACCACATCGTCCCATTGGTTTCTCCATTGTTCAAAAAGCTCCTCCGTCTGTCCAGTCATATTCAACTGTTTGACTTTTGACATTTCATCCAGTATTGGACGATTAAACAAATCTATTTTCCAAGCTTCCAGCCGGTCCATTTCTTTAAAATATTTTTTCTTTATAAAATATCCTACTACAAAAAAGGCTAGTACTAGGATGAATACTCCAATGACATATTTCACAGTGTTAAGCCCCCTATTCAGCACACCTAGCATTCTTACCGATCTATATACAACAACGTTTATGTGTTCGTTCACTATCAATGCCTTAATGATACCATGATAACGACAATTTTTGACTATTATTTTCAATTTTTTTGTAAAACTCCACTAAAAAAAATAAACAATACGGATAATAGCAAAATTAAGCGATTTTTGAGAGAGGTTTTAGGAACCAACAAGCTAGAAATTGGCAAATAAAAAAGCACTTTCCTGGACCGATTCAGTCCTGAGCAAGTGCTATTGTGTAAGGCAACTTGTTTATTGAACTTTTATCATAGAAATTTAACTAGAACACTATTTGCTTATTGCTTCCTTTTTTATCTCAATTGGCATGCAGAGAACACTATCGATCCATAGAAGGATGTCCTTTAAGTATTTCTGTTCGAAGAATCTTTCACTTGGAAATACATATAAAACTTCTCTCATATAATTGGTATTCATAAACGGCATCATTAATAATCCTTTGATTTGAACGATTAAATATGGGATGGAGTGTGGGCGGAATTCTTTCCATTCGAAGCCCCGCTCAAAAATTTGCTGAAGGTAATATTTTTCTTTTATGGAATAGGTGGACATGATCTCCCTAGAAATTTGCGAGTCCATGGACATTTCCCGATACACAAAGGTGGCTAGTTGATTATTCTTACATTGAAAATGAAGCAAATCTGCCGCAATCCTCTTTAAACAGACTGTAGCACCCTTATCGATGGAGGAATACGCATCTTCGATGATCCGAACGTATTGTTCAAAAAAATAGGTGAAGCAGTATTCTAACAAACCTGCTTTATTTTCAAAATAATAGGCTATTGAAGCTGTATTTACCTTCGCAGCGTTAGCAATATCCCTTATTGAAGTACCCGAATATCCTTTTGAATTGAACAACAAAATAGCAGCCTGCATAATTGCTTCTTTTGAATCCTTCTTCATCGGTTTTCATCTTCCTCCTTTTTGAACGGCCCTCTTCCCATACATAAGAGTTCTTTATACCTACTCAGGATTCCTGTATGAAAAAGTCGACAATGTGTGCTCATTTTCGCAGATTCTGCTAAAATAGACTATAAAAAACAGAAGAAATAGGTGGATTTTCATGTTTAACGTCGAAAAATATCAGGAAAACCGTGAAGATAATTATGAATTAGTAAAGAAACAGCTACAAGGATTGATTCATGACGAGCCAAATCAAATTGCTAATCTTAGTAATGCTGCTGCCTTGCTGAATCAATTTCTGGACCGAATTAATTGGGTAGGATTTTATTTAATGGATACGAATGATGAACTTGTCTTAGGTCCATTCCAAGGTCTTCCTGCTTGCATCCGGATTCCTCTTGGCAAGGGGGTATGCGGTACGGCAGCTGCAAAAAAAGAAACAGTTCGTGTCCAAGATGTTAACCAATTTCCAGGGCATATTGCTTGTGATGCTGCCTCTCAATCCGAAATTGTCATCCCACTTATGAAAGACGGCCGGGTGATTGGTGTTCTTGATATTGATTCACCGGAAACAAACCGATTTGACGAATTAGATCAAACGAAACTTGAAGAATTTGTTTCGATCTTAGTTAATCAATTATAAAAACACCCGCCTGCTAAGTAACAGCCTAGCAGGCGGGTGTTTTTTATATTTTCTCAAGTGCCTGCTCTAGGTCCTCCAGAATATCCTCCCATGCCTCAAGGCCTGCTGAGAGGCGGAGAAGATTATCCTCAATCTCCATTTTCCTCCGCTCATCTGCTGGGATTACAGCATGGGTCATCGAGGCCGGATGCTGAATTAAAGTTTCTGGGTCTCCAAGGCTGACAGCAATGTGAATTAACTGTAAATGGTTGATAAACTGCTGGGCTGTTTCTTTTGTTCCTTTGATAGTAAACGAAACCATGCCGCCAGGCTGCTCCATTTGCTTCTTCATAATTTCGTAATCCTCATGATCGGGATCACCTGGATAATAAATCTTATCAATTTTCGGGTGGGTTTTTAAGAACTGAAAAATCCGCGAGGCATTTTCACAGTGACGGTCCATCCTGATTGGCAGGGTTTTGAGTCCTCTTAATAGCAGCCAAGCATCGAATGGAGAGATAACCCCGCCAATGTCTTTTTGGGTTGTTTTAGCAACTTTTTTCAAAAATTCTTGTTTTCCAATTACCAGTCCGGCAACGACATCACCGTGCCCGCAAATGTATTTGGTTGCACTGTGTATTACGACATCACAGCCGTGGGCAATTGGACGTTGCAGGTAGGGAGACGAGAAGGTGTTATCAACAACAACGGGGATTCCCTTTTCTTTAGCGGTTTTGACAACCAATTCAAAATCGACCAGCTTCATAGTGGGATTAATCGGAGTCTCAATGTAGATACAAGCCGTGTTAGGTTTGATTTCCTTTTCTAGCGCTTCTACTGAATTCATTTTGGAAAAATTGTATTCAATCTTATATTTTTCATTCATTAGCTTCAGGAGTCCAAATGTACACCCATATACACCTTGTGAACAAAGTATATGGTCCCCTGTTTTTGTCAGGGAAACAAGAACCGCACTGACTGCCGCCATTCCGGATCCGAACGCCAGGGCGGCTTCACCATGTTCCAAAACTGCCATCCGGTCTTCGAGAATTTTTACAGTTGGATTTCCTAACCTGGAATAAATGTAACCAGCTTCTTCCCCGGCAAATCTTCTTTCCCCTTGCACCGCATTGTCAAATATAAAAGTGGATGACTGGTAAAGTGGCGGCACTAAACTACCCAAATGGCTTTTCCCGTCATATCCAGCATGTATCACTTCTGTATCAAACCGAGCCTTCTTCTGTTTCATCACTGCGCCTCCTAAGATTGTAAACGGTCTCGTTTTTCCTATAGTATATGTGCTCAATACCTAAGCGTTAAGAAAGCTGCCGTTGATTTTACGGAAGGGCCATACTAGGAAATGGAAAACTAAAACTAAAAGATACTTGACTCATAGTATATAAAAATTATATAATACTCCTTGTGTAAAATATTGCAGCCTATGGAAACGACTTTAATTGGTTCATTTTGTTCCTCATAATGTTTTATGATGGTGCATCGAGTAACCCTCTGCTGCTAGGGCGATGGTGCATGAAAACAAAATGGCGGTTATCGATGTTTTCGCAGCGGTTTTTATTTTACCAAAATAAAAACACAGAGGAGGAGTCATTCATGGCTCGTTATACCGGCCCAAGCTGGAAATTATCTCGTCGTCTTGGAATTTCTCTAAGCGGCACAGGTAAAGAATTAGAAAAGCGTCCTTACGCTCCTGGACAACATGGTCCAAACCAACGCAAAAAGCTTTCTGAATACGGATTGCAATTACAAGAGAAGCAAAAGCTTCGTCATATGTATGGTGTAAATGAGCGCCAATTCCGCAACCTATTTGTTAAAGCTGGCAAAATGCCTGGCGTATACGGTGAAAACTTCATGATTCTTCTTGAATCACGTTTAGATAACCTAGTATACCGTTTAGGTCTTGCTCGCACTCGCCGTGCAGCTCGCCAATTAGTAAACCATGGTCACATCGTAGTTGATGGCGCTCGCGTAGATATCCCATCATACCGTGTATTGCCTGGTCAAACTATCGGTGTTCGTGAAAAATCACGCAACCTTGATGTTGTCAAAGAAGCAATCGAAGTGAACAACTTTGTTCCTGATTACTTAACTTTTGATGCAGACAAATTAGAAGGTACTTTCACTCGCTTACCTGAGCGTTCTGAATTACCTGCTGAAATTAACGAAACTCTTATCGTTGAGTTCTACTCTCGTTAATCTTCACACAGAAAAGCCCCAGCCAAATGGTTGGGGTTTTTTGTGTGTTTACTTTTTATTTTTATACCAATGGATGGTTTTTTGATATAAAAATGCCAGCATGATGTAGATTATGACAACAATTGCGGCTGTGACGAGTTTTTCTTGTAAACTGCCGTCCGCTAATAAGACGGGTCCTAGTCCGAAAAAGGTTACAAGCGCTATGAGAACGATGAAGACGGTGTGTATTAAGAACTTCATTCCTACACCCCCAAATTAATTGATCTCTATACTATATGACGAAGTTGCCAGACCGCTAGTTACGCAAAACTAGATGGGCTGGGCGTTATACTTTTCTGTTCTTTAATAAAACTCTTCGAGAATCATGCTGGGATAAATTCCTTAAGGTAATTTTTCTAGATTCATGTGGACAAAACTTTGGTGATTTCCGCAATTCTTGTCCTCATAACCCCTCCATGAGGACAAACCTCCTGTGATTTTTGCGATTCTTGTCCTCATAACCCCTCTACGAGGACAAATCTCCTGTGATTTTCGTGATCCTTGTCCTCATAACATAGCTCGGACTGATCACCTCCCCATTAAAAAAGAGCTGCAAAAAAACAGCCGATGCAAAAATCCCAGGATTGCGACAAACGCAGCAATCGCTACTAGCGCCGAAAACACATAACCGAGCGTATTCCAGCCCAGCACAAAACCATAAATCCAATACAAAGACAAGACACCGCAATCTTTTGGTTAAACTGCTGCTGCTCCCAGTCCTCTGGGATATACGATTTGGGATCCTTCTTCAAAAAAAGCTTTGCTATTTGCATAACTGGATTAAACCCGAATAATAAACCAATTATTCCTGCTATAAATGGTATTAATAAAATCCACTCATAACTGATCACCATGTTAGGAGTACACTAATCACAATCACCCATTGATTGGTTTTAACAAGCGGACGTGGAATCGACCTTGAGGTTTGAATGTGATTAGGGTTTCTTCACCATTTTGTCTTTAAGAGGTCTTATAAACGACATTTTATTGGACTTATTGCCTGCTATTGTCCTTAAGAGCCCTTATTAACGACATTTTTCCCAGATATTTAAAGTTTTTGTCTTTAATCCCCCCTGCATGCGCAAAAAAGGGACCTGCAAAATCCAGGTCCCTTTGATTCTTAGTATTTGATTAAAGTGTATTTCTTTTTCCCTCTTCGGATGATCGTATATTGACCTTCAATCCGATCGGATTCCTGTAACACGTAATTGCTGTCTGTTAATTTTTCGCCATTTAGGGATATTGCTCCGTTGGAAATATCCTCACGAGCTTGGCGCTTAGAAGGTGAGATTTTAGCTGATACTAGTAAATCAACAAGATTGCCGTCAAATTCACTATCCACGTCAAAAGAAGGTACATCCTTAAAGCCTTGCTTAATTTCGGATGCTGTTAAGCTTCTTACATCGCCGCTAAATAAAGCTTCGGAAATTTTAATTGCTTGCTGGAGCGCTTCCTCTCCATGAATAAGACGGGTCATTTCTTCTGCCAATGCCTTTTGCGCTTTACGAAGATGCGGTTCAGCTTGAACTGACACTTCTAATTGTTCAATTTCTTCATGTGAAAGGAACGTAAACAGTTTTAAGTATTTAACCACATCGGCATCTGCTGTGTTAATCCAGAACTGGTAGAACTCATATGGAGTCGTTCTGTCCGGATCCAACCAGACCGCTCCTCCCGCTGTCTTACCAAACTTAGTCCCATCTGCTTTCGTAATAAGCGGAATTGTTAAGGCGAAAGCCTTGGATTCATCCGGGTGAATCTTACGGATTAACTCCAACCCTGAGGTAATATTACCCCACTGGTCACTGCCGCCGATTTGCATCCGGCAATTATGATTCTCATACAAATGCAAGAAATCCATTGCCTGTAAAATTGTATAGCTAAACTCAGTGAATGAAATCCCGGTCTCTAGGCGGTTCGCAATGGTATCCTTTGCGAGCATGTAATTAATCCCGATGTGCTTGCCAATGTCACGCAGGAAGGTAATTACATCCATCGCATGGGTCCAATCATAGTTATTGACCATGATGGCACCATTTTCTCCTTCAAACTCGAAAATGGCCTCTAACTGATTTTTAATCCCTTCCGCATTTTGCTGAACCGTTTCTACGGTCAACAGTTTCCTCTCTTCACTTTTGCCGCTCGGGTCCCCGATTAATCCAGTAGCGCCGCCAACCAATACAATCGGACGATGTCCATGCTGCTGAAATCTTCTCAACGTTAAAAATGGTACCAAATGGCCAATATGGAGACTGTCAGCAGATGGATCTGTTCCACAGTATAGCGAAATACTTTCTTTATTTAAAAGATCCTTTAAACCTTCTTCATCAGACTGTTGGTAAATAATGCCTCTCCATTCCAAGTCCTGCAATAAATCCACTTTTAATCCCTCCAATTAAAATAAAAAACGCCCCTGCAAAATGCAGGGACGTAATATTTACGCGGTACCACCCAGCTTGAGGATATCTATCCTCCAACTTAAAAAGAATAACGGTTAAAACCGTTCTCTGCTACTTTCGTATTTTTTCACAGAGAAAGCTCCAGGATGTAATTCATTCTTCTATATGTGACAGCTTGCACCAGCCGCTGTCTCTCTAAAGAACAGGGATAGAAGAACTACCATTGATTCCCATCAACGCAATGTGTATTAGTAAACTATTATAAGCATTTTTATCATATATTAATCCCACTGTCAAACTCGAAATGGAAATTTCAGAAAAATGTTGAAGGTTGTCAGTTTTTATACCCCCGGTATGCTATAATGTAATGTGATTTTAAAAGAGGTGATGCTATGAAAGAAAAGTTGAAACCATGGCTAGAAAAAGCAAAATCCCTGCTTACCTTCATTACCCATCAAAAAACCATTAAGGGAGTTCGGATTACCTCCCAGGTAGTCTGGAACCTTTTCCTCCTTGTTTTAGTTATTTTCATACTGGGAGGATCATTTGCGGCAGGTGTAGGTGCAGGTTACTTTGCTTCTCTTGTTAAAGACGAGCCTGTCCGCTCCTATGATAGTATGAAAAAAGATATTTATAATTACTCAGAAACATCGGAATTATATTTTGCTAATGACGTTTATTTAGGAAAGCTTAGGACAGACCTCGAACGGGAAGAAGTAAAACTGGACCAAGTTTCAGATTATCTGATAAATGCCGTAATTGCCACAGAAGACGAATATTTTTATCAGCATAAAGGGGTTGTGCCTAAAGCCGTTTTTAGAGCTTTATTTCAAGAGGTGACCAACTCCTCCGTTCAATCAGGCGGCAGTACGTTGACCCAACAGCTCATCAAGAACCAAATTTTGACGAATGAAGTATCGTTTCAGCGAAAAGCCAATGAAATTTTATTAGCGCTTCGCCTCGAGAAATTTTTTGATAAAAAAGAAATTCTTGAAGCATACTTAAATGTTTCCACCTTTGGACGGAATTCTTCTGGGAGAAACATTGCCGGTGTCCAAGCTGCCGCAAAAGGAATATTCGGCAAGCCCGCCAATGAACTGACGTTACCAGAAGCGGCGTTCATTGCTGGTCTTCCACAAAGCCCATTTGGCTATACCCCGTTTACTGCACAAGGGACCGTCAAGAATAATCTCGAACCTGGCATGACCAGGATGAAGACCGTTTTAAAGCGAATGTATGATGGCGGCTATATCAGCCAAAAAGAATACGCGGAAGCTTCCGGCTACGATATTACCAAGGACTTCATCCCGCCAAGTACTAGTAACCCGCTGGAAGATTATCCTTGGCTAACCTTTGAAATTGAAAAACGGGCAAAAGAAGCATTGACAACCGTTTTAGCCAAAAAGGACGGCTTTACTGAGGATGATTTGACAAAGGACGAAAACCTGGCTTACAAATATAAAACTTTGGCAAGTCATGACTTA
Organism: Neobacillus dielmonensis; assembly: GCF_000612665.1. GTDB lineage: Bacteria > Bacillota > Bacilli > Bacillales > Cytobacillaceae > Neobacillus > Neobacillus dielmonensis. Next base: position 87,212 of record NZ_HG942065.1, read on the forward strand.
AAACAAAATGGCTATAAAATTTATACGACTATCGACAAAGATATCTATGATGTGATGCAAGTCGTAAAAGATAATTATAAATATTACGGCCCGGACAAGCCTCAAGAAAAGAAAGACCCTGAAACGGGAGAAACCAAAAGCGTTATGGAGCAAGTCCAAGTTGGAGCCATGCTGATTGAGAATAAAACAGGTAAAATTATCAGTTTTGTCGGCGGAAGAAATTATGACAGTGACCATCAGTTAAATCATGCAACCAGTGCGGTTCGACAGAATGGTTCTACCATGAAGCCACTGCTTGTCTATGCACCGGCAATCGAGTTGGGAAAAGCTTCTCCCGGGATGCCACTGCCTGACGTAGCCTTAAAACTAGACCCATCTAAAAACTCACCTTGGCCGCATAATTATGATTTGAAATACAGCGGCATTGTGTCAGCCAGGTACGCTTTAGCCAAATCTTATAACGTACCGGCAGTTAAACTATATACGGAAATACTAGATCAGAAACCTGCGAAGTACCTTGAAAAAATGGGATTCAGCTCTTTGACAAAAGATGATTATGAACACGCTTCTACTGCGATTGGCTCGTTGACAAATGGGGTGACCATCGAAGAGAACACCAATGCCTTCAGCACATTTGCCAATGGCGGAAAATTTATTGATGCTTATTTAATTGACAAAATTGTTGATAAAGATGGAAAAGCCGTTTACCAACATGAGGTGAAACCGGTAGATGTCTTCAAGCCACAAACCGCTTGGTTAACACTCGATATGATGAGAGATGTCATCAATATGGGAACAGCAGCCGGTGTTAAAAGCCAGCTTAAGTTTAATGCCGATTGGGCAGGGAAAACGGGAACAGGCTTTGATTACTGGGATTCATGGTTAGTGGCAACAAACCCTAATGTCACATTTGGAATTTGGACCGGCTATGATACTCCTAAATCATTAAAGACTAGCGGCATGTCTTATAGCCAGCGGACTAACACCCTTTGGGCGCAGCTAATCAATGCAGCATACGAAAAGCGGCCTGAACTAGTCGCACCACAAGAGAAATTTTCGATGCCTGATGGAATCGTTAAACGCAGTTTCTGTGCCGTTTCCGGTTTACTTCCGTCAGAGGCTTGTTCAAAAGCCGGATTAGTAGAATCAGATTACTTTAATGCAGAAAATGTCCCAACCAAAACGGACGACAGTTTGATTGCAGGAAAATATGTAACCGCCAACGGAAAAAAATATTTAGCCTTAGATTCAACTCCAAACGAATTTTCGCAAACCGGGGTCATCTTAAATCCTGATTTCGTCACCAGAATGACAGGAGGAAATTTCAAAGATACCAAACAGCTCATACCAAACCGTGAGCGATGGGCAAATGTTCTAGTCGCGGATGCGAAAATGTCGGATAATGGAAAGAAGCCTGACAGTGTCAGCCTAACTGCATCAGGTACTACCATTTCCTGGTCGGCCCCTTCTGATAATGATGTAGTCGGTTATCGGGTATATCAAGGAGGGTTTTCAGCCTCTAAGGTAGCCAGCATAAAAAGCGATGGAAAGTTATCGTATACAGCAAGTCCTGGATTTTATTATGTAACCGCCGTGGATATTGCCGGCAAAGAATCGGCACCTTCTAATTTCGTTGAAATCGGTGACGCTAAACAAGGCCTCCCTCAAGAGGTTGTACCACAATAATACAAAACCCCGGACCGTGAAAACGGTCCGGGGTTTTGTATTTATTAATCTTCCATTGTTGATAGGTCGCCTGTTGGCAGGTCTAATTCCCATGCTTTTAATACACGTCTCATGATTTTACCACTTCTTGTTTTAGGCAGTTTGTCTCGGAAATCAATTTCCCTTGGTGCTGCGTGTGCAGCGAGGCCTTTTTTGACAAATTGTCTAATTTCCTCTTTCAATTCATCTGATGGCTGATACCCATCCCTTAAAGCAATGAACGCTTTAATGATTTCTCCACGGACAGGATCCGGTTTGCCAATAACCCCTGCCTCAGCAACCGCAGGATGTTCCACCAGCTTGCTTTCTACCTCGAATGGTCCAACACGCTCGCCAGAGGTCATAATGACATCGTCAACCCGGCCCTGGAACCAGAAGTAGCCATCTTCATCCATGTAGGCAGAGTCTCCAGACACGTACCAGCCCCCTGGCATAAAATAGGATTCGTATTTCTGAGGATTGTTCCAAATTGTATGCATCATGGAAGGCCAGCCTTTTTTAATTGCCAGGTTTCCCATCCGATATGGAGGTAATTCATTTCCTTGGTCATCCACAATCGCTGCTTGTACCCCAGGGATTGGTTTACCCATTGAACCAGGCTTAATCGGCATGCAAGGATAGTTGCAGATCAACTGTGCCCCTGTTTCCGTCATCCACCAGCCATCATGAATTCTGCGGTTAAACACCTTAGCTCCCCATTTTACAACTTCAGGGTTTAATGGCTCTCCTACACTAGCAACATGTCGAAGACTGTTCAAATTAAATTTCTTCACCAGTTCATCACCTGCACCCATCAACATCCGGAATGCGGTTGGTGCACTATACCAAACAGTGACACCAAAATCTTGGATGGTTTTATACCAATCATCAGGGCTGAATCGTCCGCCGACAATAACGTTGGAAGTTCCTGTTAACCACGGTCCAAAAATACCGTAGGAGGTCCCTGTTACCCAGCCTGGGTCAGCAGTACACCAGTAGACATCTTCCTCTTTTAAGTCGAGCACCCATCTTGCCGTTTGGTAATGTTGAATCATGGCATTATGTACATGCAAAACGCCTTTGGGCTTGCCTGTGGATCCTGATGTGTAATGAAGGATCAGTCCATCCGTTCTATCCACCCATTCGATTGCGAGGTCTTTGCTAGCTGTTTCAAACTTTTGTAAAAAATCAATGCATAGCTCGTCTTCCTTCACATTGTTGCCGACAACAAAAATATGCTTTAATGCCGGTAAATCCTGAACTGGTACCCGGTCAAGCAATTCTGGCGTTGTAACGAGGACTTTTGCTTCGCTGTCCTGTAGACGATCCCGTACAGCCCCTTCCATGAATGCTTCAAATAATGGGCCAACAATTGCACCAAGTTTAATGGCACCCAATACCGAAAAGTAAAGTTCAGGAGAACGCGGCATAAAAATAAACACGCGGTCACCCTTTACAACACCGCCGTATTGCTTAAATACATTCCCGGCTTTGTTGCTCAGCTCTTTCATTTCCTTAAAAGTATATTTTTCATTTCTTGATGCGTCCTTATAATAAAGGGCCACCTTATTTTTCCTAAACGTGTCCACATGACGGTCTATTGCTTCATACGCCATGTTAACAAGACCTGATTCTTTCCAGGAGAATTCTTTTTCCGTTTCACTCCAATTGAAGTTTTGATACATTTCTTCGTAGTTTTGTAAATTGTGGTCCCCTGGTACAACTGGTAACGCTTCCAATTTCATCACAAACTCCCCCTTTGTCGCTTTTGAGATTATTATATTACAAGAAGTGACTATTCACAATTTTAAAAAAATATTTTTTTGAACATATGAATCTTTTATACTATAAATAATACAGAAAATTTAGTGAAAACACTTTCATGATTAAAAAATTATGTATAATAAAAGTAATCTATTCAATATTCCAGGCGGTGACCTAATGGAACATAAAAAAACCTATTATACCAAAGAATTAAGCACCCCCCACGGGACGCTGATTATTGAAGGCCCTATCACAGCTGATCAACTTGCAAGCCTAGAATTTCATCATGACCTTTTGGCCTTCCGACCTGCTGAACAGCAGCATAAAGCGTTAGTTGGGATTGCGGATTTAGAGGAAGGAAGAATTATTATTGCCCGCCATGAAAATACAGTGGTAGGCTATGTCACATACCTATACCCGGATCCACTAGAACGCTGGTCTGAAGGTAAAATTGAGAATTTAATAGAATTAGGAGCAATTGAAGTCATCCCCCAGTTTCGAGGTTGTGCAGTGGGAAAGAATCTATTAATTGTCTCCATGTTGGATGATGCGATGGAAGATTATATCATTATCACCACAGAATATTATTGGCACTGGGATTTAAAAGGAACCAACTTAAATGTCTGGGAGTATCGGAAAATTATGGAGAAAATGATGAGTGCCGGCGGCCTTCAATGGTATGCCACTGATGACCCAGAAATCTGCTCTCACCCAGCTAACTGCTTAATGGCCCGAATCGGGAAACGTGTCGATTCAGATTCCATTCAACGATTTGACCGACTCCGATTTATGAACCGATTTATGTATTAGGAAAAACGGAAGCCGCTGAAACGACGAGAAACTAGAGCGCAAGAAATACACCTAAAAAGACCTTCAACCGTTTGCTTCGGGCACCGTTGTTTGAGTTACTCATTTTGAACGGAGGAATTTCAATGATTGTAGAAGAAATTATGAAAACCAACGTGGTAACTTTACATCCTACTGACTCGGTAGCTGATGCAATCCAAGTAATGGAGGTTAATAATATCCGTCATATCCCCATTGTTAATGACGAGGATCATTTGGCCGGTTTGGTGACAATATCAAAATTAAAAGAGATTATCCCTTCGACTTTTCGGACTAATGAAAACCCGGAGGATCTAAAAAAGCCTTTGGAACTGATTATGGAGAAGAATGTAATTACTGGCCATCCGCTTGATTTTGTAGAGGAAGTAGCAGCCGTGTTTTATGAACATAAAATTAGCTGTATCCCGATTATTAAAGACAAAAAATTGGTTGGTATCTTAACAGAAACGGATTTACTTCGGACCATGGTCGAGTTAACGGGTGCGCATCAACCTGGTTCACAAATCGAGATAAAAGTTCCGAATATTACAGGCGTCCTTTGCGATGTGGCTGGAATTATCCGCAATCGCAACGCAAATATTTTAAGTGTTCTAGTTTACCCAGATAAATTGGATGAGCATTACAAAATACTGGTTATTCGGGTGCAGATGATGAATCCAACGGGTTTAATTGAGGATCTAAAAAAAGCGGGGCATCAGGTGCTATGGCCAAATCTTCCGGGGATCTCCTTATGAAAGACCAGTGTGCCTTCGTTTATTCAGAAGAACAGCTAAATTACAAATTCTCAAGCCATCACCCGTTTAATCAATTCCGGCTCAAATTGACAGTAGACTTATTGGAACGCCTGCATGCACTCGACCCAAAACAAATAGTCCCGCCACGAATAGCAACAGAAGAAGAACTCTCTTTAATTCATGACCCCAGTTACATAGAAGCAGTGAAAAAGGCGGGATCAGGCTTACTTGCTAATGAGGTAGCAGAAAACTACGGATTAGGAACAGAAGACACACCTATATTTACAAACATGCATGAAGCCAGTTCCCTGCTCGTGGGGGGTACGCTTACAGCGGTAGATGAAGTGATGTCTGGCCGAGTCCTCCATGCTGTTAATCTTGGGGGTGGACTCCATCATGGCTTCCGCGGGAAAGCATCTGGATTCTGTGTTTATAATGACAGTGCGGTTGCGATTAAATACATCCAGAAAAAATATAATGCCCGTGTTTTATATATAGACACGGACGCTCATCACGGTGATGGAGTCCAATGGGCATTTTATGATGATCCTAATGTTTGTACGTTATCGATTCACGAAACCGGACGGTACTTGTTTCCAGGCACTGGAAACGTAAATGAGCGGGGACAGGGTGCAGGTTACGGATTTTCTTTTAATATCCCCGTTGATGCTTTCACAGAGGACGAATCATGGTTAGATACCTATACACAAGCTTTTAGAGAGATTGCTGAGTTCTTCAAACCGGATATCATTCTGACCCAGAACGGAGCAGATTCGCATTATTATGACCCTTTGACTCATTTGTCAGCAACAATGAAAATATATCGTGAAATCCCGAGACTTGCCCATGAAATTGCCCACCGTTATTGTGGGGGAAAATGGATTGCAGTTGGCGGAGGCGGGTATGATATTTGGCGAGTTGTCCCTAGAGCGTGGGCGATGATCTGGCTTGAGATGACTGAAAATTCTCATTTGCTCAGCAGTTTTCCCGCTGACTGGGTTGCTCATTGGCAGCCACAAGCACCAGTGAAATTACCCCAGGAGTGGGATGACCCAGAAGACATCTATCCTATAATACCAAGAAAAGCAGAAATAACGGAAAAGAATCTGATTACCCTAGAAAAAGCACTCTACCCGATTCGCAGCCGACAAAAAAGTGAGACAAAAACGACAGAGAGCTTCTAAAGCAATGTTGTCCATAATATTAGGCCGCCAATCTAAACTGGCGGCCTGACTATATGATTATCAATTACTTAGTCGACTGGCGATGTTCCACCCGGTGAGGTAGGACCACGATGCTTTCATCGACTTTTTCTTTATTCATCAGCTTAGTTAACAACCGCATTGAAACGGCACCAATATCATACAAAGGCTGAACAACCGTTGTCAGCTGCGGACGGACCATAAGTGTAAGCCTTGTGTTATCGGAAGTAATGACTTCAAAATCATCTGGGATACTGTACCCCTTGTCTTGAGCCCCGTGAATGACCCCAAGTGCCATCTCATCGGCGCCAACAAAAATCGCCGTTGGTTTATGCTCAGCTTCTAATAACTTATCAAATGCCTCAATTCCGGAGTCGTAAGTATAATCCCCTTCAACTACAAGCTCCTCGTTAAATGGAACCCCAGCTTCTTCTAATGCACGTTTATAACCATCTAACTTTTTATTTGAAATATCAGGTTCGTAAACTGGGCCCATCACAATCGCAATATGTTTATGCCCCTTATCAATAAACTCCTTAACAGAATCGTATGCAGCCTGTTCATAATCGATATTGACAGAAGGAATTTTTTCGGATTCCTCCATGGAGCCAGCAAGCACGATTGGCACCGGAGATTTTTCGAATTCTTCAACATGTTCCGGAGTAATATGACCGCTCATAAAAACAAGTCCATCAACCTGCTTGCCTAACATGGTATTGAGCAGGTGTAATTCTTTATCTTTATTTTGGTCAGAGTTACTTAGGATGATATTGTACTTATACATGGTAGCTATATCTTCAATTCCGCGAGCCAATTCTGCAAAAAGAATATTGGATATATCAGGAATGATTACACCAACAGTAGTCGTTTTCTTGCTTGCTAATCCTCTAGCTACGGCATTCGGGCGATACCCAAGTCTTTCAATAACTTCTAATACTTTTTTTCGAGTAACCGGTTTTACATTCGGATTTCCATTTACTACGCGGGAAACTGTTGCCATCGAGACACTTGCTTCACGGGCAACATCATAGATCGTAATATTATTCACTGTAACACTCTCCTAAAAACGTTCATTGTTTTCTTTATTTTACAGCAGTAAATAAAAATATAATCATATTATTTCCGCTTTTTCTTTTTGTGATAAAGTAAACAATCTAAAGTATGTATTTAATGATACGATAATAAGTCGAAAGCCGCAATTATTTAAACCTATTTTTTTACATAATGCCTGTAATTGCTGATTTACCTAGTTTGCATTAAACTATAACACAAAAAACCTCCTGCATAAAACATGCAGAAGGTCTCAACTCCGCGATTTATTAAACCCTAACAAAATTTGATGCAAGGAGTTCATTGTAGAACTCGTCAAATTGACCTAAATCCATTTGCTGCTGAGCATCGGATAAGGCAACAGCTGGGTCTGGGTGAACCTCGGCCATAACTCCGTCTGCGCCGATTGCGATTGCTGCTTTTGCTGTTGGCAGCAATAAATCTCTGCGGCCAGTAGAATGGGTGACATCGACCATAACAGGAAGGTGAGTCTCCATTTTCAAAATAGGCACTGCGGAAATATCAAGCGTATTTCTAGTTGCTTTTTCATAGGTGCGAATACCGCGCTCACAAAGGATAATTTGACCATTTCCCTGCGACATAATATATTCGGCTGCATTGATGAACTCTTCGATGGTTGCAGAAAGGCCACGCTTCAATAATACTGGTTTATTCACCGCACCTGCAGCTTTGAGTAATTCGAAATTTTGCATATTACGTGCACCAATTTGGATGACATCAATGTAATCACATGCCATTTCGATATCGGCTGGGTTAACGATTTCACTGATAACCGCCATATCATATTCATCAGCCACTCGCTTTAAAATTTTTAGCCCTTCAACCCCTAAACCTTGGAAATCATAGGGAGAAGTCCTTGGTTTATAGGCTCCACCACGCAATAATTTTAAACCTTTCTCCTTCATCGCCTTAGCCACAGTAGCCACTTGCTCGTAGGACTCTACTGAACATGGACCGAAAACGAAATGAGGCTTGCCATCGCCAATATTCTCGCCTTTTAATGTAACAATGGTATCCTCTGGTTTTTTCTTTCTTGAGACCAAAAGTGCTTTTTTGTGGTCATCCTTTTGCAAGTCAAGACCTGCTTTGAAAATTTCCTTAAACAGATGGTCGATGACGCTGTTATCAAATGGACCATCATTATGTTCCTTGATTTTATCTAGCATCATTCTTTCACGGACCGGATCGAAACGGTATACCCCCTGAGTTTCTTTTACCCGTCCAATCTCTTGGACGAGCTGAGCTCTTTCATTAATAAGCCTCAACAATTCCAAGTTTACTTCGTCGACCCGAGCACGTAACTGATCCAAATTATCATTGCCCATCCTAGTCCCGTCCTTTCCTTGTAAATCAGTATAGGTATCCTGTGAAGGAACACTTCCTGTTATACAATCATAGAATTTTTAAAAGATTTATAATAATTAGGCTTTATTATAGCCTAAAAGAAATCGTTTGTCACCACTTTTTTCTTTAATAATTAAACGCTTTTAAGCACTAAAGCATTTATTAAATGTATATTAAATTAATCTATGCAATAGCAGATAAAAAGGTTCAACTTTTAAAGCAAACTACTGCTCTTTCACAGCGGCAGATAGAGCTCGGTTGGTTATTTTCCAATGCGAGGCATTCCATAAAGCCTCACCATTAGAAAAAAGGATTGTCTGCGGGGATTCATGTTTGATCGAATATTTTTCGGCAATCTCATTGGATAATGGGCGTGCATCCTGTACAGCTAAATAGTAAGTGGAGATTGATGAGTTTTCTTCAGAAAACTTTTCATATTCTTTGTAGGCCGCCTGGCTGATGGGGCAAGTTAAGCTGTGTTTTAAAAGAAGAAACTTCGCTTCGTTGTTTACGATTTGATTAAATTCATCTACGGAATCGATTTTTTTTAGCATTTTTATACCTCCTGAAAATAGTAAACGGTGAAGTCATTTTAACACTTCACCGAAAGATTATACAAACAAACAGGTTTTTAGAATTTTACTTTGCTTTCCTCTTCTTCGAACGCTCTCCGTGCTTCCTCTAATTTTTTCTTGATTGCCTCACTATCCATTTTAGTGCCTGCTGTTTCTTTGTCGTTTGAGCTTTCCCGAGACCCTTTAATAGGTATATAAGAAATTTCTGTCTCATTCTCTATTTCTTCATTATTTCCTGTTGCTTTATTTAATAATTCAGCGGAATGTTGTATCAATGGTAATGAAGATGTCCTAGATTTCACATTATCCAAGAATGGAGCTGTTTTTTCGATTACCCTGCCTGCTTGTCCTGTAATGGAGTCTCTAACTTCTTTTCCTGTTTTCGTTGTTAATAACAATGTGGCAGCTGCCCCAGCGATACCGCCAATAATAGCACCTAGAAGAAAGCTGCCTGAAGTATCTGCCGTACGATTTTGATTGTTATCACGTGATTCATAATCCCGTTTAGACATAATCCAACCACCTCTATTTTTATTCATCTTTTGTCTTTACTTTCATCTTAGGATCGACTAGTCAAGTATCTTAAATTAATGTGACCGTACTCTCAGCGGTTCTTTTACTGTTTGTTCTTTTTGTGCTTGCCGTCTTTCCTGCCATTTATCCTTTAATTCAAGGAATACATTACTCCATTGGACGATTTGCGAAACTTTTTCTTTGTTTGCTTCAACTTGCTTGTCAATCGTTTGGGTTATGTTCTGCAACGTACCGTTAAACCTAGTAACTGTGGTACCAACATCTTTCACCGCATCCACGACCGTATTCAGCCGTTCCGATTTTTGCTGCAAGTCATCGGCAAGAGCGTTTGTTTTTTGCAATAGTAAAGCTGTTTCACTTGTAACGCCTTCCAACTGATTTTCCAAGCCTTTTAGTGTGTCTGACACACTATCCAGTGTAGCCCGCAGTGCTTTTAATGTGGAGGCTAAATAAATAACCAGTATTAAAAATGCTATGGCTGCTAAGGCTGCACTTAAGTATAAAATAATTTCCATTTTGATACCTCCGCCTTATTCCTATCATTATATATTACCTATCTGCCATCTATGTAAACCTCAGGGTATAATCTAATACTACAACGTTTTGAGTGTCTTGTCTTGCAGAATTTGCCTTTTACTGAATTGTCCATACGCCTAAATAAATAACCCGCCAGTTGGCGGGCCATTTATTATACTAATTGCTTTTCATAGGCTTCCTGGAACTTTTGAATATCCCCAGCACCCATAAAAAGGATTACACTGTTTTCATATTGTTTTAATACACCTGTCGATTCTTCGGTCAAAATTTCAGCCCCGGCAATTTTACTTTGTAAGTCACTGATGGTAAGCTTCCCTTGCTTTTCACGTGCCGAACCAAAAATTTCACATAAATACGTTTTATCAGCAAGGCTTAAACTTTCAGCAAAATCATCAAGAAATGCTTGCGTGCGTGTAAAAGTATGCGGCTGGAAGACGGCCACAATGTTCCGATCAGGGTATTTTTGTCTAGCGGCTTCAATTGTCGCTTTAATTTCCGTTGGATGATGGGCATAATCATCAATTAATATTTGTTTGTCGACTGTTTTTTCAGTGAACCTTCTTTTTACCCCTTGGAAGGTGGTCAACCGCTCTTTTACGATTTCTTTATTGATGTCTTCATAATGGCATAAACCAATAACTGCCAATGCATTTAACACGTTATGATCGCCAAACGTAGTAATCGAAAAAGTATCATAAAAAGTATTCCGTATAAATACATCGAAGGTGGTGCCCTCTGTCGTTTTTACAATATTGGCCGCCTGATAATCATTTTCTTCTCCGAAACCATAGTATAATACAGGGACCTTTGCCTGAATCCTTTGTAACTTTTCATCATCCCCATAGGCAAAAATGCCTTTTTTCACTTGCATGGCCAACTCTTGAAACGCAGAGAAAACATCATCAATATTGGCAAAATAATCAGGGTGATCAAAATCGATATTGGTCATGACCGCATAGTCGGGAAAATAGGAAAGAAAATGCCGTCTGTATTCACATGCCTCAAAAACAAAATACTCAGCATTCTCTTCTCCTTTGCCAGTGCCATCCCCGATTAAGAACGAAGTAGGCTTGGCACCTGAAATCACGTGAGACATAAGCCCGGTAGTCGATGTTTTCCCATGTGCCCCTGTAATGGCAACACTCGTGAACTTTTGCATAAAATCGCCCAAAAAGCGATGGTACCGTACAACAGGAAGTCCTAGCTTCATGGCTTCTTGAATTTCTTCATGAGTGTCAGGAAAAGCATTTCCTGCAATAATTGTCATGCCTGGCTTAATATTCTCCTTCTGAAACGGAAGGATTGTAATCCCTGATTGTTCAAGGGCCAGTTGTGTAAAAAAGCGCTTTTCGACATCGGAGCCTTGCACCTGAAATTTCATATCGTGAAGGACTTGTGCGAGTGCACTCATCCCAGACCCCTTTATACCTACAAAATGGTAAATAGTCATAGAAGAACCTCCAACCAACGTCTATCTGTAAAACAGTATATGACATCTGTCTGTAATTGCTAACATGAAAAACTAGTCATGTCCGATAGCTGATTTTTATTTTATATTGAAAATACAATTCAATATTATAGCACTGTTTACTAATAAAAACTATTTTGCTTATTGCGGACACCTAAAAAACAACTCAATTCCTTGTTTATTATGCAGTCCCTGTAATAAAGAATACTATGAATGAAGCATGGAATCTTGAATCGATTCTAAATCTGCTTCCGTGATGAGGACATCACGGGGCTTACTCCCGTTTGCGCCAGAAATATATCCGTTATCTTCTAGCATATCCATTAACCTTGCTGCCCGATTATACCCAATTTTAAACCGACGCTGCAAACTCGAGGTGGAAGCTCCCCCTTGGTCAATAATAAACTCACATGCATCATAGAACAATTCGTCTTCATCTGAGGTAACTTGTGCTTTTTTTAATAATTCCTCTTGTTCAAATAAATAATCCGGCTCTCTTTGGCTTCTAACATAATCGGCAATCCGATCAATTTCTTCATCAGATACATATGACCCTTGGAGCCGGACTGGTTTTGAGGAGCCATTTTCTAAAAATAGCATATCCCCCCGGCCAAGCAGCTTTTCTGCACCACTAATATCAATAATGGTCCGTGAATCAACCTGTGATGACACGGAGAAGGCAATCCGGGTAGGAATATTTGCCTTAATTAAACCTGTAATAACATCAACTGATGGCCTTTGGGTGGCAACAATCAAGTGTATGCCACAGGCTCTGGCCTTTTGAGCAATTCGGCAGATGGCTTCTTCCACATCCGCCGGAGACATCATCATTAAATCTGCCAGCTCGTCAATGACAATAACGATATATGGCAATTTGTCAGCATATTGTTTATGCTCCATAGCCAAATCGTTAAATCTCCCGATATCGCGAACACCTGCATGTACAAACAATTCATAACGCCGTTCCATCTCATCTACCGCCCATTTTAATGAGGCAGTAGCTGCCTTCACATCGGTAATGACCGGGCTGACAAGATGGGGTATCCGATTATATGGAGCCAATTCTACCATTTTTGGGTCAATCAGCAACAGTTTTAAATCATCGGGAGTAGCTTTGTATAACAAACTCACTAAAATCGAGTTAATGCAGACGCTTTTTCCCGAACCTGTTGCGCCGGCAATTAATCCATGCGGCATTTTTTTTAAGTCCGTTACAATCGGGCTACCGCCGATATCGAGACCTAGTACAGCTGTTAGTGGTGATGGCGAATTGCGGAACACGCTGCTTTGAATAATTTCACTAATGAATACGGGCCTTGCCTTTTTGTTAGGTACTTCAATCCCGATCGTATGTTTACCCGGAATTGGGGCCTCAATCCGGATATCCCTCGCAGCCAGGCTAAGTTTGATATCATCACTTAAATTAGTAATTTTATTTACTTTCACCCCCGGCTCAGGCTGAACCTCAAAACGGGTTACTGCCGGGCCTTGCGTCACATTGACGACGCTTGCGCCAACATTAAAATTCTGTAATGTGAGATTTAAAACCTCCTGTTGATTCTCTATCCACTCCGTATCATTCCCTTCGACAATCGGAGGTGTCAGCAAAGATGTGGTCGGGAACTGAAATAATTCCGAGTCACTAATTTGTTCTGTTATTTGCTGCATCTCAGGCTGGTTTTGGGGCTCTGGAACGGCATTGACTTGAGCTACTACAGGAGGCTGCTCCTGTTTTACACCCCGTGTCTGATTTACTCCCTTGGATGCCCAAGACTCCCTATCTTGTTTTAGCATGAGAACATTAAATGGAAGATGGGACCTGCGCGGCCGCTCCGTCTTTCTCTCCTCCTCATCCGAAGGACTTTGGTCTGTGTGTACTACAGTATCCGTTTTGCCTGTTGAAGTTTCAAAAGTGTCATTTAAATCGGTTTCGTCTACATATGCAACTTCGTGGATGGCATTGCTAGAAATGTCTTCAACACCCGGGGCATTATTTTCAGGATTCCTCTTCCCCCCCCCTGGCATTACATCCTGTTCCTCATTGTTAGGTTCAACCTCATTCTCTACGCTAACAAATCTATTTTCAGGTTTTACAGGGACCTCCGTGTTCACGCTGTTGCTTTCAAATTTCACAGGAGAGTCCGTGGATCCACTGTTGCTTTCAAGCTTCAAAAGGGCTTCCATGGTTTCAATTTTATTTTCAACTTCTACAGAGGGTTCCACTGCCATCCGGCTGATTTCAAATTCCTTAGGAGGTTCCCAAGTGATGCTGCTGTTTTTAGATTGCTCAGGGGAATTCGTGGCCACGCTGTGGATCTTAGCAGCATCTGTTCCTTCCTCTTCGGTGGAATGCTGTTTGGAACGGCTATTGCTCTCTTCATCATCCCTGCCATCGTCCACTTTTAGCCTTTCTTGTTTCATTAGCGGCTCGTGAGCTGTTAAGCTGTCATTTTCTAAGAAATAACCTAGTTCATATTCAATAACAGGATCCTGTGTTTTCGGCCGGTTAAACCCAAAAACCGGTGAAGGGATTTCTGTTGGATGAAATGGCCCGTGGCTTCTCGAAATGGGTTCCTTTTTGAAAACTTGGCGTTTTTGTGATGTGTTTTCGTTTTGGGAAATTGGCTCCTTCCGGGATACAGGTTCCTGTACTGGTGCAAGGTTTGATAGATCTAATTTCTTCCTCCCGGAGCTTCTTTCCGGTTTAATTTTTGGTATTCCCGTTTCACTGGGTTTATGAATTGGACTAGAACGAATGTGGTTTTTTGGATATTGGTAGGATATTCTCGCATCCACATCTTTTATGCTGTTAGGATTGCTCTTATGGAACAGCAGCTCCGGTTTATCATTATGTAAATAAGGGTCGTCAGATTCAAACTCATCTTCTTTTTTTAATTTTTGAATCAATTCTTGGATCCAACTCAAAACAATCACTCTTTCTTCCTTTGCTATCTTTCTATTTTAGCAGTATTTAAGATTTTTTCGACAGGATTCTTTAGATTCAGCCGATTTTATTTATAAAATGACAATTGGATGGAAAAAGGCAATGAAAAAAGACCACTTTTTTAAAGTGATCTGTCAGCTATTAAACAGGGTTAAAACAACTTAATCATTTGTTCTTTCCTAAAATGAATATCGGCTCTAGTTCTCCGTCTTCGTATAGGAAGGATAAGGCGGTTATCGGTGTTCGGCCGCTGGTGAAGAAACTCATCGCCATTTGGGCTAAAACATCATAGCCTCGGTCGTTCCGGATGTCACCAATAATGAGTACATCCTGATGGGGAACTGCAACCACCATCGTTCCCTGTATCTTCTTGTTCATATCATTTAAGAACCCTTTGTTTAAGATTCTAGAGGCGTCATAACCATCATTGGTATTTAAAAAATAAAAAATATTACCGGCCACTAGATCTTCTTTTAACGGGGTTGGTAATGACCTTGCATTAAACAGGGCGATTTCCTTTATCCGTTCAGGCTCCCACCCTTCGTTCTCCATGATGCGTGCATCAATTAACCGATACGTGTTCCCCATGTCATAGGCATAAAAAACCCTAGTTTCTGCCGTATGCTCATCAGTTAGAAATGGAGCACCCTCCTCGGCTTCCGCTGGAAACGAGGTTGAGCGGATAACCGGAAAAATCTTCTTTTCATGATCGGTTAATTGGACCGGGTTTTCCATTGCCCGAAGCCCTTCCTCAACATAATAGACAACCTCGTCGATGGCTTTTTCTTTCTCCGAATTCCACTTTGCAATGATCCCTGTCAAGGAAACGGTAATTCCTTTCCCAGTGCGTTCACTTTCAATCCGGAGTTGGTCCTTTTCACGATCATAAATTAACTTTCTGTTTTCTCCTCGCAAACGTGATTCTAGTTCACGCCGCATTCTTTGGCTATCCATCTTCACTTTAGCTCAGGCCCTTAATAAAGGATTCTACTTCTTCTTGTGTTTTACGGTCTTTGCTGACAAAGCGGCCAAGCTCCTTCCCGTGGTCAAAGGCGATAAAGCTTGGAATGCCGTAAACGTCGAGCTGCTGGCATAAATCAATATATTCATCACGGTCTACATGGATAAAAGTATACTCAGGGAAGTTTGCTTCGATTTCTGGCAGTGCCGGTTCAATAAAGCGGCAATCCGGACACCAACCTGCAGAAAACATAAAGATTGCTTTATTTTGGCTTTTTACTTGTTCAAATTGCTCCATTGACTCTAAATTTTTCACCGTAAATCATCCTCCATTTGCACTATTGTTTCTATTTTTTCCATCATAACAGTGTTTCAGCCACTGAGTCCAACTAAATGAACCAGCCCTGCAGGAACACACTCTTTACATATCCATTTAAAGTTAACAATAAAAAACGGAGGGCCGCCTCCGTTTTTATTAATATTGAACAGAACGAGCTATCTCCATCATCGTTTCTGCTTCTTGGGCCATACTGTTCGTCTCTACTTGAGTAGTAATTTTGGCCCCGCCAACACCGACAGTCACCTCATTTAAATCTTCTTCTACTTGTTTAATGGCCAAAAATCCAAACTGCTCAGCGCTCTTAAACTTCTCAATCGTATCCAACTTTTTATATTGGTCTATCGTTGCCTGATAAACCACTTCGCTCGAAGGGTTCTCCTTTGGATTTATAAACAAGATATATGTGTTTGAACCATTTTTAAGAATGAGATTATTGGGTGCTTTTTCCTTAATTTCATACCCGAAAGGTAGATAAAACTTTATATTTTCGCTTTTTTTATTTGGCTTTTTTGCCTTCTCCTCAAATGCAGATTTTACTGACTTTATGGCATTTTTACTTTCTGCTTTATAAGAGGAATGTCCGCAAGCACTTAATAGGACAACAAATAGGAATAGAACAGAGATCGCTTTTAAAGATTTCAGACGCTTTCGCCTCCTAAATATATGCTATCTCCATCATACCTTCCAAATTATTCAAATGACAAGAGTTTTGTCGAAAGTTACCGTCGAAAAATATTAGTTTTGTGAAAACTTTTGGTGATAAGCAAATTGTCCCACTAACAGATACATAACGTGGGTAAACATTTCCGCACGATTAACCATGCCATTAGTAAAGATTCCTACTGCCCCTTCTTGTTTACTAACATTTTTCTTTTTGGAAAAGTCCTCCATGACAATTCCAAGTTCCTCGCCTGCCCGCAGCCGTTCAGTGATTTCTTCAGGAAGGAGGAATCGCGCGCCGCCAGCAACAATCGGATTCATTTCGGTGGTCACTAAGGCGCCCCAATTACACAAAAGCAATCCATGGCTGGTTTCATGGACTCCCCCTTCAAGACCCACACCTATATCTCCGGTTCCTTCCTTTAAGGCTGCTTTAGCGCGATTGATGGCACCTCTAATGGTTTCTTCATCTGAAAAAGGTTGATTGCTAACTCCCGATGATACGTCCAATGAGACAAACTCGGCTTCGTAGCCGGTGAAACTTCTTTCTACAGCAGCAATTTTTGTGGGGTTTTTTGATCCGATGACAATCTTCATATACGCAACTCCTTTGTGAATGGCTCTGTTAGATTTGGCTGTTAAAAAATCAAGTTTTTCATTTAACAGAGCCTTGTGAATAAAAATAAGGCATGCGCATGACATGCCTCTTCAATAAATCAGCTGTTAGCTTTAATGGATTCTACAGTGGTTTTGTCACAAGCTAAGACCAGTTTGGTCACCAATTCCTTTGCTGCGGCATAATCATCCACGTGTATAATCGATGCATGTGAATGTATATAGCGGGAGCAAATGCCAATTACAGCACTTGGAATACCCTCATTCGAGAGATGCACACGTCCTGCGTCAGTGCCTCCCGGAGAGATAAAATATTGATATGGGATATGATGAGTTTCCGCTGTATCGAGAACAAACTCACGCATTCCTCTATGCGTAACCATGGTCCGGTCAAAAATCCGCAACAGTGCTCCTTTGCCCAGTTGGCCAAATTGGTTTTTATCCCCTGTCATATCATTTGCTGGACTGGCATCAAGAGCAAAAAAGAGATCAGGCTTAATCATGTTAGCTGCCGTTTGTGCACCGCGTAAGCCAACTTCCTCTTGAACAGTAGCACCTGAATAAAGGATGTTTGGCAATGTTTCGTTTTGTAATTCCTGTAACAGCTCGATGGCTAATCCGCAGCCGTAACGGTTATCCCAAGCTTTTGCCATAATTTTTTTAGGATTGGCCATTGGAGTAAAAGGACAAATTGGCAATACAGCTTGGCCAGGCTTAATACCGATTTTTTCAGCGTCTTTCCGGTCATCTGCCCCGATATCAATGAGCATGTCTTTAATTTCTGGCAGTTTGTTTTTCTTAGAATCATCTAAAAGATGTGGAGGAATGGAGCCAACCACCCCTATAATCGGACCATTTTGGGTTAAAATTTGAACACGCTGGGCAAGTAACACCTGTGCTGACCAGCCTCCAAGTGGCTGGAATCGAAGCATGCCATTGTCTGTTATGGCCGTAATCATAAATCCAACTTCGTCCATATGGCCTGCAACCATAACCTTTGGACCGTCACCGTTTCCCCTTTTTACTCCAAAGATACTACCTAAATTGTCTTGAATTATTTCATCGGCATACTTCGTTAATTGTTCCTTCATAAATTTTCGGACTAAATGCTCATTACCTGGTGCACCAGGGAGTTCAGTTAAAGTTTTGAAAAGCTTTAATGTTTGTTCGTTCATTTTCTATCTCCTTACCATGCAATATATATGTATATATTATTATTTTAGCTAAACTTTTAAGTACTTACCAATAATTCAATTATTAAATGTAATATTACCTAATTCCTGTTTAATACGATATACTGAAAGGGAAGTAATCATGTATTTTTTTCCAAAAAATTTTTGGAGGTCTGCAAATGAACTGGAAGTCATCGTTAATTCTAGGCGCGGTTATCGGAGTGATTGGAGGATATGCTGCAAGGGAGTTTGTTTCCAAAAAAACAAAGGTCTCACCTGAAAAAGTTTTGGAATATGTGAAGAAACAATTTAAAGAATCTGGTCCTATTAGCGGTTCTTGGATACATATGGAAGCTGTACCATATGAAAAGCATAAATTTCATTATCAAGTATATAAGGGGGGCATCTCAAAAAATACTAATGGAGCCAATGTGCAATATGAATTTATTGCAGATGCCTATACAGGCACGCTCATAGATATACGTCGTCTCCCTGAGGATTTAGCTTCTTAAACAAACAAGCCGCGATAAAAAGCGGCTTGTTTAATTTATACTTACCCAGCAGGTTATTTAACTTCTATAAACTCCTTTAACTGCCCGGTCTCTTGGTCCCATTTAACCGCCCGGTAAAATGCATCATGGTAAAACGTAAACCAGGCATTTTGATTTGTTGCATAAGGCAGCCATTTTTCTTTTTCCCTTATTGAATCCATTGGATAATCATCATAAGCCATTACCCATAATACGTTTTGATGGGCGTGGGTCGGCATTAGGTCAGCCATGTGGATCGCCATCTCGCCGCCATCCTCAATGATAATAATGCTATGGCCATCGCTATGGCCGCCCGTGTGGATCATTTGAATCGGCCCAAGGCTCCAGGTGCTTTCAAACGTTACTACTTGTGATTCAATTGCTTGCCAGTTTTCTTGCCAGTATGTACTTTTAGAGCGGATATTAGGGCTCCGCATTTCATCCCATTCAATCTTGGATACAATCATCTGGGCATTAGGAAATGAGGATTGATATCCCTCCACTTTAGGCTTGGTTAAACCGCAGGCATGGTCAAAGTGCAAATGAGTCATAAGTACATAATCAATCGAATTTGTATCCAGTCCTAGCCGCTTAAGGGAGTCTTCTATTTCTGATTCTTTTGTAACTCCGTAATTTCTTTTTTGTTTATCTGTCAGTTTGCCGTTTCCCAAGCCAGATTCAATTAATAAATTTTTGCCCTCCATCTGCACCAAAATTGGGTCAGCCATAAGTTTAATTTGATTGTTGTCATTAGATGGATAACGCCTCGACCATAAAGGCTTGGGCACGACCCCAAACATTGCTCCCCCGTCCAAATGGGTCACTCCACCGGATAACCATGTTAATGTCACCTTGCCAATCTTTAACGTTTGCATTTTTCTTCAGCCCTCCTTAGTTAAAGTTTACCACTGACAGACTGTTTGGAAAACTCAAAACATTAATAAAAGAGGACAGTCAAGTAGACTGTCCTCAGATTGTCGAGAAAGGTTATTTTTCTCGGCAATTTTTCATTTTACTTGAATTAAAATATGATTTTTAGAATTGATTATCGCCTGCAATGGGGCCTATTGATTTCCGCTCCAGGTGCTTCGCTTTCCGCGGGCGTGCCGGGGAGCCTCCTCGGCGCTTTAGCGCCTGCGGGGT
>NZ_HG942065.1:107958-135479 GCF_000612665.1 Neobacillus dielmonensis
TTAATAATCTATTGTTAATGATATTATACCATATTAACGCGGTGAACTGTTAAAGTAATTAGATGTAATAAGAGGCTGCCGAAGGGTTTTTCGACAGCCTGAGGACAGTCAAGTAGACTGTCCTAATCCAAATCATTTTGGTATTTTACTTCACAGCGGTAAATACGATTTCCTTGTTCAGAGAACTTTTGCTCATACTCAGTCATGATATTGCCTTCAAAGTCACTGTTATGCAGATCAAGGCTAATAAATTTTAGCAATAATCCATATTGCGAAAAACTCATCAGTGAATACTCAAATAGCCCCTGATTATCCGTCTTAAAATGGATCTCTCCACCATCAACCAGGATATCCTCATATAGCTTTAAAAAATCCCGATAGGTTAATCTTCTCTTTTCGTGCCGCACTTTTGGCCAAGGATCAGAAAAGTTCAAATAGACCCGTGCCACATCGTTCTTGGCAAAATATTTCCCCAAGTCTGCTGCATTTACATTTAGCAGTTTAAGATTTGGCAGGTCAGCCTCAATTAATCTGTCCAAAGCTGCCACAATGACACTATTGTACAACTCAATTCCGATATAATTGGTATCTGGGTGAGCTTTGGCCATTTCCGTAATGAAATTGCCTTTTCCAGTACCTACCTCTATATGAAGCGGCTGGGCTTTTTCAAACGCCTCATGCCACCTGCCTTTATAGTCTTCTGGATTTGGTACAATGTACTGCGGATGTTGCTCTATTTTATCCTTTGCCCAAGGTTTATGTCTCAGTCGCATTTATAGCACTCCTAATATTATACTTCTCGTTCTAAAAACATATCATGTCCGCCTCTTTTTGTGCAAGTCCACAATGATAATCACATGTATAAATAAAAAAAGAATTCACAACCTAACTGTGAATTCCTTTTTAATCCCACTTGAAAGGGCGTGCTGTTATGCCATTAAGTCATAATGACCAAGTGAACCTACTCACAGATATATTATCCAATCATCAGACCGACTGCTGCGGCTCCGTTGCAGAATGTGAGCAGCTTGAGCGGCTGGTGAAGTCGCTTATGGTCAATACACAAATCGATCAAAACGTAAAATCGATCTTACAGGAAGTGTACAACTACAGCCAGCAAGGAGCACAGACCGCCGATCTAGATCAGCATATCCAAGCAAACCAAGCAAATTTGTCTCAATGGGTTAATGAGATTGATCAATTTTCTTGAGACATAATTTCGAGCAGAAAAGAAATCCATTTGTCCATCTCTTCCTGGCTATGTTTATCTTTGTACCATTGGATGGATGAAATCGTTTGAAGTGTCACGTACCATTTCATTCTTAATTTTAGATGTTCATTTATCTCTTGTCCGTATACCTGCAGCCAATCTTCCCAATTTTCTTTAGGGATATACCAATAAAGGAGCATTCCTAAATCCATGGCGGGATCGGCAATGGATGCCCCATCCCAATCAATTAAATACAACTGGTTGTTTTCATCAAGCAGCCAGTTGTTATGATTTAAATCTCCATGGCATACCACTTTTTCGTCACTATCGACATTTTCCGCCTCTTTTATTAAAAACCTGATCGCCTGTTCCACCACCGGCAAGCCGCGGACATCACCGTCAATATTTTTCATCACTGTCCGGAAATAATCCTCAGGATTAATTGGTGTTTTCTCCAACCGGCTCAGCATCCCAAGCATCGGCTCTGAACGGTGGATTTTCTTAAGCAGCTTCGCCACAAGTTCATGGTCCATCTCAGAAGGCTTCAGTTCCCTGCCTTCAAGCCATTGCTGTGCGGTTATAACATCTCCGTTTTCCAATCGTTTTGTCCAAACAAGCTTCGGTACAATTCCCTCTGCCGACAGGACGGCAAGAAACGGAGAAGAGTTCCGCTTTAAAAACAGCCTTTGATCTTCATTCTTTGCATAAAAGGCTTCACCTGTTGCGCCTCCAGCAGGGGTGATTTCCCATTCTTGTCCTAATATATGTTCCAAAACTGTCACCTTCAACTTATGCCGTTCTATGGGAGTGGTAGCCCCAATTGTATTCAATCGTAAACAAGTCATGATTATTTTTACAATAAAAAAAAAGCTATTGAAAGCATTCTACAATAGCCATCACTATAAATTTTATCTCCAACAGCCAATTTTCGTCAAGTAACCTTGAACAACTATTTTTTTAGAAAAATGTTAAGTGATATAGGTTCGATTACCATCTCTCCCCCTGAAACAGTCCTTTTGGGTGTCAACCCTGCAGAAACAGGGTCAGCCAAAACTAGCCAATCACCAGCTGGAACGGAGACCTCTTGTTTTTTTGATTGTGGATTGACTAATAAAATCACTTCAGCTTCTTTTTCACTATACAATAGTCCAAGTAATGGATCAGGCATAGATAAATCGGTGATTAATTTTTGGATACGATCTGCAGAGGGCAGCCGAAAACATGAGTAAGCTTTACGAATTTGGATAAGCCCCTTCACGTATTCTACATTGGAAATAAACTTAGCTTTGCGGTCCCAATCCAGCTGATTAACCCGATCAGGTGAACAGTAGCTATTTCCCTCACCGTATTTTGTGCGAAAAAATTCCTGGCCGCTATGAAGAAAAGGAATACCTTGGGCAAGAATCACCAGCCCTGTGGCCAAGCGATGATACTTTTGACGAATATTATCTTCCATGCTGGGAAAACAAGCCAGGAGCTTATCCCACAGTGTGTGGTTATCATGACATTCAACATAATTAACTGATTGACTTGGGCAATTAAATACCCTATTGCCTTTTCCTGTAAAACCGATACTGCCGGTGAGCACTTCCAACGCACCATCCCTGCTTTGACCGTTACCCAGCGCATATCCCTTGGCGGACAATTCAAATGTATTGCCTTTAATCAAATCTCTAAATTTATCATTAAAGTGGGCAATGGAGGCTAATTTGTCCTGATTAGCGATGGTAGCTTTTTGGTCCTGTGGCAATGGAGTATCAAGCTCCCATCCCTCGCCGATGATTATCACATCGTTAGAAATCGAATCGCATACGGCTCTTATTTGGTTCAGCGTTTCTACATCTAAAATGCCCATCAAATCAAAACGAAACCCATCAATGTGATATTCCTCCATCCAAAAGCGGATCGAATCCACAATAAACTTCCTTACCATCCGCCTTTCCGAGGCAATATCATTTCCTACGCCAGTGCCATTGGAGGGCAATCCCTGTTCATCGTGGCGGAAGTAGTAACCAGGAACGATCTTTTCAAATGGAGATTCCTCTCGGATAAACACGTGATTATAAACTACATCCATAATTACTCTTAAGCCTGACTGATGAATCTGATCAATCATTTGTTTGAGCTCTCGTATTCTTGAGTAGGGGTTAGTTGGGTCCGTCGAATAACTGCCCTCTGGTGCATTAAAATGGAGTGGGTTATATCCCCAATTATATTGTTTCTGCCATGCTGTTTCGTCCACCCCGGCGAAATCATGAAACGGCAATAATTGCAAATGAGTGATTCCCATATCCTTCACATAGGATAATCCAGTTGGACGGCCATCCCTTCCTATTGTATTCCGTTCTGCAGCTCCCAAATACAAACCTTTATTTTGCACTCCGCTGTCTTGGTGGATGGTAAAATCGCGGATATGCGTTTCATAAATGACAGCATCAACCGGGTTTTTGAGTGAAGGCAAAGGAAGTTTGGGGCGATCAGTTTTGGCAAGGTCAACAATGACACCCGACTCTCCATTTACTGTAACAGCCTTGACATAAGGGTCCACTGCATCCCGCCATTCTTGATTGATTTGGACAAGGAAGCTATATTGATATAGTTCATAATCTCCTTTAACACTGACCGACCAAACCCCAAATTCTCCCCGTTTCATTTTAATAATTTCTGAGTAAACGCTATCAGGCGGGCGTAGTTTTAACTTTACTTGGGAAGCGGTTGGTGCCCACACCTTGAAGCAAGTTTCTTCTGGATGGTAAACCGCTCCCAAATCGTTACCAGGATAATAAAATTTTTGGTCAAAGGCTTCTGTTCGTATAACCGCACCCATTTGCAAATCAGTCTTTCGCCCATATTCGTCAACAATCCAATAGGAACGGCCAAAGTAAATTTCCCCTGAAAACTCACAAACAAACTTGTGATAGTCTTCAATCAGCAGCTGCTCCTTCACTATTAGTGAATGAAACATTGGACCATCCGTAATATAAAAAGAGGATGAAATTCTTTCCTGGATGGTCCTCGGGAGGAGAATCGTTATGATGTTCATTTCATCCAAATATGCTAAGAAACTCCTCTCAGCAGCTATCATTCGCTTCCTCCTTAATCATGGTAATTTCCGCGTTTTTCTTTCTACGCGTCAATACTTGTAATCCCTTCTGCTCAATTTCTATTGTTAACGGCGTGTACCCTATATGCTCTCCATCACCGTGTACAAATAAGGCGACATTGCTTTGAATTGTAATCTGTTTGCCCCGAAAAGTTTTTACTTCTTTAAAATGAACATGCTTTCCCCAAAAGACGCTGATAAAGACAAGCAGCAATTTCCATCTTGTCAATTTATGTGCAACCGTTATATCAAGGAGACCGTCATCCGGCTCAGCTAACGGTGCAATCTTCATTCCACCACCATAAAAAGCTTGGTTGGAAACTGTTACAAACCATGTTGATTCAAATTTATGCTCTTTTCCATCAATAAATAAGTGGATTTGTGAAGTTTTATAGGTGAATAATTCCCTTATAAGAAAATAAACGTACACCAAGCGTCCCAGGGACAGCTTATTTAACCAAGCCTTTATCTTGGAATGATTGGCTTCATACGCAATTAAAGCATCAAAACCTGCCCCCATATTGTTAATAAAGGAGTGTTCAGTATGGTCGGGCATAGTGATTTTCCCATGGTCAATAAGCGCAGGTTTGCCCTTTATAAGCCTGAGGAGTACTCTTAGGGCATCTTCCGGTTCTTTAGGTATTTGAAACCCACGTGAAAAGTCATTTCCCGAACCGCCTGGAATAAAGCCGAGGATAATATGCTTAAAGTTCACAATTCCATTCACGACCTCATGGATCGTCCCATCCCCGCCGACTGCTACCACAACTTTTTCAATCCCGTCAGGTGCAGCGGCCACGAGACCAGCCAAAGTTTTAGCATGTCCAGGATATTCGGTAAAGAACGCCATGTAAGAGATTCCCTCTAACTTAAGTCTAACTTCGATTTTTTGCCATACAGAAAAACATTTTCCGTTTTTTGCTTTAGGATTGATAATAAAATAAATAGGTTTCATACCTGTATCTCCGTCTTTTATGTTTGCAATGGATACGAATGAATCACTTGATATTTAGGAGTTTCTTGAAGATTTGTCCGATATAACACAGCTTCTTTTGCTAGAAAAGGCAATGGCTCCGGCTGCAACTGATGCCAAATATCCAACAAGTTTAAGTGGCACGGCTCCTCCCCTTGCCATTTTCTAGCAAGTGTTATATGGGGGCGGTACGGTCTAGTTTCCAAATTAAAATCTGCCTGTTCACAAGCAGAAAAGACCTTTTTGCGAAGTTGATGGAGCTCCGGACTGTATTCTGCATCAGCCCAAAACACACGGGGACGATCCGATTTTCCAAAGACCCCTAGTTTATTTATTTTTAATGGGAATGCTTTTTCATCCCTTAATGCTATTTCTACATTTTTATGTGCCGCGACTAATTGCTCCTGTTCGGCATATCCTAAAAAGGCTAAGGTAATATGGATGTCTTGGTGATGTACCCAGCGGCTAAATGGTAATGACCGCTTTAACCTTTCCATATGTTCCTTCATAACAGTCTTTGTTTCATCGGGAATTTTAACAGCATAGAAATAATGTGCCATTGGTTCCATATTATTGACCTCTCTTTCACTCAATTTTAGTCTATTTTTTCCCAATTGTATCTAATTACTGGACAAGAATATCCGATATTTTTTTACAAATGCCCTATAATTCTTTATGATTAACAAGGAAGTAAAAATTGATAAGCAAGGAATGGAGGATCCCTTATGAAAGTCGTTAATAATATTGCAGAATTAATTGGGGAAACACCACTGGTAAAATTAAATCGTCTCGCTCCTGAAAACGGAGCCTCTATTTATTTGAAGCTTGAATATTTTAACCCAAGTAAAAGTGTAAAAGACCGGGCTGCCTTTAATATGATTGTTGAGGCGGAAAAAGCCGGCCACCTCAAACCAGGAGGAACCATAATTGAACCGACCAGCGGCAACACTGGAATTGGCCTTTGCATGAATGCTGCCGCAAGAGGATATAAAGCGATTATTGTCATGCCAGATACCATGACCCAAGAACGGATTCGCATTATGGAAGCATACGGTGCAAAGGTTGTCTTGACCCCTGGCGATGAAAAAATGCCTGGAGCAATACGGAAAGCGCAGGAACTTGCCAAAGAGATTCCTGATAGCTTCATCCCGATGCAATTCGAGAATAAAGCAAACCCTGATGCGCATAGGCACACGACTGCTGTTGAAATTATTAAAGCGATGAAGGAAATCGGCAAACCACTTGCCGCATTTGTCGCAACTGCCGGAACAGGTGGTACAATCACAGGTACAGGGGAAACATTAAAAGAACATTATAAAAATTTGTCAGTTCATGTAGTGGAGCCTAAAGGATCTCCGGTACTATCAGGAGGTAATCCTGGTCCGCACAAGCTGGTCGGGACAAGCCCTGGTTTTATTCCGGATATTCTAAACACCCATGTGTACGATGAAATTCACCAGATTGCTGACGAGGATGCCTATAATATCACTCGGAGATTGGCAAAGGAGGAAGGAATCCTCGTTGGTCCTTCCTCAGGTGGAGCTTGCTTTGCAGCAATAGAAGTGGCCAAACGATTAACTCCTGATGACGTGGTTGTCTGTATTGCCTGTGATACAGGGGAAAGATATCTTTCTAGCGATTTATTCCAATAATGAGAAAAGAGCAAAACGAAGCTAGGTACTAGGGCCTTGAAAAAACTATCGGTTTTTCTTCGTGCTATGTCAATGCTGCAGAACTACCTTGTGAAACAGAACAATATTTTCGAAAATCAGATGTACATTCTTGTATTATAAACAAAAGGCTGTCTCGAACGGGACAGCCTTGTTTCTGCACTATATGGATTGTTTTAATTCGCCGCATTGTTCAACAATTTCTTGTTCAAACGCTTCCTGCAGTTTTCTGGTGACAGGACCTGGATTCCCATCTTTAACGGAGTTGCCAGCGATTTCGATAATAGGCATCACTTCACTGGTTGTGCTAGACAGAAATACTTCATCGGCACCGGACAGTTCATCGAGAGAAAATACCCGTTCCTCGACTGGTATTTGCAGACTTTCACATTGTTTTAAAATGACATCCTTGGTTATGCCCTTTAAAATTAATTGGTCAGAAGGATGAGTTATGACCACCCCATTCTTGATGATGAAAACATTGGAAGAGCTGCCTTCGGTCACCTCATGCCCGCGATGCTGGATTGCCTCGTAGCAGTTATTGTCCGCCGCTTTTTGTTTTGCCAAGACATTTGCTAATAAGTTAAGACTCTTGATGTCACAACGCAGCCAGCGGATATCCTCGGTTAGGATCGTCTTTACACCAGATTTTAATTGAGCAAGCGGTCTTGCCAGTTCTTTTGTATAGGCAGTTAAGCAGGGAGTCACACCTCCAGAAGGGAACGCATGATTACGCGGAGCCACCCCCCTTGTAATTTGCATATAAACTATGCCGGTTTCTAGGTTATTCTTTTCAACAAGCTGATATAGCATTTCAGTTAATTCTTGATTCGTAAAGGGTGGCTTAATACTTATGTTCGTCAAACTTCTTTCCAAACGTTCTAAATGCTCGTCAAGCGTAAACAATTTTCCGTTATAAACACGGATAACCTCATATACCCCGTCACCAAATTGGTAGCCGCGGTCTTCCATATCCACCTTTGCCTCGGCACGATCTAGCATTTTCCCATTTAAGATTGCATATGCCATGCTCATATCCCCTTTGAAAAATTTTATTATATTTTAACAATAGCACTATTGCAAAACATGAATCAATCTTTTGTCGCAGGCCTGGTCAATTTTAACCAAAAAACTAAAAATTCAAAAAACTTATCATATATTTAAGCCCTTTGCCCATAACCTATAGTAAGAAAAGAAAAAGGGAGGTTAGATTATATACCTAATAAATTTGTGTATATTATGTAAATTTATGCTTAGTGGTGGAAATTTTCAGAAATTGTGGGTACAATAAGGTTAGATGTATGACATCAGAGTACCTCCTTCAACATTATTTAAAGGAGCTGTCTGCGCGGAAAAGAAAATTACATACACTTGAAGATTCTTCTTCAAAGAGGCTGTCGGTAGAGGGATTAAGCCATAGGTTTGAAATTAGGATAGGGAGTGGTTCTTTGAAACCTTCAACTAACCGGATGTTAAACCGCATCAAATGTATCTACATGTTTATCCGTGATCATGGCACGGTGACGACTCAGGAACTTGTAGAGGAATTTGGTATCACTCCTCGCACCATACAACGAGATTTGAATGTTTTAGCCTATAATGACTTGGTCATAAGCCCAAGCCGCGGAAAATGGACAACTACACAAAAAAAAGTGAAGATGTCATCTTAATAATGAAAAAAACTTGAATATGAGATAGTAAAATAGCACACGATGGTTGCGTGTGCTATTTTCTTTTTTGAAGGCTCTGCTAAATTTGGCTGTTGATTTCCGCTCCAGTCGATGTGCCGGGGAGCCTTCTCGGCATTGAAGCGCCTGCGGGGTCTCCCCAGCCCCCTACTCCCGCAGGACACTGAAATTCATCCATCGAATCTGCCCACGCACGAAGAAAATTTGATAGCTTAATTGAGGATTTCCGAGGAGTCGAGCGTCTTCCGCTCAAATCCACAGAGTTTAAAAAAATCAACAGTATCTTTTAACAGAGCTTTTTTAAATATGTGACTTCGATTCTTGCGATGTGAAATTGACAAAGATAATGAATATGTTATAGTAGAATAAAAATTTTTAATGCGTAAAAGCGTTTAAGTAAAAAAGAAAAAGGGAGCATCATGGAGAAGAAACAACAAGATTTAAACAAAGGACTTTTGCCAAGACACGTTCAGTTTATCGCTTTAGCTGGGATGATTGGAACAGGCATATTTAAAGGCAGTTCAGATACATTGCATATAGCAGGTCCAAGCGTAGTGGTTACCTATCTAATTGGCGGCCTTTTGCTGTTTATTGTCATGGCTGCCTTAGGAGAAATGGCGATTGCCAATCCTAATCACAATGTCCAGCATCTTATTCATAAAGCGTTTGGTTTTCGTATCTCGTTTATTACCGGATGGCTGTATTGGATTAACTGGATCCTCGTTACCGTGGTTGAACTATTAGCCGCCGGAAGCTTTCTTCAATTCTGGTTTCCGCAGGCGCCTCTCTGGTTGCTTAGTCTCATTTGTGCAGCCATTATTGTTGGGATTAATTTATTTCAAGTAAAAGCTTATGGTGAACTTGAATTTTGGTTTGCAGGAGTTAAAATTTTTGCTTTAATCGTTTTTATTCTGCTAGGAATTTTGCTGTTGCTAGGGATTATTCCAAGTACTGTTCAAGAACCTTTCAAAAACTACACAACCCATGGAGGATTTTTCCCTAATGGACTTAGCGGAACATTCAATGCCTTTTTGGTGGTTATGTTTTCTTATGGAGGAGCGGAATTAATCGGGGTGGCTGTCACCGAAACTCAAGATAGTGACCGGGTAATGCCCAAGATTGTCAAAGGTGTTATTTTACGGGTGATTATATTTTACATCTTGCCGATTTTAATTATTTGTGGGATGATGCCTTGGAATCAAGTTACCGGCGAAGATAGCCCATTCGTACAGGTATTTAGCGCAGCTGGATTGCCGGGTGCTGCCCATATCATGAACTTTGTCTTATTAACCGCAGTACTTTCTGCTGCAAATTCCGGGATCTATGCCACATCAAGAACCTTGTTTTCAATGGCTCAAAGCGGTACAGCAGCGAAAAGCTTGGCAAAGATATCGAAAAAAGGGATTCCTCTTGCTGGAATCGCTATTACGAGCCTTTGCATCCTCGTCGGGATTTATTTTGCCTATGTTACACCGAGTCAGGTATTCAGTTATCTGATGTCCATTCCAGGTTTTACGGTAATGGTGGTTTGGATTTTTATCTGTCTCGCCCAATTGAAGCTTAGGTCCACTTATAAAGTCAAGCCAAAATTTCTAGTAAAATGGTTTCCCTTTACAACCATTCTAGCTGTAGTGGGGTTATCTATTATATTTATTGGCTTTTTGTTCAGTCCTACCAATCTAATTGGTTCCACGGTTAGTGTCGTGACACTTGCGATACTATTTATTCTTTCCTTTATAGTAGGCTCTGTTAAACAATAATGTTGATTTTTTAAACTCTGTAGATTGGAGCGGAAATCAACAGCCAATTAGCAGCGCCTTATAGTAAAGAAGCGGATGTAAAAAAGAAGTCAGCCGAATGCGCTGGCTTCTTTTTTCTGCTTACTCCACGATATTTTTCCCGTAAAAGATTTCATCCATTTCTAATTTAATCCGCTCGGTAATTTCGATATGCTCGTCAGGTGTGAGTTTGTCTTTTGTATAACCAAATAAGTAATTATTTAAATCAAATTCTCTCAGCTTGCATTTGGTATGAAAGATATGCTCTTGATAGACGTTTACATCAATCATGTCAAACTGTTCAGCGATATCCTCCGGAATGTAGTTTTGAATGGAGCTAATATCATGGTCGATAAATAACTTATAGCCATCTTTATTTCGTGTAAAGCCCCGGACGCGATAATCAATAATCATCACATCCGTCTCAAAGGAACGAATAAGGTGATTCAGGGCCTTTAGCGGAGAGATTTCCCCACAGGTTGAAACATCAATATCTGCTCTGAAAGTACTAATTCCTTCATCAGGGTGATATTCCGGGTATGTATGGACAGTGACATGACTTTTATCCAATTGCAAAACAACATTTTCCACCACTGGTCCTGGTGACTCCTCGAAATACTCGGATGGAGCATGCTCTACGGGTGCTTCAGATACCAACAAGGTCACACTTGCACCGGCAGGCTCAAAGTCTTGGCTGGCAATATTTAATACATGTGCACCAATGATATCGGCAACATCTTTTAAAATTTGCGTTAATCTTTCTGCACTATATTGTTCATCGATATAGTTTAAATAGGCTTCCCGCTCTTCTTTGGTACGGGTGAAACAAATATCATACATATTAAAGCTTAATGACTTCGTTAGATTATTAAATCCATGTAACTCAATCCGCTCTTTATGAGTTAGCTTCATAACACATCCCCCTTCTCGCTAGCTTCTGTCTTTCTTTTTGGATTGATATTTATAAGTTACCCATAGTTTCTCCTTTTTATGGATTAAATATTGTAACAGGGCCTCCAATTCCTTATTTATAATTATTATTATTTAATATTTACTTTCACCTAATATATGTTATAATAGTACTATACAAAAAATTTGGAGGCACAATGATATGACAATAGAACAAGTATTAAATCAGCAAATTGCCAATTGGAGTGTATTATATGCAAAATTACATCAGTTTCATTGGTATGTAAAAGGTCCTCAGTTCTTCACTTTGCACGCTAAATTTGAAGAATTGTACGAAGAAGCAGCGTCAGTGGTAGACGAATTGGCTGAGCAGCTGTTAAGTATCAATGGAAAACCTGTTTCAACTTTAAAGGAGTTTCTAGAAATAGCATCTGTAAAGGAAACTACTGAAGCCTTAACGGCAGAAGAAATGGTACAAGCTATTATCAATGACTTTTCTTTATTGATTGTGGAGTTAAAAGGAGGCATTGCAATGGCGGAAACAAACAACGATGAAGTTACAAGTGATATGTTTATTGATTTGATTGGCAAACTAGAAAAACACAATTGGATGTTAAAATCATTTTTAGGCAAATAAAAGACAGGGTATGGCACCCTGTCTTTTATTTTACTTGGTAATCTTTTAATTGCTCCACTTCTTCTTCGGTTAGCTCCCTGTATTCTCCAAGCTCAAGCGTTTCATCTAACTTCAAAGGTCCCATTGAAATTCGCTGAAGGTAAACCACTCTTTTGCCCACTGCTTCAAACATTCTTTTGACCTGATGAAATTTCCCTTCTGTAATCGTTAATTCAATGTCAGAACGAATACCTGATTTTAAAATAACCAGCTCTCCAGGCTTGGTTTCATAACCGTCATCTAATACGACCCCTTGGGCAAATGCAAGAATATCATCCTTTGTTACCTCTCCATCAATGACAGCAAAATAGGTTTTGGGAACATGCTTTTTAGGAGACAACAGTCGATGAGCCAACTGACCGTCATTTGTGATCAACAGCAGGCCTTCTGTATCTTTATCAAGCCGCCCAACAGGAAAGGGCTCATATACCTGGTCCTCGAGCTCTAATAAATCGATAACAGTCTCACTGGAGGGGTCCTCTGTTGCCGATAACACACCTGGTGGTTTATTCATCATTAAATAGACAAATTCTTTGTATTCGATAGTTTCTCCATTTAAAGTAACGGTTTGAACCGCAGGATCAACATGCTGTTTCGCATCCTTAACCACTACACCATCAACTTGAACAGCCCCGTTTTTAAGCAGCTGTTTTGCTTCCTTCCGGCTGCCATAGCCAAGATTAGCCAGCAATTTATCTAGTCTCACTTGTTTTCCTCCTTCTTGGCCATTTTAGTTTATCCATAATCCGATCTACCTTATCACCAAATAACCGGCGGGCAAGCCCAGATTTTAATCCTAAGTAAAAATAAATAACTGCGCCGATAAGGGCACTTAACACAATAATGACAACAGATTGTACTTTTGAAGCCGGAGACAGAAATAATAATAAAAACTGATAGCTAAGTTTAGTTCCACCCCACATCAAACCGGCAAAAATGGCAATCAATAAACTTCGGCGCCAAACAAACCGAAATGGGTAACGGGCATACATTTTTATCACAATAATATTAAGGACAATAGCAGCACTATACCCAAGGGCAGTCGCCAACACGGCCCCTCTAATTTCCATTGCTTTAATTAATGGAATATTTAAGGACAGCTTAATTAACAATCCTAACAGCAAGCTTAGAACGGTAAACCGTTGTTCATTAATTCCTTGCAGAATTGCTGCCGTCACAGAATATAAAGAAAACAAAATAGCAACAGGAGCATAGGCACTGAGTACACTTGCCCCCAGCAAATCGTGCTGATAAAAAGCCGTATATACCGGTTCTGCCAATAATGATAATCCGATTGAAGCTGGAAGTGTTAAAAATAACAGCACTTGAAAGGTTTGATTCAATTGGTGATTCAAACTGTTTCTTTCTCCAGCTACAAACGCCTTGGTAATACTCGGAACCAATGTTAACGAGAAGGCTGTCGCAAGAGATACTGGAATAATAACAATTTTATGTGATTCAAAATTCAAGATTGAGAAATAACTATCAGCAACCTTGGCTTTGCCAACCTCAGCCATTGCCTTGCTGAATGTAAACTGGTCAATGGCCTGAAAAAGTGGATTGGCAATCCCTACTAAAACAAAAGGAAAGGCATAGATTAAAATTTCCTTATAAATCTCTTTCAGCGATACGTCCATCGTTCCTTTATCATGGACTAACAATTCGTCCAGGTGCGGCTTTCTTTTATACCAATACCAAAATAAAACTAGCAAGCCGCCTATAGCTCCGGTAAATGCAGCAAATGTCGCCACACTCACAGCTGTGACAATTTTACCGCCAATAAAGTGAAGTACCACATAAGCTCCCAGAAGGGTAAAGGTAATCCTGACGATTTGTTCGACTACTTGAGAAACGGCTGAAGGTCCCATCGACTGATGCCCCTGGAAGAATCCTCGGATTAAACTCATAAATGGAACGACGATTAAGGCAAAACTAACAGCACGCATTACCGTCGTAACATCATCCAGGTTTGCTTTTTCTCCCTTTGTGCTCATCTCAGCCAAGACGGGCGCAGCGAGATACATAATTAAGAAAGCCGTAAATCCTGTCAACAACATAATGACAATTCCCGATTTAAACAACTTTCGGCCAACCGCATATTCTTCAAGCGCATTGTATTTGGAGATAAATTTTGAAACCGCCAGCGGTACACCTGCTGTGGCAACACTGATAAATATGGTATAAGGAACATAAGAGAATTGGTAAAGTGTTGTTCCTTCCCGGCCGACGATTTGGAAAAATGGAATAACATAAATTAATCCAAGAACTTTCGATAAAATGGTTCCTACTGTTAAAATAAAGGTTCCTCTTAAAAGCTTAGACTGCATAGAATCCCTTCCTGACCAAGAATTACACTGCGCTGACACGAGCACAATCTAGTTCATCTCGTTTACTAAATTAAAATTCGACTTTTTTTGCGGACTATTAGTAGTTTACCGCTTCTTTTCCGTGGATGCTACTAACAACTAATGTTATTTTTCTTAAAAACCACCTTAATTCGGTTTATTTTCACAATATATGTTTATAATGAGATGAAGTAATTTTAAAGTTGGTGGAACAAATGGATTATGATGTTATTGTAATAGGCGGCGGTCCCTCCGGTTTAATGGCGGCCATCTCCGCTGGTGAAAAAGGAGCCAAAGTACTGTTAATCGATAAAGGGGACAAGCTTGGCCGCAAGCTTGCCATATCAGGCGGGGGCCGGTGTAATGTAACCAACCGCCTCCCCGTAGAAGAAATTATCAAGCATATACCTGGCAACGGCAAGTTTTTATATAGTGCGTTCTCCATTTTTAACAATGAGGATATTATTCGCTTTTTTGAAAGCCTAGGGATTGCTTTAAAAGAAGAAGACCATGGCCGTATGTTCCCAGTTACCGATAAAGCCCAAACGGTTGTAAACGTGCTGCTGCAGCAATTAGACCACTATCATATAAGCGTTTTTAAAAACAGTCCAGTGGCAGATGTCCTATACGAAGGTGGCCATGTTTCAGGTGTCCTTTTAAAAGATGGGCAGTCTTTCACGGCAAAATCTCTGGTGATTGCGGTTGGCGGAAAATCTGTTCCTCACACAGGTTCCACTGGTGATGGTTACGCTTGGGCAGAAAAAGCTGGGCATACGATAACCGAACTTTACCCCACTGAGGTACCTGTCACATCCAATGAAGGGTTTATAAAAAATAAAACGCTGCAAGGCCTGTCATTACGCGATATATCCTTAAGCGTATTAAATCCCAAAGGCAAGCCTATCATTACCCATCGCATGGACATGATTTTTACTCATTTTGGCATTAGCGGTCCCGCCGTGTTGCGGTGCAGCCAGTTTGTGGTCAAGGCTCTTAAAAAATGGAACTTAACAGAAGTCACCATGAGCTTGGATGCTCTTCCAAACCAAACGGAGGAAGAAATCTATCAAAACCTTGTGAAGCTAGTAAAATCAGAGCCTAAAAAAAGTATCAAAAATACTTTAAAAGGTTTGCTTCCGGAACGCTATTTGCTATTTTTATTGGAACAAAGTGAGATTGACCCCGCTGCACAAGGCGGCACCGTTTCAAATGAGAAACTCCGCCTTTTTTCAAAAAGCTGTAAGCAGTTTTTATTTAAAGTTAATGGCACTCTGCCTCTTGAAAAGGCATTTGTGACTGG
Organism: Neobacillus dielmonensis; assembly: GCF_000612665.1. Lineage (GTDB taxonomy): Bacteria > Bacillota > Bacilli > Bacillales > Cytobacillaceae > Neobacillus > Neobacillus dielmonensis. Next base: position 123,611 of record NZ_HG942065.1, read on the forward strand.
AGGGGGTGTCTCCATTAAGGAAATTGACCCGAAAACAATGGGGTCCAAATTCATGAACGGTTTGTTCTTCTGCGGAGAAATTCTTGATATTCACGGTTACACAGGGGGCTTTAATATTACCTCCGCATTTGTGACCGGCAGATTAGCAGGCACAAATGCTGCTTTAACTGCAAAAAATAACGGGGCCTGAAAATAGTCAGGCCCGGTAAATAACCATCGCAGAAAAACAATAGATTTGTTCTTCCTCTTCCTCTTCCGGGAATGCCGCGACATTATATTTAATATCCAGAAGGCTTTTTTCATCAATCCCTCTTAAAAACCGATTCATTTCCTTCTCCAAGTCCTTTTCATGCTCACGATCAAACAGTTTTACTTGTATCACTAACAATCTCCTCACTTTTTTCTATCATTATTTACACTTTTTCTGAATTTTAAAAATTATATTTTTAAAAAATGTTAAGGTTATTTTAAGTTTCAACTTGTAAATTAACAATCAGAAACACCATTTTCTATTATGAAAGGAGCATTTCCAGTGGATAAAAAGAAAAAAATCTCCTGGGGAGTCAGCTTTGGCAGTTTGGCATTAGTCGCTGGTTTGACTTCCTATTTCAGTTTTTCAAATGGAAATCAGCAAACTGCAAATCAAACAGCAACCCAGAATCCGGGGATTAATAGTGATACAAATCAACAACAACAGGATCAATTTGGCGTTCAGGTTCCTCAACAGGGATACGGCAGTATCTACAATGGTGATGATTCAACACAATTCGGCAGCGACTCCCAATATTCTAGCAATGACGGGCGGGGGTTTAGCCGCGGGCATCATCAGGATCAATTTTCTAATGGCGGGCAAAATTTTGGCAATCAAAGCGGATTCGATACAACTACAGGTGGCACCTGATGTACCAGTATCGCTTTAATTCCATGAGCACCATCGTGCAAATTTCTATTAGCCAAGAAATGTTTGCCAATGATTTAATGCCCGTTTATAAAGAGTTTGAGAGAATCGAAGAGACTTGCAGCCGTTTTAAAAAAAACAGCGAACTTTCCCTGTTAAATCGCCAGGTTGGCATGGAAGTAACCGTCTCAAATGAAATGTTTTCGATTCTAAGCAAAGCAGGCGAGTTTTATCAAGAAACAGGCGGTGTCTTCAACCCGGGCATCCTTTCTTCTCTAGAGGCTGCCGGTTATGCGGGATCCATTGAAACAATACGCAATCAAAATTTAAGGTTGCGGGACGCTAACACGACAACTGCTGTTAAGGCAGTCCCGTTTTCATTAGATGCAGCGGCACAGTCTGTTATGCTTCATCAAAGGATTGATCTTGGCGGCATCGCAAAGGGATGGGTAATTGACCAAGCCGCCGCACTTTTGGAAAAGATGGGTTACGGTTTTATTAATGTTGGAGGGGACATCCGTATTTTCGGAGATTTACCGCGTTCTTTAAACATTGGTATTGAGGATCCCAACGATTCAGTCCGGATGATTTCGTCCATACAGGTTAGCACGGGCGCCGTTGCTACCTCCACTTCTGGCAAACGGAAGTGGTTAAGAAATGGTGAACGGCAGCATCATTTAATTGATCCGCGAACAGGAAAGCCCTCGAGCAGTTCAATTGTTTCGGCCACGGTCACGGCCCCGACCGCCTTGGAAGCTGATATTTGGGCAAAAACCGTTCTTCTATTGGATGAAAAAGAAGGACGGAATTGGATTGTTGATAAAGGCGCAAGTGCTGTTTTCATAATGAATGACGGTGAAATATGGAAGGGGGGCATTCCCAATGGAGATGTTTGAGTGGTATATGATCCGGTCAACCGGTTTAGTGGCTTACTTTTTGCTATACCTGTCCGCGATGACCGGAATTTACACACAAATCAAGAAAAGCCGCAAACAAAAAGTAGCAACTACGAATATCTACCATGAGTCTCTGTCAGATTGGGCGCTCTATCTGACAGTTGGGCATGTTGGATTCTTACTGATCGACAAGTATATGGGGTTTAAATGGACAGAGGTATTGATTCCATTTGCAACGGACTATAAAACGATCGCCAATGCCCTAGGTATCATTGGTTTATATTTTTTAATTTTGGCAATTGTGACTTCCAAAGCACGAAAAAAAATTGGCTATCAAAGATGGCAAAAGCTCCATGCTTTAAATCCAATTCTCTATATTTTAGTTACTTTGCATACTTTATTTATTGGAACTGACATTAAAGGATATTTCCTAGCAATAGTCAATATTATTCCAATTGTTATTATGGGTGGGTTTCTTTTTAGAAATCATTCGGAGACAAAAGTATCTCAGTAGTATAACGACCCGGGCCCCGGTAAATTGTTGCCTCGGTAGTGAAGAGCGCTTCTAAACGACCCGATGGCCCCGGTAATTTGCCGAAACGGTAGTAAAGAAAGTATCAAAAAAACCGATTCCGTGATTGGAATCGGTTATTTGACGTCTCCTTTCCAGTTCATCATGCCGCCAATCATATTGCGGACTTTATAGCCTTGTTCTTGGAGATAGTAGCAGACATTTTCACTGCGCCTGCTCGAGCGGCAGATAAAAATATATTCTTTATCTTTGTCAAAGTAATCAAGATTTGCAGGAATGTCTCCCATGCAAATATGCTTAGCACCGGGAATCATTCCTTCGGCCACTTCCTCATTCTCTCTTACATCTACGAGTTCCAGCTTTTCGCCTGCTTCAAGCTTTTTCTTTAATTCATCTGGTGTAATAATTTTAATTTCTTCCATTTAACGCATCCCCCTTTAGAAGGGGACCAGCCCTTGGCGGCTGATCCTATTTAATTAGTTTGCAACGATGTTAACCAATTTACCCGGAACCGTGATAACTTTCCGAATTGTTTTCCCCTCGATTTGCTCTTTGACACGGTCATCACCCATGGCGATTCCTTCTAATGCCTCTTTGCTGGCATCTGTTGGAACTTTAACCTTTGTTTTTACCTTACCGTTTACCTGAATGACAATTTCCACTTCATTTTCAACTAGTTTTGCCTCATCATAAGCTGGCCATGCCTCATAAGAAATAGTGCCTTCATGGCCAAGTTTTTCCCAAAGCTCTTCGGCAATATGAGGAGCAACCGGTGCAAGCAATTTCACAAAGCCCTCAATAAAGTGTTTTGGAAGAACCGTTGCTTTGTAAGCTTCATTAATAAATACCATCAGCTGGGAAATCGCTGTATTGAATCGTAATCCCTCATAATCCTCGGTTACCTTTTTCACGGTTTGATGGTAAACCTTTTCTAGGCTGGATACCTTTTCTGTGTCTTGAATTTTTGGATTGAGGTCTTCATTTTCCTCGACTATTAAGCGCCAAATTCGGTCTAAGAAGCGACGGGAGCCGTCCAAACCATTGGTAGACCAAGCAATTGATGCATCAAGTGGTCCCATAAACATCTCATATAAGCGCAGTGTATCGGCACCATGTGTCTGCACGATTTCGTCAGGGTTAACAACATTGCCCTTTGATTTACTCATTTTTTCATTATTTTCCCCAAGTATCATCCCTTGGTTGAACAGCTTTTGGAATGGTTCCTTCGTTGGTACTACTCCAATATCATAAAGGAACTTATGCCAGAAACGGGCATACAGTAAGTGCAATACTGCATGCTCAGCACCGCCAATATAAATATCAACTGGCAGCCAATGCTGTAACTTTTCTTGTGAAGCAAGCTCTTCCGAATTCTTCGGATCAATGTAACGAAGATAATACCAGCAGCTGCCCGCCCATTGCGGCATCGTGTTGGTTTCACGACGTCCTTTTTTGCCTGTTGCCGGATCCACAACATTTACCCACTCCTCGATATTGGCGAGTGGTGATTCACCAGTACCCGAAGGTTTGATATCGGTTGTTTTCGGCAATGTCAATGGCAGCTGATCTTCTGGGACAGCTGTCATCGTGCAGTCTTCCCAGTGGATAATTGGAATTGGCTCGCCCCAATAGCGCTGGCGGCTGAACAGCCAATCACGCAGGCGATAGGTCACTTTCTTTGTACCAATTTCTTTTTCTTCCAACCAAGAAATCATTTTTTTGATAGCATCGACTTTATTTAAACCATTTAGGAACTCCGAATTAATGTGTTCGCCATCACCCGTATAGGCTTCTGCTTCCACATCGCCGCCGGCAACAACCGCTTTAATCGGCAGTCCAAATACCTTGGCGAATTCGTAGTCGCGCTCATCATGGGCAGGAACCGCCATAATCGCTCCTGTGCCATAGCTGGCTAATACGTAATCCGCAATCCATATTGGCATTTTTTCGCCATTTGCCGGATTAACTGCATAAGCGCCGGTAAAGACACCTGTTTTTTCTTTGGCAAGGTCTGTCCGCTCAAGATCGCTCTTTGTCTTAACCTTATCTAGATAAGCATCAACCGCTGTACGTTGCTCTGAAGTCGTAATCTTGTCAACAAGAGCATGCTCTGGTGCTAAAACTGCATACGTTGCACCGAATAGCGTATCAGGACGGGTAGTAAACACGGTAAAGGTTTCATCATGTCCATCAATTTTGAAGTTGACCTCTGCCCCTTCAGATCGGCCGATCCAATTACGCTGCATTTCCTTCAAGCTCTCCGGCCAGTCAAGCTCTTCTAGGTCTTCAAGCAGACGATCAGCGTAAGCCGTAATTTTCAGCATCCATTGTCGCATCGGACGACGTTCAACCGGGTGGCCGCCGCGCTCACTCTTTCCATCAATGACTTCTTCATTGGCAAGCACAGTTCCAAGTGCAGGGCACCAGTTGACAGGTACTTCATCAATATAAGCAAGACCTTTTTCCCAAAGCTTCAAGAAAATCCATTGTGTCCATTTATAATATTCTGGATCCGTTGTATTTACTTCACGGTCCCAATCATAGGAAAAGCCCAATGATTTAATTTGTCTGCGGAAGGTGTTGATGTTTTTCTCAGTAAATTCTGCCGGGTCGTTTCCTGTATCTAACGCATATTGTTCGGCAGGTAATCCAAAGGCATCCCAGCCCATCGGATGAAGAACATTGTACCCTTGCATCCGCTTCATGCGGGATAGGATATCGGTTGCGGTATATCCCTCAGGATGGCCTACGTGAAGACCCACACCTGATGGATAAGGAAACATATCTAGCGCATAAAATTTGCGTTTATCGTATTCTTCGTTGGTTTTAAAAGTCTTCTCTTGCTCCCATTTTTGCTGCCATTTTTTTTCGATTTGCTGATGGTCGAAACTCATACTGTTTTCCTCCTATAAAAAAATAAAAACCTCTCATCCCAGAACAGGGACGAGAGGATGTATGTATCTCCCGCGGTACCACCCACATTAGTGCAGAACACTCGCTTCATTCATCCTTAACGCGGAAAACGGCAGACCTTACTTGTCCTTTCACATCTGCAACTCATAGGCGAGTTCATGGGATTCCCGGTTGACTTGCACCTGCCGTCAACTCTCTAAAGTACGGTAAGAACCACTACTACTCCTAATCACTGTTTTTGAGTATAACGTAATACGGATATTGTAATCAATTTTGCTATTATATGCAAGTAACATAAACCTAAATCCATCGTTGCCAAATTTTCTATAGTCTAAACAAAAATGAGAGATATTCCTATCCCTCATTTTTTCTCTACATTTGTTCATGAATGGTGTTTGTCACCATGGTTTTAAGTTTGCGGTCGTAAACGACCGTTGCAGCAATAGCAATGAGAAACAACCCGATTAGCATCATAAATAAGGCACGCATGCTGAATAGGTCGACAATTACTCCACCTAGCAGTGGCCCAATCATTCTTCCACCGGTAGCTGTACTATTAATGATCCCTTGGTAAAACCCTTCACGGCCTTTCGGTGCCAGATCGAAAGCAATCGTCGGAACCGCCGGCCACACAAACATTTCCCCAATCGTCAAAATAATCATGGCGACAAAGAAGCCCTTAAAGGAAACTGCTTGGCCTAATACAAAAAAAGAAATGATAAATATTCCTATTCCAATAATAATTTGCAGTTTAAGTGATTTAATAAAACGCTTAAGGACTCCATTTAACAGCGGCTGCCCCAAAACAATCAAAGCCCCGTTAATCGTCCATAACAAACTGTATCGGGTAAGTGATATGTTAATTTCCTGTGTATACGAAGCAACTGTGGTGCTCCATTGACTGTATGGAATCCAGCAAAGCAAATAGCCCATGCTAAGAATTAACAGTGCGTGATAATTTGCATGATTCTTTGCCTGTTGACCTAGTGGGTCCAGCCCTTTCTGCTGGACGGAATCAACTGTTATTCCTCTGTATCCAAATATAGCAATTACTAAAAAGATAAGATACATCAGTGTGTTGGCAAGAAAAATGAGCTGGAACGAGTAGTCGGCAACAACCCCTGCTGAAGCAGTCCCTATGGCCACTCCTAAATTGGAGGCAACATAAAGGGTATTAAAGGTTTTGCGTCCACCTTCCTTCCAAACGGAACCTGCCATCGCATACATGGCCGGAAAAATAATTCCTGTTCCAAAACCTGCTATGATCAGAAAAATGACATATTGCGGCCAACCATGCCAGAAGGTTAATCCGAAAAGGGAGAATAAAGAAATCAGGATACCAGACAGAATCGTTTTGTATCCACCCATCTTATCAAATAAGTGACCCCCGGCAAGATTGCCAATAACATTGGCTCCCGAGTTTAACATTAGTACGAAACCTGCAACAGACAGGGACTTGCCTAAATGATTGTGAATATAAATGGTATTTAAAGGCCATAAAAAAGAAGAGCCTATTGTATTCACTGCCATCCCGAAGATTAAAAGCCACAAGGCACGCGGCATGAAAAAACGCTCCTTTATCATTTTAAATATTCAATTCCATTGGTCATTCTATTCCTTTTTATATACTGTTGCAATGTTTTTCGATTTCCATTTAAAATGTCATAATTATAAGTGTTTTTAAACAATAGGCTCTGTTATTTTTAGCTGCTGCTTTCCGCTCACTATGAACGTTAATAGAGCCAAACAATAAAAAAATCTCCCAACAATGACGCTGGGAGATTTTCTTCATTATGAGGATTGGTTTTGTTCTTGATGAAACTTTGATTTTACAGGCTGACCACCTGATTCTTCATACTTCTTTTTGGCCATCTTAATTACATCATAGTCCTTCCCCAATTCAACGTCTTGGTTATTGTGGCCATTGCGTGTTTTTTGCTCAGGGTTTTGTTGTTTAGACCTCTTTTTCAAAACTGTTCTCCTCCTCGGATATCCTGTAAAACCAAATTATTTTGCAGTTGCTGGATCTGTAGTCTCATACGGTGAAGCTGGTCCCGTTGCTCAGCACTGGCACTATGCGCTATTTTGGCAATATCCTGGTATGTGGCTTCAAGCTTCTGCAGTGCTTGAGTATAATCGACGTTATTATATTGCTGTTGAAGACTGCTTTGTTTGTACTGCTCTTCTGCATATCGAATTGTATCTTCGACTTCTTGTCTTAATTCATCCATTGATTCACGAGTAGCCATATCGAACCCTCCCCAAACTAAGCCAAATTGAAGCATACGGACTGCTTCATTTCTTATTGTGTTCTCCCCCTGCTTTCCTATGACAGTAAGCCAATGATAAATGCTGGCAATTTTGCAAGTAACAATCTGTTGGATAAGGGTTTTACATGATGCTAAAATAAAATGATACGTTGTATGTAAACAGAAAAATTATTAACAAGGAGATACATTAGTCATGCTTGAAATAAAACCATTTCCTTACGCTGTGGATGATAAACGTTACCATACATGGAATTATCATCTTCGTCAGCATTTTGGTCATAAGGTATTTAAAGTGGCACTAGATGGCGGATTTGATTGTCCCAATCGTGATGGCACTGTAGCCTACGGCGGCTGTACTTTTTGTAGTGCAGCTGGTTCCGGTGATTTTGCCGGTAATCGAACCGATGATTTAGTTGTCCAATTCAATCAAATAAAAGATAAAATGCATACAAAATGGAAATCCGGCAAGTATATGGCCTATTTTCAAGCCTATACCAATACACACGCCCCTTTGGAAATCCTTCGGGAAAAATATGAAACTGTCCTGAATCTGGATGGGGTTGTTGGTTTATCGATTGCCACACGCCCAGACTGCCTTCCGGACGATGTTGTCGAGTACCTTGCTGAATTAAATGAAAGAACATATTTATGGGTTGAATTGGGTTTGCAAACGGTCCATGAAAAAACAGCACAGTTAATCAATCGTGCCCACGACTTTCAACGCTATGTAGAGGGTGTCAATAAACTAAGAAAACATAACATACGAGTCTGTTCGCATATCATCAATGGACTTCCGCTTGAGAGCTATGACATGATGATGGCGACAGCAGGTGAAGTCGCAAAGCTGGATGTTCAAGGAATAAAAATCCATTTACTTCATTTGTTAAAGGGAACTCCAATGGTTAAACAATATGAAAAAGGGATGCTTGAATTTTTATCCAAGGAAGAGTATGTCCAGTTAGTGTGTGACCAATTGGAAATCCTGCCTCCAGAAATGATTGTCCACCGCATCACCGGGGACGGACCCATTGATTTAATGGTTGGTCCGATGTGGAGTGTCAATAAATGGGAAGTATTAAATAGTATCAATGCAGAATTAGAACGAAGAGACAGCTGGCAAGGGAAATATTATCAGCCGGAGAAGCTTGAACAATGAAACTAGATAGAATTCTAACATACGCAAAGGTATTACTAACAAAAGCTGTTAGTCCCGGTGATATTGTAGTTGATGCCACTCTTGGAAATGGTCATGATACTGTGTTTCTGGCTGAATTAGTTGGGGAAAATGGAAAAGTGTATGGATTTGATGTACAAGAACAAGCCATTCGAACAGCGTCAGAAAGATTAACACAACATGGCTTATTAGATCGTGTTTTGCTTTTTAACCAAGGCCATGAGACACTGCTAAAAGTAATTCCGACAGAATTTCATGGCAAAGTGACGGGAGCTATTTTTAACCTTGGTTACCTTCCAGGCAGTGACAAGACGATCGTTACAAAAGGTGATACGACAATTGCTGCCATCGAGCAGCTACTCCAAATCATGGCACCAGAAGGCATCATCATTTTGGTCATTTATCACGGTCACCCAGGAGGAGCCGAGGAACGGAATGAACTGCTGAGTTACTGCCAGCGTCTTGACCAACAAACCGCCCATGTCTTGCAATATCAATTTATCAATCAGCAGCATAATCCACCGTTTATTGTGGCAATAGAAAAAAAATGAGGATGACTATTTCTTCATCCTCTTTTTTTAGGAATTCATTCCAAATATTTTTTGTACAGACCGGTATGCTCGACCGTTAAAATAAAAGAAATAACTAATCCAGCCGCCTGTTTTTATAATCCCTTTAGCAAGTTTACGAACCTCTTTTTGCTTGCGCACTTTTGCGTCAGATAAATAAATTCCCAGCAGTCCTCGATTAATCATCTGATGGAACTCTCTATGTGGCAAATGCTCGGTATGCCTGTCTGCTTCCAACACAAAATATTTCAATCGGTCAAATAGAGTTTCCTGGTTTTTATAATAAAAGCAAAAGTTTAAATCTCCTTCTGCCCGATCTTCCTCCTGGTCAATAAAATAATCCAGCAGTATATGCAAGCCTTGAATATAAGGAAAGTAACCGTTTCTAATATTTTCAGCATCTTCAAGCGAAAAGTCATCTCGAACCGCATAAGAAACAAGACAGAAAATACCTAATGTGGATCCCGAGCATGCAGAAAATTCATACCACTCCATTTTGGGAAGATTTGCTTTATGTTCGTTAAACCAATTTTCTAAACGTGGTACCCGCTCATCCTTTTTGACATGCTTATGTACCTGCAAATCACAATAATATTGACAAAGCTCTAGGAGATAGTCCTTAATCTGTTGATAATGACTAAGCTCCTGAAGCACTGACCTGCAAGTTTCAGAAAGGTCATTTAGATAACCATCATCATCTTGGTCTTCGCGAAATTCATAGTAATTTTTCGGTTCAACCGTTAACACCAGTGCATCTGACATCGATTCGTGAAGCTTGGCAAAGTCTTTGGGATCCAGTGATGTGCTGCGGTCACAAAGATTATCAAGATAATCACTAATGGTTTGGTAGGCGACAATAAATTTGACCGCCTGCTTAAATTTTTTTTCGGCAGCTAACGCTAAAATGGCCCCACCTTCACAATGGAACGCCTTATGCTCGATACTAGCCAGCGCCTGCCTTCTCAACTCAGGATTGGGTATTTTTTCTGCCCTGCTTTTCCAATAAGCCAATTCTTGATGGACAACTGGAAGTATTTTACGGTATACCTTGGACATGAGGGCAATTGGCTTCATGGGAAACAACAACCTTTCTAGACAATGTATCCTATGGCTTTCAATTGACTATGGACAAAATCCTTTGCGTATTCAAAAATCTCTTCACGCTCCGGTTCATTAAAAATTTCGTGATAACATTTTGGCCATTCTTTAAATCGTTGTTCCGTTAAAGGAACTTTATTAAACCAGTCTTTCACTGTTCGTTTGTTAACAATTTTATCTTGTCCCGCCTGCATAACCAGCATGGGCACATCCTGGGTCCTTTCAATTTGGAGAAACGCCTGTTTCATTGCCTCAGCAAGTTCACGATACCATCTGACAGAAACCTTTGTCACATAGAGCGTATCATTGGCATCTGCCTCTCGGACATCCTCATTTCTGGTTGCCATTTCAATCGTTAAACCGGGATTGACACGGAATGAAGGGAAAACGATATTTACCCCCCGGGAAAGAAAGTCCAAAAACTTGGATGGCGGGTTGACTAGGCCCAAACAAGGTGAAGACAGGATAATTCCGGCAAGATTCATCTTTTCTTCCTGAAGAAGACGAATTGAAATCAGCCCTCCCATACTGTGACCAAGTAAAAATACTGGCAGCTCATATTGATACGCAGTCTGAATCCAGTCTTTTACCGCGATTATGTATTCTTCAAAGGATTCAATATGTCCACGTCCTGCCCGGGTGGTCATCCCCTGGCCTGGAAGGTCATCCATAATGACATGAAAGCCCGATAATCGCCACATTTCAATCAACCAACCGTATCGACGGTGATGCTCCATAGCCCCGTGGACGATTACTATAACTGCCTTCGCTTCGCCTTCTGCTTCCCACTTCCACATATCTTTTCCCCCTAGAAAAAATAATCATGTTGAATCTTTTGTATTTTACCACATAACGTCATGATATTGGGATATCCTTGGGAGTCAATCCTTGACTAGGCAATTTTTTACCTATTAACGGAATTTTTCGATACAATAAAATCATCTATTGAAAAAGGAGCGACCCAAATGATTTATCCATTTCATGACAAATTTCCGGTCATAGCCGACTCAGCTTTCATTGCTGATTTTGTAACCATTACTGGTGATGTTGAGATCGGAGAACATTCCAGCGTCTGGTTTAACACGGTCATTAGGGGGGACGTGGCCCCCACTAGAATTGGGAAAAAAGTCAACATTCAAGATAATTCTATCTTACACCAAAGTCCGAACAACCCGCTAATTTTAGAGGACGAGGCAACAATTGGGCATCAGGTCATCCTTCATAGCTGTATAGTCAGAAAAAGAGCCCTGATCGGAATGGGTTCCATTATTTTGGATCAGGCAGAAATCGGCGAGGGTGCGTTTATTGGTGCCGGCAGCCTTGTTCCCCAAGGAAAGAAAATCCCCCCCAATACTTTAGCATTCGGCAGGCCCGCTAAAGTTATTAGAGAGTTAAATGAGGAAGATATTAAGGATATGGAAAGAATCGTACGTGAATATGCGGAAAAGGCGCAATTTTATAAGTCCATACAAATCAAAAAATAAAAGCACCCACAGGTGCTTTCAGATTGTCGAGAAAG
>NZ_HG942066.1 GCF_000612665.1 Neobacillus dielmonensis
GCTGCCAGGCTGTTTTAAAAAATTATATTATCGCGGGGTGGAGCAACGAGCGTTGCTTCAATGAATAATCTGCGAGTTGTACCCATCGAACTGCTGCTTGAATTAGCCTACAGAGATGGGGAGTCCATGAAACAATGAGCATGGACTATCTAAATATTTCTAATTATCGCGGGGTGGAGCAGTTCGGTAGCTCGTCGGGCTCATAACCCGAAGGTCGCAGGTTCAAATCCTGCCCCCGCAATCAAAAATGGTGGATAGCGATTAGCGCTGTCCGCTATTTTTTTTGCACGTTTTTCAAAAAGCAACAATATGTCTTATGAAGAATTAGCACATTGCACTCCGAAGAAGAAATAAAAAGGAGCTCCTTCCCTATAATAAAAAACAATTTAGGGAAATGATAAATTAAAGGGGTGATAATGTGTATTTTTTATTAAATGCACTAGGAGTAGTAGTTGTCATTGGTCTTATATACTTATGTTCTCCTAATAAAAGTAAGGTGAATTGGAAGTCAATCTTGAAATTGTTGGTTATAGATTTTCTAATTACTTGGTTCATGCTATCCACAAAAATTGGCTCCTGGGTAATTAGTAAAATCGCTTCATTTTTTACTTGGTTGATTGATTGTGCCAACGAAGGAATTTCGTTTGTCTTCCCTTCCGTTATGGCTAATGACCAGGTAGATTTCTTTTTTAGTGCATTAATGCCTATCATTTTTATCATTACGTTTTTTGATATTTTAACTTACTTTGGAATTTTAACTTGGATAATTGATAAAGTTGGCTGGCTGATTTCAAAGATATCTGGGTTGCCAAAGCTTGAAAGCTTCTTCTCCATCCAGATGATGTTTCTAGGGAACACAGAGGCGCTTGCTGTTATTCGCCAGCAGTTGACTGGATTGAGCGAAAACCGCCTGTTAACCTTCGGAATTATGAGTATGAGCTGCATTAGTGGGTCAATTATAGGTGCCTATCTAACAATGGTCCCAGCTACCTATGTTTTTGTGGCCATTCCCTTGAATTGTTTAAATTCATTGTTGCTTGCAAATATGCTAAACCCTGTTCACGTTAGCGAAGAGGAAGATATTGTTTATGTTCCGACAAAAGAAGAGCGCGGAGACTTCTTTTCAACCATCTCCAACAGTATGCTCATTGGAATCAGAATGGTGATTGTTATTGCAGCGATGGTAATTGGCTATGTTGCCCTAACAGCAGGTGTTAATGGAATTTTGGGCTTTTTTGTGAAGGGACTGACGATTCAAAAAATATTCTCTTATATTTTTAGTCCATTCTCATTCTTGCTGGGGCTGCCTAAGGATGATGCGATGTATGTGGCACAATTAATGGGGATTAAGCTTTCAACTAATGAATTTGTAGGAATGCTTGATTTAACGAGCAGGTTAAAAGACCTCGCACCTCATACCGTTGCTGTTGCAGTTACGTTTCTTACTTCTTTTGCTAACTTTAGTACAGTAGGTATGATATATGGAGCATTTAATTCAACGATAAGTGCGGAGAAATCAAAAGTTATTGGAAAAAATGTTTGGAAGCTTTTGGTTAGCGGGATGGCTGTATCATTATTAAGTGCTATGATTGTAGGACTGTTTGTTTGGTAAGGAAACTCTAATTGCTCTAGGGATTTATCATGAGCGTTGTTATAATAAATATATATTTTATGAGGGGAAACCAGGTATTTAAAAATGGACACAATGAACAAATGGAATCAAAAGTATAAGGAAAAATTAAATCGTCTGGAAGAGCCTCAACCCAATCAAAGATTAAAGAAATTTACTTCGTATCTTAATGGAGGGGCAGCGCTTGAACTTGCTTGTGGGTTAGGTGGAAACAGCCTGCTTCTGGCTGGATTAAATTATCAAGTGCAGGCTATGGACATTTCGGACGTAGCCATTAACTATATAAAGGATTTGGCCGCAGCGCAGGGTTTATCGATCAACCCCAGAGTGTGTGATCTCACAAAAGGTGAAAACCTCAAATGGGAAGGATTATTCGACCTGGTTGTTGTAACGTATTACCTGGATCGTTCCCTATTTTCCTCAATAAAAAAAGGTATAAAAAAGAATGGTTATTTTTTCATGGAGACTTACTACATGTCACCGGGAAATGAAAATCAAGGGGTATCTGTACAATATAAGTTGAAGCCTCAGGAGCTTTTAACTGAATTTAGAGAATGGAAGGTTCTTTTTTACGAAGAAAATGAGCAAGAGGGAAGGCAATCGATATTTTGTCAGAAAATATATCATTAAGAGGCGGTTGGGACTCTCCTGCCGCCTCTTAATATTCCTATATAGTTAGTAGGGAACCGCCTAAACCTCAACCTGGGCAATTTTGACTGTCCAGTTAAACGGATCTTCTTTCTTTCCAAGCTGTATTGCTGTCATTTCATCATACAGGCGTTGTGAAATTTCTCCGATTTGATTATCGTTGATGGTAATGATCCGGCCGTTCCAATTCAATTCCCCTACTGGAGAGATAACTGCGGCTGTTCCGGCACCAAAGACTTCTTCCAATTCACCGCGTTCATAAGCTTCAAATACTTCTTCAATGGATATTCTTGCTTCACGTACTGGAACACCCCAGTATGCAAGTAGTTGGATAACGGAATCCCGGGTCACACCTGGTAAGATGCTGCCATTTAGTTTAGGTGTTACGACTTCCCCGTTGATTTTGAAGAAAATATTCATGCTGCCGACTTCTTCAACATATTTATTTTCTTTGGCATCCAGCCAAAGAATCTGAGCATAGCCCTTTGACTCGGCAATTTCTTGCGCCTTTAAGCTTGCTGCATAATTTCCCGCAGTTTTTACGTGACCGACTCCACCGATAACTGCCCGGACATACTCTTCTTCCACATAGATTTTAACAGGGCTTAGTTGATCGCCATAATAGGCCCCGGACGGAGATAAAATAACCATCAATTTATACTGTTGGGCTGGGCGCACACCGAGATATGGCTCTGTTGAAAAAATAAATGGACGAACGTATAGTGACGTTCCTGCCTCATTTGGTACCCAGTCCTTTTCGGTTAATACTAATTGTTTAATGGCTTTCAGTAGGAATCCTTCATCGATTTGCGGAATACAGAGTCTGTCGCATGAATCGTTTAGCCGCTTCATGTTTTTTTCAGGACGAAACATCTGAATGGTACCATCTGCTGTTCTATATGCCTTCAAGCCTTCAAAAATGGCTTGTCCATAGTGAAAAACCATGGCAGAAGGATCAAGTGTGATAGGTTCATACGGGGTAATTCGGGCTGCATGCCATCCGTTTTCAACATCGTAATCCATTACCAACATATAATCAGTGAAATACTTTCCAAATCCTAAGGATGCAGGATCAGGCTTCTCCTTTAATACCTCTCTTTGGATAAAACCAATATCTTGACTCATGATTACACCTCTTAACAATTTAATATTTAAAATTGTGATACTATTCTCTATATTACTATATCACTTTAAACGGTAAAGATTCCATACATAGACTATACTTTAATACATTAACGTGCCGGGGGCCTGTCCCCCGGCGCGTTAATGTATTAAACAATTTTCAAGTATAAAGGAAAAAATTGTAAAATGGTTAAACTGGTGCTAATATTGAATTACACACAATAGTGTATGATGCATAGTATATGACATAGGGTATAAAAAGAAATAAAGTGAGGTGAGATGATGAGTACGCTGCTGAATTCTTTGAGGGTCGAATTACGTAGAGGGACGTTGACCTTGGCGGTGTTAAGCCAGCTTCGGTCGCCACAATATGGTTATTCCCTTGTTCTATCTTTAGAGAAAAGCGGAATTACCATTGATCAAAGCACACTGTATCCGCTGCTTCGCCGACTGGAGAAACAGGAGCTGGTAACGAGCAGCTGGGATACTTCAGAAAGCAGGCCGCGGAAATATTACGTATTATGCGAGATGGGCTTAGAGGTTTTTCAGCAGTTAAAAAAAGAATGGCAACAGCTTTCAGAAGAACTATATTTATTATTAAAAGGGGATGATCCTGATGAACCTAATTGACCTTTATATACAAGAAGTCACTCGCAGGCTTCCTATAAAAAGCAGGCAGGATATTGCACTTGAACTCCGCTCTACAATCGAGGATATGCTGCCGGAAGATTATACCGAGGAAGATGTTACGTTAGTTTTAAAGAAATTGGGTAATCCAGCTGTTCTGGCGAACGGATATATGGATCGGCCGATGTACTTAATTGGCCCCAAATATTACGAACTTTATATTCAATGGTTTAAATGGATTTTGCCCATTGCCGTTACCATTACTTTAGTGGGTTTCTTTGTTGGGACCATTATGGCAGCGCCGGAAAATCAAACGCTGATTATATTTGTGGCAAAGCAGGCTATTTCCGAAGGGATCGTCCAGGTGCTGTTTACCATGTTTCAAGTGTTTTTCTGGCTGACTCTGGTATTTGCGGTCATTGAAAGAGTGGATCATAAAGGCCATAAGCCGCAAGGGAGCTGTTTTAAGGAGTGGGCACCCGAGGACTTAAAAAAAATAACAGTCTTACCAAAAGAAAGGGCAGTCCCAACGATGGAAACAGTTGGCCGTATGATATGGACAGTGATTTGGGTAACGGTTTATTTTAACGCTGACAACATTTTAGGGATATATAAGCAGGGGACTGAAGGGATGATGTCAGTTACTCCATCTTTGAACCAAGATGTGCTTAACGCTAATTGGCTCCTAGTTATTTTGGCAGCTATATTAGAAATAGGACTGAGTATTTACAAATGGAAAGCTAAACAATGGACGATTAAACTGGCCTGGGTCAATGCGATCAGCCAAATCATTTCATTACTATTATTCACTATAATTATTACTTCTCCCAACTTATTCACTTCGGAATATAGCAGTTTCTTAACCAACAACCTTACCTTCATCCATCATCCAGAAACCTTTATTATTCGGATCATCATCGCTGTATTTTTAATATCTATAGCAGCTGATGCCTACCAAGGATTTAAAAAGGCCTATTTCCCGGTTCCCACAGACAATAGCCATAAAAAATCTGGGGTAGGTAAATGAAAAATATCAAGACCATGAGTTTCGCCTCTTGAACAGATTCTAGAAACATCCCCCATTACCAATTAAAAAATATCATTAAATGTGAAAAAGTACTTTTTCAAATGGTTTTAATCCATTAAAATGAAACAAATACTATGTTTACGAAGCCGCATGGGGGAAAGAAAATGAAAAAGAGATGGAGCCAAAAAACCACTTTGACGGTTTTACTAATATTTACTGCATGTTTAATCTGGGCTGCAGGATTATATACGTCCCAATCTCCTTTGCATAAAGCATATGGGCAGCAGCCGAATGGCTCTATAACCATTTATCTCGCAGGTGATTCAACGGTTTCCAATTACTCAAGCAAGTTAGCCCCAAGGGAAGGCTGGGGGCAGGAATTGGCTGGGATGTTTGACGGGAAAGTCGTCGTGAACAACCAGGCTAAACCAGGAAGAAGTTCGAAAAGTTTTATAGACGAAGGAAGACTGAACACGATTCTGGGCCAAATAAAAGAGGGGGACTATTTGTTCATCCAGTTTGGCCACAATGATGAAAAAATCAAACATCCCAACCTTTACACAGAACCTTTTACCACTTATAAAAGCTATTTAAAGCAATATATTGATGGTGCTCGGCAAAAGGGGGCAATTCCCATCCTTGTGACCCCAGTCGAAAGAAGGAGATTCTCACCAAGTGGAAAAGTATTGTCCTCCCATGGCCAATATCCTGCTGCCATGCGAGAACTGGCTAAAGAAGAGAATGTCCCTGTGATCGATTTAACGGCAAGAAGTAAGGAGTTATTTCAAGAATTTGGGCCGCGGGAAACCAAGAATTTATTTTTATGGCTTATTCCCGGGGACTCACCAAACTATCCTGATGGTGTAAAAGATGGAACCCATTTCCAGAAAGAAGGGGCACAGGAAATAGCGGAATTAGTGGTAGAGGAAATGAATAAATTGAATTTGCCATTAACGAACCATGTTCGAAAAGAGTTCCAATAATCATTTTTTATGCTTTAGGCCGCAGCTTGCGGCCTTTTAATTTTTTAGCGACTTTAATAAATGCTTGGTTCTGATATGAATATCTTTTCATGAAATAATATTGAAGTGAGTATAACATAGTAAAAATTCACATGTAAGCGCATTACTTAAATATTTTAATAGTTTTAATTGACTGAATAATATAATTATATTATTATTTTAATAACATATTTTTTAGTGTTGCGAAATAATTCAAATAATAGTAGAAATGAAGGTGTACATATGTCACAAATGCTAGCTTTAGTCATTGTGGTTTTTATTTTATTAGTTGGGGATTGGGTCGCTATCAGAACCAAAGCTTGGGTGCCGTCCATGTTTATCAGTGCTGTGCTGTTCCTAATTGGTTACTGGACCTTTTTTCCAAAAGAAATTGTCTCCATAGCGGGTATCCCATCAGTTGTTGCTACCATGCTGATGTACTTGCTTATTACCAATATGGGTACCCTGTTGTCCTTGCAGGAATTAAAGGCCCAATGGAAGACGATTTTGATCGCAATCACAGGTATTTTAGGGATAGTTGTATTTTTATTAAGTATCGGAACACTTATCTTTGGCTTTAAAACCATGGTTGTTGCCGTCCCTCCTTTAGTAGGCGGTGTGGTTTCTGCGTTAATCATGTCGGAAGGAGCTAAAACAGCTGGCCTCGCGTCACTATCGGTGTTCGCCATTGTCATTTATGTCATGCAGGGGTTTGCTGGCTATCCGCTTACTTCCATCATGTTGAAAAAAGAAGGAAAGCGGCTGCTTGAAAAGTACCGCAATGGGGAACTAATGCATGCAGATCAAGTGCAAGCATCCGCCGAAACAGCAGCAACAGTGGATTTCGAGCTAAAACTTTTTAAAAGTCTTCCAGAAAAGTACAACACTGAATTCTTTAAGTTTTTTAGACTGGCAGTAGTGGCGTTTTTAGCCTACTTAGTTTCAACTCTATTAGCACCTGTTGTTTCCGTCAGCCCATTTGTTCTTTGCTTACTGTTCGGGATCATCGGAAAAAGCATTGGCTTTTTGGAAAAGCAAGCCTTGCAAAAAGCAAATGGCTTCGGTTTTGCGATGATGGGTCTGATGCTGTTTATTTTTGATGGATTAAAGCAAGCAACACCTAGCATGATGATGGAAATCATCTGGCCATTGATTGGGACGATTGTGATTGGTGTTATTGGCATGTACGTTTTCTCGTTCATTGCAGGCAAAGTCCTAAAAGTAAGCAAGGAAATGGCCTTTGCAGTTTCTTTAACAGCCCTTTACGGATTTCCGGCTGACTTTATCATTACAAATGAAGTAATCAAGTCGTTAACCAACGATGAAAAAGAAAAAGAAGTGCTGACAAGCCATATGCTGCCTCCAATGCTGGTTGGCGGGTTTATCACCGTTACCATTGTTTCGGTTATCTTAGCAGGCATTTTCGTGAAATTCTTGTAAAAAGACAGGGGAGATTGAAATGAACGACCTTCAAACTCGAATAGAAGGACATATCAACAAATTAAGCAAATTTACAGCAACTCCGGGAAAAGGGACAACGCGGCTGACTTATAGTCAGGAAGATCAACAGGCCCGGGAATATATCAAAGAAAAAATGAAGGAATACGGGTTACAAGTCCGGGAAGATGGCTTAGGGAATATTTTTGGAAAAATGGAGGGGACGATACAGGATGCGCCAAGCGTGTTAATTGGCTCCCACTTTGATTCCGTCCCCAATGGAGGTTCCTATGATGGTCCGGCAGGTGTTGTGGCTGGTTTGGAGGTAGCCGCTTTATTTGCTCAAAACAAAATCAAGCCTAAGTATCCACTGGAAGTTATTGCTTTGATTGAAGAAGAAGGAGCCAGATTTGGCGGAGGATTAATGGGATCTCGCGGTATGACTGGACTGCTTAGTGAGGAAGATTTTAAAAATTTAAAGGATAATGACGGTATCTCAACCGTAGAAGCCATGACCAAGATCGGGCTGGATCCAGCGCTTCCTAAAAAGCGGGATCCCAAGACATTGAAAGCCTTCTTGGAGTTACATATTGAGCAGGGACCTATTTTAGAAGAGAAAAATATCCCAATCGGTGTTGTAGAAACCATTGTGGGTTTGACTCAGTATGAAATTACGGTAGAAGGGCAGGCCGGGCATGCGGGGACTACACCTATGGATCGCCGCGCGGACGCCTTAGTGACCGCAGCACAGATGATTGCCCAATTCCCGACGCTTGCCATCGAAGAGGGAGAAGGTACTGTAATGACAACAGGGAAACTAAATGTATTCCCCAACGGTGCCAATGTCATCCCGAAAAAAGTGGTCTTCACCGTTGATATTCGCTCCGGCAAAGAAGAACATATTCAGAATGTGATCGGCAAATTAAACGAATTAATAGATTCCTATACTCAAAATGGAATACAAGTAACCGCTGTTCAGCAGTTATACATGCAGCCAAAGGCAATGAATCCTGAAATTGTTGCCCTTTTAAAACAAACCAGCAATGCTTTAACTATCCCGTATAGCTCGATAAACAGCGGTGCCGGGCATGATGCCATGGTTTTATCGGACGTGACAGAAGTGGGCATGGTGTTCATCCCTAGTAAAGATGGGCTAAGCCATTGCCCGGAAGAATGGTCAGACTCGCTTCATATAGCAAACGCCGTTGAGATTCTATATGAAACAGCCAAGAAATTAACGGAGGCAGAGTAAAATGATTAGTGAAAAGATAAAGGCAGGAATTCAAACCTACAGTGAGGAATTAACAGCCATCCGCAGGAAGCTGCACAGTGAACCGGAACTGTCATGGGAAGAATTCGAGACCACCAATTTCGTTTGTGAATATTTGGACCAATTGGGAATTTTCTATCGCAGAGCGGAACCAACCGGAGTTATTGCCACCATTGAAGGCGGTAAGCCGGGCAAAACGGTGGCGTTAAGGGGAGATATGGATGCACTTTCAGTAGAGGAGTTAAATAAGGATTTGGAGTATGCTTCAAAGTTTGAAGGGAAAATGCATGCTTGCGGTCACGATTCCCATACAGCTATGCTGCTGATTGCTGCTAAAGTTTTAAATGAAAATAAAGCTGATTTACCTGGAAACGTCCGGTTATTATTTCAGCCAGCTGAGGAAGTGGCTGAAGGTGCTAAAGCGTTTGTTAAGCAAGGGGCAGTGGACGGCGTTGATAACGTTTTTGGTATTCACATTTGGTCGCAGATGCCGACTGGCAAAGTGTCTTGCACACCAGGACCATCGTTCGCTTCGGCTGATTTATTTAAAGTGACATTCAAGGGAAAAGGCGGTCATGGAGCGATGCCGCATGCTTGTATCGATGCTGCCCTTGTTGCTTCCTCGTTTGTCATGAACGTACAAACTGTGGTTTCTCGGACGATTGATGCACAGCAGCCTGCGGTTCTTACCATTGGAAAAATGGTGGTCGGCACCCGGTTTAATGTTATTGCGGAAAACGCAGTGATTGAGGGGACGGTCCGCTGTTTCGACCCGAAAGTCAGAGACCATATTGAAACCCAGCTTAAGCATTATGCCGAACAGGTCGCAGCCATTTATGGGGCCACAGCAATAGTGGAATATACCCGTGGTACTAAAGCTGTGATTAATGATGAGTATAGTGCAAATTTAGCCCAAAAGGTGATAACAGAAGCGTTTGGTGGAGACGCTGTCTTTAATGAAAAGCCGACAATGGGCGGTGAAGATTTCAGCGACTACTTTGAAAAAGCTCCTGGCAGCTTTGCGTTAGTTGGCAGCGGCAATCCGGAAAAAGATACCCAGTGGGCCCATCATCATGGGAGATTTAACATTGATGAAGATGCCCTCGTTATTGGTGCGGAGCTGTACGCACAGTATGCATGGTCTTACTTAAATGAATAGTGAAACAAATGGGGAGCACAATTGGATTAATTGTGTTCCTTTTGATTTATCCTTTTTTGAACTTCTCCAACTGCTGGAAGCAAACAAACACAGCCTCGAATAAAGCTCATAACTTGAGAAAACCACTGTATTAAACTCAGAGCTTCCACACAGTAGTTTTTTTTAGGCATTTTTCTTTTTTTAAATGAGATGTTTGGTAAAATGTTCATGGTTAGTGAAAAATAACTTATCTGGATTTAGAAGGGGGATTAGCGTGAAAAAAACGGAAGCTCCACTGGACAAGCGTTTTAAAATTG
This sequence comes from Neobacillus dielmonensis, assembly GCF_000612665.1. Taxonomy (GTDB): domain Bacteria; phylum Bacillota; class Bacilli; order Bacillales; family Cytobacillaceae; genus Neobacillus; species Neobacillus dielmonensis. The sequence goes on from NZ_HG942066.1 coordinate 10,218, forward strand.
CCCATCGAGAAGCGTTAATAGGGGTTATTCTTGTTATTATAAATTTTATTTGGTGGTACGGGTTTGGCTATGGGCTAGGTTCGGAAAAAGTGGAGAACTATCATTACATATGGGGATTGCCCGCCTGGTTCTTTTACAGCTGCATTGTTGGTACCATTTTGATGGTTATTCTTGTCAGCTTGACCGTAAAGTTTTTGTTCAAGGATGTTCCCTTTGAGACAGAAGAGGGGGAAAATCAGTGAACTGGGGCGTTATCACACCGTTAATTATTTTTCTAGCAATTATTTTTGCAATTGGAATTTGGTCAAATAAATTAGTGTTAAAATCCCAATCCTTCCTGGAAGGGTACTTCTTGGGAGAACGCTCGATGGGGGGCTTCATCCTTGCAATGACCATGGTGGCCACATACGGAAGTGCCTCAAGCTTTATTGGGGGCCCGGGGGTTGCCTATACGAGGGGATTAGGCTGGGTGCTGCTGGCCATGACCCAACTGGCAACCGGCTATTTTACCCTTATGGTGCTGGGGAAAAAGTTTGCCATCGTATCGAGGCAATACAAGGCTGTCACCTTAATTGATTTCCTTAAAGAAAGGTACCAAAGCAAAGCAGTGGTCTTGCTGTCGGCAGCCAGTATTATTATTTTCTTATTTTCCTCCATGACGGCCCAATGGATTGGGGGTGCCCGCCTGGTGGAATCCCTCACTGGACTTCCATATTCGACCGCCTTGTATATTTTTGCGTTTTCCGTCCTTGTATTTGTTATCGTCGGTGGGTTCCGTGCTGTGGCGTTAACGGATACTGTGATGGGGGTGGTGATGTTCCTGGGCACCTTAATCCTGTTGATAGCTACCATCAAAGCAGGCGGAGGAGTCTCAAAAATAATCTCAGATTTGGCAGCCGAGAATCCAAATTTAATCAGCCCGTTTGGTGCGGATGGGAGCCTTTCGCCAACCTATGTATCCTCCTACTGGATCTTAGTAGGTGTCGGCGTTGTGGGTTTGCCGCAAATAGCTGTCCGGGCCATGTCTTATAAAAATTCAAAAGCCATGCACAGTGCGATTGTGATTGGAACCATTGTGGTTGGAGTCATCATGCTTGGGATGCACTTGATTGGAGTGTTTGCCAGACCGGTGCTTCCGGGTATTGAGGTGGGCGATACCGTCATGCCGTTGTTATCGATGAAGGTGCTGCCGCCGTTTTGGGCCGGTATTGTGCTGGCCGCACCGATGGCCGCTATCATGTCAACGGTTAACGCCCTGCTGATTTTAGTCAGCTCGGCACTCGTAAAAGATATTTACTTGAACTATTTCAAGCCGAGTGCAAGCGACAATCATATTAAAAAAGTCAGCTTTGGTGCAACCGCCGTTATTGGCGTAATTGTAATTATTTTTTCCTTAAGTCCACCTGATTTAATTGTGTGGCTGAACTTATTTGCCTTTGGCGGACTCGAGTCAGTGTTCATTTGGCCGGTCATCATGGGATTGTATTGGAGCGGGGGCAATAAATATGGAGCGATTACCTCGATGATTATCGGGATGGGTTCTTATATTTGGTTAGACCGTTTTTATCCCAATGCGTTTGGATTCCACACGGTTGTGCTGCCCATCATATTTTCATTCATCTTTTTCGTAGTAGTAAGCCTTGCTACAAGGTCAAGGACAGCAACTGAATCAATCCGTTTTGGAAAATAAGGGAGTTAAAAAAGGGAGTGAAGTTTCACTTCCTTTTTTAAACTGTAAAACGTATGGGAGGTCAATCCCTCGCTAATATGAATTCAGGCGCCATAACAATGGCGCCTTATTTGTTCTTTTTTAGCCATTGGGACCATTACAATTGAATGGAAATGAAAAACAACCTGCAGAGGGATACTATACAAGGTGCTGTGGCACCATTCGAAGGTTTAGGGGACTTTCTTCTTAACTAGAGAAAAACAAGGGATGATTATCCTTACCTCAATCTATTCCTCTTCATCCGAGTAAGCCTCAGTTGTCGTATCCCTGCAAGCCCAGCACTCACTTCTATTCCTCTCCATAATCGATAACTCCTCACCACAAGAAATGCACTTATCCATAGGTAAAAACTCCTTTCCCATAAAAAATAAACAAACTAGTTCTATATCTATATTCACAATAACCCAAAATATTTCCATAAAAAATCATTAACAACTTGTATTTATTACATTGGTAATAGCGATAGTCCCCCCGCTGAAGTAAAGCGGTGATGTGCTGGGGGCCAGTCCCCCGCTGAGGTAAAGCGGTAATGAGCTGGGGGCCAGTCCCCCGCTGAGGTAAAGCGGTGATGCGCCGGGGGTCAGTCCCCCGCTAAGGTAAAGCGGTGATGCGTTGGGGGCCAGTCCCCCGCTAAGGTAAAGCGGTGATGTACCGGGGGACTGGCCCCCACTGAGTTAATGCGGTGATACTCTAGTAGACTGACTCTGGGTTTAAATGTCACGTTTCTATCACAAAGTTTATGGGGTATTCGTTTATAATGAATGAAGGGATAGTTTAGAACGTATTTGTGAAGTGTTTAACAAATGAGGAGGGGTTGTTTTGCGTTATAGCCATTTGTTTGAAACAGGGAATATTGGCAGTTTAACGTTGAAGAATCGGGTTGTTATGCCAGCAATGGGAACAAATTTGGCTGGGGTTAATGGGGAGGTTACGGAACACCAAATTGCTTATTATGAGGAAAGAGCCAAAGGCGGTACAGGATTAATCATTGTGGAATTTACCTGCATTGATTATGCATTGGGCAAAGGGATGTCGAACCAAGTAAGGATAGATGAAGATCGGTTTACGCCAGGTTTTTCCCGTTTGGCGAATGCCGTCCATAAATACGGCGCCAAAATATTTGTCCAGCTTCATCACGCTGGAAGGCAATCCAACTCACTTCTGACAGGGGGAAAACAAATCGTTGCTCCAAGTCCAGTTGCTTGCAATGCCATTGGCGAAGAACCAAGAGAATTAACAAAGGAAGAAGTGAAAGAACTAATACAAAAGTTTATTCAAGCTGCCATCCGCTGCAAGGCCGCCGGTATCGACGGTGTAGAGCTTCATGCTGCCCATGGGTACCTAATTAACCAATTCTTGAGTCCCAACACCAATCTGCGGACGGATGAATATGGTGGAAACTTTGAAAATAGAATCAGATTTTTAGAGGAAATTTTGTTAGGCATCAAGGAAAAGTGCGGTTCTGATTTCCCTGTTACAGTACGACTTAACGTGGATGATTTCGATTATGGTGGCTTGGAAGTGGAAACAAGTATGGAAATCAGCCGCTATTTGGAAAAAATCGGGGCGGATGGAATCCACGCCAGCTGTGGTACCTACAATTCTGGGGATAAAATCATCGAATCGATGATGTTTGAACAAGGCTGGAGAGTCTACTTGGCTGAGGAAATTAAAAAGTGTGTCCGTATTCCTGTTATCACTGTGGGAGTCATCCGTGAGCCGGAATTTGCCGAAAGTATCTTAGCCGAGGGCAAAGCAGATTTTGTCGCACTAGGAAGGGGCCACATTGCCGACCCGGAATGGACCAATAAAGCCTATGAAGGAAGGGAACAGGAGATCAGGAAGTGTATCTGCTGCCTTCACTGTATCCAGACAGTCAACAAGAATTCTCACGTTCAGTGCTCCCTCAACATTCGGGCCGGTCGGGAGCTTGAGTTTAAAGAATTTAAAGTGGTTGAGGAAAAGCGCCATGTAGCCATAGTAGGCGGCGGGCCGGCCGGAATGGAAACTGCTAGAGTACTAGCCATAAAAGGCTACGAAGTAACAATCTTTGAAAAAGACAACAAGCTTGGCGGACAATTGGATCTTGTTCATACCCCGGTGGCTAAACAGAAAATGAACTGGATCATCGACTATCACCGAAATGAACTGGAACGATTAAACGTGGATGTCCGGCTTAATACAGAGGCCACGGTTGAAAAAATAAAGGCCCTGAACCCATATGCGGTATTCCTCGCAACCGGTGCCAAACCCATTATTCCAAACATAGAGGGAACCCAGCTAGCAACTGTCTGTGATTATGAAGATGTGTTATTAGAACGGAAACCATTCCAAAATAAGAAAATAGCCGTTATTGGAAGTGGAATGGTTTGTTACAGTGTGACGCGTCAGCTTGCAGAGAAAGGGAATGACGTAATCTTAATTAATATTCCGACAGCTACAGGGGAAAAAGTATCGGCTCCGACAAGAATGATGCTGCTAAATCGGCTGGAAAAGCTAAATGTTGAGATTATCGAAGGACAAAACGTGGTAAGAATACTACCGAATGCTGTGGTAATTGAAAAAGAATTAACGGGTAATCAAATCGAACTCGAAGTCGACCATGTTGTCTTTTCCATGGGAACAGAATCCTATAACCCATTAGAAGAAGAGTACCGGCAGCATTTTGAAAACGTATTTGTTATCGGTGATGCTATCGTTCCAGGCTCCATTACCCATGCCATTAAAGATGGATTTGAGAAAGCATTTGTTTTGGAATCTATAGTTTCAAAAAAAGAAGTAAAACAATTTACCGGTATGATCTGATAAAAGTAATCAAGAAAATTTCCAGTTTTTGATATTAGAATAAACAATAGGGCTGACCAAAAGTCAAAGTGTCTGACTTTTTGGACAGCCCTATTATTTGTATGAAATAAACTGTTCTACAGATAATATTTGGACAGGGGGGAAATGATTAATGGAAATCAAGAAGTTTAAACTGAATGGTGAACAAGACACATTAGTGGTTTACCTCGATCTCCAACTGGAGGAATTTTCAGAAGAGCTAGGGAGATCACCAAAGCAAAGATTGAATTTACAAAGTCAAATTCAACAGTTGATTGCCGACAGATTACCGTATAAAAGAATTAAAACAGTAAAGGTAATGGTGGGCAGCTTATTGGTCATGACCATATACTTAGGAACGTCCGCAGCGGTATCTGCTGCCCAAACAACGGTGGAGCAATTGGTTCCGACCAATCAGTATGATGTTTATACAGTTCAATCAGGCGATAGTTTATCAGTAATAGCGAAGCGGTTTAATGTCTCCGTTACTTCCATCAAGACGATGAATGGGCTGACCTCAGATACCATCTTTGTAGGCCAAGTCCTAAAACTTCCTTACTATACATATACAGTCGTGTCAGGAGATAGTCTGTCACTTATTGCAAAAAAATTCTCCGTATCCGTAGAAAATATCCGCGCCTATAACAGTCTCTCAACTGATACGATCTATATTGGGCAAAAAATAAAAATCCCCAAGGAACCTGCCCAGAATCCAGGAACTGAAACTACAACCGCTCCTACTGTATCCAACGAGAAGGTAACAAGTTACACAGTTGCAGCCGGTGACTCACTATCGGTTATAGCAAAGAAATTTGCTACAACGGTTGACACAATTAAATTATTAAACAATTTAACTACGGATGTCATTTTTCTCGGACAAATACTAAAGGTGCCGGAGCAGGGAACGGGACAGACAGAAACTCCGATTGTCAGTCAGCAACCTCCAGAATCTGCAACCAACTCTGTTAATCAGACACCTATTACTTATACAGTAGTTTCGGGAGATTCTTTATCCTTGATTGCAAAAAAATACAATACGACCGTTACGGATATTAAGCTATTAAATCAGCTTACAACAGATACAATTTATGTCGGCCAAAAATTAAGTATACCAACAACCCTTGCTGACACGGCAGCACCTGCTGCCCCAGCCATCAATCCTTTAGCGGCTATATCTGCCATCAATCAAAAAAGTTATCCAGTTTCCGGATTAACCGAGGCAAGTGCCAATGTTACCATTCGTTTAACGGATAGTGCGGGGGCACAGGTATTGGTTCAATTGAAGGCGGATTCTACTGGGAAATTCGAAACCAAACTGGATTCCTCTCCATTACTCGATGGAAATATTAAGGTTACTGCTTCAGCCATTGACTCAGCAGGAAACCGAAGTACCGATAGTCAGCAAATAATCAAAAAAGATATAACGTCAGCTGCTCCTTCCATTGTGGCGGACAAAAAAATCAACCAGCAAAATGCAGCAGCCTACCTTCTCTCAGGCAAGGCAGAGCCAGGTGCTTTGGTAACAATCTCCCTGTCAGATGGGGTGCACCCAGCCATTACAAAACAAACCATGGCTAATGAGCGGGGAGAATTCTCTGCTGTTTTTAATCTATTAACACTGAATGACGGCAGCGGTATTACGATTTCTGCCACAGCCATAGATCCTGCCGGTAACGAGAGTCCAACTACCCGTATGACCGCAGCCAAAGATACAACAATTCCCGAAACCGTTATAGCCGATTTACCGGTGATTTTTTCGGGGAATCAAACAAAGTTTAATGTAAAAGGCACAAGTGAACCTTCATCATCCATCGTGATTCAGGCTTCAGATGGAATCAAAGCGGTTGAAACAACGGTTCAAAGTAATCAGAGTGGAGTATATTCAGCCAATTTGGACGTTTCCTCCCTAAATGACGGGACTATTACATTTTCTGTCATCGCTTCTGACCTGTTTGGAAACAAGAGTACGGTTCAAAAACAGATATTAAAGGATACCGATGCACCCCAGCCAGTTATTGATAATACAAAGCAGGTAACCATTGAGAATGTTAAAAGTTACACTCTGTTTGGCTTGTCAGAGCCAGGGGCAAAAGTGGAAATCACGGTTTCAGATGGGGTAAGCCCAGTAGTAACGGCTATGGCTTCAGCGAGTGAGACGGGTGAATTTCATACAGAGGCGGATTTGAGATCATTAAATGATGGACCAATAACTATCACTTCCCGATCAATTGATCGCTATGGAAACGGCAGTACAGTTGCTCAAACCACGATCGTAAAGAAAACAAACCTGTCACCGCCAATCATTAATCCGCCAAAGGTTATTAATAGCCGCTTGGCAGCTCAATATCCAATAACCGGAACAGCTAATCCATATTCAACAGTAAATGTAACCATTTCAGATGGTATCCATCCAGCAATCCAGGCGGCAGCGATTACAAATGCCAAGGGGGAATTTTATGCAACTGCTGATGTAACCAGTCTGAATGACGCCCTTTTAATGATTACAGCAGTACAAATGAGTTCTTCTGGTATTCGAAGTCAAGCCGGAACAGTTGAAATTCTCAAGGATACAAGAGCTCCTCTTGCACCAATATTAAATAATAACAATGTGATTAACCAAGCAAACCAAAGCGCCTTTATATTATCTGGCAGGGGTGAGCCTTTTGCAAAGGTGATAATCAGAATATCCGATGGAAACGGTCATTTAATCGAGAGGACAGAACAGGTATCCGATACTGGAGAGTTTACCATTCCACTGGATCTTTCCAGTCTAGATGAGGGCGATATCCGCTTTGAATTAATGCAAACTGACCAGGCAGGAAACGTAAGTCCGTCCCTCATCAAAACCCTTATGAAGGATACGGTAGGACCTTCCAAAATAGAAATGAGACCTTTGCCAACTGTATATAGTGAAAACGTGACACATTATCTGTTCAGTGGTAAGTCAGAGCCGCAAATAGTATTGAATCTAACGTTTTCAGACGGGGAGAATAGCTTTACAAAATCGGTTAAGACGGATTCAAATGGGAGCTTTAGCCTCCCTGTTGATATGAATGGCTTCAAAGACGGAACCGTTACAGTCACTATCGTTGCTGAAGATTATGCAGGAAACGTCAATCAGCTTAAGCCTATCTCATTGTTAAAGGATACTGCTGCACCTCTTACTGCTATCGTGAACCACGCTCCATATGTAAACCGCCTAAACCAAAGCAGCTTTTTATTAACCGGACGCAGTGAAGAAAATGGTTCTCAGGTAAAAATCATGCTGAGTGATGGAACGACAGCGATAACCAAAGTAACCACTGTCGTAAATGGTGCTTTTCAATCCAGTATCGATGCTTCAGGTTTAAAAGATGGCCAAATTAAAGTAGAGATAGCGCAGACGGATTTGGCGGGGAATTCCGGAATCGTTTATGGGTCAACGATCCAGAAAGATACAGTCGTTGAAAATCCGGTTGTTTCCAAAAATGGATTTAGTATCGAAAACCAACAGTCTATCTTTATGCTCATGGGAACAGCTGAACCCTTTGCGGTCGTTAAGGCTACATTAACCAAGCCCGATGGCAGTATGATTGAATCAGCTTCCACAAAAGCGGACTCTAAAGGTTTCTATTCATTAAGGCTTAATTTGACCGGGAAGGACTTAACAGGAGTCAGTACTGCATCCGTGTTACAAACAGATACTGCCGGAAATACTAGTGAAACTGCCCAAATCCAACTCTATAGTCATACCGTGAGCACCGGAGAAACGCTCTATTCTGTTGCCAAACGCTATAATACAACGGTGGAGGCAATAAAGGCACTGAATCAATTAACAACCGATATAATTCAGCCCAATCAAATACTGCGGCTCCCAGTGACTGCCAGTGAAGTAATTAACCTTGGCTATATGTATTTTGGCAGTACAAATGAATACGTTAATATGGTAAACCAAACAGCTAATTCAGTGAATACGGTCTCGCCAAGTTACTTTGATATTAACCCGAACCTTAAAACTTACCTATAGCATCGATCCAACGTTTATCAATACGATGCATATGCGCGGCATCCGTGTTGTTCCTTTTTTGAGCAATCATTGGGATCGGACAATTGGCCGGGCAATGCTGGCCAATAAAGAACTTGCGGCTCAGCAGATTTCGGACGCAGTAAATAGATATAATTTAGATGGTGTAAATATTGATATTGAAAACGTAACAGAAGTAGACCAGGCAAATTACACAGAATTCGTCCGATTATTGCGGGAAAAGATTCCTTCCACCAAGGAAGTATCCGTTGCGGTTGCGGCTAACCCGAATGGCTGGACAACCGGATGGCATGGTTCTTATGATTACACCGCCTTGGCAAAGTACTCGGATTATTTGATGATTATGGCTTACGATGAAAGCTTTCCTGGCGGACAAGCAGGTGCTGTTGCAAGTCTCCCGTGGGTGGAAAAATCTATTCAATATGCAATCAAGCAGCAAGTGCCTACCGAAAAAATCGCGTTGGGAATTGCCCATTATGGCCGATATTGGATAGAAGGGGTATCTTACGGAGGCTACGGCATCTCCAATTGGCAAGTTGAGGAGTTAATTGATAAATATAATGGTCAAATCGTTTTCGATGAGGCAACGAAAACGCCCAAAGCGATTATTACCATAAAGGCAGGGGATCCGAAAACGGTCGTTGGCGGAACTGCCCTTGCCCCAGGCACCTATACGATATGGTATGAAAATGAGGAGAGCATCAGACAAAAGCTTTCTCTTGTGAGTAAATATAACATTCGGGGAGTCGGCAACTGGAGTATAGGCCAAGAAAGCAATGTGTGGAACAGTTATACGGAGCTGTTGCCAACTACGGTTCCAATTACCGCACCGGTTGTTACGCCAGTCAGTAACGAACCGGCAGCTGCTCCTTCCTATACCACTTATAGTGTGGTAGCAGGTGATAGTTTATGGGCGATTGCCAATCGGAATAACACAACGGTAAGCGCTATAAAAGAGCTAAATCAATTAACTTCAGATGCTCTTTCTATTGGTCAGCTGCTAAAAATACCTTCACCTGCTGTTACGGAGCAAGAGCCAAATGTGACGCCAGCTCCACCACCGGCAGAAACAGCTCCGACCGTCACAACTATCAATTATACAGTAGTATCCGGAGATTCATTATCGGGGATCGCCAAAAAGTTTAACACAACGATTGATAGGCTAAAACAAGTAAACAATTTGAACACTGATATGATATATGTCGGACAAGTATTAACCATAACCGTTGAAACGGGTGAAGAACAAGTAGAATCAACTGTTCCAGTAACCATAACAGAACCTGCTCCAGCAACTACTCCGATTCAACAGGCGGAACCTGTCACCTATACGGTTGTATCTGGTGATTCTTTATCCGTTATTGCCAAGCGTTATAATACAACCGTTTCAGCTATCAAAACAGCTAACGGATTAACAATAGATGCAATATATGTTGGTCAAAAATTAATGATTCCACTGACTAGTTCAGGCGAAACCCAAACGAATCGGACCTATACCGTCATGTCGGGTGATTCTCTATCCGTTATTGCCCAGCGATACAATACCACGGTTACCGCCATAAAAACAGCCAATGGGTTAACAACGGAAGCGATTTATGTGGGGCAGGTATTAACCATTCCTAACGGATAAATCATGCAAGCAGCAAAAAATAGCAGGTAGCCGGTTACACCTATAAACTCCAAAGGATTATCATAGTGCTGAATTCCCAGTTAAACAGAGACCTCCGCAATCGAACAGGTTGCGTGGTCAAACAAAAAAAGTTCCTTTTCCCTGTAAATAAGAGGAAAAAGGAACTTTTTTACTGCTTCTATTGTTTGGACATAATACCAATCAGTAAACTCTTTTGGCTCCAACATAATAGGGGGACCAATAGCCAGAATTCACCGGGTAAACAGCGATTCCCTTCGAATTGGTCGCTGAAATAAACTGGTTATTACCAATATAAAATCCTACATGTGATATTGTCCCTGTCGAATTAACGGCAAAAAAGACCAAATCACCAGGCTGTAACTGTGACTTTTCAACGGGTGTTCCCATTGTATAAAGACTTTGGGATGTAGTCCGCTGCATTTTAATACCATGTTTGTTAAACATATAGTATACAAAGCCTGAGCAATCAAATCCAGTAGGGGTGGTACCACCCCATACATAAGGAACCCCTAGATAATTAGTGGTATCCTGTAATAAAACCTTTTTAGTGACAGCGTGTTCAATAGCAATAGTAGTTGCATCATTAATAGTACCTGTGACAGCTAATTGATAATCGGACTGAAAGTTTCTAATCGCTTGACTGGTTGGGTCATCATAGCTTCCAGTTATTGTAGGAACTGCATAATAACCAAGCGTTTGCAGGTTCCTTTGAGCCTTTTCCAGGTTTACATCAGCCGCAGGTTGAGGGGGCGTTGTATTGGTTTCGCCATTTGGAATTGTTAGGACTTGGCCAACTCGAATGGTATCCGAGCTAAGTTGATTGACACTTTTCAAGGTATCTGAACTTGTACCAAACCGCTTGGCGATGACGGATAAACTATCCCCGGGAGCAACAGTATAAGAAACGGACTGAGCAGGCTGCTGAACGGACCCTGTTCCTGATGTTCCGTTTGACGGGATAGCTAATACTTGCCCCACCTGTAAAAAATCAGAAGTTAATTGATTGGCACTTTTTAAGGCTTCCGCACTGGTACCAAAGCGTTTGGCGATGACGGATAAACTGTCTCCGGGAGCAACAGTATAAGAAACGGACTGGGCAGGCTGCTGAACAGACCCTGTTTCTGATGTTCCGTTTGACGGGATAGCTAATACTTGCCCCGCCTGTAAAAAATCGGAAGTTAATTGATTGGCACTTTTTAAGGCTTCCGTACTGGTACCAAAGCGTTTGGCGATGACGGATAAACTGTCTCCGGGAGCAACAGTGTAAGAGACAGGCTGAGCAGGCTGCTGAACGGACTCTGTTTCTGATGTTCCATTTGACGGGATAGCTAATACTTGTCCCACCCGTAAAAAATCAGAAGTTAATTGATTAGTACTTTTTAAGGCTTCCACACTGATGCCGAACCGTTTAGCAATGACTGATAGACTGTCTCCTGCAACGACTGTATAGGAAGACGTTTGATTAGGTGCGGCAGGGGAAGGTGTTGCTGCTGCAGGGATAGATGTCCCCATTACGACAGGAATGATGAGTGTTTGTCCTAAATTAACTGCGTCATTTACTAACCCATTTGCTTCCTTAATGGCTTCTGCTGTTGTCCCATAATTTTTGGCAAGCACACTTAAATAATCTCCAGGCCCAACCGTATGAAAGGCTAGAGGGATTATAAGCCGCTGATTAATTTGTAATACATCGGTCGTTAAATGATTGGCGCGTTTAATATTATCAATGGATGTATTAAACTTTTTGGAAAGTCCATAAAGAGTGTCCCCAGAGGTCGCCTGATAGTAAATGGATTTTTTTGAAGCCCCGTCTGAAATAGCCGGGGGTTCTGAAGAGCCTGGTGCAGCTGCTTTGGCGTCTATCCCTCCCATGAGAGGAAAAGATGCAATTCGTCATCCCGCCTATTAATGCTTTTACCATGGTTATTTTAATTGCCGGATAACGTTCCTTTACGACCTGTCTGGCAATGGCCATTAGGTCACTTCTTGTTTCAGGCTTGCTGCCTAATTCTGCCCCAAACTCTGTTAATGAATTATGAAGATGAAAAATCAGCTCATATTCATCTTGATCAGGTGAAATCTTTCGAAGCTCGTACTTTTGAAAATTCATGATGGTTTAATCCCCTTATTCAACTTGTGGTTTATCGGTAGTATTCTTCATCACCAACATGCTCATAACCATTTTTATTAAATGAGACATTTGTCCTGATTCCAAAGTACTGATATATCAAAAGGACTCCATAAGAGTGAGAAATCATCTATATAAAGAAATTATCAACAAATGGACAGTCTTCACACCTTTCTGTACCTCCCGTTTTATGTATTATTAATATTTGGAAGTTAAATAGATTTGTCCGATTCTTCTATATCCGCTAAAATAGATATTATTATTTGAAATGTGACATTTATTAGGTTCGGAAGAACTGCAACATAAATATTAAGTCTACTATAGGAGAAAGGATTATTATGAAGAGAAGAATAGTGATAACCGGTATAGGAGCAGTCTCTCCCGTGGGGAATGATGCTTTTACCACTTGGAACAACATAAAAAACGGGGTGTCAGGAATTGGCCCGGCAACTCTATTTGATGTGAAAAAAGTAGATATCTCAATTGCAGCAGAAGTTAAAAACTTCTTGCCAGAAGAATTTATGGACAAAAAAGAATCAAGAAGAATGGGGCGTTACAGCCAATTTGCGGTAGCTGCAAGTAAAATGGCAGTCGAAGATGCAGGCATTAGCATTGGTGCCGACATTGATCCAGAACGGGTGGGCGTTTGGATTGGTTCAGGGATTGGCGGTCTGGGCGAGTTCGAGGAGCAACATAAGAAATTTATCGAAAAGGGTCAAAGAAGAGTCAATCCATTTACGATTCCGATGTTTATTCCAGATATGGCGGCAGGACGGGTTTCCATGGAATTAGGGGCAAAAGGTATCAATAACTGTTCGGTAACCGCCTGTGCTTCCGGGGCCAATTCGATTGGAGATGCCTTCCGCGCCATCCAAAAAGGGGATGTCGACATGGTGGTAGCCGGTGGAACAGAAGCCACCATTACGGATATGACCGTGGCGGGATTCTCCAACATGACTGCCTTGTCTAAAAACCCAGACCAGAAAACCGCCAGCCGTCCTTTTGATAAAAATCGTGATGGCTTTGTCATTGGGGAAGGCGCTGGAATTGTTATTTTAGAGGAGTTAGAACATGCATTAGCCCGTGGGGCAAAAATATATGGGGAATTGGTTGGCTACGGAGCAACCGGTGATGCCTACCATATCACGACCCCGGCACCTGATGGAGAAGGTGCTCAGCGTGCAATGAAACTTGCATTGAACGATGCTGGCATCTCTCCAGATCAAGTGGACTACATTAATGCTCATGGAACTTCTACCTATTATAACGACCTGTACGAAACGCTCGCCATCAAGGAAGTCTTCAAAGAGCATGCCTACAGGCTGTCTGTTAGTTCGACCAAATCGATGACCGGGCATATGCTTGGTGCGACGGGTGCTCTTGAAGCCATTTTTTCTGTATTGGCGATCCAAGAAGGAATCATCCCTCCAACCATCAACTACGAAACGCCTGACGAACAACTTGACTTAGACTATGTTCCAAACGTGGCAAAGAATAAGGATGTGCAAGTAGTACTATCCAACTCTTTAGGATTTGGCGGGCATAATGCCACTTTAATTTTTAAAAAGTATACCAAATAATTGGACAAAAAATGAAGCCGTCTTAATTCGACAGCTTCATTTTTTATTTTGTTAGCAAGCAGTGCTCATTATTGCTTGGCTAGATCAACAATTCGGCCTTCTACACTTGGGCTAACTGTTTTATTTTCAAAAGACCCAACATAATTGGAAAAGGTTTCCCAATCAACGAATCCAGGTTCACTGACTCGGCCTTCGTTGTAGACTTGAGCGAATACATCAAAGCCATCTCCGCCTTTTGCTGTGAAGATATTGTTAGCTGCCACGTAAGTTTTATTAGGATCTAAAGCAACATAGTTAGTCCCATCTTCTTTCACTTCAATGGTTTGTACCCTTTGACCAACAGGTTTGCTGCTGTCATAAGTAAATTTCAAGCCAGATACCTGCAGGAATCCGCCAAATGGACTTGGAGCATCCTTAACGCTAGTTTCTAAGGCTTGTTTAATTTCCGCACCAGTAAGTTTCATAATCGCCAACGCATTACCAAATGGCATAATTTCTAACACCTTCGCCAATGTAATGTCACCGGCTGGGACAGTGGTACGGATTCCGCCGCCGTTTTGGAAGGCAATCACAGTGTCAGGATTGATGGTTTTGGCTTTTGCCAGCATACCATCTGTGATTAAGTTTCCTAAATTGGTTTCTCCCGTACGGGCAGGAGGATTGCCGCCTATTAAATCAACCGTGGTTTTGCCAATAACAGTTTGTTGTTTTGCTACAATCGCTGGTTTATACTTGGTTTCAAGAATTTGCGCTGCTTGAGGATTGTCCGGAATCACATAAGTGCCGTCAGCATTTTTCTGATCAAGGTCAATCAGTTTTCCATCGGCCTCAGTGACTTTACCTTGTTTATTGAACTTTAAATCCACGGTTCCAAGGTATTTGCTATATTCATTGGCTTGCACAATGACAGTTGGCTCTTCACCAGTTCTATCGATGACCGGAGCTTCCAATTTCGTATGGGAGTGGCCGCCGACGATGACATCAATTCCTTCTACTTCTTTTGCTAAAGTCAGGTCATTGTCACCGCCGCCATCGTCAAAGCCGAGATGGGAGAGGGCAATAATTTTATTGGCACCTTGTTTTTCTAAATCAGCAACCGCCTGTTTTGCTTCTTCGATATAGGTTTCAAAAACAACATCCTCACCCGGGCTGGAAATATCCTTTGTTTCTGCCGTAGTAAGGCCGAAAATGCCAATTTTCTCACCATTCACCACTTTGATGATTCCATTGTAAATATTTCCGTCTTCCGGGTGCTTGGTTGTACTTTCGTGGAAACTCTTCTTTAGATTGGCATCTTTTGAGAAGTTTACGTTAGCACTGACCAACGGGAAATCTGCTGCTTTAACAAAATTGGCGAGAGTGGAAGTGCCTTCATCAAATTCATGGTTTCCAAATGTCATAGCATCATAGCCCACCAGGTTCATAAACTCCAAATCGGCAAGACCTTTGTATTCGTTAAAGTATAAAGTCCCGGAGAAAACATCGCCTGCATCCAATAACAGGGTATTCTTCTTTTCGGCACGTACCTGATTGATGGCGTTAATTCGTCTTGCCACATTGTCTAAATGGGCATGTGTATCATTGGTGTGCATGATGGTCAGCTCATAGGTACGGCCTTTACCGTTGTCTGATTTGGAATCTTTCGGAGCCGCATAGGCAGCAGGAGCGGCCGCAGATGTAACAATAGCTGCAGCAGCAAGAAGTGAAAAAAACTTACGATTCATCTTGATTGGATACTTCATCTCATTATTCCTCCCCCATTAAATCATCGAAATTGGCTTGCTTTATAACGAATTGGCCTGCAATCTTGCATTATTTTAGATTGCTTGTCTTCTTCATTCTACAAAATTTTACCGAGAATTACTGTAAAAATATTGTTAATCTACCATAATTAGTACAATTTTACCAGTTCCTTTAACCTAGTGAATAGGCGTTCTATATAGCGAAACAACATCAAAAAGAACAAAGAGGGCCTATTCCCGTCGAATTAACGAGTTAACGTGCTGGGGGCCTGTCCCCCAGCACGTTAACTCGTTCGTGCAGTGGGGGGACAGGCCCCTTTTATTGGCTCTTTTAGTTGGCGAGGTCTGTGATTCGGCCTTCGACGGTTGGGCTGACGGTTTTGTTTTTTTGGTCGCCGATGTATTCGATGAAGGTTTTCCAGTCGGCGTGTCCGGGTTCGCTGACGCGGCCTTCTTTGTAGGCTTTTGCGAGTATGGTGAAGCCGTCGCCGCCTTTGACTAAGTAGGTATTGGTGGCGACATGATAGATTTTGGCCCGGTCTATTGGAACATAGTGGCGGCCATCCTCTTTTACCTCAATGGATTGAACCCGTTGGCCGGCAGGCTTTCTGCTGTCATAGGTGAATTTCATTCCAGAAACCTGCAGGAATCCGCCAAACGGCTTGGGGGCATCCTTAACGCTAAACTCCAAGACCTGTTTAATCTCGGCGCCGGTCAGCTTGATAATGGCCAATGAGGTGCCAAACGGCATCAGCTCAAATACGTGAGCCAAATTAATATTTCCTGCAGGAATCGAAGTACGAATGCCGCCGCCGCTTTGGATGGCAATCAGGGTGTCAGGGTTGATCGTTTTCGCTTTGGCCAGTATCGCATCCGTCATCAGGTTTCCCAAATTCGTTTCCCGCACACGGGCATCTGGCCTCCCGCCAATTAAATCGACAGTGGTGGTACCAATAATGGTCCGCTGCTTTTCCAACACAGCTGGTTTATACTTCGTCTCCAGAATTTGTGCCGCTTTGGGATCATCAGGGATGACAAAACGATTATTGAACTTTTGGTCAATATCAATGAGCTTTCCATCATGGCCAATCACTTTTCCATTTTTGTCGAAGGTCACATCGACCGTTCCAAGATATTTTCCGTACTCATTGGCTTGGACAATAATGGTTGGCTCGGAGCCGGTTTGCTCCACTACCGGGGCATCCAGTTTCGTATGCGAATGGCCGCCGACAATCACATCGATGCCTTCCACTTCCTTAGCCAAGGTTAAATCATTATCGCCGCCGCCATCATCAAACCCTAGATGCGAGAGAGCAATAATCTTGTTGGCGCCCTTCCCCTTCAGGTCAGCGACCGCCCGCTTGGCCTTTTGAATATAATTTTGAAAAACAACATCCTTCCCTGGATTGGAGATGACCAACGTTTCTGCGGTGGTTAAACCGAAAATTCCGATTTTCTCTCCTTTGACCACCTTTATCATGCCGTTATAGACAGATCCATTTTTGGGATGTTCCGTGATTTCATCATGAAAACGGTCAGATAAATTGGTGTCCTTGGATAAGTCGACATTGGCATCAACGAAGGGAAACTCAGCACCTTTAATAAAATTTGCCAAAGGACCGGTCCCCTGGTCAAAATCATGGTTGCCCAACGTCATCGCATCATAGCCGGCCAAATTCATAAACTCCAGGTCAGCCAAACCATGAAATTCGTTGAAATACAAAGTACCGGAGAATACATCCCCAGCATCCAATAATAAGCTATATGGTTTTTGCGCTCGCACCTTTGTAATGGCCGAAATGCGTCTAGCGATATTGTCCAAGTGTGCGTGTGTATCATTGGTATGCATTATGGTTAGTCTGAAGGTGCTATCTTTTCCTTTGTTTGGAGCGACTTCTGCAGAAACGGCAGGAACAACTGATGCTATGGCAAGCGAAACCGATGCAAAAGCAGCACAAAACCCCCGAACCATACCTTTTGAAAACTCCATCTCTCAACCATCCCTTTAAAAATACTTTGGCTGCCACCAGGGTATTACCGAGTGCCTCCAAGTGTTAGCTTGTATCCCTTATTTTGCCAATATCAAACAGATTTATTTTAAAAAGATGAAAAACTATAACAGTTTCCTGCCTATGACGAATAGATATGGAAGTATAGAAGGAGGGAGTATCATGCCAATTGAATGGGATGAAGAAAACGGCATTTTTCATTTGTTAAATGACCGGACGAGTTATATGATTAGGATCGTCCATGGAAAATATCCCGCCCATCTGTACTGGGGCAAACGGGTACATGCGCTGCAGGCGGCGGCCATCTTGTTCCAAAAGAGTCGATCTTTTTCACCGATGACCGATCCTTCAAACCCAAGCTTTTCTCTCGATACATTACCACAGGAGTACCCCGCATTCGGAAACGGGGACTTCAGGACTCCCGCTTACCAACTTCGCAGCGAAGACGGTTCTACGATTACTGAATTCGTTTATGACTCACATGAAATATATAAAGGCAAGCGACCGCTTGAAGGACTTCCTGCTGCTTACACGGAAGATGATGCTGAGGCCGACAGTTTAGTGATCACAATGGTAGACTCAAAGCTTGGGATTGGATTGCATCTCCAATACAGCATTTACCGGGACCATGATGTAATCACCCGGTCGGTTTCCTTTGAAAACTTGGGCCGCCGGAAGGTGGAACTACATAAATGCATGAGTATGTCCGTTGATTTTCACCATTCGAATTGGGACCTGCTGCATCTGCATGGAACCTGGGCAAGGGAGCGGCATATCGAGCGGCAGCCGTTAATCACTGGAACCCAATCGATTTCTTCAGCCAGGGGTGCTTCAAGCCATCAGCATAATCCCTTTGTGGCACTGCTTGCGAAAAATGCGACGGAGGAATATGGTGATGCGTATGGAATCAGCCTCGTCTACAGTGGGAATTTTCAAGCTGCCATTGAAGTGGACCCCTATCAATCCACCAGGCTGTCCATCGGCATCAACCCATTTGATTTTATCTGGCTGCTAATGCCTGGTGAAACCTTCCAAACCCCTGAGGCGTTATTGGTCTACTCCCATGCTGGCTTAGGAGGGATGTCGCGCACTTTCCATAGATTGTTGCGGACACGGATTTGCCGCGGCCATTATCGCGACCAAACCCGTCCCATCCTTATAAACAACTGGGAAGCAACCAAATTCAATTTTACAGAAAAAAAGTTAAAGCAACTGGCGGATGCCTCTGCTGAAGTGGGAATTGAGCTATTTGTCCTCGATGACGGCTGGTTCGGGCAGCGTCATAATGATAAAAGCTCACTGGGGGATTGGTACGTAAATAAGAAAAAACTTCCATCCGGTTTAAACGGAATTGCGGAGTATGTTCAAAACAAAGGGATGCAATTTGGGCTATGGGTCGAGCCGGAAATGGTATCACCTGACAGCGAGTTATACCGGCAGCATCCCGATTGGTGTCTCCATGTGCCAGGTCGGAACCGCACCCTATCGCGCAGCCAGCTCGTCCTCGATTTATGCCGAGAGGATGTTCGCAACTGGCTGGTCGAGACATTCACCCGCCTTTTCGAGAGTGCCCCCATTTCCTATGTGAAATGGGACAGTAACCGCAATTTTACGGAGGTAGGAACCGCTGCTCTTCCTCCTGAGAGGCAGAAGGAAACCGCCCACCGCTATATGCTTGGGCTGTATCAGATTTTAGAAAAATTAACAAGTCGATTTCCTCGGATTCTTTTTGAAAGCTGTTCTGGAGGGGGAGGAAGGTTTGACCCAGGAATGCTGTATTACATGCCGCAGACTTGGACCAGTGACAACACCGATGCAGTCGAAAGGTTAAAAATCCAATACGGAACCAGTATCGTTTACCCTGCCATCACAATGGGAGCCCATGTTTCAGACGTCCCCAACCATCAAGTAGGCAGAATCACACCTCTAGAGATGCGATGTGATGTGGCGATGGCAGCCAACTTTGGTTTTGAGCTAAACATCGATAATTTGGGGGCCGAAGATAAAAAAACAGTACAGCAAAAAATCCAATTCTATCACCATATCAAAGAGTTAGTCTGCTTTGGAGAGCTTTACAGGCTGCTGAGTCCTTTTGACGGCAATGACACAGCTTGGATGTATGTGTCAGAGAACCAGGACCAGGCGGTTGTTTTTTACTATAAAACCCTGGCAACGCCAAACCCGCCATTATTCCGTCTATATTTCCGCGGCCTGGATCCAAACCGGGTGTATCAAATGAGTAACGGGTATTCCTACACCGGTGATGAACTTATGAAACTAGGGATAACGATGTCGTCCATCAAGTCGGACTTTTTCTCAAAAGTCTTCTATCTTGAAGCCGAACCCATTTAAATCTGAATGCAATTCTCTTTGAAATTGCAATAGTTGCACTTTTTGGAAGGATTCATGTCAAAATACTCCTTGTCCAGGGGCTTGTTTTTAACAGGATCCTCCTGATACTTCAACATATGATAGATACTTTCGTTCATCAATTGCTGAGCGGAGTCGATTTCAAATTCGGTTAACTGGTATTCCTGGTGCTTTCCTGATAACAAATATTCATTGCGAATAATGATATCATCTACAGGAATTTTGTGCTCTTTGGATAAATAGAGGGAATAAAAAGCGAGCTGTTTGCGATCATCGTCTGATTCTTTGCCTGTTTTCCAGTCAACCACAATCCATTTTCCCTGACTCACATCTTGATAAATAAAGTCGAGGACAACAAATACATCAACACCATTGACTTCAAAGGTTTGAAAGTCCTCAGAATACAATACACGCATTTCTAACTTGTTTAAGATATCTTGATAGGTTTTGCTCATAAAGAAGTTCTTCACGCAGACCTCCAGCTTTGTTTTGGCAGCTGAAATAGCATCCTTACTAAGTCCATCCCCATAATAGAATTCATATAGCATTTGGTGTCGCTTCGGCTTTTGAACCCACAGATGGCGAAACTTAGTAGAATCCAAGTAAGCATTATTTAGGCCGCGGGTTACCATCGCCATCATCTCATCTACAGTAAATAAACTATTACCGTTTAAAATATTTTTTAATTGCAAATCTATGGCCTTGTGAATTAAGTCCCCGAGCAGGATGGGGATATTTTTAATATTCTTCAATCGATAGGCTGCCTTGTTCTCTTCGGGAGAATCATACAACCAGCCATTATGAGATTCATAGTATTGATGAAAATACTTCCGCAAACACTCTAAAAATGTCTTATGTCTGGAGTTCGACCAAGAAAACGCTGGATAATCACGGTCCACATACATGACAAGTCCTCCTATAAAAGTAGTTCTTGATAAAATTATAACAGTTGATAGAGGTATGATGGCAGGAAATATATCCCTCGGGGGTCAACGACTGGTATGATAGAGGGGAGGGGGATGTTTATGCATAATATTGAAAAAATAGGCCAGCGGTTCTGGTACATAACACCTGTATCGGAAACTGATAGGCCAATCCTTGGCATGGTGAAGGGTGACCTCAAAACGTTAATGATAGATGCAGGAAACTCCAAGGTGCACGCTCAAATTTTTATTAATGAACTATCCAAGCAACAGGTCCCGAAACCCGATATGGTTGTCCTGACCCATTGGCATTGGGACCATACCTTTGGGCTATCGGCATTAAGCGACACCATATCCATCTCTTCTGGGCAAACCAAGAAGGAAATGGAAAAATTAGTCGGGCTTTCCTGGTCAGATGCTGCACTGGACGAAAGAGTGAAACAGGGCACGGAAATTGAGTTTTGTGCGAAGGCCATCAAGGCGGAGTATTCAAATCACCGGGACATTACTATAAGCCTGCCGCAATTGACCTTTAAAGATCAGCTGGAAATCGACCTGGGCGGGGTAATCTGCATCATTCAGCACGTTGGCGGGGACCATGCAGCCGATTCAGTTGTTGTTTATATTAAAGAGGAAAAAATCTTGTTTCTAGGTGATTGCCTATACTCTGACATTTTTTCTGCAAAGCGCAATTATACGATAAAAGAAACACTCCAGCTGTTAGAACAGTTGGACGCCTTTGACGCTGATACCTATGTACTCTCACATTGGAAACCTATCTCGAAGGAAGAATACCAGTATGAAGCTAGTACATTGAGAGCAATAGCCAACTTCACAGAGCTTTTTAAAGGGGACAAGCAAAAGGTAATACAGGAATATGGGAAGCAGGCTGGTAGAGAGCTAACGGAAGATGAACTGGGAACGATTGAAGAATTCATCAACGGTTATTAGTTATAGACTTACTCACCCGTAGCAAATTAACCCGAGCACCTCGATCTTTTTATATAACTCCGATAAGCCACTTTTACCATTACCGACTTCAGAAAGAAAAAAAGCGTTGGTTGGGTAGGTAATCGAACTTGATTACCTTCCTTCGAACGAAGAATAGCATCAGAAGAGTAGTTAATAAGGTTTATTAACAACCGTAGAAGGTAAAAAGTGCGAGAAGAGTAGGTAATCGAGCTTATTAACTACTGTAGAAGGAAAAAAGCATGGGGAGGGTAGTTAATAGAATAATGGTCAAACCGTAGGACCAAAAAAGAGGCGCCAGGGTATGCGAAATGTGATTCCCAAATGCGCCTCTAAGATACCATTCTCCGTAAAACCAGAAGGATGGTACACTGCTAAATTACTCAACCCACGGCTGGCGTACTGTCTTAACGATTTCGCCTGTACAAATCACTTTTTCCATCATAAGACCAAGATAATGATCCTGCGACGCATCTGGCAGACTATAAAAACTTGGTCCGCCTGCTGCATAGTCAGCCATTTTCATTAAACAGGAAGCAATGGCTATTTCGTCATCATATAGCCGGGCAGGAATGAACGGGTTCCGGTACACCCAGCGTTCTCCAGCCAAAATTCCCTCCAGATAGTGTCCCTCCAAATTTTCTTCCTCACCCCGGTTAACCCGCTTCAACTCCAGATAAAGAGGGGTTGAGAAATCCTCCAGGACCAATAAACGGTTATCGAAAAGTTCGCCGTGGTCCCCGCGTACGGACAGATGATTGGAGCGAATCCAAGAACGGTGCTGATCTTTGGTAAAATCATAGATTCCCAGTTTGCCGCCAAAATCCAGCCATGCCAAATCGCGCTCGGCATTGATGAGCTTTTCTTCCCTTGGAGGGCCGCTCCGGTCCGGACCTGCCATAATCGGTGACTCAAATCTCATGCCTCTAATAACGGCATCCTCAAAACCAATTCCTAGCATTTTCCGTATTAAGCTGACACCATGATAAAAATGGGAGATTGATACGGTTGTTTGAGTCACATTCCCTAACCGTCCCTTCTCGATAAGCGACAGCCTGGCTTGGTGCATGGGCTGCAAATGATACTGCTCCGCAACTTGAACCTTCGCTCCTTTGCACGTCAGCTTCTCATGGAGAATAACCAACTCCTCAACGGAGGGTGCAGGGGGAGTCTCCGCCAGAACAGGGATACCAAGTTCACCCAATTGAAGTAAATAGTCAACGGCCGCATGGCGGCTGACGGAAACCACCACAAAGTCGGGGGTTTCATGCTCCAATAGCAGTCCCAAATTGCGGTATGTGGTCACATCCCACTTTTGTTCAAGATCCCTTCCTTTATGTTCATCCCTAACCACCATTCCACAAACACGAAACTGCTCTGGAAGAGCCTGGGCAATTCTTAAGTAATACTGTGCCCGAAAGCCGGCACCGCCAATAATACTGAATGAAATCATTGTTAATTCCTCCTGAACATATCTATTTAACAGTATGTAACCATTCTTGGCCTAAATGAATTAATTCAGAAACAAATGAGGTGATATCACCTACAAGCACCCCGCCATGACCGCTACACATTGCATCAGCATCAAAACGATTTATGCCTTTTAATCCCTCGATAAAAATTTTCAAATGTTGACCAGTGACTCCGCCGTTATGTAAGAAGGAAAGCCATGCCTCTCTAAGATCATTTCCCTGTGAAACTAAGCCATCCTTTGAAAGTGAGTCACCAAAAAAGCATAGGAAATCACCTGTGAAGACCACTTTGGATGGACGATGGTAGAAAGCTACCGAACCAGGGGTATGGTCACCCACAAGAAGAATATCAAAGTCATCAATATTATTGCGATTGGAGGGGAGTATTTCGAATTGCTCCGGATAAGGATACTCCATCTTACCGCGTTCATTTGCATGAATATATTTCTTGGCATTTATAAAAATTTCGGCGCCTTGTACATGATCTTCATGACCATGGGTAGCTAATAGAAGAGTAACATCGTCAACTGATTTTCCTAGGCTTTCAAGTGCTTTAATTAAATAGATGGAATGCTCCTTTTTACCGCAATCTAACAGGGTAATATAATCTCCTTCTAGAATAATGTAGCAGTTGTTATAGGATTTCCATTCAGCATCCCATACTGCCAGCACATAAACATTTTTCTTAATAGGTTCAAAAATAATCCAAATTTCTTCCCCCAAACTAAAAGCTCTTGTAAAAGTTCGATAAATCATTTGGTATCCCTTCTTAAAGAAAAGGAAAAATGGGAGTAACGATTTAAAGTGGGGAGGGAACAACGTTTTCAAAAGTAACTATGTCAAATCTGTGAAAAAAACCTTGACTCATGGATTAAATTTTTGATAAAGTTACAAACAGACTGGTCGGTCTAGTGGAGGCAGATTGCTGAAGATGAAAAAAATCCACTGTCAAAAAAGAGGTTAATTAAGTAGAAAAGGGGATTGTTATGAATACACAAATACAAGTGAAAAAGCCTAAAGCAATGGCTTTTGTCCTGATGCTAGGTGCCTTTTTCGGATTATTCGGTGAGACCGCATTAAATATGGCCCTATCCAATGTGATGGAAGACTTTACAGTCAAGGCTGCCATCGCTCAGTGGTTGACAACCGGATATTTATTGGTACTGGCCATTCTGGTGCCGGTATCGGCCTTATTAATGAAATGGTTCACGACAAGACAATTAGTGGTGGGGGGACTGGTGATTTCACTGGCTGGAGCAGTTTTAGCAGCCATTTCCCCAAGTTTCTGGATATTATTACTCGGACGTCTGGTTCAAGCGATTGGAACGGGCATGTTACTGCCGGTCATGACAAGCGTCCTGCTGGTGATCTTTCCCGTCCACAAGCGCGGTGTAGTCATGGGAATCATGGGTCTGGTCATCACATTGGCACCGGCATTGGGACCGACTCTCTCAGGGGTCATTATCAGTACTTTGGGATGGCACTATATTTTCTGGATTAGCGCCATTTTTTATGTAGGATTGATTTTCTTTGCTGCGGCGATAATCAAGAATGTATCGGAAATAACCAAACCAAAAATGGATGTAGTGTCTATTTTACTTTCCACTATTGGTTTTGGCGGCTTGATTTTTGCTTTGGCCACGATGGCGGTAGAGGCTTTTTCATCCGCTAAAGTATGGGCACCGTTACTGATAGGGATTATAGCGCTTATTCTATTTGGGACACGGCAAATAAAAATGGCGCAGCCAATGATTAATTTACGAGTGTTTAAGTATCCAATGTTCACATTAGGTACAGCAATGATGTTTCTGGGGATTTTAATGATTCTTTCTTCTGCCATTCTATTGCCGCTTTATTTAAAGGGGGCCTTATTGTTCAGTGCCGCTGTTGCCGGTTTACTGCTGCTTCCTGGTAATGCTGTGAATGTCATTATGTCACCAATTGTTGGATCACTCTTTGATAAATGGGGAGCACGTATTTTCGTTATCATTGGTTCGCTGTTTGTCGTCATTGGGAATATCATTTTTATGGTCACACTTTCAGCCACAACCCCTGCTTGGCAAGTAGTAGCCGCATTTATGGTGTTATTCTTTGGTTTAACGATGGTGATGATGCCATCGCAAACCAATGCCCTGAACCAACTCCCGCGTGAATTATATGCGGATGGTTCCGCCGCTATGAACACCTTTAACCAAGTGGCAGGGGCAGCAGGGACGGCTATTGCCATAACCCTGTTTACTGCTGGTCAGAATGGTTTTGTCTTCGATTCTCCAGATGCTTCACAACAGGAGATTCTTGCTGCAGGAGTAAAATATGCATTTTACTTTATTACAGGAATTTCAGTCATTACATTCATCTGTTCTCTATTTGTAAGAAAACCAAGCGAAATAAAGGCAAATGCGCAAGGGGCAGTAAAAGCAACAGAACCTGTACAAAACTAGTATGGTAACTTAAGCAACTAAAAAAAACCGTCGATTAAAGACGGTTTCTTTTTTTGTTGCTATGAATTCTTCAACAACTTGTAAAACGAAGTAATAGCCTTACGAAATGATGATTTTTTTTGAAATATTATCGATAATATCCCCACGACTGATTACACCTATGACACGTCCAGCGCCGTTTACGACCGGGAGTTTTTTGTAGTGGTGCCGAGACAATAACCGGAGTGCCTCTTCAAAATCGTCATCAGGTGATACAGAGACGACATTCCGTTTGGTCATGATTTCCTTTACCGATGTATGAAGCTTTTCTTTAATGATATCCTCAATTTCTCCATCCTCTATGATATAAATCAGCCCGGTAAAACCGAGAGGCTTTGGAGCCAGGTAGCGTAACACGTCGCCATCAGAAACGATACCAGCCAAATGGCCATTGTCATCCACAACGGGCACCCCGCCGATTCGATTCGAGTTGAGCACCTGCAATAATTCCTTAACGGTAGTGTTCCGTTTTACCGTAAATAGTTTTGTAATCATGAAGTCCCTTACTTTCATGCCAATCCTTCTTTCTATAATGTAACCTGTACATTTTTAGAAGTGTTCTTATCTTAACAAAGTTCCATTTCCCACGTAATACGAAAAACATGTCTGTTTTATGGACTGATCAATTTTTCTAAAGCAAGGCCATTTTTTCGAATTAAACTATTAAAAAACCAGATTCCGTAGTGGGAATCTGGTTCATGTAAGATATGTTTAAGCCAATCTCATTTTGAAATCTTGATAGCCAAACTGGTGAACGACCTCACAGTCTCCATCTTTATGCTTCACGGCAATGGCTGGTAATGGCATACCGTTAAACGTGGTGTTCTTAACCATTGTGTAAATCGCCATATCACCAAAAACTAAACGGTCGCCTAATTGTAAAGGATTGTCGAACGAATAATCGCCAATCACATCGCCAGTCAGGCAGGTTTGTCCGCCGAGGCGATACGTATATGGTTTCTCTCCAACTTCACCTGATCCAAAAAGAGGAGGGCGGTAAGGCATTTCGAGTACATCCGGCATATGGCAGGATGCAGAAGTATCAAGAATGGCAATGTCCATTCCGTTTTGAACCGTGTCCAGCACCGTGGTAACCAAATATCCGGCGTTTAGGGCAACAGCTTCGCCCGGTTCAAGGTAAACTTCTAAACCATATTTCTCTTGCATTCTCTTAATGCAAGCTTCAAGGCGAGGAATATCATAATCCTCTCTGGTAATATGATGGCCGCCGCCAAAGTTAATCCATTCCATTTGATGCAAATACGGTCCAAACTTTTCTTCCACTGCATTTAGAGTCGTCTCTAAGTCGTCAGAATTTTGCTGACAAAGGGTGTGGAAATGCAAGCCAGACACACCGGCAAGCAGTTCAGGCTGGAAATGCTCAATGGTGACGCCAAATCGCGAACCTACCGTACAAGGGTCATAAATGGCATGACCTACTTGTGTAGAACATTCAGGATTGATGCGCAAGCCGACTTTTTTGCCGGCCTGCAAAACACGATCTTTAAATTTTGCCAACTGCGTGTTGGAATTGAATATGATATGGTCACAAATGGAGATGATTTCGTCCATTTCTTCTTCGCGATAGGCAGCAGAGAAACAATGATTTTCTTTGCCCATCTCTTCATAACCTAAACGCGCCTCATATAGGCCGCTTGCGGTTGTGCCGCTTAAATATTCCCCGATAAATGGGTACAGTGAATACATGGAAAATGCTTTCTGGGCTAATACAATTTTTGCTCCTGTCCGCTGCATGACACCGTTCAGGGTTTTAAGATTTTTTTCCAAAAGCTCTTCATCGACTACATAACATGGTGTTGGTAATTCTTCAAATTTCATCCTTAGTCCACTAGCTCTGGGTCAAAGCTTTCCTTCCATGGTAGTCCCCATTTGTTTAATGCTTCCATAAATGGGTCTGGATCAAACTCTTCAATATTGTAAACGCCTTTGTAATCCCATTTTCCAGTCATCAACATCATCGCGCCAATCATTGCAGGAACACCGGTTGTGTAAGAAACGGCTTGAGAACCGACTTCTCTGTAGCACTCTTCATGGTCACAAACGTTGTACACATAGTAAACTTTATCTTTTCCATCTTTTTTGCCGCGGAAGATACAACCGATGTTGGTTTTACCTTTTGTGCGAGGCCCAAGAGTGGCAGGGTCTGGCAGCACAGCTTTCAAGAATTGAAGCGGAATGATTTGCTTTCCTTCGAATTCGATTGGCTCGATGGAAGTCATGCCGACATTTTCAAGACATTTTAGATGTGTAAGATAGCTTTGACCGAATGTCATGAAGAAACGGATCCGCTTAAGTCCAGGAATGTTTTTTGTAAGAGATTCAAGCTCTTCATGGTATAGCAAATACATATCTTTCTCGCCGACTTCATCGAAGTTATAAACGCGCTTGATTTCCATTGGCTCCGTTTCAATCCATTCGCCGTTTTCCCAATAACGTCCGTTTGCAGATACTTCGCGGATATTGATTTCAGGGTTGAAGTTAGTAGCAAATGGATAGCCATGGTCACCGCCGTTACAGTCAAGGATATCGATGTATTCAATTTCATCGAAGTGATGTTTTAGGGCATAAGCAGAGAATACGCCTGTTACACCTGGGTCAAATCCGCTGCCAAGAAGGGCGGTAATACCAGCTTCACGGAATTTCTCCTGATATTCCCATTGCCATTTATATTCAAATTTAGCCGTATCTTCTGGCTCATAGTTGGCTGTATCTAGGTAGTTCGTTTTTGTGGCAAGGCATGCGTCCATGATGGTTAAATCTTGGTATGGCAATGCCAAGTTCATAACGATATCCGGTTTTACTTCATTGATTAAAGCAATTAGTTCCTCTACATTATTTGCATCCACTTGTGCAGTGGTAATTTTTGTTTTTCCGCCATCTAACTTGGCTTTTAAATCATCACATTTGGATTTTGTACGGCTGGCGATACAAATCTCTTCAAATACCTCACTATTTTGAACACATTTATGGATGGCTACTTGAGCCACGCCGCCACAACCAATAATAAGTGCTTTCCCCATTCTCCTATCTCCTAACCTAATAGATTTTGTAAAACGAGAGGAATAAGTGTGATACCCTCTAGAATCTTTTGTAAACAACAAAAAAGCAAGTGAAGACGATCGCATCATAGCGCATCACACTTGCTTTGGATATAGTCATCATATTAAAAAAGCCATAAAATACCCATGACAATGCCATTAGAATACGTTAAAGACGTCATGGCGGAAGCTCTTTAATATTCAAAATATATCATTTGGGATCAGAGTCTATATAGCAAATAATCACTTTTACCACTCTTATTGACCGTTTCACAAGTTGTGTGCAAATGCACTGGTTGTAAAGTAACCAACTTATAAAATTTGAGCTTTTAACTCAATCAATAAGGCAACTAAAGTTGCCAATCGGCATTTGACCCGGCTGTCCGTATGGCCTTGACTTCCCTAAGAAAGTGGTCAAAATTATCTGCTGGAAAGACTCACGATATATAGAATATTAGCTTTCCAATTAAATACTCACTTATATTATCAGCATATAATTAAAATATCAATAGAAAAAATAAATTTTTTACAAAGTTCGACTACAGGCCAAAGTGAAATACCAATTTTATGCGGATAAGAATGACTGAATGATGGCATTTTGAGGGGCTTCATAAATGGACATATTGACCTGGTGGTAAAAGGAACCAACTGTTAAAAATATGTCGTTAAGGAATCATATTAAAAACCATATGAAAGAGTGCTTGTTCTGATTGTTTGTTCTTAAAACGAAGCTCCTTGCATTACATATTCTTTCTAAACGAAAAGAATACTAAAAGGAAAACAAACGAGGGAAAAATGGAAACAAGTAAAAAGGATATGACCAATCAGAACTTATCCATTCTGATATGGAAACTGTCAGTGGGGTCTGCTTTAGCATGGGAAATATCGAAACTGCTAGGATCAGATCATCCTTATTTGGCGCCGCTTTCAGTCATCCTGACCATCCAATCAACGATGGATAAGACGGTAAGTCTGTCAATCAAACGGGTAATAGGAACGGTTATTGGCATTTTCGTTGCTGTTTTAGTTGCAAGCCATTTGACAGTAAATGGCTGGAACTTAGGACTATTGATTTTATTAGGGTGCTATATAGCAAAATTTTTAAACTTTGACAAAAAGGTTCTTCACCAAGTAGCGCTTACCATTTTATTTGTTTTTGTATTCGAACACCAAACGAAGCACTATGCCATAGACAGAATAAGGGACACGCTTATCGGGGTGCTTACCGCAGGTGTCATCCAGTTAATTTATTCGGGTCTGATTGCTAGGAAAAAAATAACGTAGTCCCCAAAAAACGCCTCGCGCCTACGAGGCGTTTTTGCGGTGATACCAGTTAAAGAAGCTGCCGGCTTCCTCTTTGGGTACCCCAAATAATTTGTTCACATACAGCGGCTTCGCTTTATTGGAAAAAAGAAGTGTGGCGACACCAAATTTTCTCTCAATCCAGGAGTGCTGGACGGTAATTTGCTGGATTCGTTCACGGTGGGTGACGAACGTTTCATTGGTGAAGCCGCCTTTACGGATTTGCACCGTATTACCATAGCGGATATAGCTGGTAAACCAGTAGTCCAGCACACGGTCGAATATAGAGAGGATAAAGACAATGGAAGCCATCCACAGCCACGTGCTTTTAAAAATGAGCAAGCCTATAATGACAAGGATAGTCAAATAATAGGGCTGCAGCAGCTTAAGCCACAATACCTTTACAGGGAAACATTCCATCTGTTCGACAATCCGGTACTCAGGCAGCATTGTTTGTAAAATCCGGTAAGCCTCTTGCTTTGCCATAAACGGATAAAGTGAACTGGTTTCTTGTTTTTTCTCATCTTCCAAGCTACCGGCGCTGATTAGTTTAATTGATACCAGCCCAAGCATCCGCTTCAAAATTGACTGTTTGACCACCACGGCTTGCACCCGGTGTTTGGAAATCGAAAAACTGATAAAATTACCTGCTCCCTTTTCAATATAAATTCGCTCCTGGTCATCACTAATCACATAGTTCCCGTATTTGATGTACGTTTGGATAAAACCAACCACAGTGGATAACGCAAGAGTAGGAATAAGGAGAACGATCAGCATCCACCAGTGAAGGAATAAGTAATCCAGGGCATTCTTCGCTGTTTTTTCAATTTCGAAAAAGTCAGCTAGGTTAAAATATATGGTACTGACAATCGGAAAAATCGCTAAAAAGCTTAATGATGTAAAGGAAGCCTTTACTAAATCCTTTTTTGTGGAGCGAAAATGTATGGTTCTGCCAGTTGTCTTACCAAGATTAGGGGCCTCAGACGCTTCATCTAAAACCGTTTTTCCCTCCAAATGAAGAAGTATCCGCCGTTTCTCTTCCTCGGTGATGACTGGAAAGTGAAAGGAAGAATTCTCGCCGCTTGTGCCAGTTTCAAGCGTCAAAGTAGTCAGGCCAAACCATCGGTGGACGAAGGTGGTATTTGACTTTTGGTTATGTTTCCGGTCAAATGGCATACTGCGCTGCTCTTTTACAAAAACGCCCTCACGGAACACGATGGTGTCCCCAACGATTTCATACTGATGGAGTAACCATTTTAAAAAGCTCCAAATGGTAGACATTCCCAATGCAAGGAAAAAGAGATAGCGTCCCCATACCACCCAGGCGGAGGTGGAAGACGCCTTCAAAACAAATAAAAACAGAATGACAGCAGATGAGCCTTTCACAAAGGAAATTAAATCCACCAAAATGATGGCAGGGTGATAGCGGTTAGCTCCGTGAGTCATGCGCCCGTCTCCCCCTCCGCCAAATCATTTTCTTTTATTTTGCATACATCGCAATTTTGTCCTTTAGGTGTTTGGCTTTTTCAGAAGGAATCGCTGGTATGTTATGGCTCGAAGTGGTGGTGCCGACCTCAAAGCTATATAAGTTATATCGTCGCATAATGGGGGCCCTGTTTTGATCGGACGTATTCCACTTTTTCCATTGGTATGAGGGTATGCTTCTCATATAATCTTCCATGTTTATACTGTATAAACTGCTGGTCTATATTGTATCGCCAGGTTTTTTGCAAATAGACAGGTTCAATCAAAATTGAATATAAGGCAGATAAAAGTAACAGGCCACCTATTATATAAAGTACGACTCCGATCCAATCATACCAGTCAAACTTCTTGCTGCAGAAAAGCAGAACGGCCATGAACACTAATGCAGACAGATGGCCGATGAAATTCGAAATACGCCAAACTTTTACAGCATGGGATGAAATTTTTTCTGTTGGTTCACCTATAGGCAGGTACATTTTTCTCACCTCAAAACCTTATACGTGAATCCTTTTCCAAAAGTTTCATTAACTATAAGTAAATCTCACCATTCGCTAAATTTTTTCATTTAATTCCATTAGATTATAGGCATGTAACTAGTCTCAGCATACACTTCGACATAATTAAACATTAAAATAACTAAATATTACAAAAAAAGACATGGAAATAGGAAATATTACCTTGTATAATAATGGATGATTAGTAAAAAAGTTTTAATATTTTACATTTTATGTACATAATCTAGACCGATGGAGAATATTGGAGAATTATTGCATAGTTGGAATCACGTTTCTCTATGATTACTTTTCTACTAATCTTGAATAAACGGCCTAATATTATTTTTTAAAAAGGCTCTGTTAAACAATAATGTTGATTTTTTTAACACTGTTGATTGGAGCGGAAGGCGCTCGACTCTTGCGGGAGTACGGGGTTGGGGAGACCCCGCAGGCGCTTTCAGCGCCGAGGAGGCCTCCCTGGCACGCCAGCGGAAAGCGAGCGACTGTAGCGGAAATCAACAGCCAATTCAACAGAGGCACTCATGAAAAAAATTTGCACCATGAGGTATGAAAATAAGCGAGCTTGTTTATAATGATTGGTCTTTTAAACTCGCTTATTTTCAGGGCAGCCTTTAAAAAAGGAGGAAAATACTATGAAAAAAGGCATTTCGATTTTATTTTTGACGGTGTTATTATTATGTATTGGCACACCGGCATTTGCAGCTGAAGATAAGGATGTTAAAGAGGCTCTAGCATTAATTGAAAAGACAAACACAGAGATAGATGAAAAAATTAAAAAAGCAGTGGAAAGAGCAGATTCCCTTCAGGAAGATTACCTTCGTGATGTTCGTAAGATTGAAGCAGGAGACCAAATCATTAAATTGGAAGATGAAAAGGGGAAAGTCCTGACTGATTTAAATGGTGCTAAAAACGATGCTGATAAGGCAAAACTAAGTCAAAAGCTGAATGAAATTAATGCAAAAATGATAGAGGAACAAGCTAAAATAGAGGCAAAAATGGCAGAAATTGAACAAGAAATTAGTGGAGTAACTGCACAATTGGGTCCGACAGACGATAAGGATACAAAAAAACTAGAAGACAAACTAAATAGACTCAATGCAAAGCTAAACGAAAAGGCTACTAAATCGCAAGAAAAAACACAAAAGTTTACGAACGATCTGGATAAAGTCATTACGGATGTTTACAATGATACATTTAAAATTTCAGCTGAAACCATCAAAAGAGCAGCTGCAAAAGGTGTTCAGGCGGAATGCAGCTGGAAGCTTGTTCGATTTGCTAATAAGTGGGTATGGATTGATCCGATAAGAGTAGTCGGTTGTTAATGTTGATTTATAACTGACAATTTAGAATTATATGTTGTACAATGAAAACGAGTTCTATTATGGGCTCGTTTTCATTGTACAAAGGTGGGATACTATGGAAGGATTTACGATCGGAAAAAAGGGCGTTTTTTTAGAAACAGTTAAATTTGAGAATAATTTAGAGCTGAGTCTATTATCTCGTGGGAATGGTGTTGAAATTATTCAGCAGACAATTGAAGAGGGAAAATTATTTTACGTGTATCCCAGTGAAAATGCGAGCTCTCTTGAATTTTATTATATTTTATCGGGTCAAGTCATTTGTGAACTGGATACAGAAAAGCTTACATTAGGTCCTGAGGATTATTTTTCTGTAAGAGGCCTCAATAATCCCATTTATTTTACCGCCCTATCGAAAGTGACCTTACTGTGTGTCTTTACCGAACCAACCTTTGTACATATTAGTAAGGATATTTCCGCACTTAAGGAGATCACCAAACAAGTTGAATTAAAGGATAGATATACTTATAAACATAGTGACCGAGTGGCTGAATACTCGGTGAAAATAGCGAAGAAGTTGAAACTGGGTAAAGAACAACTGGAGAATCTGGCGGTAGCAGCAGTACTGCACGATATTGGAAAAATCCATGTTCCCAGTGAAGTTTTAACTAAACCAGGCAAACTGACAGATGAAGAATTTGAACTTATTAAGAAGCACCCTGGAGACGGTGCTGAAATGGTGAGGGACTCTTTTTATAAGGAACTTGCACCTATTATCGAACAACATCACGAAAGGTTAAACGGAAGCGGCTATCCACATGGCCTTTCTGGAGAGGAAATCCTTTTGGAAGCTAGAATCATAGCGGTTAGTGACACATTTGATGCGATGACGGAAGACCGTGCCTACCGCAAAGCATTTAAAGAACAAATAGCGTTAAATGAGCTTAGAAGACTTGCTGGGTCCCATTACGATAAGGAGGTTGTCATGGCCTTTGAGCAGATTCTAAAGGAAGAGGGCCGAATAAGCTAATAAAAGTAGTTAATTTTTTTTGAAAGAACATAAATATATAAGTATATAAAAATAGAAATATGTTATAGATTGAAAGTTGATAGAAAATTTGTTAAACTAAGAAAAATGAAAAAGGCTATGTGTGACTGGCGAACGCGGATAAACCGTGAGGGAGCACATAGTGTCGATTGCCGTTCGCCTGGGCAGAGGTAAGGGAACCACCCCTTGCCTCTTTATGTTTAATGGGAGGGGATAGTCAATACAGCTTTTGTTAAAGTGTATTGGATGTAGACTTTCAAGGTTAATGTAAGATGAAGGATTTGGCTTATGTTTGTGAAATTTATAACTATCTTCAAATAAAAGAGGGATAAGAGATGAGTACAGTAGTGGCAGACAAATTAAAAACCATCAAACCATTAAACAATATCGCAGATAGCGGCCTGAAGGTATTCAACCAGGAACAATATGTCGTTGACAATAACTGTGAAGATCCAGATGCTATTGTTGTTCGCAGCTTCAATATGCATGCAATGGATTTCGGTGCCAATTTAAAGGCGATTGCACGGGCGGGCGCTGGTGTCAATAACATTCCAGTCGACAAATGCACGGATCAAGGAATTGTCGTATTTAATACCCCTGGTGCCAATGCGAATGCCGTAAAGGAATTGGTGTTGACCTCTCTGATGGCATCTTCCCGCAACCTTTACGACGGAGTGGCATGGACCAAAACCTTGGCCGCTGAGGGCGACAAAGTTCCAAAGTTGGTCGAAGCAGGAAAGAAGCAATTTGTCGGAAAAGAAATAAAAGGTAAAACACTTGGCATTATTGGTTTAGGTGCCATTGGAGCATTGGTTGCAAATGATGCACTTGATTTAGATATGGAAGTAATCGGTTTTGACCCATTCATTTCCGTGGATACGGCTTGGAAACTGTCTCGTAATGTCCGTCGTGCGATGACGATTGAGCAATTATTTGCTGAATCCGATTATATTACCGTCCACGTGCCATTTACGAAAGACACGGGTGGCATGTTCAATAAGGAAACGTTCAGCATTATGAAGGACGGCGTTTACATTTTGAACTTCTCACGCGGTGAGCTGGTTAATGAAGACGATATGGCTGAGGCACTCGAAAGCGGGAAAGTAGGTAAATTTATTACCGACTTCCCGAACGAAAAGGTTTTAAAAATGAAAAATACAATCTGCACCCCGCACCTTGGTGCATCTACCGAAGAGTCAGAGGAAAATTGTGCAATCATGGCAGCACGTCAGGTGAAGGATTTCCTTGAAACGGGGAACATCCAAAATTCAGTTAACTTCCCTAATGCGTCTTTGCCGTTTACGGGTAAGCGCCGGGTAACGGCTTTCCATCATAACGTTCCAAACATGGTCGGCCAAATCACGTCTGCCATTTCCAGCTATCACTTAAACATTGCTGATATGGTCAACAGAAGCCGTGGGGGCTACGCCTATACCATGATCGACATTGATGAAAAAGTAAATGGTGAAACGATTCCTGGATTACTGGCAAAAATTAACCAAATTGATGGCATTGTGAAAGTGCGCGTTATTTAAATTTAAATTTAAATTTTAAAAAGAAGGGGACTGCCCCTTCTTTTTTGTCTGCTACCTCGGCTTTTCTCTAAGACAATGGCAGGAATTTTGTTTGAAAAGGTAGAACGAAAAACAGATGCTTGGATTGCTCGACTAAACGTGAATGGAGATAACCCATGATTATTACCAGTAAAGAATTCGAAGTAAAAGGTGTCCATTATCACATTCGTTCGGCGCTGGAATCGGATGCCGAGCAGTTGTCCGCGCTAAGATTGCAAATTGATGAAGAGACAGAGAACCTCGATAGAGGACCGGGGGAGGCTTTTATCGATGTGCCTGGATTTAAACAAATCATTCAGGATTGTCGGTTTTTCAAGGTGCGAAGGAAGCAGCTTAAAGCGATTTGCCCATAAAGTAGAGTTTGGAATATGTATTTTAAAAGAATATTGGGGATTTGGAATCGGGAATCATTTATTAAAAGAAACTACCTCATGGGCGGACACCAACTGTATCACAAAAATAACGCTGCATGTATTGGAGACAAATGAATCTGGCATTCATCTATACAAAAAACATGGTTTTGAAATCGAAGGGGTATTAAGAAATGACAAACTTCTTTCCGACGGGAAATACTATCATACCATTGTTATGGGCAGATTTAAGGGGGACGTTCTCCGGTTACAGAATTAAACCGGGAGAACCGTCCTCACATTTCATATTAGAAATCAATATTGTCAGGGTCTGGTCCGATGCGATGGTTTTCGTTAAGGGAGTTAATTCTCTCCATATCATCCACGGTTAATGTGAAATCGAAAATACTGGAATTCTCAACAATTCGATGTTCCTTAGTAGACTTGGGGATGGTGACGACACCGTTTTGCAAGTCCCAGCGCAAAATAATTTGGGGGACCGTTTTGTTATATTGATCGGCGATTTCTTTTAATACAGGATGATCCAATAATTGGCCTTGCATCAAAGGAGACCAGGCTTCTAACTGGATACCATGTTCTTGACAGTACAACTGTACTCCTTTCTGGGTCAATTTTGGGTGATATTCGACTTGATTGACCATTGGTATTACTTCGGCGTCCTTCATCAAGTCTTCTAAATGGTGGACCTGAAAATTACTTACCCCAATTGCTTTTACTTTTCCATGCATATATAGAGTCTCCAGTGCCTGCCACGCTTCTTTATATTTGCCTTCCACTGGCCAGTGGATTAAGTATAAATCAAAATAATCAAGACCCAGTTTTTTTAAGGTCAAATCATAGGCAGCAAGGGTGGTCTCGTAGCCTAAGTCGGAATTCCAAACTTTAGAGGTAACAAACAGTTCCTCTCTTGAAATGCCCGCCTCTTTCATTCCTTCCCGGATGGCCTGTCCGACACTTTCTTCGTTCCCGTAAATGGCGGCTGTATCAATGCTCCTGTATCCATGTTTAATGGCAAATTTCACCGCATTGACCAGTTCAGGACCTTCCTCTACTTTAAACACCCCAATACCAAACCAGGGCATATTGACACCATTATGCAAAGTAACTGTATCTTGTAAGTATTTGTTCATGTTTAATAAACCTCCGATTGTTCTTGTACATAGGAAATAAAGCTATGGTTTTATTACTTCTCTTATTTAATACCGTCAGATCCTACAAAAATAAGGACTGAAAAAGTACCACATATCGGCCGATATTCTTATGCAGCTCTTTGGTTCTGTTTTGGCCCTCGAGCCTCGAGAAAGCGTCCAAAGCCAGTAAGGAGTACGGCTGCAAGCACCATGAGGGAGCCAATCCAGGTTGTGTGAAGGAGTCCAATGGAGTCGGTCACAATGCCACCCAAGAAGGAGCCTATGGCAATGCCGGCGTTAAATGCCGCAATATTGACCGCTGAAGCCACATCCTCCGCTGCTGGCACATATCGCTGAGCTAATATAACTACATAAACCTGCAAACCAGGCACATTCATAAAGGCCATCAACCCCATTAAAAAGATGGTGATTAAACCGGCTACTTTAAATGGAGCAGTAAACATCAGGATAAATAGGACAATTGCTTGTACGATAAACATATAGAATAACGCTTTAAGCGGGTTGCGATTCGCTAATTTTCCACCCGTTGTATTGCCAATGGCAATCGCAACCCCGTAAATAAGCAAGATTACGGCCACTGTTTCTGCTTTAAAGCCTGTGACATTTTGAAGTAATGGGGTTAAATACGTAAAGACGACAAATGTACCCCCATAGCCTAGAGCTGTAATAAGGAAAGTAAGCAGCAGCCGGCCATTTGTAATTAATTTGAACTGATCATTTAGGGTTACTGGGTTTCCTTTCCGCAAATTTGCAGGAACAAGAATACTATTGGCCAACAGGGCAAACACACCAACAGCTGCAATGATGATAAAGGCGACTCTCCAGCCCATTTGCTGTCCGATAAATGTTCCCAATGGGACACCTGTAACGGTGGCAACTGTGAGTCCCGTAAACATAATCGAGATGGCACTGGCCCTGCGATTTTCAGGTACTAAATCAGCTGCAATAGTTGAGCCGATTGACATAAAAACACCGTGTGAAAAAGCGGAGATTATCCGTGCGGCAAGCAGCACCCCGATACTGGAGGAAGCTGCAGCTAGACTGTTTCCTAAAATGAAAATCACCATAATCCAAAGCAATAATGCTTTTCGTGACATCCTCGACGTCAGGGATGTTAGAATGGGCGCACCTAATGTCACGCCTAAGGCGTATAAAGATACGGTCAAGCCTGCGGTAGTGACGGGTTTGTGTAAATCCTCAGCAATTAACGGCAGCAGCCCGACGCTGATAAACTCGGTTGTTCCTATAGCAAAAGCACTTATTGCCAATGCAAGCAATGCAAAGGTGCTTTGTTTGTTTTGAAAAGACATAACTTTTCCTCCTTGGTAAAATTGTGATATAGGATAAAGAGACTCCGTTAAAGTAAACTATACTCATAATGGGGTATAATCAAATCCAACTGGCAAATGCTATTATGTGATAAATAGTTGTTATTAGGAAGTACGCACTTTAAAGTAATATAGGTACCTAAAAGTGATATAGGTACTTTTTAGTGCCTATCAATATAGGAGGAAATCTGCATGAAGCAAAAGAAATACAACATATCCGTAGAAGCTACACTTGAAGTGATCGGGGGAAAGTGGAAATGCGTGATTTTATGCCATCTGACCCACGGAAAAAAGCGGACCAGTGAACTGAAACGCCTCATGCCGGATATCACCCAAAAAATGCTGACCCAGCAATTACGTGAATTAGAAGAAGACGGAATCATTAACCGGATTGTTTATAACCAAATCCCGCCCAAGGTGGAGTACGAATTGAGCGAGTATGGCTGGAGTTTAAAAAGTATATTAGATGCCCTTTGTTCCTGGGGGGAAAAGCATATCACGAAAGTTTATGGTGATAAGTTTGCTGTCTTAGAAGAAAATGTATTGAACGAACATTTAAAGTAAGGGAATATACGGCTATCAAGCATAAAAAAAGTGAAAGATGCACTCCTGCCCTTTCA
Source organism: Neobacillus dielmonensis (assembly GCF_000612665.1). Classification (GTDB taxonomy): domain Bacteria; phylum Bacillota; class Bacilli; order Bacillales; family Cytobacillaceae; genus Neobacillus; species Neobacillus dielmonensis. The sequence goes on from NZ_HG942066.1 coordinate 49,866, forward strand.
CTGCTTTCTTTTGGTTCGCATGCCCTTTAGCTTTGTTATTTGTTCCTGGTCGAGGAAATCTTCATAGGCTTTGCTGTTAACTTCATAAATCGCAATTTTTCCTTGTTCGTTGTAATGGATTCCCCAGCCATAATTTTTGACCAATGGTGAGGCTCTAAAACATGCTTTTGGCTTTGAAAAGAATTGCTCTCTCAGCTCATCGAGGTAATCTGATTCAATTTGGTTCTTGATTAAATGTGTCTTAAACTGAACTTCTTCCTGCGTATATTGGTAAGGAGCATTCTTGAGTAGATCATATTCAATCGAAGCAATCGTCGGTTTCCCATTCCTTGGCACAGGAACAACACCAGAAGAAAGGTTCGAATCGTCCGAAATAGTGATAAAGGTATCCTTATAACTCATAAAATCCCCCTGTACACAAACTCGCTAATGTTCACATTATCTTTATTCCTCAAAAGATTGGCCCACATACTTATAAAATAAAAAATAGAAAAGCGGGGCCTGTCCCCCGCCTCAGTAACGCATTAACGCGCCGGGGGACAGGCCCCCGGCGCGTTAATGCGTTAAACTTTTATGCATGTTGTCGTGTTGCTGCTCGTTTTGCCCAGCTGAGGGTGAGGAAGAAGCAGCCGAGCAAGATAATGGTCCCGAACATAAAGGGGAGACTCATATGCCAATCGAACAGGGTACCCGCTAATGCAGGACCGATCATGTTCCCCAAGCTCATGTACGAGTTGTTCATTCCAGCGGCATAGCCTTGTTCGCTTCCAGCTGTTTTGGAGATGAGTGTGTTAACCGCCGGGCGGATTAAGGTAGTCGCTGTGGAGAACAAGGTCGCAACGAGTAAAATGATGAAAAATCCGCTGACATATAACATGCCGAACATACTTAATGCTGCTAAGAGTAAACCAAAAAGAATGATTTTCATTTCACCGAACAGGTTGAACAGCTTATCCAATGCAAAGGATTGAACGATGACACCGACAAAGCCTCCAACTGTCAGAACAATCGCAATGTCATTTGGGGTGAAATGGAATTTATAAGTTAAGAACATCGACAAAGTTGATTGGAAGTTGGCAATCCCGAATGAGAAGACAAACACTACGATTAATAACACAAAGTAGCTTGTCTTAAAGGATCGAGCCATCTGTTTTAACAAATTGTCGCCCTTTACTTGTTCTTTTACCGAAGGCTTGATGGACGGCAGGATCACCAATGACAGGATTCCTGCCAATACGGCGCCTGAGCCTCCAAAATAAAACGGGAAGTGCAAGCTGACATTCGAAAGAAAGCCGCCGATTCCAGGACCAATCATAAACCCTAAAGAAATAGCGGCCCCAATCCAGCCCATTGCTTTTCCCCGTTCCTGAACGGTGGTAATGTCTGCCGCATAGGCCATGACTGGCGGCACGATAAAGGCAGAACCGACACCGGTAAAGAACCGGCAGACAAACAGCATCCACAAATCCGTCGACAGGCCAAACAAGATTTGAGATAAGCCGTTTACGAAGAGACCGAAGACGATTAAATTTTTCCTTCCATAACGGTCGGATAAATTCCCTGCTACCGGTGAGAAAAGAAACTGGGCAAAGGCGATAATGGCGATGATAAACCCTAACGCCTGACCGGCCGCGCCAAATGTTTTAAGATAACTCGGCATAACTGGTATGATCAGTCCAACCGCAGTAAAGGTCATAAACATGTCAAACATCAATAGAAACAATGCAAATTTATTAGATCTCATTAAAGACTCTCTTTCTTATTTATTTCGAATTCCTAATTATTAGGTTCTGGATATGAATTATACAGCTGATTGTACGGTGAAACAATAAAAAACTACGCAGTCTATTAGGAATGAGTAGCATTAAATAGCAATAGTCTGCATCCAATAGTCGCCGAGTGGATCACTGAAAGAGTTACTCTTAATGTAAGGAACCGTTTAAAATAAGAAGAAAATATTAGTAGAAAATTACCAGTTATTTTAGATCACGTAAAGAGAATTAACAGAAACAAATATTTTAATATAATATTATTTGCTGCATCCAGCAATGCCTCAATAATTAAAGATAGATATATATTTCATTGCTAAAAGAGTTCAATTTAATAGAGTGGACCTTGTAATCCTAACTTTTATCCGTTTTATAACCATTTAAGATGTACAACATCAATAGGACTGACAAAACTTTTCTATCAGAAAAGGTCAATAAACGCATTGTTTGTGAAAAATTATATTGTTTATTATTATTTTATTCCCAAAATAGTCCTAAAATATGATAAATTATTACTATATTCTACTTGTAAAGTCGAATATAGTAATAAAGTTATAGAAAAAACTTATAGAAAAATCTCTTATTTAAATCTAGAGGTGATGGGACATTGATCAATCAGATTTTGTCGGTTACGGAGGCTTGGCTCTGTATGGAGTTAGGCGAGGAAATCCTACATGAAAATTCTTACATTTGGGGAAAAGCAGAAACAACGCCTTTAGATGATGTAGAGTTAATTAAAAGATGGTTTAAATTTGCACAGCAAAACGCCGTTATTCCTAAGCATTTTGCACTAGAGGTTTTCACACTGCCGAATCCAGATAAATTTGAAGGGGACGAAATGCTGGTCCTCTATCAGGAAGGCCAAGTATGGTTTGGTTTTCCATTAAGTCGGTTTACTAGTTTCACGAAAAATTGGAGTCAAAAAGGCCTTGTAGACTTTTTACAGTTGCTCTTTCCTGAAAATCCCTATTTAGGCACTGAACAGGATGTGGGTTCTGAGTACAGGGAAATAGACGAAAACAATCTATTTAACGAAGACACGCTCGAAGAGAATCCTACTGATGATGAATTCAACGAAGATGGCTTTGATGATAATGAATTCAACGAAGATGGCTTTGATGATAATGAATTCAACGAAGATGGCTTCGATGATGATGATTTTAACGAAGACGCCTTCGATGATAATGATTTCAACGAAGACGACTTTGATGAAGTTGATTTAGATGATGAGGAATTATTATATACCTTGGATGAATTAGATCAAACTTCTCAGGAATTAGTTGAAGATGATTCTACTCGTGTATTGCAAGAACTTATTAAAGGGATTAATTCACAGCTGGACGATAATTTACACATAATTGAGGAATGTGTGGAGGAAGCCATCCAGCTTAGCGCCAAACAAATGGGTTCGAAAAAATTGGTACGGTTGGTTTTACAGGTAGAGGAAAAATTAAATGACCTAAAGACAAACCTCTCCGATTCTATAGAAACAGAAGAGGTATAACAATGGAACTCACGGAACTTGTTAAGAACTATAAAGTCTTTATTGATACTAGTACCTGGATGTTCCCGAACTCAGAGAATTTTTTGACATACCAACTGCCTCCCATATTGTTGGAAACAAAGGAGCACATTAAAGTGCCGGTACGGATTGTCGAAGAAGTTAATCGCTTGATGAAAAGTGAAGATAAAGAAAAACGGCACAAAGCGAAGAAGGCTGGCAATCACCTGAGAAGCTACTTTAGTTACAATATAGCGCGTGCCTATGGTACAAGTAACGATCCGTTTGCCGACCAAACCTTTTTATATGTGTTTCAACAATTTCGTGTTAAACATAACCTGGCACTAATCACCCAGGACAGAGGTTTGGCGCACGATATATTGAACCTAAATAATCAGCGAGCGGTACAAGGGAAAAGAATTTATGCATTTCGGATCAATAATGCTGGAAAACTTGAACAGTGGAATGAGGAACGTCTCTTTCATGCAAATGTCAGAACGGAAGGAAGTAAACCAGCTGCTGTTGTTTCTACAGCTGATCCAGTAAGAAGGAATTTACAACAGTCACTTAATCCTAATCCTGATAAAGTATTTAATCTCGGCACTAAAGTGGTGTCGGAGAAAGAAAACGTCATGCCGGTAGCCCAAGTTCCTGATGTCAATGAAACCGTCTATTCTAGCCGGTTTGGCTCACTTCAGCTCCAGGAAGAGTTAGGAAGCGGCGGTGAAGGGAAAATCTTCTTAGCCAGCAATGGGATGATTTGCAAAATTTATAAAAAAGAACGGATCACCCATGAAAGATTTTATAAGCTGAAAAGAATGCTTGAAGTACCAATCGAGAAAGCCGGAATTTGCTGGCCAAAGGACATTATTAAAAATGGCCGTAATGAATTTGTGGGATACATAATGGAAAAAGCAGATGGAAAGCCGATGCAAACGGCCATGTTCCAAAAACCTGTTTTACAAAAAAACTTCCCTCATTGGACAAGGAAGGATCTTGTTCAGCTTGTTATCAGTATTCTTGGAAAAATTATTTATCTTCACGAAAGAAACATCATTATTGGCGATATCAACCCGCTAAATATTTTAATAAAAAATGAGAAAGAAGTTTATTTTGTCGATACTGACAGTTATCAAATTGAGAATTATCCTTGTCCGGTTGGTACGATTAACTTTACACCCCCAAATCTTCAAGGAAAGAATTTTTCAACCTTCTTAAGGACATTTAATGATGAATACTTTGCTGTCAATACACTTATATTCATGACACTTTTGCCGGGAAAACCGCCATATTCTCAATTGGGTGGTGGTTCACCGGGAGAAAATATAAAGAAAATGGATTTTCCATATCCATGTGGGGAGAAAGGAAAGGGGACAGCCCCAGATGGTCCATGGAAATACATTTGGAGTCACTTGCCTTTCAAATTAAAAGAAGCACTTTATGATACATTTACGGGCGAAAAGCGGGCAACACCTGAAGAATTGCGGGATCTGCTCGTGGAATACCGCCAGCTTATTACCAGGGGGAGATTAAGTGATGATTTATTCCCAATCGGTCATAAGATCCCTGAAGGGAAAGAAGCTACGCTGATTTGTACTGATAAAAAGTGCCAGAACCCGCATGTAACGGTGCATATTGATTTTAAAAACAAGATTGAAAAGCGCGGCGTGAAGTTTATTTGCGATGATTGCAAAAACAGAAGGAAAGCTGAGAGGCAGGCTGCGGAATTGTGGAATCTTTCCAACCCGCAAGCACAGCAACAAGAAACCAGGAGTCCGGTTTCTGGTCATAGGAGTCAAGGTACAGGGGGGCCGCGTCCTAATGTTACAAATTCCCATACCCAACGACCCCAAAACACTGCCCAGCCCAATCGGCCGAAGCCAACCAGGACAACGGTAAATCAGTCCGGGCCTGTTAAACAACAGACCAAACCGTCTGGGTCAAACCAAACTCAGCATACATCATCCATTCTGGATAGCTTTATTAGAATATTGAAAAAATTGTAGTAGCTTAAGGAGGAAACAAAGTGGCTTTTTCACAAGAAGAATTTATGCTGTCAAAAATTGAGTTAGAGGAAAACCCATCGCCAAGGGTCCCTATTTGCTTGGTCTTAGATACAAGTTATTCCATGTATGGAGAACCAATAAAAGAATTAAACAATGGAGTTAAGTTGTTTATGGATTCAATCCGGCGGGATGATATTGCAAGTGCATCAGCTGAGATATCAATGGTGACTTTCGGTGGAACCGTAAAGCAAGTATTTGATTTTGGCAGTATTCACCGTCAAACAATTCCACATCTAGGTGTTGAAGGAGTCACTCCAATGGGAGAAGCTGTCAACCTTGCTTTGGATTTATTAGAGAGAAGAAAGATGATGTACTCACAATCGGGTGTAGACTACTATCAGCCTTGGATTGTGATCATGACCGACGGTGCACCAACAGATGATATCGCACGGGCTGCCAGCCGCACCTCAGATTTGGTCAATAAGAAAAAATTGACCATTTTCCCAATTGGAATTGGGCCAAGTGCTGACATGAACACGCTGAAACAGTTTTCCCCGAAAAGACAGCCATTAAGATTAAAGGGCCTGAAATTTGTAGAATTTTTTGAATGGTTAAGTAAGAGTATTTCGATGGTTTCCAAATCTACACCAGGCGAAGAAGTAAAACTTGATGTAGCTTCCATTCCGGACTGGGGATCACTGTAAAAAGGACGGTAGAGATGACCATTACACATTGGAAAATAGCGCATGCGCAAACAGCGGGTAGAAGCCATATCAAAAATAACACTCCATGCCAGGATTTCACCTTAACAATGCAGCAGGATGGGACAACCATTTTGCTGCTGGCTGATGGTGCTGGATTTTCTCCCACCTCTCATATTGGAGCAGAGGCGGTTGTAAGAAAAACAGCAAGTCTTCTCCATGAAACATTTGATTTTTACTACCTTAACTTGGATGAAACGGAAGTAAAGAAGCAATTGATAGAAACTTTGTGGAAGGAATTTGAGACGTTAGAAGGATACGATGGAGATGTAAAACAGTATGCTTCCACATTATTATTCGCGGCCATTAAAGGAGACCAGTTTCTTGCAGGACATCTTGGAGATGGAGTAATTGGTATTGAAGCGGAAGGAGAATTAAAAGTCCTCTCATTCCCAGAAAACGGACAATTTGCCAATACCACCTATTTTGTGACAACTGAGGAATCATGGGAACATTTGCGCTTATACAAAGGAACAACGGAAAATATAACCGGATTTGTACTCATGTCGGATGGTTCTGCAGAATCGTTATTCAATAAACGGGAAAAAAGATTAGCACCAGCCATCAAAAAGATGCTGGAATGGCTCAGGGAGCATCCAAACCAGAAAATCCAAGATGTACTATCTGCTAATCTTGATTCCGTCATTAAAGAACAAACCCATGACGATTGCAGCCTTTCAATTGCTAGTTTGGTAAAAAAGGAACCAGAAGAATTTGTAACCGCGGCGGGAGATTATCTTAATGATTTCAAGGGAATCCGGTCCGATTTACCTGTGAAAAGTCATGAGGAAGAAGTAATAAGCGAGGACCCAATTGAAGCAATCGAAACCGTCAGTCATGACATCTAAGGAAAGGTGATGTCGTGGATACTTTAAAAAAGATTCGATTTATCGATCCAAAAGTGATAGTAAAACTTGATTCAATCTTCCTGCTGCTTAGTCTTGCTTATTTAGTCAATTACTTTCGCTATCAATCTTCCTTCAATGGAGAAGGGTATTTAATTATTGCGGCGGTGTCGGTCCTAAATTACTTTTCAAAGAAAAGGAAGAACAGTGTTTTGGCGGCATTAGGATATGGCTTCACCGCTTATCTGGTTATTTTTCAGCATATAGAAACGGGGGGCGCATCGTCCCTCATATGGCTGCCATTTATCCTGTTTTTTGCTGCCTTGTTTTTTAACTTTTCCAGTACGTTTATAAGCGGCTTCCTGCTGGGATATTGGATGCTGCTTATTTATTTCACTTCTCAATCAGAAATTAATGGCAGTATTTTGGGCCTATTCGAAAATGCGTTTAGCGTTCAAGCCCTTTATAACGTGACGCTGGATTATAAATTTTTGCTTTTAACGGGTCTTATTGTATTTTTATTTTCAAAACTGATTCAATACAAACCGATATCAAAAACCATGAAATTTTCACAAACATGGCTGTTGTTATCAATTCCTTTTGTCATCTTTGCTGTCCAGAGTGATAGCTTTGAAGAATTGAGCATGCAATTCAGTGTATCGGCTATTTATATTCTTCTTGTTTGGTTTACCAATGCTTCCATAAAGAACAACAATAGTTTGTTTAGCTCATTTGCCTATTTCATTCTGACATTCGTCCTATGCTACTTCATAAAGCAAGTTTATCAAATAGAAAATTATTACTTTATGTTGATAGTACCGCTCGTTATTTTAATTCTAGTTAACTTTTTTAAAATTAACGCACGTTTTATGGTGGGATTTTTTCTAGCTTTCTGGCTAAAAAATGCCATTCAATTGTGTCAGTCCATTGCGAATGAGGAAATCATTACATTGCGGAACATATTTTCGTTAAGCGGTATTCAGGGTTCGGTTAAATATTTATGGATATATTTGGTGGCCGGGATTCTGTTTATGCTAAAGGGGAAAATTCTTGAATCGATTATTAAGTATTTAGAAAAGGTCAGTCACTTGCAAAAGGCAAAAAGGAAGACAAAGACAAGCGAATTTACTACTTGGGAAGATTTGTAATAGAACTTAGAGGTACAGTTATGGACTTATTAAAAATTACTAATCAATATAAAATCTTTATTGATACCTGTATTTGGATGTATCCGCCTTCGAAGGAGTTTCTGACTAAAATACTTCCTGAAGCATTGTTTGTCAGAAAAGCTACAGTTAAGGTACCACACAGAGTCATTGAAGAAATCAATAGGAAACTGGGAGATAAGGAGCGGGAAGTAAGGAGGCGGGCAAAATTTGCTTCCAAGATGATGAATCTTTATATAAAAGCAGGTCTTGCTCAAGTATTAGGAGATGATGATGACCCCTTCACTGACCAGACCATTTTATATGTATTTCAAAAATACAGTGACCGACACTATTTATGTTTATTTACCAGGGACCGAAAATTAGCCCAGGATGTTTATCATCAATCCAAACAAGGTGCCGTAAAATCAAAGAATTTCTTATTGTTTGGGATTGCTCCTGATGGAAGTGCTTATCAATGGGAATTTGATAAAGAAAATGTGCAAACACCTGTTATATTTCAATATCAAAACAAGCGAAAAGAAGAACCGAAAAGAAACGAGGAAATAGTTACTCAGCTTCCAAACTCCTTTCAGTTTCGATTGGCGACTAATGTATTACGTGAAAAGGATGAGATAACTACATTAAAAAATGGTTCCTTTTTTATAGGAGAAAAGCTTGGGGTGGGAAACCACGGACAGGTATATAGGCTTCAAAGTGGATTTGTTTGTAAAATCTTTAACCCCCGGAAGCTTACGGAGGATGTACTGCAGAAGCTGTTGGAAATGGTAAAAAGGCCAGTTACGGACAACGCTATCTGTTGGCCTGTCGATTTGGTTTTTAACAGCCAAAACGAATTTGCGGGATATTTAATGAAGGAAGCGAAAGGGACATCCCTTCAAAACGTTCTAAAGAACAAGCAGGTTTTCCTTAAGAGGTTTCCTGATTGGGACCGTAAAAGTCTCGTAGATCTGAGTTTAAACTTACTTCGGGCTGTAGAATATCTTCATGAAAGAGGTATTGTCCTAGGAAATGTAAATTTGGATAATGTGTTCATTGAAAATGAGAAAAAAATATCATTTATCAATACCGATGGATTTAAAGTTGGGGCTTTTCCTAGCGACCTGCCGCTCGTGAATTATACGCCTGCCGAGATGTTGAAAACGGGAAAAACAGAATTGTGGACAATAGAGCATGATACATACAGTGTTGCGGTTGCACTGTTCCAAATTTTATTGCCGGGAAAAATCCCTTTTTCCTTTCAAGGCTCAGGTATAAAGGGCGAACATATTTTGAATAGGAGATTCATCTTTCCTTTTCAGACGCCTTATATTCCAAAGTATGAACAAAGCGTTTGGCATACAATTTGGGCAGTGCTCCCGTATCACCTGCAGCAATTATTCCATGATACATTTATAAATTCGAAGTTCTTTCCCATTTCCGTATGGGAAAAAGCATTAAGATTTTATAAGGATAGCCTGAAAGCAGACGAGCTACCCGTTCAGGTTTTTCCTAATGGATTTGAACTTTTAGCTGAAAAACATGTTCACGCTAAATGTGATGTATGTAAATCCGTTTATGTCATTACAAAACCAGAAAAAGAAAGATTGGAAGAAATAGATTCTCATCTCATATGTGAAGCGTGTTATCACGCATATATAGAACCAAACGTCTTCCAGCGGCAGGAAAAATCTAAGGATTCATTTCGATGGAACGAACAAGTTTCTTTCTTAGATGCATTAGCAGCCTATAAAAATACGATTTAGCCGGGAGGAGAAGCGGGATGGATTTTAAATTCCAAAGTGAAGAATTATATGCAAACCCGGCGGCAAGGTTACCGATTTGCCTTGTTTTAGATACGAGCGGATCCATGTCGGGGGAGCCAATTGAAAGGTTACGGCTCGCCTTACAAAACTTTATTAACGATATATTACGGCATGATGTGGCCAGAGCTACAGCAGACTTAGCCGTTATTACGTTTGGAAAAAAGGTAACGACATTAATGGATTTCCAAAATGTAAAGCCAAAACTTTCTTTACCGATACAAGCCCATGGTCAAACCCCGTTAGGAGATGCGATGACGCTCGCTTGTAACCTAATAGACCAACGTATAGGAATCTATCAAAGTACGGGAGTTGAGTACTATAAGCCATGGCTTGTATTTTTTACGGATGGTGCACCGACAGATGATATTGAATTATCTGTTAAAAAAACAGTGAATGCCTATCAAAATAATAAATTGGTTATTTATCCTGTTGCTGTCGGGGATTATGCTGATTTAGAAGTATTGAAGCGCTACTCACCCGATCATCCACCGTTAGTCATGGATGAGATGAAATTTGAAGATTTCTTTTCATGGTTAAGTGAAAGCGTTCAAAGAGTATCTGAATCTCTTCCAGGTGAGCCGGTGGACTATGGGGTGCCAGATAAGTGGCACCATATGGATGCTAAATAATCAACACATATACTGCAGGTGAGATGTTTGGAAGAGAACTATTATGCCATTTTAGAAGTGGATGTATCTTCATCGTTTGAACATATTAAAAAAGCTTATTTTCGGCTAATCAGAAAATATCCTGTTGAGCGTTGCCCGGATGAATTTAATCGGATTCGGAACGCTTATGATACGTTAAAGGATGCAAAAATGAGGCAGGAATATGACTCAAAGCTCCTTTATGGACAGGAAATGGAATCTTTGAGAAGTGAGGGGCTGGATGCCTACCATAATCATGATGATTTTTACAAAGCCAGTGAGTGCTTTAAAAAGTTACTGGTTATTGAACCTGGTTTATCGGATATAAGAAATTTTTATGCTCTGTCCCTTTTCTATATTGGAGAGGAGGATAAGGCCATTCGGCAATTTCAACGGTTAATTCAGATAGAGCCGGATGATTTTACCTACCAACTCAACTATGCAAAGGTATTAGAGGACGTCGGACCAGAGGAGGAAGCCTTACAGCAGTTTAAAAGGATTTATTTGCTGTTCCCCTCTAATATAGAGGCACTTTTCGCGCTTGTAGATCACCATATAAAAAGAAAAGAGTTCCCAAAAGCTTTGAGCTTGCTTGACAAAGAAATTAATAATGAAAAGCAAGAGGGGATGCACGTCTACTATTATTTGAAAAAAAGAATCCAACTGTCCGCTGTTTTAAAAGAGAAAGGCTTGCTTACCAATACCATTCAGCTTATTCAAGAATTTTTAAAAGAGAAACCAAATGAGAAAGAGAGTGCCCTTTCAGACCTGCTAAATGTGGGTTTAGATTTATACAAACAAAAGAAGTACTCACTAGCCCTAAAGGTTTTTCAGTTTCTAGCATCAAGTAAATATGATTTTCCAGATATTGATAGCCTGGTTAATGAGACGGAAGAAAGAGCGATTGTTTACGATGAATATGACAGGCTTGAAATGGAGAAAAAGGTCGTTCCCTCTGTTAAGCAAGTCCTAACCGTGTATTTATTTGGCGATGAAGTTAGCGAAGAGGAGTTTGAACAGCACAGCCAAAGAGCATTTGAAAATTTCACTTATGATGTCGAGAACTACCCGGAAGATACCTTGAAATCAATTAACAGGATTATGATCAAATATCCTGCTTTATATGATTGCAGAAAAGAGCTATTTGAACACTATGCGAGTGAGTGTCAAGAAAATCTTGTATAAGGCATGACGATTTATAGATTTGCCTGTGAAAGGGTGGATGGTAATAATGAATAACAACGGAAGTGATGACTGGGAATTACGAGAAATGGAGAAATTACTTAACTTCTATCCTTATCGTGTAAAAATTTCTATTAATCCTTATGGCCACCAATTTCAAAATAAAATAGTCTTTATTAGAAAAGAACGTTCGGTTGTATATAAGTCCGTTCCTTTGGACGCAATCTTTCCATCGGCTGAAGCTGTCATGTTATACCTTCAATCATTTATCGATAAAAGTATCAAATGGAATTTATTGTTTTTTTATCACGAATGCATGGATGCTTTTCATAGATTTCAAAATACCCTGTTAGATTTAGAAACAGACGACAGCTTTCCTAAAGAAAAATGGAAAAAAGAACTGCGGAACATAGAAAAACAACTGATATTGAAAGTTAGTGACAATATTATAGGAGGTGTAGATAATTTGAATATTAATTTATCAGAAGAAATTCAACGAGAGATTGATCGCTTAGAACCGATGGCTGGTTTTTATTACAACCCTGAAACTAACCACTTAACAGAGATTCAAAGTTCATTAAGGGAGCTGCAATCACAAATTCAAGGGGATTTAAAGAACAATAGCCGTGTTACCTTTAAGCTCATCCAAGAACTGCAAACGCAACTGGAGGAGTTCAGTCAAAATACAAATCAGCCACAAGAGGACCTAGCGGCTGATGCAGTGTCTCAATCGGCCAAACAATTGGACAAGCTTAAGCTTGTCACACTTGAGATATTCGATATGCTGGATTTAGTCTATCAAGCTTCTAAACAGATAAACAATCCAACTTGGACAAAAGAAATCGAGAATGCCGTCCAAAAAGTTTTAACCATCCTTGCAAATAATGGACTTGCCGAAATTGCCGTTGAAGGCAAACTCACGAATGGGGAAGTTATGGAGGTTATTGGAACGGTTCCTAAACAGGATGTACCAGATGAATACCAATTATACCAAGTATATGCAGTTCACCAGCGGGGCTTTATGGATAAAAGTACAGGTAAAGTAATCCGCAGAGCAAAAGTTACAACGGTTTTATAACTATATCTTTATTGGGGGATTAAACAATGACCATCATTGGAATTGACTTAGGGACAACGAACTCTGCTGTAGCGTATTTAAAAAACGGAAAGCCAGAAATCATTACGAATAGTGAAGGTCAAAGAACCACTCCTTCGGTTTTCCAAATCAGCCTCGACAATGAAATCATAATTGGTAACTCAGCTAAAATGGCTAGTCCGGGCCTTCCGCATTTGACAATTATGGAGGTTAAACGATTAATGGGATCAGAGGAAACGGTAATGGCGGGGAATGAAGTGTACCGTCCAGAGGAAGTTTCTGCCCATATTCTAAGATATTTGAAAAAATGTGCCGAAGATTTTCTTGGACAGCCAGTTACGGAGGCGGTTATCACAGTTCCTGCTTACTTCTCTGACTCACAGAGAAAGGCCACCCAAAAAGCAGGTGAATTAGCAGGACTTAAGGCGGAAAGGATCATAAACGAGCCAACAGCTGCTGCGATTGCCTATGGTATGGAGAATATTGATAAAGATATGAACATACTTGTCTATGATCTCGGCGGAGGAACTTTTGACGTATCAGTGGTTGAAATTTTTGACGGAGTCGTAGAGGTAAAAGCAAGTGCAGGAGATAACCATCTTGGGGGAGTCGACTTTGATAACGCACTAGCAGATTGGATTATTGATAATTACAAAAAACAAGAAGGAATTGACCTTTATTCCATTGGGACTGCGCATGAAATTAACCAAAGAAGAGCAAGGATCAAACTAGAAGCGGAGAATATCAAAAAAAATCTTTCTGTCCAAAAAACAGCATCCATTAATTTACCATTCATCGCTATTCATAATAATGCTCCTATCAGCATCAACACTTCCATCACCAGGGAAGAATTTGAAGATTTAATTCGTGATATGATCCTTAAAACAATGAATGAAGTCGATAAGGCATTAACGGACGCGAAACTTTCCGTTTCTAACGTGGATGAAGTGCTTTTGGTCGGAGGTTCCACTAGGATACCAATGATCCAACAGCTAGTAGAACAAAAGTTTAATAAGAAGGCAAAAAAGGATTTAAACCCAGATGAAGCAGTTGCACTTGGTGCTGCTATACAGGGTGGTATTAAGAGCGGTGAAATTGATTCGTCACAAGGAATAATGGTTATCGATGTATGCCCTTATACATTAGGGACGGAAATTGTTAAATCGATTGGCGGCCAGAACGTACCTGGTTTCTTTGATCCAATCATTCCACGTAACAGTTCGATTCCGATTACAGAAAGAAAAGTTTATTATACAGCAAATGATTATCAAACCGGCGTGAATGTAAATGTCTTCCAAGGTGATAATCCTTATATTGACCAAAATATTTTTCTAGGCGATTTTATTCTTGATGGCATTCCTGCTGCTCCTAAGGGTGAAGAGGCGATAGAAGTTAAGTTTTCCTACGATATTAATGGAATCTTAGAAGTTGAAGCAACCATTGTGAGCACTGGCAAAAAGGCTTCGACTGTCATTAAGTCGCAGGCAGGTGTCATGTCGGATGAGGAATTAAATTTGGCCAAGGATCGGATTGAGAAGGAGTGGGATCAATCTGATCTATACAATGAAGTAAAAAGTGTTATTACCAGAGGGGAACGGATGCTTTCTGAAACCACTGGAATGGAGCAAGAGAAGTTATTCTCCCTTCTTCAAAATATTAAAATCGCACTAAGCAAAAATGATCGTGAACTTGTTAAAAAGTACGAAGAAGAACTAACTGACTTGTTAATTGAATTAGTATAGAGGTTCGAGATGAAACAATTAACCGATAAATATAATCAAGCCTTAGCCTTAATTAGAAATAATCAGATGGATCGGGCCCAATCATTACTAGAGACGATCCTCTCCATTGCTCCTTTGCATTCACAGACACTTTGGACAATTGGTTTACTGGAAGTAATGGTTGGAAAGCCACTATCAGGATTACGCAGATGGGAGCGGCTTAATCCTGATGAATTTCCCCAGCTGGCGGCCAAAAAAGAGCTGGTTCAATCTCTGTTAGGCAATTATGAGGAAATTCAATTGCTGTATAATAAGGCCCTATCGTTTGCTAAAGAGAGGAAATATATAGAAGCAAACGAAGTAGTATCAGCCATATGGAATCAGTACCCTGGAATTCCTTTGCCAGAAGAGATATATAAGCTATGCTTGTTGATAAAATCGCTCACCGAGGATCAACAACAAATAGTTGAATGGCTAGACACTGCCCCTGATTATATTAAAAACTCTCAATCAATTTTATCGATTATGCAAAAATGGAATGAGAAACAAGAAGAACAAGCAAAAGGGTTGGAAGAGGAAGAGAGCCCTAAAAAGAGAAAATCACTTATCATTCCAACCGTTGCAGCTGGCGCAGTTGGTGTAGCAGCTGCCAGCCTCTTTATTCTTTATAGTGGAGTTTTCAATAATCAAGCGGGCAATAAGCCAGCAGCTGCCGTTTCTCCCAAAACGGAAACTGCATCATCGAAACAAGAATTATCACAGCTTGAATCAAAGGTCTATTCTTTGGAATCTGAAAAAAAACATTTTCAATCCGAAATGGACAAATTAAATGAACAGCTGGAACAAACAAGCGGAAGAGATGAACTTTACCAAAAAGCAGGTATTAATCTGGAAGCAATTGAAACGACAAAAGCGAAAGAAGCCTTTCAAACCGGGTATCGTTACTTGAAAAACGATAATCTCAACAAGGCTGCAGATCAGTTGGAATTAAGTTTGTCCCTGGATGCAAATCAATACTTTAGTGACGACGCGGCCTACTTCTTAGCCTTAACCCAATATGACTTAAACAGCTTAAACTTGGAAGACCCAATCTACCAATCATTCCAAAACAATCAAGGAGAGCATTATCGTCAATCTCCGTATAAAGACGATTTTCTTTTACTAAAAGCACGGAATGAATGGAGAGCAGGCGACAAAGACGCGGCACTTAAAACCATTGAAACGATTAAAAATGAGTATCCGAAGGAATGGACGTTTGGTGCGGCCACAAGCTTAGAGCATACCATTTTACAAGGCTCTTAAATATGTTTTTTATTATTTTCATAAAGAGTGGGGAACAACGGGGGAATTGCATTGATTTCAGGAAATTATTATGAAATTTTAGAGGTTGACCAGACGGCATCCTCTACCGATATAAGAAGAGCATATACGAGAAAAATTAGACAATATTCAAATGAAACTCACCCTGAAGAATTCCAAATCATTTCTAAGGCCTACAAAACTTTGGGTAATGAGGAAAGCAGAAGGGAATATGATCATTCAATTCAAGATAATGGACGATATCAGGAACAGCTCAACGAATTAGAAGATTATGTAGAAAAAGAATATTACGATCTTGTTATCAACCGAGCTGAGTCGCTTTTAATGGAGTATCCTAATGACCCAGCTATTTTATACTTCCAGGCAATCGGCTATGAAAACCTTGAGCGATACCCTGAAGCAGAGAGGATCCTGAAACGGTTAGTTTTAGAATTCCCAGATAACGAAGCCTATACTTCATCACTTGCCTTTGTCTACATGGAAATAAAGGATTATGAAAAGGCCCTTAAATATCTTGAAAAATTAATTGCAATAAATTCTTTGGAGAATAATTACTATCTCCGGTTATCGAATTGCTACTTACAGTTACAGCAACATTCAAAAGCGGCTGATGTGTTGGAAAATAAACTTCGACTCCAAGAAACCATTTATGATTTTCCACTGCTTACGGAGTTGTATTATCTAACCGTTATCATGGAGCGGGATGATTATCATCAAAAGGTTGTGTCCCGTATTAAAGCCTTGCCAAAGAATGATGAGGAAAGAAATAAATTACTGAATTTAATGATTGATCACGCGGCTTCCATGGAAATTGATCATTATATGGTGAAGGAAATTATTACTATCATTGATCAAATTAATATCAATCATGACCCTGACTATTCCAACTGGGTTCGAGAATCAAGAGCGAAATTAGACCCATCTAGATTCTATTATGGGGACCCTGAACAAAGCAATTCGTCTTACCAACCGGATATGGCAGTTCAAACACAAACGGCTGCAACCGTTGCTCAAGCGGAACGCGGCTCCGTGTTAGTATCGATTATTTTAGGAATCATCTTATCGTTTATCGCCACCCCTATTGTCGGAATTATTGCTGGATTTGTATATTACTTTTTCGCTGGAGCCATTAAATCATTCGTAAAGGGATTAGGGTGTTTAGTATTTGCCATTATTCTTCTTGTGATTGTTATCAACTCTTGCGGTTTGTAAAGGAAAGCTGCTTAATTGCAGCTTTTTCCTTTTACTATTCACGGACACTTTTATAAAAGGGAGAGTAGCAAAGTGACACATCCGACCGTAGTGAATGAAAAATCCTATTTGATTGTCCCGTTCGCCTATAATTTGAAATATAAACAAGCAGTGTCAGCGATAGATTTCGAATTTTTTGAACGAGTACAAATAAGAACAGAAAGATTATTTGATCATATCGAAAAGCTTGTCGCAATTGGTGAGGACACGCCCGAGTCGATTGGCAGCCATTTTCGGATGAAGCAAAAAGCAAGGACAGTATATAATTTACCAAATAAAAATGACCTAATGCTGACCTGTAAAACAAAACAAAACGAATATCAATTTTCTGTGAATACAGTCGATCTGTATTTATTTGAAACTCAAGTGGGATTTTGGTGTATTCAACTTGGTTACCCAGATGGGATTACTATAGAGAAATTAATTGAAACTAACTATTATGCCAAGAAACTATCACAGTTTGAATATGAACTATCGTTTGAAAAGAAAATATCAAAGAATGAAATCATTAAACAACCTGTAGATCTTGGGGCAATAATTAATGAACTCTCAAACCCATTCCAGGTTACGACATTCTTTGAAGGGATAAAAAATAATCCAAGTCAGGCACTAGTTTATACTTCTGCAAAGATAGATGAAATTAGCGTTGAAGAGTCTTCTCTTGCTTCTTATCTTTTCCAGTTAAGGAGAAGCTTCAAGTCTACTTATAAGCCTAGCAAGTTAGAGGAGGATTTCATTGGCAATCAGGGACTTTTGCCACTGTTTCATAACAGTTATTGGGGAATCTCGTTAGAAGGTTTGGCCAATATCGTAACCAAAACAGAGGATCCTAAGACAGAGCAATTTTTTACATCAACCTACTTTCATCAAATTGAAACAACCTATTTATATTTATATATTTTAGGTTTGCATCAAAAATACGCTTTATTGAGGTTTACCTATTTAGCTTCCAAACTATCGTATGAAATAGATTCATTTAATAAGGATTATTCGCAGCAAAATTCGTTGATAAGTGAGTTAAGGAATCAAATTATCCGTTTTATGTTAAGAAGTTCTTATACACAGGTATCTAATAACACCCATTATGCACAATTATATGAGGTGGTGCGCCAAAATTTAAGGATTAATGACCTCTTTAAGGAACTTCATGATGAATTGAGTGCCATTTCTTCCATTACCCAAGTGGAAGAGCAAAAACAACAAAATGAATTGGAGAAAATCAGGAGAGAGCAATCGGAAAAATTCAATAATAGAATTACGGCGATTACCACGTTTTTCCTGCCAATCACAGTTATAACCGGATTCTTTGGAATGAACCTGGCCTTTATTTCAAAAAATGATGATAAGTGGTGGTTGTTTGCACTATCCACCATCTTGGTCTACCTATTTACCTATTGGAAGAAAAAAGATTAGTAATAAATCATTAAATATCCCTCCACCTAAAGTTCCCATTTAGGAGGAGGGATATTTTTTTAAAGGCTCTTTTCTAAAGGACTGTTGCTTTTTCTACTATCAGAAAAGTAAAAGCATATTGCCTATATATAAACGACCGAACCCTCAGAAAAAGTGCCAGCCCGATCGTTAATAGCCCTTATTGTAGACCAATAGTAGGAGTTGGATATAAGGAGGGTAAACAACGAAGTATACAGAAACAGCCTTTTAGAAGGGCATAATTCCTAAGGTTGTTAATACCCTTCCTTGAGAAAGCGGTTTATAGTTTGAAAATGGTCACATTTCATTCACATACATTGTGAAATTTTTCACAAAGCGCTTACATTCCTTTACATATTTTCTGAACGGATTAAACTAAGCTTATAAAAGGTTCTAACTTACAAAACCCGAAGGGATGAGAACAGAAACCCCATACTTATTGTGGCTTATTGTTTTATTACATCTTGTGAAACACTTCACAAACGTGGTGTTTTAGCAACATTGCCAACTTGGGAATAGTAAAAGACTTTGTTGGCAGCTCTGAGTTATTGATATCTACCATTTTATATATTGAAGGGAGAAATTCATCATGAATATTGGAAAAGTAAATCGGGTCGTATTAATAGGTACAGGAGCAGTGGGCTGCAGTTACGCTTACTCAATGATCAATCAAGGAGTCGCTGAAGAACTCGTCCTTATTGATGTGAATGAAGCCAAAGCAGAAGGAGAAGTGATGGACCTCAACCATGGAATGCCATTCTCTCCGTCACCAATCAAAGTATGGAATGGAACATATCAAGATTGTGCAACTGCCGACCTTATTGTTATTACTGCAGGATTGGCCCAAAAGCCAGGGGAAACCCGACTTCAATTAGTAGAAAAAAACACCAAAATTTTTAAAGAAATTGTCCACAACATTATGGAAAGTGGCTTTGACGGAATCTTCCTGGTAGCAACAAACCCAGTTGATATTTTAACCTATGTTACTTGGAAGGAATCTGGTCTTCCAAAAGAACGGGTCATCGGTTCAGGTACAGTACTAGATTCCGCCCGGTTACGCTTCAATCTTGGCCAGTATTTCGATGTCGATACAAGAAATGTCCATGCTTATATTATTGGAGAACACGGCGACACCGAGCTTCCGGTTTGGAGCAGCACTTCTATTGGGGTCGAAAAACTTGAAACTGTCCTTACCAAGAAAAATGACATAAAAAAAGAATGTTTAGACAAAATTTTCGTGAATGTTCGCGATGCGGCCTATCACATCATTGAAAGAAAAGGTGCCACCTATTATGGAATCGGTATGTCGCTGGTCCGGATTACCAAAGCCATTCTAAATAATGAAAACTGCATCTTAACAGTTTCATCCTATTTGGAAGGGCAGTATGGGCATCATGATATCTTTATCGGGGTACCTGCTGTCATTAACCGTAGCGGGATTCGCGAGGTCATTGAAATTGAGCTCAATGAAAAGGAAAAAGCGCAATTTGACCACTCTGTTTCTGTCCTAAAACAAACAATGGAACCAGTCTTGGTTTAAAAAATAACAGCTAGTAAGAAGGGTGAACAATGGAGACACGTATAGATACAAAAAAGGGTTATTTCATGATGGCAGTATTATGGATGGCTTACGTAACCTTTGCGATGAACTGGGTGGCTGGATCTTCCTTAACACCGCAAATCACAGAAACCTTTTTTGATGGACCGGTCAATCCACTTATTTCTCAATTAGTCAACTATTCGATCACAACTGCCCGCGTTTTTGCCAACATTTTAGCGGCGGTTGTGCTAATGAAATTGGGTCCAAAAAAAGCGGCAGGTACGGCGATTGGCCTGTTAATGATGGGGCTTGTGGCTATCTATCTGCCCAACTATTGGGCCTATACAGCTGCAAGAATGGTCATGGCCGTAGGCGGCTCCATGGTTATTGTCTATATGAATCCTGTTGTCGCCCATTATATTACCAATTCAAAGACCAAGCTGCGCATGAACGCAGCCAACACGGTTGCCTATAATGCCGGAGCCTTCATCGTGGCTGTCCTATTTACAATTTTTGCGAAGCAAATGGTGGTAAATTGGCGTCTGACCTTAACATTCTTTGCTTCTTTAACCATTTTGTTTTTTGCCGGATGGCTGTGGAAAGCTGAAAACTTTGAAACAAAAGAGAATGATAATGGAAAAGGGGAGGCATACGGTTACAAGGATGCCCTTAAAGATGGATTTATCTGGCGTTACGGCATGGCCTTTGCATCATTTTTAACCTTGTATGTATTATCGCTTGTAAGCTTTAAAGCCATATTTGACCAATATACGTTATTAAATGGCTCAGTTACCAACTTATTAATTTCCGGTTTTGGTATTTTGGGGACATTTGCAGGAATTACGATTGGAAATAGAGGGGTGCCGCGTAAGCCTGTTCTTATAGGAAGCGGAGTTGTAATGGTTGGCGCGTTTGCATTAGCCCTTGTCTTTGCCAATAGTGTTCCGCTCCTATCTTATACGTTGATTGCGATTTCTGGGTTTGCCATGTATATTCAATACCCCATCTTTTTGAATCTTCCCCATGAATTGAAGGGGATGACACCGCAAAAATTAACCATCATGTTCGGGCTTTTTTGGGCGCTGGCCTACGCAGGTCAAACCATTGCTACAATTATATGGAGCTATATTTTAGGCACTGCTGGCTACACACCGGCCATGATTTTCTTTATTGCTGTTTCAAGCCTATATATTTTCTTAGCAGCTACGTTCCCAGAAACGAGGCAAAAAGACGCAACTATGATGAAAAAAGCGGCCTAGTACAAACTTTAGAAATAATAAAAAACAGGAAATCATCACGATTTCCTGTTTTTTATGGCTATTAGTAGATGACTACCGGTTCATAGGTACTAAGGTTTGCATACACGGTTTTCATGACGCTTGGCGGGGTATTGACGCAGCCATGCGATCCATCGTTAAGATAGGCATTGCTTGCCCAGTTGCTCCTAAAGCTGGCATCATGGAAACCTTGGCCATCATTCGTGAATGGAGCCCAATATTGTACTTCCACTCGATAACTTGGTTTTCCTCCGAGTTCCCTGCCTGTCAGAATGGATGGCGACTTCTTATAGAGAATGTACCACACACCTGGTGATGTATCATGACCGGTGCTGTGCTTACCAGTCACAACATTGGTTGTGACCATCAATTGTCCGTTTTTGTAAATCCAAATTTTTTGTTCGGAAATGGAAACCTCTGCATACGTATCGCCGATACCGTTGTTGGTTAACGTGTCGTAACCGTAGCCTTCGCCTTTCCAGCCGTGCCCAATAACATTTGAAGCCGCAATCGATTTTTCTCCGTTTTCAAAAGCTTTTTGTAGCTGTTCCGTCTCTTTATCCACGTCTAGTGCCCAGCCATACCCTTGTCCTTTAACCGAAATAACAGAACCAGAATGAGTTTTGAAACTGAAATTTTTATTTAGTGTGGCTTGTGTGTTATTAATTTCAGCAACTTTGGTTTTTATGTCATCTGCATTAATGGACACTTTTAAATCTTTTGACACCGTAGCAGTTTTAATGACTTCACTGCCTTTTAACGGATAAACTTTATCTTGTACTTTATACTCAACTGATTGATCAAGAAGTTCCTGCAGCTTTTTCTGTTCATTTTTGACAATTTCGCTGTCTTCTCTAACAGGTTGTATGTATACGGGTTCTAAATGAATTTCACTGATATATTCCTGCTTTTCGTAATCCTTTAACAAGCTTTCCACATCGTACTGTTCCCCGTCAATGCTGGGAGCAACTACAATCTTGCCTTCTTCCAAATGGGCCATGGCATCTTGGGGTGCTGTTAAAGTCTCGTTCAAGGATACCAGCTTTTCTTCGACTTGTTTTTTCAAGGTTTGGGAGCGATATTCGTCCATTTTGCTTGGCATGATGGAATAACTTTTTTCCTTTGAGGAAGGAAAAAATGTCCACTGAGTTTTTAATAATTTTTTAACACCTGGCAAATCTTTCTCAGTAAATGCCATTTTCATGTCATCGCCATCGATAATTTGCTGTTTTCCGACATAGACGGTGTTTTTTAAGACAGTCGTTTTTAATTTTTTCAGTGCCTCCTCTGCTGTAAGACCGCCGACTTTGGTGCCGTTTATCTGGGTATTGGAATTGAAATGAGTTGCCTGGTAATAGCTGATGCCCCCGAGTATAAATGCAATAATAATGATGATAATGGCAGTAATAAGCAACCATTTCCCAGGCCGCTTGGATGGATTGACTCGGTTCCTACTTAATCCCTCTACCGATTGAGCTGTTACAGTTTCCATTTTGTTACCATACCCCCGATGACCTCGTAATCCTGCGAATCCACGCCTTTAGCATAGACCTTTTGTTTTGAATAGAACTAATTATCATTTTACCTTTTTATTAAAGTTCGCACTACTATTCTACTAAATTTTAAAGGGTGAAACTTAAGTTTCTATTAATTTTAAAAAAAATAGGCGAATAGATACAATATTAGACGAAAATTGTCCTGTATTGGTTTCAAAATTGGTAATTCCTTCTTAAGTTTTTTCTTTGTCAATCGGAAATTTCAAAGGAAGCAAAGGCAGTAACAGGGGTAGTTCGATATAATTACATTAACGTTTGTAGATTGCAGTACGTTAAAAAAAAGCTGACATTAGAAAGTCAGCTTTTTTATGTTGGGAACTTGCCGTTTCCACCATCAATCATCAGCGAAGCCTTATAATAAATGCTGGAATAACCCCGTTATATAGGAAAGCCCTTTTATACTGAAGGATTTAAACCAACTGACTTTACCTGGTTTTAAGTTGGGGTCCTCTATATACGATTCATCCTTTGCCACCTTTAAGCTCTTTTTAACATATTGGCTCATTTCCTTTTCGAGATTTTCGGTAAATTCCACGCTATCAATGACGACCATGGACTCAGTATTTAAAAACGCAGATCTGGCATCCATATTAAATGCTCCAATCGCACTTAATCGATCATCAAAGATAAATGTTTTGGCGTGTATGGAGTCTGAACCCTGATATTCCAATATATTTACACCCTTTTTTACCATCCCGTTAATATGTTTAATATGTCCTGAGTAAGCCATAACATTGGCAGTCGACGCTAATGAGTTCGTTAAAATCGTTATCTTTTCGGGAGGTACGTGTAACGGAACCATATAAGGGAGCATCGGTTTCGTTGGAATCACATACGGACTTTGAATGACTAAGGACTTTTTCGAATTCTTCATGAGATTTGTTAAATCATACCAAGCCCAAGGTTCTTTATTAAATCTTTGTATAGGATTAAAGATAAAGGTAATTTTGTTGGTAGGAAGGGACATTTTTACCCAATCATAATAATGATTAAATAATTTTTTATCCGTATTTCTTAAATTCTCTAGTTTCTGTTTTAATTGTTGATTGGCTTCTTTTGCTTTTTTTTGCTGGCGTGAGGATAGCTTTTCTGAAGCAGCCTTTGTAATGGGATGATTCCAGACTTCAGTAAAGTAGCCTTCCATTTGTTTTAGAACACTGCCTTCCTTCGTTTTGGGGTCCGTATTAATAATCAGAACATCGCGGTCATTCGTTGGGAATTTTTCACCTTTTTCAACAAAATAACGGTTTCCAATATTTCTTCCGCCGATAATGGCATACTTATGATCGATAATAAGTAATTTATCATGTAGTCGATTATTCCATGTCCAAGGAAGAATAGGATTTAATGGTTCATAAAATTTCATTTCGATATTGGGATGATTAATTAACGCATACTGATCATCTTTTAGACTAAAACGAAGACCATGGAAAATTCCATCCAAAAGGATCCTTACCTTTACGCCACGATCCGCTGCATCTAAAATCATTCCTAATAGTAAATCAGTAATATATCCTTTATGAATTGCATAATAGGCGATATCAATAGACTCCTGTGCATTTTCGATTAAGTTAACACGGGCAAGCCCAGAAAATGTTTTTTCTTCAAGTAGAATCACGCGATCCTGGGATAACTCATTTCCATAGAATCTTTCCACTTTATGTTGTTCCTTAAAGGTGCTGCTTACCTGCGGATGGTTATCTTTGAAAATAACAATACCGAATATGGTAATATACAGTAAATATAAAATGAGAATCAATATAACCGTTCTCTTCACCTTTTTTATCGAATATACCTCCTTTTTAACACCTGTAAGACCATAATAATTGCTAATAGTTTGTTCAACCTTTTTTTAAATATGAAAGGAATAAAAAGAGGTAGGGTTAGTTTACAGCAAAGAAGCAAATGGAATGGGTGCAACTCAATGGGGATTAATTAATCAGAAGTAGGGCTAAGAAGTAAAGTTTTTTATTACAATAAAGAGGGGAGTTTTTTCAATAAAGTATCTTCTAATAAAAAAAGAGAGCGGCGAACCACTCACTTCATCACTTTAGCGATTGAAAGAAACGCTATTTTTCAATATGTTATGGTTATGTTCCCTTATCTTTCTACCAATTCAAGTTTCTCGCCATTTGGACCTTGGAAAAAGGCGATTTTAACGGTATTATTTAAAATACTTCGAGGTTCCTCATCTACTAATTTGACGCCAGCTTCTTTAAGGCGTTCGAGTTCTGCTTCCATGTTTTTAACAGTAAAGGCCAAGTGGTTTACGATTCCTTCGCTTTCAACCGGGCCGCCGAGGAGCAGTTCAACCTCTACACTTGGCTGCTCTGGAAAAAATAAGAAGGCAAGCTCAACCGTGTCATTTAACCATTCTCTACTTCTTAATTGTAAACCGAGGATGTTTTGATAGAAGGCTAAAGACTCGTCCATGTCCTTAACCATAATTCCCACATGTTCCATTTTCACTATGCATTCCTCCTGACGGAAATAGTATGTATCGTACGTCTATATAATAGTCTATATTTGACTGTTCCCATAGTGAAAGATTCTACGGCAAGAACCAAGAGGTAAGTAGGAAAGAAGCTAACCGTAACGAACACTATTCGCTAAGGTATTTTTTATAGATAGAAAAGGAAAAGCAATAATGCTGATAAGGGAAGGGGGAAAAAAAATGAACGGATTTACTTATAGGAAAGACTACAAGGATGACGAGAACCTTAGAAAAAGCTTCAATGAGCTAGCTGCGATGGTTTTTGGCATCAATTTTGAAGATTGGTATCAGAAAGGATTTTGGAGTAACCGGTATATTCCATTTTCTTATATTGATGGAGGCAAGGTTGTTGCAAATGTTTCCGTCAATGTGCTTGACTTCGTGATAAATGGTGAGAAAAAAAGGGCATTGCAGATTGGCACCGTGATGACCCATCATGATTACAGAAACAGAGGACTCTCTGGTAGTTTGATGAACAAAGTTTTAGAGGAATACCAGAACTACTACGATTTCATGTACTTATTTGCGAATCCATCTGTTCTAGATTTTTATCCTAAGTTTGGGTTTAAACGAGTCGATGAGTATCAATATTCAATGGAATTCCTACCCGGTCATACAGATAGTTCAGGTATTCGTAAGCTCAATGGAAAAAAAACAGAGGATCTTGACTTTATATATCAATTTGCAAAAGAAAGAATGCCGGTTTCCAAAATTTTTGGAACAGAAAATGCTCAAGGCATCCTTATGTTCTATTGTTTATACGTTTTTTACCATGATATTTATTACTTAGAACAAGAGGATGTCATTGTCATTTATAAGAAGGAAGAAGAACAAATCGACATTTTTGATATAATTTCAAAAAAAGAGATACATATTGAGGAAGTTCTTACAAAGATTTCTGACGTAGATACCAAGAAAGTCGTTTTTCATTATACGCCAGATTATATAGGGATAGAGACAAAAAGAGATATTTATAATGGGGATGAAGTGTTATTCGTAAGAACTGGTGGAGACGATCTCTTTCCATTGCAAATTAAACACCCTATTACCTCTCAAGCATAAAAGCAAGTTTAAACAGCCAGGGGTTAATAAACCTACGGCAATAAGTCAAAGAGAGGACTTTTATTGCCGTAGACGCAACTGGCCCAGGATGTGGCGAACAACGAGATTCCTTTATCCAAGCCTATGCTCTTATTAGGCTAAGTTCTGAAGTGGTAGCTTTCGGAAATTTGCTTTCAAATTCATTCACTTTTATCGGTTTGCTAAAATAATAGCCTTGGCCAATGCGGCAATTTAACATTAAAAGATGCTGAAGCTGTTTCTCAGTCTCAATCCCTTCTGCTACAACTTTTAAACCTAGGATATTTCCAATTTCAAGAATGGCCATGACTAATAGATTTTCTTTAGGATGCTCTAACAGATCACGTACGAATGACTGATTGATTTTTATGGTGTCAATTGGCAAGTCCTTTAGAACATTAAGAGAGGAATAGCCGGTTCCAAAATCATCAATGGAAATGCTGACCCCAATTTCTTTTAACGACTTTAGGATGGGAATAGTTAACTCGGTATCAGCGATTTCACTCTCCGTAATTTCAATTTCAAAGAGATTTGGATCAATATGAAAGATAACCAGACCGGAACGAATGGTTTGGACTAAATCCTTATCACGAAATTGCCTGGATGAAACATTAACGGAAACTCTCATACAAGGATAGCCTTGATCTTGCCAGGTTCGCATTTGCCGCAATACCTCATGGATTACCCATTTCCCAATGTCAATGATTAGTCCCGTTTCCTCTGCTATAGGAATAAATTCCGTAGGTGAAATCAGGCCTAACTCAGGATGCTCCCAGCGAATAAGGGCTTCCATGCCCACTATTTCAAAACTATCCAGCTGAAATTTTGGCTGATAGAACATGTGCAGTTCTTTATTTATTAAAGCTTTTCTTAATTCAGACTCCAGTCTCGATTTCCTTTCGATCTTCCATTCCAGTTCTTCATTAAAAAATTTATAGGTGTTTTTCCCATCCAATTTTGCGTAATACATGGCTGTGTCTGCAAACTTTATTAAGTCGGTTATATCATGCGTGTGATGGGGGTAAAAGCTGATGCCGATACTGGTCGTAATCCAAATTTCGATCCCATTAATAGAATAGGGTTCTTGGATCCTTTTGATAATGGCTGCTGCTAGTTCTTTTATATAGGTTATATTCGTGCATTGAATAATAATAATAAATTCATCGCCGCCGTGATGGTAAACGTTAATCATCTTATCCTCAAAGGAGAGCAGCCTTTTAGCAACATTCTTCAATAATTAATCACCAATATCATGGCCATAATTATCATTTATCATTTAAAACGGTCTAAATCAAGAAATAAGAGAGAGGTTTGCTTTTCATCTTGCTTAATACTAGTAAGATCATGAATTAATTTCCTTCGGTTTGGCAAATTGGTCAGATCATTATGTTCGGCAGCATATTTCATGAACTCTTCATAATTTTTTTGCTCCGTAATATCCCTAAAAATGCAGATGGTATTTTGTGATTCTTTTATCATGGATAAAGATATTTCCTGAGGAAATGTGGTGCCATCTTTTTTGATGCCGACCGCCTCACCTTTCCAATAACCTTGCCATGATTCAGGTATGGATGCGCCGTCAAAGTCATGAATGGATTCATTTACATAACAATCCCGCAATTGTAAAGTAAAGAACTCCTTTTTAGGATAGCCGTACAATTTGGCCAGCGCCTCATTAGCAAATACAAATTGGCCTGTTTCATTGATAATTCCGATTGCATCCCCAATCGTATCCATAGCAAAGGAGTAATCTTTTAGTACCGTTTTGGTTGATCCTAGTTCTTTTTTTGACATTCGATATTTATCAATCTGAGTCCCAATAAGCCAGCCAATCCCTCCATTGATAAAAAGAGAAAGTACCGCTTCGAATGAAAAATTTCCTGTGGGAATAAAACTAAACAGTAAATTGAAGAAAAAGATAATCGCTGATAAACACAGCCTCCAGAAATATCGCATAGCTCTTCACCTTTCCTTTACTAAGGTGCATGTATTTAAATATAGGGTTTGGGTATTTATATATTTGTTAACTTTATAGGTCTATAGTTTTATGTTAATGCAAGATGATGGTAATGTTTGTGACGGAATTTTGAACATTTATATAAAAATCACAATACATTGATTGAATGGTTAGGATGACTGTACCGAGCGGATGGTAAGAATTCATTCATGATTGTTCATGAATGATGCAGACTATATATAAAATGGAAAAGGAGCATTGAAAATGCCAACTAATTTATATGCAAAAGAAAATACACAAGAATTAACCAAATTAAAAGACCTTGCACCTGAACCATTAAAGGCCTTTAATGATTTTAATGCAGCTGTTTTTCAAGATGGAGCTTTATCCAAAAAGGAAAAAGAAATCATTGCTGTTGCGATTACCCATGTAACACAATGTCCTTATTGTATTGATGCCCATACAAAGGCTGCGAAAAAAGCAGGAGCGACATTAGAAGAATTAGCTGAAGCTGTATTCGTCACGGCTGCAGTCGAAGCGGGCGGCACGGTTACCCATAGCACGCATGTGCACAATGCAAAAGATAATGAAGCATCAGATGTACTTTATGCTCGTTCTAATTTAAAAAACTTAGGCCAATTAGCCAAGTTTGCTCCAGATGGTTTCAAAGGCTATCAAGCATTTAGTGCGGCAGCCACAAAAGCAGGAAAACTAAGTGCTAAAATGAAAGAAATCATTGCGGTAGCAGTTGCTAACACGACTCAATGTCCCTATTGTATTGTTGTTCATTCCAAGAATGCCGACAAACAAGGTGCAACAAGTGAAGAACTTGCGGAAGCCATCATGGTAGCTTCTGCCGTACGTGCAGGAGGAGCTTATGCTCACATGGTTAATATGATTCAAAGCTATCAAGATTGAGGTTGCATTTTTTGCGTCTTTCAAAAATAGAAAATCAACGAATAGCTAGAGAGATCAACATAAAAGGCTGCCAAGCGACGTCATTCAGTGATAGTATGGTCGTCGAAATCACTCAAGCATGTCCGTTAACATCGATCATTACGGTATCTTTTCAAGATTGATTTTCCTGGTCTCGGAATTTTTGAAGGAATTTAAACAATATTGAAGTACCTGATGCTTTGTGAAAAAAGACTATCATTCCGGGGAGAAGTGACTGGCACTGTTCGCCTACTTTCCAGGCATAAAGTGGGAGATTTATAACCAAGACGGAAAAAATAGTAAATGATTCGAATAAGACTTCTAAAAAGTATCATCATTTTGAGCAACTACAAATTAGGTCAATTCACGCATTATTATTATTGAATAGTTTATAACAGTAAAGAAAAGCTAATCATTGAACATTGAATTGAAATGAGGGAAAAATCTAATGCCTGCAAATAACGCACCAATTACAGTTAATGCCTATATTAATGGTCAAAATGTTGAGTCGAGTAAACATGTTCCACGTGAAAATCCAGGAAATCCAGACGAAATTGTAGGATATTTTCCAGACAATACGCTTGAGGAAGCAAAAGCAGCCATTGATGCAGCTGAGGAAGCATTTAAA
This sequence comes from Neobacillus dielmonensis, assembly GCF_000612665.1. Classification (GTDB taxonomy): domain Bacteria; phylum Bacillota; class Bacilli; order Bacillales; family Cytobacillaceae; genus Neobacillus; species Neobacillus dielmonensis. The sequence continues at coordinate 79,835 of NZ_HG942066.1, forward strand.
ACATGGTCAAAAACATCTGTTGACGAAAGAATCAGCAAGATGAAATCTGCTTCTGAAAAAATTAAAGCAAGGATTGATGAACTCAGTGTTCTTTTAGCTCGTGAGCACGGAAAGCCTTTGTATGATGCAAAAGGTGAAATTACCATTTCAACGATGTGGATGGATTACCAAAGTGGAATCGTCAAAGAACAAATAAAAGATAACGTCTTTGAGGATGAAAACGGCAGGGTTATTGTCGCACATGATCCCGTTGGAGTCGTGGGTGCGATTACGCCTTGGAACTATCCAATTATTTTGTCATTAGTGAAGGTCGTTCCAGCGTTGCTCTGCGGGAACACGATGGTCGTCAAGCCTTCTCCGTTTGCACCATTTGCCATTCATAAAATTATTGAAATCATTGCCGCAGAATTTCCAAAAGGTGTACTAAACATCGTGCATGGAGGAGGTGAGGTTGGCGCGGAACTTACCTCCAACCCTAAAATAATGAAGGTCGCCTTTACTGGAGGTACCAAAACCGGGTCAACGATTATGAAAGCTGCGGCAGACACCATCAAAAAAATCACCCTGGAATTAGGGGGAAATGATCCAGGAATTGTTCTGGAAGACTTCGATCTCAATGATGAAAAAGCATTACGCCGCATGGTCATAGCCAACTTTCTCACCGGCGGTCAAATTTGCATGATTGCCAAGCGTGTCTACGTACATCGCTCTATTTATGATGAATTTGTAAAAAAATATATCGAAGCGGCAAATAAATGGATCCGCGTTGGCGATCAACTCAATCCTGAGGCTACCGTTGGTCCTGTCAATAATGCAAAACAAGTCCAATTCGTTCAAAGTCTTTTGGAAGATGCGAAAAATAATGGATGTGAAATTATTAAGTTAGGGACCATCGTTGATGAAGATATTTTTAATAAGGGGTACTTTTTGCAGCCAACCCTTGTCTTGGGCGCCGATTACAACAGCCGTATTGTAGTGGAGGAGCAATTTGGTCCGGCTGTGCCTATCCTGCCTTACGATTCTGAGGAACAGGCCATTGCAGAAGCAAATAAAAGCGAGTATGGGCTTACCTCTTCTGTATGGGGGGAAGAGGAACACGCCATTCGGGTTGCACGCCAAATTCAAGCAGGTGTTACCATGATTAACACTGCAGCGTTACAAGGATTTGATATCCGTTTTCCGTTTGGCGGCGTGAAGCAATCAGGTATTGGCAGGGAGTTCGGGCCGGGGTCATTCATGGCTTATACAGAAGAGCATGTGATGACTGTTCCCAAGAGTGGCGACCTGCCATATATTCCGAAATAGAGAACTAAATTCTAAAAAACAAAAATAGAGCATAGGTACACTTTGGTACTTATGCTTCATTTGTGTTTAATCCATTCAGATTTTATAAAAAATGGATCTATTAAAAGAACAACATCATTTATGTTACGGTGGAACCTATCAAGAATAAATGTATGGGCCTCTGGACTCATTAGCTTGTTGGACGACGATTCAGTCGTTTATGAGCAGAATTTTTCTTTTCCGTTATCGCGATATGCTTCATTGCTTTTCCTAGCCCATAAAGCGGCATATTCCCATAAATCGCCTCATACTCACCGCTTGTCACTTGATAGGTTTCGTGGTAGATGCCCACAGCATCATTGTTGCCCACTTTGGTATTGAAGTTCTTCCATGCCGTCAGGTGTTTCTCATTCCTTGCATAGGAAAGCAGGTCATCGATGGACCGCCAATATTGAATCATAATAGTCGTCCTAAGACCGAAAAAGCTTTCCATGGACAAAAAGCCCAGTTCCTCTTGGTTTTGATAAAGCTCTTGAATCATCCCAGGCATAGAAGTGGCGACAGGAAGCCATTTATGCGGGGCAAGGAATCTATTGATTCTCATTCCAATAATAAAAACGACAACATTCTCATCATTCTCGGTGGTGTAACGCCCCGTAAAGATTTGTTTGGACATGATTATTCCTCCCCATTTAAGAGTTGTTCAAGCGTAAAGGTGCACCAGTCGATGGCAGCCACTGTTACCCGCTTTCCATAATCCAATGTGAACAGCCAATAGCGGGCATCCTCGTGGTTTTGTTGGTAATGGGTAATGACCTGTTCAATACTAAGATAGGTTTGGAAGCGATCCTGCAATTTTCGTTTGTAATCCTCCAGAAGGAGCACCTTGCTTTCCTTGGATTGATAGCGTCCAAAAAACAGTTTGAGCAAAATTTCATTTCGTTCCGTGGGGATTTGCTCGATTGGCTGCTCCAGCCAGGCCTTTAACGTCTCGATTCCTTTGGGTGTGAGGAAGTACTCATGACGGTCCGGCTTTCCTATATTGGAAGAGGTTTGGACTTCGGCTAATCCTTCCTCAACAATGAATTTTAACGTTGGGTAGATCTGGCCATAACTAATTTTCCAGAAATGATTGAGACTTTGGTCGATTTGCTGCTTAATGGAATAACCGGACTTGCAGTCAGTCGTTAGAATTCCAAGGATCGCGTATGTGGTGTGATTGTATTTCTTCAAAAATTATCCCCCCTATCTAAATGATATGTATCTTTTAGATATATAATATCATACTAATGGTAAATTTTGTATAATATCAAAGCCGCTAAGGGATTTTAGCTGAGAACAATTTCATTAGCCAAACAGAATCTTTGATCAGTGCACAATCAATCTAGGTCCATTATGGCTAAGCGTCTAGCGGAGCAGGGGATTGTAGATCAAAAGGTTAAAAGCTGCATGATGGAGGCTGCGAGGAAATACAATTGCTCGGTGACTGAATTAAAGTCACTTGTGGAGTATCCGGAAGATATTGATTGGTAAAGGGAAGATATCTGATATGCTAGGCAATATAAAGGAACATTAGAACAATCAAAATCTCAATAATCATCCTTATTTAATTAGTTTTCTGTGAAACCTACCATCAGTAAATGAGATTTTTGGATAGATCAAAAGGAAACCCTATTGAAAATAAAAGTGAAGCAAGGGTGGGACCTTGCTTCACTAAGTCTTCTTAAAAAACCGGAGTTAAAGGTGTATGATTCTCCAATACATTTAACACATTTTTGGCTGAAAGTTTGGCCATCTCTTCTCTTGCTTCTACTGTTGCGTTGCCTATGTGAGGTGTAAGGACCAGGTTTTTTAACTGTTTTAATTCTTCGGTAATGTGAGGTTCGAATTCAAATACATCAAGTGCTGCCCCAGCAATTTCCTCTGATAGAAGCGCTTGAACAAGGTCCATCTCCTTGACGACAGGTCCCCTTGATAAATTAAGGAAAAAAGCACTTTTCTTCATTCGTGCAAATGCCTCTTTTGTAAAAAGGTGATGTGTTTCTTCATTATATACAGTATGTACCGTTACAATATCACACGTCTGCAGAAGTTCATTGAGTTCCAAATAGGTTGCATCAAACTGATCTTCCAGTTCAACTGGTTTCTTCGCACGCCCGGTATAATAAATATCCATTCCGAAAGCCTTCGCACGTTTGGCTACTGCCTGCCCGATTTTTCCGAAACCTACAATGCCAAGCTTTTTATTAGCCAACTCTCTTCCTAAAAAGAAAAGCGGTGCCCAGCCATCAAACCCGGTTGTGCGGCAGAGTGTGTCTCCCTCAGGAATCCGTCTGAGAAGGGCGAGCATTAAACCAAGAGCCAGTTCTGCCGTGGCTTCTGTAGAAACACCTGGTGTATTCGTTACCAAAATCCCTTTTTCCTTGGCTGCTTCAATATGAATGTTATCAAAGCCTGCCCCGAAGTTAGCAATGATTTGTAAATGAGGAGCAGCCTCCATGATACTTTTTGTTACCTTAGTGGAGAGGGGGCAAAGGAGGGCGTCGGCATCCTTGACTCCCTCGATTAATTCATCTTCTGTAATAAGTTTTTTTCCTGTGTACACTGTCAATTTGTGCTCTGAGAGTAGTTCGTAACCGATGTCCGGAATTTCACCGGAAATGAATATTTTGGCCATTCATGCTGGCTCCTTTCTATTAATCGTTGAGTACTGTTTGCTTGACATCAAAGATTTTTCCCCAGCCATTTATGGAAGAAGGATCTTCACCCATCATCCGCATGCACTGCCACAATAAAACGGTGATGGTATCGTAAAGGATGAACCCGTATTTTTCTTCATAATAATCTGCTTTAGTGACGGCTGGAAAGTTGGTACAAACAATGCTGATACCGTCGGCCTGATCAACGGCAACGTCTTTTATCATTTCTTCAATTCTTTCATCTGTTACTTGGCTGAAGGAACGATTCACCGTCTGCCCCAGCCCCTTTTGCTGAATCGTTCGGATGCCGCCATGTTTCAAATATTGTTCAGCAATCAACTCATTGATGGGGGAGATATACGGTGTAACGAGATGAAGGGTTTTGACGTCATTGGCTTGAAAGGCTTCCATTTGGGCAAGCATCGATGTGGTCGCCGGGATGCCGGTACGTTCCGTAATTTTCCGGCAAAGCTCTTGGTCCACTTCGAATCCGAGCCATCCGCCAGATGTTCCATTCCAAGCAATGACATCCACTTCAGCATGAGCCAGCAATTCGGCTGCTTTCAGCATTGGCTCAAAGTCAAACTGACTAAGGGCATCTTGTTCCAATGAGATTTTTGTTACTTCAAAACGCCCATAATGACAGGTAATATTCTTTAAATTCGCCGTCATGGCTGAGCAGATTGGTTCAAGTACTGTATTAGATGAAGGGGTCAGCATTCCAATTTTCTTTGGTTCAGGTCTCATTCTAGGTTCCTCCTAAGCGTTACAAAGTAGTGTTAGTTTCAAGAAAGTGGGTTATATCGTTTTCGATATGCATCATCATCGCGGCCGCAGCTCTTTTACTTTCACGATTCTTCATATATTGATAGATGTGTTTATGTTCCTCGTAGAGCTCTTTTCCGCGGTTCTTCCCTGTAAAGTTAAGAACACGGAAATAATAGCTTAATGAATTAATATCTCTTAATTGCTTTTTCAATAGCTGGTTATTGTTATATAGGATGATGCTTTCATGAAATTCAGTGTTCAGTTCAATCAGTCTCTCGCGATTGTGTTCTTCATCAACGAGAAATCGTTCCGTTTTTTCGATGATTTCTCCAATCTCTTCAAGCTGATCGTTTGTTGCTGTTTCGGTGGTCAGCTTGGCGGCTAAGGACTCTAAAGCCATCCGGCATTGGTAAATTTGGACGATATCATCTAGAGTAGGTTCAAACACAAAGATGCGGGATTTTTCATCCGATACGAGCAAACCTTCTTTAATGAGGGCTTTGACTGCCTCGCGGACAGGGCTGCGGCTTGTATTAAACAGACCTGCCAACCTCGATTCATAAACCCGTTCTCCGGGTTTAATTTTCATATAAAGAATCATTTCCCGAAGCTTATAATAAATTTGATCGTAATAGGGCATTGATTTTTCGATTGCGTATGGATCCATTTTCTCCCTCCAATTCACGTGTGATTTTAGCTATAACGGCCCCAGCATTGATTGGCCAGCTTTTGTATATGGGAGCAAAGTTCCGCTTCATCAATACCAAGAACCTTCCCGTCTTTCACACGCCATTCGCCGTCAATCCAAACATGCTCAACGTCCGTTGCCTGTGCAGAATGGACAAGTGTTCCATAAGGAGAAATAATCGGTGTTAGATGGTACTTTTCCTTCTTTACCGCAATAAGATCGGCCTTCTTTCCGATTTCGATAGAGCCGATTTCTTCTGCCATCCCAAGTGCTTTGGCTCCATTTAGTGTCGCCATTTCAACTAAATGGCGGGGCGCAGGTTCTGTCCGCCTGCCGCTCGACAGCCGATGAACAGCCATCCCAAACCGCATCGATTCAAACATGCTAGCAGACATGGAGTCGGTACAGATTGCAACGTTTACTCCTTTTTCCTCAAGGGAGGAAATGGGGGCGACATCGCCTTTTTTCAAATTTCCTTCCGGCACATGGGCAACACTTGTATTGGTGTTCGCCAGGAGTTCTTGGTCTGCTTCCGTTAAGTGGATACAGTGTGCCGCAACTGTCTTCGGTCCAAGAATGCCAAGCTCATTATACAATTGGACCGGTGTCAATCCATCTCTACGCTGAATTTCTTCCACTTCCATGTTGCTTTGAGCGAGGTGGGTAGTAATCCCGACATCATACTTCTTTGCAAGTGAAATGATATCTTCTAAAAAAGGGGTGGTGCACGTGTCTGGTGCATGAGGACCGAAATGGCAAGTTATTCTGCCATTCGCTTTGCCATGCCAGTTCTCGATTAGTTCCACGTTCTTTGATAGTGTCTTGTATTGTGCTTCTTCATCTAGAAGATAGAGATGTTCAGGGATACGGAAAAAATCGACGTTATGGATCCGTTCGCTTATGACCCCGCGCAGACCAAGATCGGCAAGCGCCTGAATACTTTTTTCGGATTGAATGTAATTGGAGCCAATACAGGTATTACCGGCTCTCAGTGCCTCAACATAGCCAAGGATGTTAAACATATCGCACTCTTCTTCCGTTAAGAGAACCCCTTGAGGGATATTGCGGGAGTATAGGGGCGGAACCCCTGTGTCTGCTCCTACACCTCTGGTGGAGACAAGTGCCCCATGATAGTGAGGATTTACAAATCCGGGCATAACCATCATCGAAGAACAGTCAATGATTTGTGCCATTGGATATTGCTCGATCATGGCCGAATAGTCTCCGATATCCTGGATGAGGTTATTGTTGACGACAACAGCCGATTGATAAAGAATGTCAGCATTCTTATTTAGTGTAAGGAGATCTCCTTTTATTAAAAACAACATGTTAACACCTCAATGGTTGAAAGTAAGAGCTGCCCACTGATTGTGGCAGGGGGGGCCATCAGAATAAATCAGCCTTCTATTTTTTATATCAATAATCAATGCTGTCTCTGTCGAGTGAACGGATAAATCCTTACTTCTCGAACCTTTGTTTTCAAAATCATGAATGCATAGGGACCCGATTTGTTGCTGATCGTTCGGGAGATGGGTGCTTAGAAGCTTTTTCATCTCTTCTAGCCATGTGGCCCCGCTCATTTCCTTTATCCCCATTTCAGCTTGAGTATATCGCAGTCTACGATCCTCCCATTCTATTAACCTCATTTCCTCATCCTGTAAAAGAAGGGATTCATTTGCGCGTATCATATAATCTGACTGGATTAGCTGCCCTTTTGTGCTTAGATGCGGCTCGTGTTCGAATACGGCCATTCCACCCTCTGCATCCATAAGGAAATGAGTTCCTCCGACTCCGCTGGGTTGTTCTGTAAAAAATGTCTCTAATGTGTGCAAGCCTTCCTGAACCGTACGACACCGGGATAAGGCCAATTCATTCGCCAATCCGCGTGTATCCTGGTTCTCAGACTTTGGCAGTTTCGTTCCGGCATAGGAGGAAAGCACAGCTAGCCCACTCTCGTTGATGCCGGAATTGACCCCTTTTTGCCAGCCCATTTTGAAATATAGAAAGCCATAGCGGTTTACACCTGTTGGCTTATAAGCAAAAGTAAGGAGTGTTTTGGGTGTATCGACCGTCTTTGCTGCTACAAGTAAATCCCGTTTCATCATCATCGTGCACACTACATTTGCCCCCTATATCACTTGGTGGATGGGTGTTTTGCGTTCACTGGTATTTTTGTTTTTTACAATTAAATCGAGAATTTCCCGCTTGTATTGGTTAAAGATTGGGGAAGTTGTGTCCCGCGGACGGCTCATATCCAGATCAATGATTTTGTTTACTCTGCCAGGGCGATTGCTAAGAACAATAATTTTTGTTCCAAGGATTAGGGCCTCTTCAACAGAATGGGTAACAAAGATGATCGTCCGTTTATGCTCCTGCCAGATGCGGGCCAACTCCTCCTGCATGTCTGTTTTCGTAAATGGATCAAGGGCTGCAAATGGTTCATCCATTAAGATTAGGGAAGGATTCTGAAGCAATGCTCTCGCAATTCCAACACGTTGGTTCATCCCGCCCGACAATTCATGGGGATAGTGATTTTCAAATCCTGTCAGTCCTACCATGTCAATATATTTTTGGGCTTCTTCCTTTTGCTTTTTCCTGCTCATTCCTTGAAGTTTTAAATAAAAGGAGATATTCTTTGAAACGGTTAACCATGGCATTAAGGTAGGTGCTTGAAAGACCATTCCGCGATCAGCGCCCATTCCTTCAATTTTCTTGCGGTTTACCAAAATTTCTCCAGCCGTTGGCTTTTCAAATCCAGCAATCATATTGAGCAAGGTAGATTTGCCGCAGCCGCTGCCCCCAAGGAGGCAGACAAACTCATTCTCTTTAATTGAAAAATTTATATTTTCTAAGGCCTTTACGGAAGTGCCGCGTTTTTCATCTTTAAATACCTTCTCCACATTTTTTACTTCTAAGAATTCCATTTACCCATCCCCCTTAAGATTGTGTGCTTTCAATGGATACGCCCCGCTGCCAAGGAAGCACGGCCGCGATAATTTTCTTTAAGATAAAATCAGTAGAAAATCCAAGCAACCCGATACTGACCATACTGGCAATGACAAGGTCATAGCGGAGAAAATAATAGGCATCCCAGAGAACATACCCAAGTCCACTTTTCACCGCAATCATTTCTGCTGTTACTGTTAGCATCCAGGCTGAACCTACCCCAATTCTCATTCCGGAAAAGATACTTGGAAGGGCGGCAGGAAGGATCACATATCGTAATAGATGCCACTGATTGGCTCCCATCATCCCGCCGGCCCGCACTAAGTTCTTGTCAATGGTTCGGACGCCATGAATGGTATTAACCAAAATGGGAAAGAACGAGGCTAAAAATACAAGAAAGATAGCTGGACGATTTGCGATTCCAAACCAAATGATGGCGAGAGGGATCCATGCAACAGGAGGGATGGGACGCAGGATTTGGATAGTCGGTTCCAATAACTTTTCTGCAAATTTTGACCAGCCAATGATAATCCCAATGGTGACCGCAGTAACAACGGCTAAACTATAGCCTGCTATGACACGCCATGCACTGCTGGCTGCATCGTTCAGCCATTGGCCGCTATGGACTTCAGCTGCTCCAGTCGAGCCAGTAATCCAATCACCCAATGATACAAGTATTTTCGTTGGGGCAGGCAGCAGGGCACTGGATACAAAGCCTAATCTCGAAAATAATTCCCAAATGACAATGATACTGAGAGGGACAACAAGTTTAGTAGAAAATGATGCGATGGTCTGTTTCAATTTCATATATGTTCCTCCTATCTTTTGTGAAGTTTCAGAACTGCGAATTTGTGTATTCAGATCGTGAGGGCGGGGGATACCGCACTCACGATTGAAAGAAGCTGTTTTAGTAGGATGCCATAAGCCAATAGGTTCCATTATTCTTTGCCTAGTTCTTCTGCTAACTTGCCGGTGGCCTTTTCAAGGAACTCATAGTCCATATTTTTTTTCGCTTTATCAGCCACATCATTTTGAATATAGTTCAAGTCTTTCATCATTTTTGCGATAGCAAGGGTTTCTTTTTCATGCATATTGTAATCGGGATAGGAATTTTTCAGAGCCTCCGTTGCAATATCATCTGATAAGGAGGTATTTTTACTGATGACATCCAACCACTTGGTTTTATCTTGTTTTAAATCATCCACTAAATTCACCACGCCTGTTACCACTTCTTGCAGTTCTGCCTTATGCTCTTTGAGGACATCAGAACGAGTTACAATTAAGTTCGTTAGATTGCCTGCAGCTTGGTCATATGGATAGGCAAAATGTTTACCAGACTTATTCAAGCGGATTTGGGAGGCAAATGGTTCAACCGTTGAAATCACATCTACTTGGCCGTTTTCTAATGCGCTGGCATGGTCAGCAGGATTGGCGATATTGACAAATTCAATGTCATTAACCGGATCAATGCCATGTTTCTTGAACTCTCCACGCATGTGGATATCCTGAGCATTTCCTCGGGATGCGGCCACTTTTAATTTATTTCCCGATTTTTTACGCTCGGCAACAAGCTTCTTAAATCCATCCCAGTCATCTGCTTTAAGAGAGATGTCATTTCCGACCAGGATTTCAGAACCGCCATTAATCTGACCGGAAATGGCCACTAAGTCTAATCCCTTATCAAGCGCTGTTATGTAGTGAAGATACGTCACTTGTGCCACGTCTAAACTGCCAGAGACCAGTGCAGTCAGGACGTCGTTCCCTGATGGGAAATTTTTTGCATCGATTTTAACATCTTTCACATAGTCAGGTACTAGTGACATAGCTAAGCAATGAGCACAGGTTGCATATCCAAGTTTGATTTCGGCTGTCTTCTGTCCATTGTCTTCTGTCGACACTTTGGAAGAATCGGAAGCGGAGCTTTCTTGTGATGTGCCGCAAGCACTCAGGATTAAAAGAAAGACACTGCTTAAAATCAACAACGACCATTTTAACTTTTTCATAAAACCACCCTTTCGGAAAACAAGTATGTTTTGCTTTTCCTGAATTTTGATACCATCATCCTACTTGGAGAGGTCGATGACAAGGAGCTTGTAAGATTATGTGACGGTGTATTTTTTGTCTTTTATAAAAATTCAGTCAATAAGCCAGCTGGTGCAACGCTTCTGCCAGCACTTCAATTCCTTTTTCCAACGCCTGCTCATCCGTATATTCGAGGGGAGAATGACTGATCCCTGACTGACTTGGTACAAATATCATCGCGGTTGGAATAATTGGTGCAATTACCTGGGAATCATGAGCCGCCCCACTATGCATGGGCTTAAAAGGGATTTTTTTGCGTTCGCAGCTTTCTTGTAAGAGCGTAATGATTTTTTCACTCATTGGCACAGGCTTTGAGGTAAACCAGGCCTCGATTTTTACATCGACGTTTTGTTTTTTCGCAATCGCACCTATTTCTGCTTTTATCAAATGCGTTATGTTTTCCAAATCGGATTCGTTGGTGTGGCGAACATCTAGTGTAAAGATGGCTTTTCCAGGGACCACATTTGAAATATTGGGCTCCAGCTGAAAATTTCCCACAGTGGCAACAAGCGGATCGCCCGCTTCATCGGCCAATGTCAAGATTCGGCTGATCATGAAGCTGGCAGCTTTCATGGCGTCACGGCGGTAGCCCATTGGGGTAGTGCCTGCATGATTGGGTTCGCCCAGGACCGTTACTAGGAATCTTTGCTGCCCGACAATGCTGGAAACCACTCCAATGTCTTTATTTTCTTTTTCAAGAACACTTCCTTGCTCGATATGCAGCTCAATAAAGGCCGTTACATTTTGTTTTGGTGAGAGCTCGGCTGAGTATCCTAATTCTCGCATGGCATCCATCATGCTGATCCCGTCAGTATCAACAATCCCATCGATATCTTCTGGTTTAGCCAGTCCAAACATGCTTCTGCTTCCCCACATCGCATAGGGAAATCGGCTTCCCTCTTCTTCTGCAAATGCAGCAAGCTGCAGCGTTTTCTTTGGCGGACCGTACTTTTTAAGAAGATCGATGATGGCCAGCGCGCCGCCGATGATTCCATATTGACCGTCATAAATCCCGCCATTGACGACGCTGTCCAAATGGGAGCCTGTCAAAACCACTTCATCCGGCTGGCTTGCTCCCTTTATGCTGGCTAGCAGATTCCCAACTGCATCGATGTCGACAGAAAACCCTTCTTGTATAAGCCAATTTTTGAGCCCATGCTGCGCTTGCAACCATGGGTCAGAGTAGACGAGTCTCGTGATTCCGCTTTGGCTGTCCTTCCCATACTCTGCCAGCCATTTTAATCTCTCAAGCACTTGATTTTCCATAAAATCATCCTTTCGGTAGTGGGTTTATTTTTTTCAAAATTTAATTTTTATCATCCAACTTAAAGATGGGTGTGGCAAGTTCTTTGTCAGATTGCCTTACACATAACTTTAAAACTAGTAAACTTCTGCTATGATAAATTACAAATTGATTTTTGAAAGGGGGATTTTCCAAAATGACGGCAACGGCCATCATCACCAATGGAAAAGTTGTCACTCCAAAAGGGGTAGTGGAAGGAGAAATCGAAATTACCGCAGGCAAAATCTCAAACATTGCAGCCACTATACCGAGAAAAGATCATCTGGAGGTCATTGATGCAAAAGGGCAGTATATCCTTCCAGGAATGATTGATACTCATGTACATATTAATGAGCCTGGAAGAACGGACTGGGAGGGATTTGAAACCGGTTCGAAAGCGCTGGCAGCAGGTGGTGTGACCGCTTATATTGACATGCCCCTTAATGCTTTGCCTGCTACCACGACCAAGGAGGCTCTAGAGAAAAAAATAACCTTGGCCTCTGGAAAAAATTATATTGATTACGCCTTTTATGGAGGGCTTACACCGGATAATCTTGATAATTTAGAAGAACTTGCCGATGGAGGTGCAATCGCATATAAGTGTTTTCTTTCCACCTATCAGACAGATATACCGGGAGATTTCAAAAGCATCGATGATTATATGCTTCTGGAAGGGATGAAGCGAATTGCTGCATTGGGGAAAATCCTGCTGATTCATTGCGAAAATGACCAAGTTACGGACGGTCTGGAAAGACAAAAGGTGAGAGAGGGAAAAACGAGTGCCTACGATTTTGTGGATTCTCGTCCCATCCTTGCTGAAGTAGAAGCTGTATCGCGTGTGATACTGTTCGCCAAAGCAACGGGCTGTCCCGTTCATATTGTTCATGTTAGTTCGGCAGAAGCGGTTACTTTAATTGAGAAAGCGAAGCTTGAAGGTGTGAATATTACACTGGAGTCGTGCCCGCACTACTTTGCACTTAATGCAGATGATTTGGCACGTATTGGCCCAGTTGCTAAATGTCAGCCGCCGCTGCGTTATCCAAAGGAGCAGGAAGCACTTTGGGAATGTTTGCTTCAGGGAAAAATTGACTGGGTCAGTTCTGATCATTCACCGTGTACCAGTGATCTGAAGCAAGGGAGTATCTTTGAAGCACATGGGGGGATTTCCGGTGCTCAGAATAGTGTTGATGTCATGTTTGATTTGGCAGTAAATAAACGTGGAATGAGTGTTGTTGATTTTGCCAATCTAATTGCATGCCAGCCTGCTAAACGATTTTCCTTATTAGAAAAAGGGGAAATTTCGGAAGGATATGACGCGGATCTGATTCTTATTGACCCAAGCCTATCTTATACAGTTTGCGCTGAAGGTCTGTACTATAAAAATCCCCATAGCCCATATATCGGAATGGAAATCGGCGCACGGGTAACGAAAACATTTTTACGAGGAGAACTGGTTTTCAGTATAGAGGAGGGGATAGTAGGGGAACCGAAGGGGAAATCTATCTTGAATTCAGTACCAGTTGTAGGTGCTTGAAATAAAATTTGCAAATGGAAAAAGAAAAAACACAAGTGTTAATGAATTATACAGATAAATTTAATTTTGCATATAAAGATGCTACGGTAAGGTATCAACAGGAACAGTTATTTTTCAATAGTTATTAATCTAGCAGCATTTAGCCGATACAATCAGTACCTTATCCAAGCTGAACCTCCATATGTTTGACCAGGCCGGGATGGGTTTCCCCGACCCGACCGGCACTATCGAACTGGGCTTTCACAAGGAATATGGCTTATTCGTTACTTTAATACCTAAGAATGGTTTGGCACCCGTGTGACCAGGTCTCCCTAACAATTAATGCAGTTAACGTGGGATGATTCTCTTGCTTACAAATATGTTTTTCTGAAAGATAGATGCTGGTTTTCACACCCCATTCCTTTCAGAATTTCCCGTAGGATTTCACGAGCTGTTTCCATAATTACAACCTCCTCCCCGATACGAAAAGAAGAGCATAATCAACCACCCCAACAATATTCAGTTTCAATTTCATTCTATCTCTTCTATTCATTTAAAATCCTATCAATCTTCGACAAATCCGACGCGCGACAGGCACCGCACTTAAGAATTGAAATCTCCATTATTGCCAAATCTATTATGTAATTAGGATTCTGTTTACTAGATGATTTTGACAGTGAAATGGATGACAACCCGGGAATTAATAAAATGGTGCTGAAGAAAGAGAATTTAATTAAGTAAAACATCAAAAGGCAGCACAACGTTGCCCTTTTTTATTTTTTATTTACTGCTAAAAAACTTACCTTCCCTCCGAAAAAAGACCTCGTAAAATCTAGGCCTAAATTATCCTGCTGTATTACTTGTTCTTACTACTTTTCTACCATTTCCCCCTTTTCTCAACACTTGCCCATTTCAAAAATTATGCATTTACATAGGATGCACTAACTGATGAAAAGAGGGGGGCATTAAAGAGTTACCGGAGGAGGAGCTGATTGGTATCGCAAAAAAATATGGTGATATTAAATGAAAGGAGATTAAAATGTCTCAAATAGAAAATGAGCTTGAAAATGATCAACTCAAGCTACATCAAAGGAAAAAGAAACCGAAAGCGCCTGTAGTTGTGGAAAATTGGTTGGTTCGTACGACTGTCGTTGTTTTATATGCTCTATTGTTAACTGCGATTGTGTTTGTAAATATCAGAGCTGAAAAAACATGGGAATATGTGATTGGCGCTTTTTCTACTATAAGTTTTGGCTACCTTTTACTAAAGGTTGTTGTTTCTTATTTTTATAATCCTGCAAAACAGGAACCTAAGAAAGATTATAAGGTTTCTGTTATCATCCCCAACTACAATGAAAGTATAGAATCCGTAAACGAAGGTTTAGCATGTTTGCTGCAACAAGATTATCCACTTCATGAAATTATCTTTATTGATGATGGAAGTACGGATGATTCCGCTTATGTTGAAGTATGTAAAATGGCACAAGTCATTCATTCAAAAAATGACCCCTCTTTACCTAAAATCATCACTCATCAATTTGAAAAAAACAAAGGGAAAAAGGCGGCACAAGCCTGGGGATTTACACATGCCACAGGTGATATTTTCTTACTATTTGATTCTGATGGATATATATTCCCGGATGCTGTAAGAGAGTTATTAAAACCATTTAATGACGATCAAGTAATGTCAGTCGTAGGTCATATTAACGCAAGAAATGTAAAAGAAAACCTCTTAACTCGATTACAAGACATCGTGTATGATAAAGCATTTAGAGTAGGGCGCGGCGCACAATCCGTTACCAATGCTGTCTTGGTTTGTTCTGGGGCCATAAGTATGCATAGGGCAAATATGGTTGTGGACCATTTGGATGAATTTTTAAGTCCTACTGTATCTGGGGTTCCTTGTGAAGTCGGGGACGACAGGATGTTAACCGATATCTCCTTGAAATATGGCGGGAAGACAAAATATCAATCCACAGCTGTGTGTCTGACGGACGTACCGAACAAATTAAAACAACTCTTTAAACAACAAGTCCGTTGGGGGAAATCAACTTATTTATTCAGTATTGCCTCATTGAAACATGCTTGGAAAAAGCCGTTTATGTTAGTGTGGCTTCTTGGTGAAGGATATACATGGTTGTTTTATTCAGTATCTCTAGTGGCATCTTTCCTTCAATGGTCAGAAACATATGCCATGACTTTTGTTATCTATTCTTTAGGATATTTGTTCCTAGTTGCCTTTATTAGCGGTGTTTATTACATTTTTAAAAATCCATTGGTTTACCTGTTTTCTCCGATATTTGCACTTATGTATATGGTCATATTAGTTCCGATTCGAGTTTGGGCGTTAGTAACCATTAATAAAACATCATGGGGTACTAGATAAGGGGGGGTTTTTTATGGCCGAAACAGACCTGAATCACTACAGTAAGTTACATGCTAAATTACAGACAAAAAGTGCGGTTATTGGTGTAATTGGAATGGGCTATGTAGGTCTGCCGAATATGGTATCTAAAGCGAGATTAGGTTATTCGGTTATTGGGTTTGATGTGGATGAAACAAAAGTTAATCGCATAAATGCGGGTCAAAATTACATCAGCGATGTACAGGATGATATTTTGAAACAATTAGTAAATCAAAAGAAATTAAGAGCCACAAATAACTTTTCTGAACTTCGATTAGCTGATGTCATTGTTATTTGTGTTCCTACGCCGATTGATGAACACAAGCAGCCAGATTTGTCTTATATTCAAAACGCAACAAACACAATTGTACTGAATGCCACAGAGGGTTCATTAATAATCCTTGAAAGTACAACATATCCTTCTACAACTGAAGAAATCATTGTTAAATCACTTGAAGACAGAGGGTTTGAAATTGGAGAAGATTTATTTGTAGCTTATTCTCCAGAAAGAATTGACCCATCTAACGAAGTATATACGATTGATAATACGCCAAGGATTGTTGGCGGTCATACAGAAAGATGTACGGAACTTGCTCAACTGTTTATTGGTAGAAATGTATTCCCAGTAAGTTCAACGAAAGCAGCTGAAATGACGAAGGTGTATGAAAATACGTTCCGGTTTGTGAATATTGCCTTGTCGAATGAGCTTGCCGTTATTTGTGACAAAATGGGGTTAGATGCATGGGAAGTGATTGAAGCTGCCAATACAAAACCATATGGTTTCATGGCGTTTTATCCAAGTGTAGGAATTGGGGGACATTGCATACCCGTTGATCCGTACTATCTTTCTTGGTATTCAAAAAAGTATAATTACAATACCCAGATGATTGAAATTGCGGGTGAAATTAATGATAGAATGAATTCCTATTCTATTAAAAAAGTCATGCAAATTCTCAACTTGCATGGAAAAACAGTGAAGGGCAGCAAAATTGCCATCTTAGGGGCTACGTACAAGAAAGATATTGACGATGTGCGAGAATCTCCAGTATTCCGTTTCTATGAGTCATTAGAAGAGTTAGGTGCTGATCTTGTGGTTTATGACCCTCATGTTGAAAGTTTCACTTTGAATGGGGAGATAATCCGAGTTGAAAATGTGAATTACGATAAACTTGGGGAATTTGATGTGGTGGTATTACTAACAAATCACACCGATTTTGATTATGATAGAATTGCATCAAACTCAATTATTATCTTTGATACGAAAAACGGTTTTAAAGAAGTTGAGAGTTTCAAAGGGGATTATTATAAATTGTAATATGTACCATATCATTGTCTTTAATAAAAAATAGACCTGAAATTTTTTAGGTCTATTTTTTATTTACAAATGATTTACTTGGGCGTCAACATATGTGGCGTCCTTTTTCTACATTCATTAAAGGTGGGAACTTATTGATTACAATACTCAGTCTAAACAATAATAGAAATTTTCTAGCAATTATAATGTTGCAGTCCTTATCAGAGAGAATTACAATTGATGTATCAAATGGTAATGAATGGTGATCAAATGAGTAATTTTATCGATAATCTAAAAGTCTCCTTGCATAAGGGCTTTATTGATCAAGAGTACAATAAAACCGGAATCTATAAGCCGAAGTTATTAGTGAATAATGCAAAAGCAGGCGAAAATGTATTAAATACCTTACTTGATGAATTAGATAGCTGCGACTCATTTATTTTTTCAGTTGCATTTATTACTGAAAGCGGCCTGGCCACCCTGAAATCCCATTTTCTTGATCTTAAGCGTAAAGGTGTTAAGGGACGTATATTAACTTCAACTTTTCTAAATTTTAATCAACCAAAAGTCTTTAAAGAATTAATGAAAATTGAAAATGTGGAAGTTAGGACGACTGATTTAGAAGGGTTCCATTCAAAAGGATATATTTTTAATCAGAGAAATCATTATTCTTTAATTGTTGGAAGCTCCAATTTAACAGCCCATGCATTAAAAGTTAATTACGAATGGAATGTTAAATTAACTTCGCATGAAAACGGGGAAATTGTTAATCATTTTAAAAATCAATTTGAAGAAGTTTGGAACAGTGCGCTTCCTTTAAATGAAGAATGGATTGAAACGTACGAGAAGAGGTATACACCACTTGTTCACAGGAAAGCTTTAGACCAGGTGATAGAATTACCTTCTCAATACAGTACCAATTCTATCGAAGAGGCCCTGAAAATAAAGCCAAATAAAATGCAAGAGGCAGCATTACAAGGAATCCAGGCGATTCGTGATGCGGGAGCAAATAAGGGGTTAATCATCTCAGCAACTGGTACAGGTAAAACATATTTGTCTGCATTTGATGTGAGACGGTTTAGCCCAAAACGGATGCTATTTATTGTTCATAGAGAGCAAATACTGCAAAAGGCGAAAGATGATTTTAAGAAGATACTTGGCGGAATAGATACGGATTTCGGAATACTGTCGGGTACTAGTAAACAGACAAATGCGAAATATCTATTTGCTACAATTCAATCCATTTCGAAAGATGAAACTTTGGCTCAGTTTGATTCAAACGAATTTGACTATATTTTAATTGATGAAGTACATAAAGCTGGCGCTCAATCCTATCAAAAGGTCATTGATTATTTTAACCCCGGCTTTTTAATGGGTATGACTGCTACGCCAGAAAGGACAGATGATTTCAATATTTTTGAGCTTTTTGATTATAACATCGCTTATGAAATTCGTTTGCAAGAAGCTTTGGAAGAAGATATGCTATGTCCTTTTCATTATTTTGGAGTTACAGACCTAGAATATAATGGTGAACTGATTGATGAGACAGCTGTATTAGCAAAGCTTGTTACCGAGGAACGTGTTAATCATATTCTTGAAAAAGTCCATTACTATGGCTTTTCAGGAGAAAAAGTAAAAGGGTTAATGTTCTGTAGCAGGAAAGAGGAGGCAATGAAATTAGCTGATGCTTTTAATAAGAAAGGGCTACGAACAGTTGCCTTAGTAGGGGATCACAATCAGGAAGAACGGGAACGTCGGGTAAAGCAGCTCGAAGAAGGTTTGTTAGATTATATCATTACTGTGGATATTTTTAATGAAGGAATCGATATTCCTAGTGTAAATCAGGTAGTCATGCTAAGACAAACCCAATCAAGTATCATTTTTATTCAACAACTGGGTCGGGGACTTCGTAAACATTCAACAAAGGACTTTGTAACAATCATTGACTTTATCGGGAATTATAAAAATAACTATTTAATTCCCATTGCACTTTCAGGTGATAAATCACAGAACAAGGATAATATCCGTCGTTATATTAAGGATACGAGCTATATTAAAGGTGTTTCTACGATAAATTTTGAAGAAATTGCTAAAAAGCAGATCTTTAAAGCAATTAACAACAGTAATTTAACTGCGTTAAAAGTTTTAAAAGAGGCTTTTGTTGAGTTGAAAAATCGGATTGGCAGGACTCCTTATTTATATGATTTTGTAACGAACCATTCCATTGACCCGGAGGTAATAGTCGATAAATACACGAACTATTATCAATTTTTATTGAAGCTAAGGGAAGAAGTATCATTATTGACGAAGTATCAAAACAGTGTTCTGACTATGCTTTCTACCGAGATCTTAAATGGCAAAAGGAAGCATGAGATTATTTTATTAGATCTTCTTTTTAAAAAAGAAACAGTAAAATATGATGATTTTATAGAGAATTTAATTCATTTTAATTGTCCTATTGACGAAGAGACCATTTCTTCAGTTTTACGCGTTTTTAGTTTGGAATTTTTTACACAAAGTTATAAAGAAAAGTATGGCAATGAGCCAATTATTATTTTAAAAGACGACGGTACCTTTTCATTTAATAATTTGTTTCGAGAGAGTTTATGGGATAATCCGTATTTTAACTTTCTAGTTACCGATGTCATAAAAAGCGCGAAGGAAAAATCTAAGCTATACGAATCTAAAGAACCGCTTACCCTTTATCAGAAATATTCAAGAAAAGATGCATGTAAGCTCTTGAATTGGACTAACGATGAAAGTTCTACCGTATATGGTTATAAAACAAAACACGGCACCTGTCCCATTTTTGTGACCTATCACAAAGATGATGATGTCGAATCTAGTATAGATTATGCGGAAGAATTCCTAAGCCCTGAGGTTCTTAAGTGGTCAACAAGAAGTAACAGAACGCTAGAATCCCAAGAAGTGAAAACAATTATCGAATCGGAAGAAAGAGGGATTGACCTTCATATTTTTGTAAAGAAAGATGATGATGAAGGAACTGATTTTTATTATTTAGGAAAAGCAACCCCTGATAAAAATAATATCGAGCAGGCAATGATGGAAGATGGTAAGGGGAAAAAGCTTCCAGTTGTTCATATGAACTTGGTAATGGAAAATCCAATCGAAAATAAACTTTACAACTACATCATTAATGGTACAAATGACTAAAGTATAGTCTTCTCATTTTGAGAAGACTATATTTCTTGGATTAGTTGTTCTACCGCAGGAATGTCAGCAGGAGCCCATTTTAAAGAATCTAAATTATCTCTTTTTAGCCAAACGAGTTTGGAGTGTTCACTCTTTGTAGGAGTGCCTTCGACAACTCTACATTTAATCGAAATAAGGTTTATGGTGAAGGTTTCATACTCATGAGTATTATCATTAAATACTTCTTTAAAAGTCTCAATCTTACAATTCAACTCTTCAGAAATTTCCCTTTCTAGTGCTGAAAAAATATCTTCTCCGGCTTCGACTTTCCCACCCGGAAACTCCCATCGATTGGGTATGGACATTTCTGGGGACCTAAGTGCACAAAGGATTTCCTGTTGCTCATTCTCAATAATAGCAGCTACTACTTTTACAAGTTTTTTCAAAAGTTATCCTCCTAGATGATTTTTTCTAGTCCTATAATATCATTTTTTGTCAGGGTGGTTCACCTATGAGGGAGAAATTGTCTTTGAAATAACTCAGAAAGGTGAACCATTTAAATGGCAAGGCATGATGTATCTCGTAAGAGTGTTGCAGACTTGGTAGTTAAGTTGGCAGTAACACCTGTAATGGAAATTCGAAGGGGGCTTAGAGTTGAACAAACTTTATAGTTGTTAAAGTTAAAAAGCCTTTTGATATTCTCGTTCTATCAAGGAGGCGGGAACGTGAATAAGACAGGCAACAAAGATTTAAAGCTCGAAGATATTAGCATCCGAAACCAAGTAAGACCGGGCGATGCCGGTTATCTCACTTACATGCATGGATGGATCTATAACAAGGAATACAATTATACGACTGTTTTTGAGGGATACGTTGCACAATCTTTTTATGACTTCCTTATGAACTACGATCCCAACAGGGATAGGCAATGGGTTGCAGAGCACAATAATGAGATTGTCGGATTCATCGCCATATTGGGACATGGCGAAAGGGCGCAGCTGAGATGGTTTCTGCTGCATCCCGACTATCGCGGTATCCGGCTTGGAAAACATCTGTTGAATGAGGCTATTGCTTACTGCAGACAAAAGGGATTCAAGACCGTGTATCTCGATACGACGGACGACTTGGACCGAGCCATTGGCATGTACACCAGAGCAGGTTTTGTCAAAGTGGCAGAAAAAGAAAACCATACCTGGTCAGACCATCTCATGGAGTTGGAGTTTGAGTTGAACCTAGAAGATCTCAAGTAATGAAAAAAAGTAAATTTTGAACATGTGTAATTGGTTAATCTAGAAAGTGCCGCCTATTTATGACGGCACTATTTCATATTTAGATAATAGATGTGACAAAATCCAATAGCCCAAAACCAATGGAATAGATGATATTTTCCCTTTGTGCATCCAGAGGTGTGGAGTGATTTTGAAAGAAATTCTTGGCAAAGGAACAAGAACTGTTTTGAGAAGAGAGTATGGAGTCTATTTAATAGAGGTCAGTGTCTACCGAACAGATCTAGTGCTTATTTTTCAACCAACTAACGACCCCATAAAGAATAAGCAGGAACACCCCTATCTCGATAGCATGGTCGGCAAAGTTAAGAATTCCGCCAGAGCGAATGATAAAATCTGTCACCTGCCCAAACAAAAGTCTATCGATCCCATTTCCAATTGCTCCTCCAACTAGGAACCCAAAACTACAATCGATGAGAGCACCCTTCATTTCTCCGGTTCTGCGAAAATATAAAACACCTATCACGAACAACACAGCTACAACTCCGAAGAGCCGTGCATTGCCTTGAAATAACCCTCCTGCCATTCCGCTATTTTCAATATGTGTGAGTTGTATTCCCCACAATGTAAATGTTTCATTGATGTCAATGTAGGTGCGAATTAGATATTTAGAAAGCTGGTCCATCACAATAACGAGGACGGCAATGACATAAAATAGCATATAATAGTCCTTCTCTCTTGCAGAATTACGTGCATCCTAATGATCATTATAATTGGAAGCTTTTTTCTATTCTATTATGAATCTTGCCTTTTGCGCGTAAAACTTCCGATTGTCACCGCCACAGTAAAATCAAATCAGGATTGTTCGTGGACTACAGGAGGCAATGACTACGTATTTAAGTGTGTGTGATGAGTCAATTTAAGTAGGTCCATATGGTGATGGATATTGGGTACTTGCGGGGGGGCTTCGTGAGGAATATATTCATTGTCCTACAGTGATGATGGTTTATACCTTAGAAAAATCTAAGAGAGAATACAATGAGAAATTCTTTCGAAGTGTGGCCGGATGCTCTTGATCATTCCGAGAGCATACGAGCCATTGACTATTGAAGAAATATCTTACATGCATTCCGAAAGAAAGGTGAGCTTTCGATTACTCTTCTGCATGACATCCATGGTTTTCTTATTTTCCAAAGAAGCCCAAGAGGATATTTGTAGTCCCTTCTGTTGAAAAATAGACTGGTTCCTCCACCAGATTCAATTAAGAAAGGGAATAGATCTTGGAAATGTTCAATAATAACTTTTTTAAGTTCCTTACTTTTAATTGATATTCGAACATCAAAATTCGGTTTCCCGTCCAAACCGATTTTTCCTTTCATGCATATGTATGTATATGGTAGGAAAATTCCGGGAGGTGGATATAATGAATCGTAGAAGGAGCCCATTTTCCCTTTGTGTATTCCCCGGCTACAAATGGTGTGGTCCTGGATGCAGCGGTCCTGGGCGGCCCATTAATGATGTAGACGCTTGCTGCTATCAGCATGATCGCTGCCTTAGCCAGGGATACTCACCGTGTGAGTGTGATAAGAAATTTATGAATTGCCTCCGGTCCAAAATAAATCCCAACACTCAAAAAGGAAGACAGGCCCTATTAATGTATCAGTTTATGAAGCTTAAAACCCCATTTACTTGCCCTCCCTCAAAATTAAGGTGATAAGTAGAATGGATTTGCCATAAATATGGTATGAAGACCATCTGATCCTGAGCGTCAAGTAATAGAGGTATTTTCGAGTTTAATGACGAATATTGCAGGAATTAGATGAATCTTGTAGAAATTAATAAGGGTATGGAACAATTCCGAAACACAGAAAAAAATAGAATGTGAGTATCGGGGTTGAAGTACCAATTTTTGGGGGGATTTAGGTTGGAATGGTATTTGAAAGTAGTCAAAAATTACACGGGATTTTCAGGAAGAGCCCGCCGTAAAGAGTACTGGATGTTTACTCTGTTTAATCTTCTTTTTGCAGTCGTCATCGGGATTATTGAGGGGGTATTTGATCTTCCGCAATTTCTTTCCGCACTTTATACTTTAGCAGTGCTATTACCTTCTATTGGGGTAGGCATCCGCAGATTACATGATTCAGGAAAAAGCGGCTGGTGGTTACTGATTAGTTTGATACCGTTTGTGGGAAGTATTGTTTTATTGGTATTCTTTTGTCTGGACAGTGAACCAAATGATAATAAATATGGTCCTAATCCAAAACATACTGTTAAGTTCTAGATTAGGTATCTTTTTGTTAGAGAGGTGTTCCGATTATGGGAGCACCTTTTTTCATTTGAATGTCTCCAAAAGCCACTATCGACGGTCCTTTTTAATCGCCTGACCATTTTTATTAACAAATCAGGTTGATTTCTAATCATTCTCTAATTTTGGATAATATGAAATAACAAATAATAAGTTGACTTTTCAAAAATATTATTATATAAATATACTATAATTTAATAAGGCCTCGCTTTTTACAGCGGGGTAGAGGCGCGGTGTTTAACAGTCCTTAGTGGAGCCTGAGAAGCAATGAGGCTAGGGAGAAGGAAATATCGCCGAAGCTTGTAATATACTCAAATACTACTTGCTGGGTCTGCAGTGAATAACTGCAGGACTGTCTCAATAAACTTCCCGGTTTATTGAGGAGTGCTATCTCGATTGAGAAAAAGAGGGGAATTTAAGGACGGCTTATGATTATTTATAGCGACCTGAGTTCATCTCAGGTCGTTTTTATTTTTTCAAAAGCTAGATTACTTAAATCCTACATAGATAGCCAAAAAAAAACAGGGGGAGAGGAAAAAAATGAAAAGAACTTTATCCATTTTTATTGTTATGCTTGTTTCGGTTGTTATGTTAGCGGCTTGTGGATCCAATGATTCTTCTGAATCCAAGACAGCCTCAGCAAAAGATGATAACACGTTTAAAGTAGGGATGGAAGCAGGTTATGCTCCATTTAACTGGACACAAAACAATGATTCAAATGGCGGTGTTAAAATTCAAGGTGCTTCCGAATATGCCGGCGGTTATGATGTGGAAATCGCCAAGAAAATCGCTGATGGTTTGGGCAAAAAATTAGTGATTGTGAAAACCGAATGGGATGGACTCGTACCAGCGTTAACTTCAGGGAAAGTTGATGCGATCATCGCTGGTATGTCACCAACAGCCGAACGTAAAAAGACCATTGATTTTTCAGACAACTACTATAAATCAGATTTAGTCATGGTGGTTAAAAAAGGCGGCAAATATGAGAATGCCACTGCTATTCAAGATTTCAAAGGTGCCAAGGTTACCGCTCAATTAAATACATTCCACTATTCCGTGATTGATCAGATTAAAGGTGTCAACAAGCAGCCGGCCATGGACAACTTCCCAGCAATGAGGGTTGCCTTAGAGTCTGGTGTCATTGACGGATATGTTTCAGAGCGTCCGGAAGCAGTAAGTGCTTCTAGTGCTAACGAAAACTTTGCCATGGTCGAGTTTAAAGATGGCTTTAAGACTTCAGACGATGATACAGCCATAGCAGTTGGTGTGCAAAAAGACAGTGAGCTAACCAAGAAAATAAACGAAGTTTTATCGGGTATTTCTGAAGATGAGCGCACCAGCATCATGGACGAAGCCATTAAAAATCAGCCTGCAGCAAAATAACATGCCGAGTTAGACCGGCTGCATCAAATGCAGTCGGTTTTTATCATCTGTGGATTGACACAACCTCCCGAGCATGACTTGGACAATATTAGCTCGATGGGGACCGAACTGTTTTGTCTGAAAGTGTTAGGGGCGGAATAGTGATTACCGACCGAACAAGAGGAATTTGGTTTGGATGAGTTGGTAATCGAGCTCACTATCTCAGAATAGATAAATGGGAACGTGGGTAACGATAAGTGGCAAATTTAACACCTATATAAAAAATACTCCTATGGATTTCGAAATAACACAACTCTATATATAAAACAGTAACGTAACTAATTAAAAATGAGGAGGAGAACTTATGACGTTGGATTGGTTAATGATAATCATAAAAGAAAACTGGCCGATGTTCCTTCGCGGGGCAGGAATGACACTGTTAATCTCGTTAATCGGTACAGTGATTGGCTCCATCATTGGTATGCTGATAGGCGTGATCCGTACCATCCCGGTTCCGGAAGAAGGGGTCAAAAGGGGCCTGTTAAAACTGGTTAATGCTATTTTATCTATTTATATTGAATTTTTCCGTGGAACACCAATGATTGTCCAGGCCATGGTCATTTATTATGGTTCAGCACTGGCATTTGGCTTTGATATGGACCGTGTCGTTGCAGCAATTTTTATCGTATCCATCAATACAGGTGCTTATATGTCAGAAATTGTCCGAGGCGGGATTGTATCAATTGATAAGGGGCAATTCGAAGCTGCCCATGCAATTGGGATGAATCACTTCCAAACCATGATTAATGTCGTGCTGCCACAAGCGATTCGTAATATCTTACCGGCAACAGGTAATGAATTTGTCATTAATATTAAAGATACTTCTGTATTGAATGTTATCTCTGTTTCAGAGTTATTTTTCCAAACCAAATCGATTGCCGGAAATAACTTCCGCTATTTTGAATCGTTCTTTGTTGCCAGTGTCCTCTATTTAATCATGACCTTTACGGTTACAAGGATTCTACGTTATGTTGAGCGGAAATTGGATGGCCCAGATAACTACGATATGATTATGATGGGCAATCAAATGCAGGTGGAAACACCAGTTATCAAGGAAAAAAATAGGTAGAGGGAGGCCTGACATATGGATGCAGTAATTGATATTCAACATCTAAGTAAAGCTTTCGGTTCACATCAAGTGTTAAAGGATATTGATTTTTCCGTTAAGAAAGGCGAAGTGGTCTGTATTATTGGTTCTTCTGGATCGGGTAAATCCACGCTCCTTCGTTGTATTAATTTGTTAGAAAAACCAACGGGCGGACAAATTATTTATCATAATGAAAATATTCTCGATAAAAAACATGATATTACAGCTTATCGGACCAAGCTAGGCATGGTGTTCCAGCAATTCAACCTGTTTAATAACCACAATGTTTTAAACAATTGTGTAGTCGGCCAAATCAAGGTGTTAAAACGGTCCAGGGAAGACGCTGAAAAAGTGGCCATGAAGTACCTGAAAGTGGTTGGCATGGATAAGTATATTAATGCCAAACCTAAACAATTATCGGGCGGGCAAAAGCAGCGGGTTGCCATTGCCAGAGCGTTAGCAATGGAACCGGATGTGTTATTGTTTGACGAGCCGACATCCGCTCTTGACCCTGAGATGGTAGGGGAAGTCCTCAAAGTTATGAAAGAACTGGCAGAATCGGGTCTGACCATGCTGGTCGTTACTCACGAAATGGGCTTCGCTAAGGAAGTATCAGACCGCGTCGTTTTCATGGACAAAGGCGTCATCGCCGAGGAAGGAACCCCAGACCAAATCTTCAACCATCCAAAAGAAGAACGAACCAAAGAATTTCTACAAAGAACACGAAATTCCATATGATGAAACACGGGGACGGTTTCTTTCTGCTTCGAAGCAGAAGAACCGTCCCTGTGCTGCATATGGGCTTATTGGACACTCACCTATCACCTTAGAATAAAATACTATAGCTGTAGTCCTAGATAGTAAAAGAGGAGGTAGGCTAGTGTTTTATCATGTGAAGGAATTGCAATACCAAGCCAAGCCGGAAAGACCGGATCCGTTAATGGCGAAATATCTTCAGGAATTATTGGGCGGCCAAGCCGGGGAAATTACGGTCATGATGCAGTATTTATTTCAGGGATTTAATGTCCGTGGAAATGGAAAATACAAGGATTTATTAATGGATACTGGAACGGAAGAACTCGCCCATATTGAGATGTTGGCAACCATGATTGCCCGCTTATTGGATGGTGCTCCAGTTGGTGATCAAATGGCTGCAGCTGAAAATCCGATTATCGGAGCGATCCTCGGAGGCATGAATCCGCAACATGCCATTGTTTCGGGGCTGGGTGCTATGCCATCAGATAGTGTCGGCAATCGTTGGAGGGCAGAATATATAGCGGCCAGCGGCAACTTATTAGCAGATATGCGGTCAAATCTGCACGCTGAATCGCACAGCCGGCTGCAAGCTGTCAGAGTTTATGAGATGTCTACTGACCGCGGTGTGAAGGATATGCTGTCATGGTTAATTGCCAGGGATACCATGCACCAGAACCAATGGATTGCTGCCATCCAGGAGCTTGAGGCGCAAGAGAATATTGTCGTGCCGAGCACATTCCCACGAGATTTGGAAAAACGGGAGGTTTCTCATGTGCTGTTTAACTTCTCTGCAGGCAACGAGAGTGCGACGGGACGTTGGGCTAACGGACCAAGTATGGATGGAGAAGGAACGTTCCAATATGTAGAAAACCCTGTTCCCCTTGCTCCAAAGCCAAAATTAAAACCAGCACCGCCTTATATTCATGACACGCCGCCTTCTGTGATTAAAGGTCAGGCAGGTGGGATTCCTCCAAGTATGTATTAAACTGAATAAATAATGTTTTGTGGCAAGTAAAAAAACATTGAAAATGGATGTCTATTATGCTAGCATTATAGCGACAAAATACTACCTTTAAAGCGGTCCAGAGAGGCCGAAAAGGCGCTGATTGTATATATTTAATTCTATCAGTATATCCAAGCCCTTTTGCACTCTCTGTGTCAAAAGGGCTTTTATTTTTAAAAAAACTTACTTGTGCCTCTTTTAAAGCAAGTCCAGTGAGGCTTGAAAAGAGAATGGAAGAATTTTTTCCATTCCTCGAAAACATTAAGGCAAAAGATATTGGAGGATGGAACAAATGGATTATCGTAAAAAAACAGTTGTGGCTTCAGTAGCAGGTTTAACGCTAGAAGGAATGGACATCATGTTTATTTCTTTTGCTATGTCGATGATTATTTCTGAGTTTCATATTGATTTGGCGACAGGCGGACTTATTTCTTCCATCACCAATCTTGGAATGCTAGCCGGGGGCGTCTTATTCGGAATTTTGGCCGATAAGTTTGGCCGGGTACGGGTCTTTACCTATACTGTACTGTTGTTTGCGCTGGGAACTGCCCTAACGGGAATAGCCAACAATATTGACCAAGTGTATGTATTTAGATTCATTGCCGGACTTGGAGCTGGTGGAGAGTATGGCATTGGCATGACTTTAGTTGCCGAAGCTTGGCCAAAGAATAAACAAGGAAGAGCGTCATCATACGTTAGCGTCGGTGCCCAATATGGTGTGATTCTTGCAGCGCTTTTAAGTGCGATGATTTTACCGGCATTTGGCTGGAGAGCCTTGTTCTTTGTCGGAATCGTTCCCGTGATTTTCGCCTTCATTGTACGTAAGAACCTAAAGGAATCCCCTGAATGGGTAAGGTTGGGAAAGAATAAACAAGATGGTAGCAAAAAAGACAAAATGAAGCTGGCCCAGTTGTTTGAAACCCCGCAAACCGCCATGACCACAGTGGGACTGGCCATCATGGCCACTGTTCAGATTGCGGGGTACAACGGGTTAATGATTTGGCTGCCTTCCATGCTGCAGCAATCACAGGGGTTATCGGTCTCCAGTTCAGCAATTTGGACCATTAGTACGGCTGTTGGGATGATGATTGGGATGTTAACCTTTGGGCAATTCATGGACAGGCTTGGAGCCAAGCGTGCCTATGGAATCTTCCTGTTAGCCTCTGCATGTGCTGTCTTCCTGTACTCTTATGCAACAGGAAGTGCCGGAGTTTTAATTGGCGGTGCGGTTGTCGGTTTTTTTTCAAACGGAATGTTTGCGGGCTATGGCGCACTGATTAGCAGTTTTTATCCGGTTCAAATTAGAAGTACCGCCACGAACACCATCTTTAATTTCGGTAGAGCGCTTGGCGGTTTATCGCCAATCCTAGTGGGATATATCCTGCAGCATTATAACATGACCACGGCGATGATTTACTTAGCCGTTCTATACTGCTTATCCTTTGTGGTCATGCTTAGCCTTAAAAAAGGACAGCAAAACCGTACAATCAAAATCATGAATGCAGTTGAATCGAACTAAATGATAAAGGTTGATAGAAAACCGCCCACTAAGATGATTTTAGGGGACGGTTTTTTTATTTGTGGGCTATCACATAAAGCATATTTTGCTTCTAGAACATTTTACAGAACCTTTATATTGAATTTAAAACCAGGTAACATGATGTCAGATGAGACCCACAATCTACTGAACGAACAAGGTTACCTTACTGTGACAAAAATGAAAGTGAAACGTGATGCTGAAGGAAAAAAATGATGTACTAGGATTATGAGCGACAGGAACAGTAATCAACAGCCAAATTTACTGATGCCGAGTGTAAAAAAATCCAAATCAGGATCTTATGTAAAAAAACCGCCGGGAGGCCCAGCGGTCAACAGTTGAAACTTATTTATTTGTACTAAGTGAAGATAAGTCAATATAACCAATGTTCCCAGGGTTTTGTGACCCGACCATTAAGTAGGAATGGCCATTTAACTCATCGACGGCTTGAATTCCGGTCACTTCTCCGCCATCCGGTGCAGAAATAATACGGGAAAGTTTCTTGGTCTCGACATTATAGGCCCAGCCATAGTTATTCGTATGCATGTCACTGTCTTCTGCGATGAATAACGTCCTATATTTTTCAGAAAAAGCAAGATTGTCAGGGTTAGCGATCTTTTCAAGGTTGGCTTTGTTACCTTCTGCATCAGCCGCAGCCAGGTCTTCACCTGTTACCAAAGCGGCCATCTTGGTGACAACATAATCACTTTCGATTGTTTGTCCATCACGATCTTTTTGTCCATCTGCTAGACTCATTTCATACACGGCCCCGGCGCTCAGCTTCGGCAAGTGGATATCATCTGCAGGATCCATCGGATTTGCGGTCATGCCTTTTTCAACATAGGACATGGCCATATATATTTTATTGTCGGCTTTGTTGAATGTGAGAGTTTCCATCTTATTAAACTCAGAAGTGGCCCCAAGAATCGCTCCATAGCGGCGGGATTCGAGGAACGCAGCCGCTTTTTCCATACCAGGTTTCACTTTCAGCCATTCAGTTGTCTTGCCGCCATTGGAATTGGTCTTTATTTCTTTAAATCCATTTGCTTGGCCATAAGCAGCATCTGTAGTTGTTTCAAAAATATCGCTGAAAGTTACATTCTGAGCCATTTCTTTTACTTCTTTATCGGTGGCATGACCTAACTTAATCCACTCAATAGTAGCTGAACCGCCGTTTTGGTCACTTGTTTGGTTCCATTTTGCTGCATATAAGGTACCAGCTGATAGATCTTTTTCTTTGTCTGCCACATACATGAACGACATGGTATAGCCGCCGTCATCACCAAAATAAACGGTCCGGTTATCAGGTGCTACCGTTACGTTTTCAAAAGATAAACGTCCCATGCTGTAGTGCTTAACAGCTGATGCTTCACCATTAGGGTGAACCTTCACTTCGGTTGTATGCCCATAAAGGTAGGGATTGCCGACAACAGCATCATTTTGATAATAATTACGGGCAAACTGAGTAACAGCGGACTTTTCAGGATTTGCTTCATGGGCACGGGCATCCGGCTCATATTCCTCACTGCCTAAATGGGTATTCCAAGGAGATAAGACTCCGGCACAAGGTGTCCAAACACCGCCATCAGCTGAAAAATCAATAGGATTGAGATCAGTAATTTTCAGTTCACCTGTTTTTTTGTCTTGTTCCACTGTATTGAGGTACAGCGCTTTTGGCATATTCCCAATTTCATTATTAGGCATGCTTTCAAAGTGGTTAATCAAAAATAGTTTACCACTTTTTCCATTTACGCTAAGAAGCGTGTTGGCGTCAGGTGCTGTCGAAACGATTGGGCTTCCGTTTTTGTCTCTTATGATGTTGCCATTCACATCATAAGCGGCACCGACAACTTTTCCGTTAATAACTTCACCAGGCTGTGCTAAATCATGATATTGAAGAGGTACCGTTTTCTGAGTTCCGTCGTTAAGTGTGACAAGTGCTGATGCCTCACTATACATAGAAGATTTTTCGGCATCCGTACTAGGAGCATCCATACCTATAAATTCTACCGATTTTACGGAAACAGGTTTGTAAGGGTCAGCATATACATTTACGGCTGATGGAAATAGAATGGCTGCGCTTAGCAGTGGAACCATGAATTTGCTTGTTTTCATTATGTACTTCCTCCTAAAAGTTTAATAGATTTAACACCTCCTTAAGCATAAAATTCGATTGTTAATAGAGTATTCAAAAAGTGTTAAGAAAGTTTAAATATTTCTAGGAAAAAAGTATGGTTATTTGCAAATAAAAAACCCGTTAAAAATTAGGAGCTTTAACGGGTTTTTTTATATTGAATTATTTATTCGTATCCGCTGTTACTGTCGAGGAAGGCGGTCTTTCCCCAGTTTGCAAATCTGCAATCGTTAAACCAAAGTTCATTTCCAAGTGGGGATAGTCCTTAAATTTTGCCCAGTCGCCACCCCAATCAAATCCTAACTTTTTTGCTATTTGGACAACTTCTGTCCAATCCGATTTTGCATTTTGGTTTCTGTCATAATCCATGTCCCACACGACTTCTCCAGAAGGGGTCTCTAGAGCAAAGTCGATGGCAAGCCCGTAATTATGATAAGACTCGCCACCTTTAGCATGGGTTACAATACTTCCTTCTGTGGTTCGGCCTTGTTTATATAGCTTGTCCTGATCGTCCGCACTTCGGAATCCATCCGTTATAACAACTACGATTCCTTTTTTGGCCGCTTGCTGAATTAACTGTTCGCTTCGCTCTTTCACAATTGGATTAAGCCCTGTAGGCATCGTCACTGATTCCTTTGCCTGTGTCTCTGGAAGGGGTTCTTGGTCCTTCCAATGTATAATGAGTACTAAGATTATGAGTGTAATCGATAGAATGGAAAATGTCTTAATGGATCTTCTTACCTTCTTTTTTAGTTTCATATTTTTCAAATCCTTTATTTTAAAAAAATTCTCACCCTCTAAGACGAAAAACATAGGAGAATAGTTTCCTATTTTGGGAGTGCAATTGTTGGAAAAACACAATCCAACGAACCGTTCTCATTGTATCATTAGGCAAAAAGTTTTTCAGTTTAATACTCATCATTCATATTAGTTTAATAACATAAAAAAGTTGATAATAAATAGAACTTCGTTCAAAATGGTGTTTAAGTATTGTGACATAGTAAGGAGCGTATAAAATGAAAAAAATTTTTTTCTTTTTTATTTGTTTGTTGGTATTGGTTCCGTCCATTGCGAGTGCACA
This sequence comes from Neobacillus dielmonensis, assembly GCF_000612665.1. GTDB lineage: Bacteria > Bacillota > Bacilli > Bacillales > Cytobacillaceae > Neobacillus > Neobacillus dielmonensis. The sequence goes on from NZ_HG942066.1 coordinate 112,499, forward strand.
CACAGGATTAGAGTCATCCAATCCTGCATCAGGACAAGTCATAACGGAGGACCTGAAGGAGATCTCCCTTACCTTTGAAGGGGAAATAGAATCATTAAGTACCTTGACCCTTTCAAAAGATGGGCAGCAGATTCCGTTGGAAAGTGTTCCAAATGGTAAACAATTAACGGCTGCCCTATCGGCACCGCTTGAAAATGGAGCATATGTTATTACATGGAATATTGCGGGTGAAGATGGTCATCCAGTAACAGGTGAAATTCCATTTACGGTACAAAAGCCAGAGAAGGCTGAGACACAAACGAATGAACCATCTGACTCCCAAAAACAGGAGCCTGAAAAAACAGAGACGAATAAACAAGATACCAAGCAAGAGCAAACAAATGCTGACACCAAGGAATCATCATCTTCTCTATCTTCCATTATTAGTATTATGGTGGTAGTGATTGTGATAATAGGGCTATTTATGTTATTTAAAAGGAAACGGTAAGAAATGAACTATTTCATCCCAATTGCCGAGTTGGCGAATTACTTGCTATTTTCAATCTTGGCAGGCCATATAGCCTTACAATTTGTGCCTGAAACACATAAGCCAAAAATAGAAGTTGCAAAACCAATTTTATTACTTTCAACACTGGGAATCATTCTGTTTAAGTTTGTTCCCATTGTTCCAACGATTGCCTATTTTAATCATGTGGTTGGTTTCACTTCTGCTTTTCAATCCGTCATCTTAAATTTTGAAGTAGGACGGGCATGGATTTTTATCGCGTTTATGTCCGTTTTTTTGTGGATGGCTATCGTGTTAAATAGCTCCAAGTATGCAAAGTCCTTGCTTCTCTTATTAATGATTTTAGGGGTTGGTTATGCCAGTCATGCAGCATCCATTTCCTTCTGGTCAGGATTTTTGTTTCATAGCTTTCATTTTTTATTGGTGACTTTGTGGGTGGGCATACTGATTCATGCGGCTTGGTTTTCAAAAGATTTATCAGGGTGGCCACAGTTTTTAAAATGGTTCACTCCACTGGCATTTTTATTGGTGGTCCTGAGTATCTTTACCGGAATCAACTTAATGTTATTTGTAATGGAACCAAAGGATTATGTAAAAGCATGGGTTCTTCCATACGGCCAAATGCTCCTCTTAAAACATATTAGCATCATCCCTGTTCTTCTTTTTGCCTTTATGAATGGGGTGCTTAGCAGAAAATCCTTTAATCATCCTGAATTTAATCCAAAACCATGGATTAGAGGAGAAACCATCATTCTAGCTATTGTGTTTTATTTTACAGGAGTGTTAGGTACATTATCTCCGCCGCATGACGTTGAATTTACGGTGAATTTTGAGGGTGCATCAAATTGGGTACAATGGCTGCTGGGCAAAAATATCAATACAACCGTGGGAATACACTTAACTCCTGCGCTTCAATCGGGCATGATGATCCTGATAGCCATTGTTTTTATGATGATGATTTTGGTTAGCTTTAAAAAAGTAAAACCAAGATTAAGCGTATTATTCGGAGTTTGTTTTATCGTTGTATTATATTTGGGTTTCATGTTTTCACTGACAATTTAAAGCAATAAGAGTGGTTTCCTAAACCAGTCCTTTTTGAAGAGACGATTCACGGGTTGAATCGTCTTTTGTCTTGATTTTTTTGCAGCTCAGGGTATTGGTAATTCTTGTGATATTCGAAATCTTGATAAAATGATAAACTGAGAAAGGCTGCATTCCTATAAAATACACCTAGTTATTATTTAATGACTTTAGAAAGGCTGATCGTATGTTTTTCGACTTGGATCCATCATTATTGATTATCTTGCTCGTTTTTGGTTTCTTAGCAGCATTTATTGATTCCGTTGTAGGCGGCGGCGGCTTGATTGCACTGCCAGCATTATTATTTACGGGTTTGCCCCCGGCAGCAGCAGTGGCAACGAATAAATTGGCCGGGACAGTTGGTTCTTTAACAAGTACAGTCATGTTTTATCGGTCTGGGAAGATCGACTTTAAATCTATCTATAAATTATTTCCACTGACCTTTATTGGTTCGATGATTGGTGCCTGGACAGTCCACTTGATGAATCCGGAATTACTAAAGCCGCTTATGCTTGTGATGCTGGCAGTGGTTGCTATTTATACGATTTTCAAGAAGGACTTGGGCACTATTGCAACTAAACGCGAATTATCATTCCGTCGTTATCTTATTTTTGTGGTCTTAATTTTTGCTATAGGTTTTTACGACGGATTTATTGGTCCTGGGACTGGTTCGTTTCTCATCTTTGCATTTTTAATGATTGGTTCAGACTTTTTAAAAGCAGCTGGAAATGCGAAGTTCTTAAACTTTGGAAGTAATATTGCAGCAATGTTGATGTTCATCGTTCTGGGTCAGGTCAATTATGCCTATGGGATCCCTATGGGTATCGCCCAATTAGCTGGTGCCATTTGCGGCTCACGATTTGCTATTAAACGCGGAAGCAGCTACGTTCGCGCCTTATTTATCCTTGTCACCTTTTTATTGCTGGCCAAAAATGCCTATGATTATTTACAGCATTAAAAATTCTCTTGATAATTTTCTATCAATCTAAAGCACTACTTCTTTTTGCCTATGTTATAATGCAGATATGGAAAAGTCTGTATTTGTTGTGATTGTGTTTTCTAAATATCAAGGCGGTGCTTTTTATGTCAAAAAACTTGACAATCTTTAGAAAAAAGGGAAATAAACAATCGTTTATCGAGGCCTATGATGAGACACTAAAGCTTTGGCCGGTGCCATACGAAGAGCTTATGATTCCAACCTGTTTTGGGGATACACATATAGTGGCAGCCGGACCTATGGATGCAGAACCACTGATTCTTCTTCATGGAATGACGTTTAGTGCTACAATGTGGTACCCGAATATTGAATCCCTTTGCATGAAGTATCGGGTTTTTGCATTAGATACAATTGGAGATGTGGGAAAAGGAAAAGTCACAAAAATAATGAAAACCCGTCAAGATACAGTTGATTGGCTTAACGATGTTCTTTACGGGCTAAAGATAACTTCTGCTCTGTTTGCTGGGCACTCAATGGGTGGTTGGCTGTCGATGAATTACGCCATTTTTGCACCAGAGAAGGTGAGAAAGCTTATTTTATTTGCTCCCGCTTCGGGAATCAGTAAAATAACTCCTAAGTTTTTTCTCAAAGTGTTTCCTGCCATTTTGTTTCCATCAGAATCAAGAATTCAGAAAGAAATTCATTGGTTTGTCAGTCCGAGCTTTCAACCGGATGAAAAGGCGGAGAAAGTTTTCCGCCAATTTACCGTTTCCGGTACGAACTGTGTGCCTTGCCAACAAGTGAAGCCCATTGTTTTCCCGGAACAAGAACTTCAAAATCTTTCGACTGAGACATTGCTTCTCGTTGGCGAAGATGAGGTCATTTATAATCCGGAAAAAATGCTAAAAAAAGCAGAACGACTGTTACCTAATGTAACAACAAAGATGATTCCGAAGGCTGGTCATGGCCTGACGATCGAACAATATGAAAAAGTGAACGAGGCTGTTATGTCGTTTTTACTTCAATGATAGAGGAAATTGAGGCTGCAAAAAATGAAATGGAGATTAGCATTTTCAATACCACAGGTTTCCCGTGATAAGCAACTTCTTTTAAAAAAACATATATTTACTGAGAACCTAAAACGATGCAAGCTTTTTGCTAGTATCGTTATTTTATTTGAAATCATCCTTATTATGATGAATTTGTCATCCGATCATGGCAAACTTCTCATCAATACATATTTAATCTTATATTTCCTTTTGTTAGGTATGAGCATCTTAATGCTTATCTATATCCACTGGTTTGAAAAAAAGTCGTCGTATACGGAGCGGCAATACAGGTGGTTTAACATTGGTATACTGAGTTTTGTCAATTTCTTTTTGGTATGGGGCGCTGCTGTAACATTGGTGGATCAAAAGAGTTATGGACATGTCATGGCTTTTGTTGTCAATTTTATGTGTGTTTCCATTCTTTTTCACGCTTCTAACCGGACAATCCTTATGATATATATTCCATCCATCCTGGTTTTACTTATTGGTTTACCTGTTTTTCAACATTCAGAAGCCATTTTACTGGGGCATTATGTCAATCTGTCCGTCTTTATATTTTTTTGCTGGCTCGCTTCTAGGATGTTGTATATTAGTAATAGCACCAATTTTTTAAATGAATGGCTCTTAACTGAGACGAATGAGAATCTTGCAGCTAAGAATGCAGAAATCGAAAGAATAAATAGGGAACTCGCAGACGTAAACATACAATTAAAGAAAATGGCTGTATTGGATGAGTTGACCAAAGTTCCAAACCGAAGAGGTTTCCAGCAATACATTCAAGAATGGCTGACCACTCATCAATCGCAACAAACTCTCACCATTATGATGCTGGATATTGATGCATTTAAATTGTTCAATGATCACTATGGTCATCTTGAAGGTGATAAAATTATTGAGTTGGTGGCACAAGCAATTCAAAACTGCATGGCATCATCAGCAGGCATTACTGCCCGCTATGGCGGTGAAGAGTTTGTCATAGCCGTATTCGACACGGCTAATGAGGATGTCTATCGACTAGCTGAAAAAATCAGAGCAACCATTTTGGAAATGGGGATTCCCCACGAATTTTCTCCGGTTGCAAACAGGGTCACTGCGAGTATTGGCTATGCCTCAGGTGAGGTAAGCAACGAGGATGAAATTCAGGAGTTAGTAGAAATGGCGGACCGTGCCCTCTATAAATCCAAGTCCAAGGGTAGAAATCGCGTGGAAGGAATTAGTGAGGGCTTGGCTTCACAGAACTGTTAGGATTTGAAAAGTTTTACGGCAAGATCGTTTAAGCTATCCCCAACAAAGATTCAACTTATTTTCATTTTTCTTAAAGGACGTGTGTCGCACCTTGGTTCAAACAGGAAATTCACTACTTAAGCAACCTTCCTTTGCAAAATATTGGATGGGACGGATTTTAACGTCAACTTCATTTCAAATGCTGTCCGTTGCAATCGGCTGGCAGATGTATGATATAACTCATGATGCATTTAGTCTTGGATTAGTTGGTCTCGCTCAGTTTATTCCGATGGTAATGCTGACATTGGTTGTCGGCCAGGCAGCCGACCATTTTGACCGCCGGAGAATTGTGTTTTTGTGCCAGCTAATAGAAGGTGCTGTGGCTGGACTATTGTTATATGGAAATTTTGCGGGCTGGATTGACCGCGAAAAAATCTTATTGGCTGCGGCAATTATCGGTGCATGTCGGGCATTCGAGGGCCCAACTTCCTCCGCTTTATTGCCGCAGCTTGTGTCAAAATCCATTCTGGCACAGGCCATATCATTAAGTACGATGGCAGGTCAGACCGCTCAAATCCTTGGGCCAACACTAGGTGGGGTTTTGTTTTCCTTTGGTCCTAACTTCGTTTACAGTACAGCAGCTGTTGCATTGTTTGCCTCGTCATTACTTACTTACCTCATACGGATTGAGCAGCCGCCTGTACGAAAAGCGGAGCCGATTAATTTACGGTCGATGCTTATGGGACTGGAATACGTTTATAAACATCCGGTAATCTTAGGTACCATTTCGCTTGACTTATTTGCTGTCTTATTGGGCGGGGCGACAGCCTTGTTACCAATCTTTGCACAGGATATTTTGCAGGTCGGTCCGTGGGGCTTGGGGTTAATGCGGACGGCACCAGCCGTAGGGGCCTTAATTGTCTCGATCTTTTTGGCTTATTTCCCACTTCAAAAAGCAGTTGGGCTTAAATTGTTTGGGGCTCTAGCCGTTTTTGGTGTGGCTACCATGCTTTTTGCCGTATCTACGAATTTGATTGTTTCGTTGTTTGCACTGCTGCTCATTGGGGGTTCGGATGTCATTAGTGTAGTCATTCGCTCATCGCTGGTACAGCTGCAGACACCTGATGAGATGAGGGGACGTGTGAATGCGGTCAATTCACTATTTATCGGGACCTCCAACCAGCTTGGTGAGTTTGAATCCGGAACATTAGCCGGTTTTCTCGGTCCGGTGCCTGCTGCGTTTATCGGAGGAATTGGGACCGTTATTATTGCTGGACTATGGATGTACCTATTTCCCTCAATTAGAAAAATTAAATCATTATCAGAAACCTAGTTTTCGATAAAATAAGACGATTCGGATGCCCGAATCGTCTTTTAATTTATGGTTATGCAGTTACCTTTGGTTTCTTTGCACCAGCATTCTTGTTGGTGAATTTACTGATGAATGGAATGACCCAGCGGTCTAAACCAATTCTTCCTGCATTGTAGCCTGCTGTTAAGATGATGAAGCCTAAGAAAATGTCTCTAGGGTTGTGAGAGACGGTTCCTGCTAAGAAGAACGCGAAGTTCATGAATAATCCGAAGAACATGGCAGCTGTTGTTAAGCAGCCTAGCAGTAATCCTAGACCAATTAATGTTTCGCCCCAAGGGACGATCGTGTTGAATACGTGGACGTTTGGCAACGCAACCCCTTTTAAGAAGCTGACATACCAGCCAAATACTACATCGCCTTCAGGCCCTTTTACAGGATTAGCGATGGCTCCTTTTAAGAAGCCAGAAGCATCGAAACCGCCAGTTAATTTGCCAAGTCCAGCTGTGAACCAAGAATAACCAAGATATAAACGTAAAATCGTAAGGATGATAGCAGCGTATTTGTTTTCTCTTAAAAATTTATTAAACATAAGTTTTGCACCCCTTAATTTCTTTTGTTTTTCTTTTTCTTTACACTATTAATATATAAGATTTAACTATAAAAAACATGGCAATAGTGATAAGTTCAAAGTTTGTTCGAAATGTTATGGCAAACTGTTGAACAAGAAGGAGTCTGGGTGCGCTTAATTGGGGGAAAGCGGCTTTAAAGGTGCCATTTCATTGGGCAATCTAGGGATATCTACAAATTTGATCGAGGTATCTACAAATTTTCCCGGATATCTACAAAATTCAAAAAGATATCAACAAATTGCCCAAGATTGTCTGCCAAGGCGTCGCAATAGCGCGTTAAAGCGCCGGGGGACAGGCCCCCTAGAAGGAAAATTCCCCCTTTATATGGAATAGATAGAGGCTGAAATTTATAAATTGATAGGAGCAAGCAAATGGTGCAGAATATGGATACAGTTAGTACGGAAGAGGAATTACGGTCCATTGTTGGATATTCTAGTGAATTAGTAAAAAACAAGGTAATTGACCATTTAGATCATCATTGCACAGATTTTATTTCCAAATCGCCATTTTTGGTTCTTTCTACATCTGATGAATTTGGAAATTGCGATGTTTCGCCAAGAGGGGATCACGTGGGTTTTGTCCAAGTATTGAATGAGAAACAATTAATCATTCCGGACCGGCCAGGGAACAAGAGAATCGATACAATGAGGAATATCTTGTCAAACCCGCGGGTCGGTCTGCTCTTTTTTATCCCAGGTTTAGGGGAGACTTTGCGAGTAAATGGAAAGGCTGTAATAGTGAAAGAAGAGAAATTGCTTGAAAATATGGCTGTTAAAGGGAAAAAGCCTCAGCTTGCGATTGGCGTGGAAGTGGAGGAGTGTTTTATTCATTGTGCAAAAGCTTTTAGACGGTCAGGGCTTTGGGAACCGCAGACCTGGGCAGATAAAGGGGAACTTCCTTCACCTTCCAAGATTCTATTCGATCACGCCAAACTGCCTGGGAGCAGTGTCGAATCGATTCAAAAAGGCCTAGAGGAGAGTTATTCAAAACGCCTTTATTAATGTCCCAGTCCCAATGTGGGTAAGAAGCATGAAAAATTGTTTTCCTGAATTGAAAGGTATACAATCAAATAGTTCCCACTAGCAGAAATTTTCGATTAACTATGCTAGTATAATGTTGAATAAACTATTGGAGGTAAAATATGGTACTCCCTAATTTTAATGAAAACTTACAAAAATATGCTCGCCTATTAGTAGCAAAAGGAATCAATGTTCAAGCAGGTGATTGGGTAAAAATGACCATTACGGTTGACCAAGCACCACTCGCCCGCTTAATTACGAAAGAAGCCTATGCATTGGGTGCTGAAAAAGTAATCGTGAAATGGTCTGACGACGAAATCACCAAACTAAATTACATAAACCAGTCTGTAGAAGTGCTGACAGACATTCCAGAATACGAAATCCAAGAATCAGAAGACCATGTCTTAAATCACCGCGTAAGCCGTTTATCAATTCTATCTAGTGACCCAGGCCTGCTGAATGAAGTTGATCCTGCCAAAATTGCGGCTTATCAAAATGTGGCCGGGAAAGCATTCAAGGCGCAGCGTGTTGCGACACAAAATGATGATTTGAAATGGACCGTCGCTGCTGCAGCAGGAGCCGGCTGGGCTGCAAAGGTATTCCCAGATTTGGCTACTACAGAAGAACAAGTCGATGCCCTATGGGATCAAATTTTCAAAACCTGCCGCGTTTACGAAGAAGATCCAGTTGCCGCATGGGATCAACACAAAGCAACATTAAATGAAAAAGCAGCAAAACTAAATGAAGTTCAATTTGATGCCCTGCATTACACAGCACCTGGAACGGATTTAACCTTGGGCTTGCCAAAGAATCATATTTGGATGAGCGCGGAAAGCAAGAATCCAAAAGGGGAAGAGTTTGTCGCCAACATGCCGACAGAGGAAGTTTATACTGCTCCTGATACCCGCCGCATGGATGGCGTGGTCCGCAGCACCAAACCGCTCAGCTATGCAGGTACATTAATTGAAGGCATTGAAGTGCATTTTGAAGATGGAAAGATAGTTGACATCTCTGCTGAAAAAGGAGACGAAACCATCAAAAAACTTGTTTTTGACAACGAAGGAGGAACTGGTTTAGGGGAAGTAGCACTAGTCCCAGATCCATCGCCAATTTCACAATCTGGCGTCATCTTCCTAAATACGCTGTTTGATGAAAATGCCTCCAACCACTTAGCAATTGGTGCAGCTTACCCTACTACCATTCAAGGTGGCACCAAAATGAGCGAAGAAGAATTACTTAAAAATGGCATGAATACATCTACAGTCCACGTCGACTTCATGATTGGTTCAGCCCAAATGAATATTGACGGTATCAAACAAGACGGCACCATAATTCCAGTCTTTCGCAATGGGGATTGGGCAATATAAATGAGACAAGGGGACGGTTCTTCTGCTTCAAAAGCTGAAGAACCGCCCCCTTTTGCTACTATAACTAATCGTTATCTTCCCACTTTGTAAATAAACTGCTGCTATTACTGTTATTGCAGCTGGTACAAAGTTGATGCTCAGCAGTGAAAAAGTCACTTCCAGAAAAAGCATGATATCCTTTTCCGCGGCAAACTGGGCATTTATTTTTTGCTTTGGCAGTTGAATTACGATTGAAAAACCCCATGAAAATCACCTCGTTACTAACTAATATGGAGCGTAAAGGTGCAATTATTCAGAGTACCAAAACAAAAAGACGATTCGAAACTTCGAACCGTCTTCGAAATGCTGTCTTTAAGCAGTTGCTTTAGATTTCTCTTGTGCTGCATTTTTGCCTGCAAATTTTCTGATGAATGGTACCACCCAACGGTCTAAACCAATTCTTCCTGCATTGTAGCCTGCAGTTAAGATAATGAAGCCTAAGAAAATGTCTCTAGGGTTGTGAGATACCGTTCCTGCTAAGAAGAACGCGAAGTTCATGAATAATCCGAAGAACATGGCAGCTGTTGTTAAGCAGCCTAGCAGCAATCCTAAACCAATTAATGTTTCGCCCCAAGGAACAATCGTGTTAAACACATGGACATTTGGCAACGCAATCCCTTTTAAGAAGCTGACATACCAGCCAAATACTACATCGCCTTCAGGCCCTTTTACTGGGTTGGCAATTGCCCCTTTCAAGAAGCCGGAAGCATCGAATCCTCCTGTTAATTTACCAAGTCCAGCTGTGAACCAAGAATAACCAAGATATAAACGTAAAGCCGTAAGAATGATAGCAGCGTATTTGTTTTCTCTTAAAAATTTGTTAAACATAAGCCTTGCACCCCTTAACTTTTCTTTTGTTTTTCTTTACACCATTAATATATAAAATTTGACGGTAAAAAACATGGCAATAGTGATATGTTCAAAGTTTGTTCGAAATGTTATGTCAAACTTTTGAACATCGGGGTAGAAACGGAAATTATGGAGGACATCTCCTAAAAAGCGCCACAACATAAACATTGTGACGCCCGAAATCAGACTGATTTTGATATTTTATTTTTTCGTTTATTAATAAAATAGATGCTGACTAAGACGATTAAAGTCAAAAGCAATACAAGATAGGGCAGCAAGGTTTGAACAGGGGATGGTCTGTCAACATTTCCGTCTTGAGACATTAAGCTCTTGCCAATGGCGTTATGGGCGGAGACTCGATAGACATATCGGCTGCCGTTTTCCAGTGGAGCTGTTTTATCGATAAAGTATGGTTCGTTAACATTCGTAGCGATTGGTTTATAATCGCTGCTAACTCCAAATATATTTACCTTTTTGCGGTAAATGGTATAGAAATCTGTGCCAAAGGAGGGATTCCATGTGATGGTAACAGAATCCTCGTTATTCCTGTCAGCTAATATCCAGTCGGGCACCTCTGGAGTGGTCGTCATTTTGGTATAAAAAGAATAGGTTCCTATTGGTGATTCCGTTTTACCAGTAATGGCGGAAACCTTCCAATAATAGCGGGAATCCGGTTCAAGGCTTTCAATATTCGTTGCCTCGGAAGGAACGGTATGATCTATGATGATATTTTTAAAATCAGGGTCTCTAGCAACCAAGAGATGATAACCGCCTGCATCGGATGCTGAATTCCATTTCAGTTCGACATGGGAGGGATTTACACCGGTCGCACCACTTTTTGGCTCCACCGTAATCGAAGAAGCCGGAATCACATGGAGCATCCGGGAGCCATGGGCGGGGAGACTCGCCGTAAAGTTTGTATATTTGGTCCCTAAATCTTGATGGCTCCACATGTCACGAACCTTAGCCGTGCCATCAATCCCTATATCTGACCAGTTCACACTCACCTCTTTTACTGTTTTGTCGGTATTGAATAGACCGATGTTATATGAACCATCTGGTAACGTTTGATAAAATACCTGGATGCCGAATTTATTGGATAAACGTTTCCCGGCCTTGCCGCTTTGGTTCGCAGCCAGTATTTCGTCATTGGTCAACAGGGCGATTCCGAAGTCGTCCAGTTTTGTCAGGTCGTTTCCAATCACAAAATGGGAAGCAGCTATGGCCCAAAGGGATACATAGGAACGTTTTTCTTCGTTTGTCAGCCCATCTTTACTTCCATTTGCGACATTTAGTGAGTCAAAGTCATTCCATCCGCCAGGACCTGCATGGGGCTGCCACTGGGCGGCATCAGAAAATCTTCTATAAACATGTTCCCAATCGGTAAGAGTAGGTTTTCCATAGCTTTCGACATCATGGTCCGTCCGCCAGCCATTCGATAATTGCTGCCAGGTAGACGAGTGTTTGATATCTAAGTTGTTAGATAGCTCTACATGGATTGACCTCCCTGTTTTCTTCAGGGCGTTTGCCCATGCCTCCACATCTGCAATATCTTGGTTGCGGACGCCGTCAATTTTTAAATAATCGACTCCGTAAGAAGCAAACAGGTTTGCCCATGAATCGATATACTCCTGCGCCCCGGGCTTTGAATAATCGATGGAATACATATTTTCAAAATTAAAATTAACTTTTTGACCTTTTCTGAAGTCGACGATATCTTTTGCATGGTAGGGTGTTCCTTGTATGGGAGTGTTATGGTCCACCGCTCCTTTAGGAATTCCAAGCGTGACGTAAAGTCCAAACCTTAAGCCCTTGCTATGGATATAATCTCCAACTGCTTTCATGCCGTTGGGAAATTTCTTGGGGTCTACCGCCCATCTGCCATATTGATCAACGGTAGTGGTCCAATCTAACATATAATAATCGTCTAGATTAACGTATTGATATCCGTGCTGTTTAAACTTCGCTGCCATGATATCTGCCGCGTCTTTGATTTTTTGTTCTGTCGGGTGCTTACGGATCGAACTCCAGCTGCTCCAGCCCATAAAAGGGCGCTCTGCCAAATCATTATAGGCGGAAGCCTCTGCTTCTTTTGGTTCTAGTATCGAATCTGGTAGATTACCACAAAGTAAAAAGGAGATTGATAACAAAGATGTAATGACTTTTTTTAGCATAGATTTTCCCCCAAAATTGATATAATCCGCTTACAACTCCAGACGGAATCACATCGTCATGAATAGGATGTGCTGTTGTTTAATAATTCTATATTAATATAGAAATCTGTTAATTTTAATGAACAATATGTTCCAGCAGAAATTCTTAATAAGAAAAAAGAGGACTGCTCCCTAAAAGCGGGTAACGAGTCCTCATTTTGATAAATATTTACTTTGTGTTGGGGATTAAACCATACTCTTTTCCCAGCCGCCTCGGATTTCAACGCCTGTTGCCTTTGCTGCTGTTTCTAATTCTTTTATTTCTGCTTCTGTTAGTTCAATATTGGAGGCAGCGACAGCTCCTTCAATGTGTTTTGGTTTGGTTACACCGATAATTGGCACTGTTCCTTTTGCAATCGACCAGGCAATCGCAATCTCAGCTGGATCTGCATCATGTTTGCTGCCGATTGTATTCATGACTTCAATTAATTGATCAAGTTTGGCTAAAACATCGGCATTGAATGCCTCTCCTCGTCTCGTACCAGCTTTAAACGGATTTTTGGAACTATAGGCCCCTGTTAAAGCGCCCTGTTCGAGTACCATATAGGAAAAGAAAACAATACCATGTTGATTACAATAATCAATTATGCCAGCTTCCTCCGATGAACGGTACAGCAGACTGTAATGGTTTTGTACAGCCGAAAGCTGCAGGCCTTCTTTTTCAAGAATGGATGATGCTAATTTTATTTCTTCCAAATTATGATTCGATACTCCAGCGTGCTTGATCTTGCCACTTTTCATCAGCGGGATGAGTTTCGCCGTCCATCTTTCCACATCGTTTGGATTGTGAATCCAATAAATGTCTGCATGGTCAACTCCTAGACGGGTTAAACTCTGGCTAAGCATGTCTTCCACTGCATGGTCTGGCAGCTCACCGCGCGGAGTAAACTTCGTAGAAATCAGGACCTCATGACTTTCTTTAATAAATTTACCTAAGATGGTTTCTGACGCTCCCATTCCATAAACAGCGGCCGTATCCCATAAATTAAATCCTGCGGCCATGGCTGCATCATAAACAGGTTTTAAATCTTCCTCCGTTAACTGGTTTCCAAAAACGGTATCGCCGCCATTTGCACCGGTTCCCCACGACCAGGTTCCAAGTGCAATGGAGGGAATTTTATCATTCTTTAACTTCACATATTTCACCTTTACTCCCACCTTCGTTAGTTTATTTCTTTATCATTATTACCATTAAAAGGATTAAGTACAAGAATGGAGCTTGATAAGTTAGAAAATGTAAAGGTGAGAGTAAAATAAAACCTTCCAATTCGAGGAGAATGGAAGGTTCACTTTTTAAAAGCTATTACGATAAACATATGCATCTTTAGGCTGACTGATTATTTTATAATCGGTTACCTTTAAAATCGGAATTCTCATTTTAAAAGGCTGGTAATACATCGTGTCTACGGTTCCGGTAACCTGGTACCACTGGTCATTTGGAATATGAACATCCTCTGGAAATTGGAGGAGCATTCCGAATACGCCAGAGTCAGCAATACAGTGAATGATACCAAACCGAAATAAGAAAATTTGATTGTTGTTCAATCTCGGGCCGTTGTATGAAAAACCCTTCATTGTCATGGTTTTATTGACAAATTCCCCAGAGTAGTTGTAGATAACCTCTAAGCCTTTTAAATAATCTTCATCTGTTAAGGTGATGTTGTCTTGTCCTTTATAGGATTTAAATTCCTTACTGACCAGCTCCAGAAATCCATCCTTGCCCAGGAATTGACTCATATCAGGGTTCAATATCTGATGCATTCCGTATTTATCAGCACCATCCTCGAGCGTTGGAAAATTAAAGCCTTTGGCATTGACTAATTTAGAGTCAAGGGTAGCCACAGGTAAAAGGACACCTGTAAGAGCGGGAATAATGACCATCGTATAGGATACAATCCTTTTAACTTTACCAAAAGAAGGCTTCCGGGATTCTTGTGTATGGTCGTGTTCGAATTCGTGACAATTTGCTTCCTTGACTGTTTTTTTATCAGACATATACCATCTGATTCCTTCGACAATGGTCAGGAAGAACAAGGCATAAATCATACTATAGGAAAGAAAGGAGTATTTCATATTGATATATTTCGAGATACTTCCAGACAGGTGCAAATAAAAAAATAAATAAGTAAATGCTAATAGAACAATGACACGGTACATTTCATTCCCCCCTTTACAATAAAAGTGATCCAATAAACACAAATGCTGAGATAAGAGATACCAGAAGAACCACAAATTTGGGTTTAAACGTTCCAAACATCATTAACAGGTTTTTGATATCCACCATGGCACCGAACACCAGGAATGTGACAATCGAGCTTTGTGAGAATGTGTTTCTGAACGAAGAAGCCACAAAGGCATCCGCTTCAGAACAAATCGATAGGATAAAAGCTAACGCCATCATGACAAGAACTGCTGCAACTTTAGTATGGCCAAGCGTAGCCAGGGTAGCGGTTGGGATATAGGTCTGCATGGCTGATGCAATTAAAGAACCCATAACCAAGAACTTCCCAACATTGAAAAACTCATCAATTGTATGGGTAATGACACTCCATAATTTTTGCTTTGTAGTTTGATTGGAATGGTCATGGACATGTGCGTGTTGGTCAGGGTTGATTTTTAATTGATTTTCTTTAATCACGAATGAAAGCACAATCCCCACTAAAATGGAAACCGCAATTGCAAAGCCTGAACGATACCAGACCATCGTCCAGCTGTTTCCGAAGGCAATATAAGTAGAGAACAAAACAATGGGATTAATAATGGGTCCCGTGAGCATAAATGAAATGGCTGCCGGGAGACCGACACCTTTTTCTACTAATCTTTTTGTAATCGGGATGATTCCACATTCACAGCCTGGAAATAATGCACCTACTAAACTAGCTGTAATGACGGAAAGAATTCGATTTTTCGGCATAATGCGCACAATCATATTTTCAGAGACAAATACTTCAATAAGCGCAGAAACAAAGGCACCAATGATAATAAAGGGGATCGCTTCTATTACGATACTGATAAATATTGTATTTAATTGCAATAATTGATCCATCGGAGTTCCTCCTGTTGTAAAAAAAGCAAACCTATTATATCAGATTTGCCATGAAAAGGAGTTATTTTTCAGTTTCCAAATCAGGAAAGAATCTTTATGTACAGAAAAAAAGGCAATTCAGGATTCCTGAATCGCCTTTTGTATGGTTACGCGGCAGCCTTTGGTTTTTCAGCGGCAGCATTCTTGTTAGTGAACTTTCTGATGAATGGAATGACCCAGCGGTCTAAACCGATTCTGCCAGCGTTGTAACCTGCAGTTAAGATGATGAAGCCTAAGAATATGTCTCTAGGGTTGTGAGATACTGTTCCGGCTAAGAAGAAAGCGAAGTTCATGAATAATCCGAAGAACATGGCAGCTGTTGTTAAGCAGCCTAAAAGCAATCCTAAACCGATTAAGGTTTCACCCCAAGGAACGATTGTGTTGAATACGTGGACGTTTGGCAACGCAATACCTTTTAAGAAGCTGACATACCAGCCGAATACTACATCGCCTTCAGGCCCTTTAACTGGGTTGGCAATGGCCCCTTTCAGGAAACCGGAAGCATCAAATCCGCCAGTTAATTTACCAAGTCCAGCTGTGAACCAAGAATAACCAAGATATAAACGTAAAACCGTAAGAATGATAGCAGCGTATTTGTTTTCTCTTAAAAATTTGTTAAACATAATTTGTTCCACCCCTTAAGTTCTTTTGTTTTTCTTTACACCATTAATATATATAATTTGACGGTAAAAAACATGGCAATAGTGATAAGTTCAAATTTTGTTCGAAATGTTATGACAAACTTTTGAACAGCTAACAGTTTTGAGATAAACTGGTAAAAAGAATGGGGAACCAACAAGAGGCAGGCGGGGAAATGAAGCAGTTGATGAAAAGGCTGATGGTTATTACTCTAGTGGTATTATCCATTATTGTATTGCTTGCAATTGGAGTCAGTATTTTTATACATAATGAATTGGAGAAGCGGACACATGAACGGATTTCTTATTATCAATCTATCAAAAGTGTTTTATTGCTAAATTTTGATAGTGATTCGGAAAACAAGCTTAAAGCAGATAGGAAAAAGTTTGATTATGGGGGAATCTCTATTTACTACCATGATAATTTTTCGGAAATCCTTCCTTTAACAAAAGAAACCATTGATTGGGCGAAAGCCAAAAATAGAGAGCTCTTTGGAGATATTAAAGAAAGACATGTAGATCTTATCGTGTTTGAGGACAGGGAGGAAATGAGTGAATTTGCGGATCTTCCGGATATATCCGGCTTTTATTCCGATTTTGATAGGTTAATGGCAATCAATTATAGTAACAAGGAATATATATTACAAAAGAATGAAACCCAATTGTATTTCTTTCAAAAGTCGATCCTGCACGAATACACTCACTATATTTTTCAACGAATGGTGGACAAATCTAAGGAAGGTATCTCAGCTTATCCAACCTGGTTTAACGAAGGAATCTCCGAATATGTCGGGAATGACCAAACAACCGTAGAGTATTCAATTTCAAAAGTAGTACCTTTTGACCAATTACATGACGGAACACAATGGCAGGAAGCAAGGAATCAAGAGGGGACAAACGTCTATGAGCAAAGTTACTTCGCTGTCAAATACCTAATAGATGCATTCGGGACAGACACCTTAAAACAAATCATTCAAACCACCAATCAAACCGGAGACTTTGAGACAAGTTTCAAAGAAGCAACAGGAATACCAACCAGCGAACTAGAAACCAAAATCACACAAATGCAGTAACGCTTTAAAGGAGTGGGGGACAGGCCCCCACTCCTTTAAAGCGTTGAAATATCTATGTTGTGGTTGTTTGTCCGTTTTTCTTGATTTTTAGTTCCAGTTTTTCGCTGATGAATGTGGAACCTAGTATGAGGATTCCACCTATTATTTGTATCCAGGTCATGCTTTCATTCAGAAATATTGCTGCGAAGATTACGGCAGAAATCGGATCGATGTAGCTAAGAACTGCTATGGTTTGCCCCTTTAATTCCTGAATGGATGTAAAGTATAAAAAGTAGGCTAATCCCGTGTGGATAATGCCAAGGATTAAAATGAAAACAATTGATGTGGAGTTTAACCCAGTAAAGTTGAGCTGACCTTTCCAACTGATATAGGGCAGCAGAACCAATGCAGCGGCCATCAATTGAATTAAGGTAATTTCAAAACCTGATAGATTTTTAATAAACTTATTCATTAAGATCACACTGGCATATAACGCGGCGGCCAATAGCCCGTAGGTGATGCCCAGCGTGTGGTTTGCCGAACTGTCCGCGCTTCCTGAACCCGGATTTACGATTAAAAATAAACCGATCATGGCTAGTATAATGCAGACAATCTTGCTTGCGGTCAGCTTTTCTTTCAGGACCCATGGAGCCAGAATCATCACGAACACCGGTGCAAAGTAATAGCTGATGGTGGCGTTAGAAATTGTCGTGTACCGATACGATTCAAATAGGAAAATCCAGTTAAGTCCAATGGCAGCGCCAGAAACCAGAAGCAAAACTGCGTTTTCTTTTAATGCTTTCATGGAAGGTTTGTGTTTAATTAGTAAACTGGCTAACAGAAGAAAGACACTTCCAATTACCCCTCGTAAAAAAGCTATTTCGCTTGAAGTTAAATCTATATTTTTAACAAAAAGTCCGATGCTCCCAAAAATGAGCATCGTTATCACCAATCTCATTTTCCCCTTCATGTTGTATCCCTCCTAATTTTTAATCCAATCATAAATTGGATTAATTCTCAACCTAATTTTTCAGTTATTCAGAAAAATAGAGAGGGCAGCCCTTATAGGCCCAATTATGAAATTTATGTTAACGGTTTCGAAAAAGCTGGATTGTTTTTTAAAACAGTAATATACTAGTATACAAGATGTTCTTGGTGTTAAATGCATCATGGGCAGGAAAACATATCTTTATTTGAAGCAAGGAATGTTTTTTATTCATATAAAAAAAGGAGAGTACATCATGGCAAACGTAGATTTAAAAGCAAAACCGTACTATCTTTCCGATTCTGATATCAAATGGGTAAAAGAAACCATTGAGTCTATGACTATTGAAGAAAAGATTGGCCAACTATTTATCAACATGGGATCCAGCCGTACTGAAGAATATCTTAAGGATGTTCTGGAAAACTATCATATCGCGGGTGTCCGCTACAATCCTGGTAAAGCAGAAGAAGTCTATGAGCAAAACAGAATTCTTCAAGAAAACAGCAAGATTCCGCTGCTTATCGCTGCCAATACAGAAGCAGGCGGGAATGGAGCTTGTACGGATGGAACGGAAGTAGGGGTGGAGGTTAAAATCGGAGCCGCCAATGATGTAAAATATGCTTACGAAATGGGCCGCGTTTCCGGCGTAGAAGCATCAGCCATCGGCTGCAACTGGAGCTTTGCCCCAATCGTGGATATTAACTACAATTGGCGCAACCCTATCATTTCAAGCCGTTCCTTTGGTTCCAATCCGGATAAAGTGCTGGAATTGAGTCTTGCTTACATGAAGGGAATTCAGGAAAGCGGAATTGCTCCTGCCGCCAAACACTGGCCGGGTGATGGAATGGATGAGCGCGACCAGCATTTATCTTTTAGTGTCAACAGCTTGTCCACCGAAGAATGGGACAAGACGTATGGCAAGGTTTATCAAGGATTAATAGACGCAGGGCTTCCTTCGATTATGGCCGGTCATATCCATATGCCTGCTTACCAGCGGTTCTTTAACCCTGATGTGAAGGATGAAGAATTATTGCCAGCCACACTTTCTAAAGAAATTACGACTGATCTGCTTCGCGGAAGGCTTGGCTTTAATGGTGTTGTTGTGACAGATGCAAGCCACATGTTAGGTCTGACTGGCGCCATGAAACGAAGCAAACTGCTTCCAACCGCCATATCTGCCGGATGTGATTTGTTCTTATTCTTTAATGATCCCGATGAAGATTTCGGATACATGATGGACGGCTATAGGGAAGGAATCATTACGGAAGACCGCTTGCAAGAAGCTTTAGAGCGAATTTTAGGCTTGAAAGCGATGCTGGGGCTTCATAAAAAGGCCAAAACAGAAATCCTCCCGCCAAAAGAAGAAGCTTTGGCCCAAATCGGTCTTCCGGAAAACAAAGCTTTATTCAAAGAAGTGGCTGACCAAGCCATTACTTTAGTAAAAGATAAACAAGATATCTGGCCGGTCACTCCTGAAAAGTTCAAACGGGTATTATTGGTGGATGTCAAAGGCGTGCAGGGCGGATTCGGCGCATTGATCGGAAGTAAAGACAAAGCTGTCGATATGATGAAAGAACTGTTAGAGGCCCAAGGTTTCGAAGTAACGGTTTGGGAATCCACAGAAGAGAGGATCATGAAGCTTCCGGAAGAAGAAAGAGGCGCAGCGATTGCCAATGTTTATGCACAAAAACGGCCGATTACGGAGTTGACGGATTATTATGATTTGATCATCAATATCGCCAATGTCAACCCAGGAACGGTTCAAAGAATCGTTTGGCCTGCAAGTAAAGGGACACCGGATATTCCATTCTATATCCATGAAGTACCAACTATTTTCATCTCTGTTCAATACCCATACCATTTGGCTGATGTGCCGCAAGTCAAGACATACATCAATGCGTACGACAGCAGAAAGCAAACGCTTGAGGTATTGGTTGAAAAATTAATGGGACGTTCTGAATTTAAAGGTGTTAGTCCTGTAGATGCGTTTTGCGGATTTGTGGATACGAGAATTTAATGCTTACTGAATTTACCGCGGGTTAACTCAAAAAAGCCCAAAATGAAAAAAGTATCATTCGTCTATATTGAGCGAATGATACTTTTTTATTTGATGTTAAAATTGGCCGCTACGAAGGAATGCTTTAAAATCTAAAATCGCCCATGTTGTAAAGCGCTTACAAACAGAAACACCCCAAGCATTCCCTCCTAGCAAAAAATGTTTACAATAACACCCAAAACATAAAGTACCGGCTCCACCTTCGCCCAATACCATGATAGCCACACACGCTATCCCCACTACCTCCACTATAAACCTCAAATATTAATAAACTATTACCGAAATATTAAGCTTTGTTTAGGGCTTGTCCCTGCTGCATCACCGCTTTACCTCGGTGGGGGCCTGTCCCCCGCCACAGTAAAGCGGTACCGTGCTGGGGGCCTGACCCCCTAGCTTAGCATTAGGCGGTCGTCGGCGAAGGGCGGTTGTTCGAGCCAGCCTTTTTTGATGATGAGTTTGCTGAAGGAGCCGAAGACGAGGAAGTCACCCATGATCGCACGTTCGCAATTGGCGGTGATATCTACTCGCATGCAGGCGGTTCCGGCTGCACCGTAATAGGTGATGGCTGCTGATATTAGGAAGCCTACATGGAAGGCAATCAGCCTGTCGGAGAACGGGCAGACAGTAGAGTTGGTAATTTCTGTGTCCAAGGTGCGGGGAGTATGGAAGTTTTCCTGTAATAGCAGGTTAGAGAAAACTCCAATATGCTTATTCTTAAGTTCTATACATTTATCCAAAAACTTATTAACATCTTTATCCTTGCAGGCTTGCCTAAAGGCAATAAAAAGAGCTTTGGATAGCCTGCTTTTCTCTAAATTGAAAAAGACGTTCCCCACTTCTATGGAGTTCATTTTCCTGCGCTCACCGAATACATCTGTCATGTACTGGAGATGGTTAATATATTGGACATTTTTTGGCGTCTCGAATAAAGGCGGTTTATCATAATAATTCTTCGCAATCAATAACTCTAGTGAGCGGTTATAAAGGTCCATTGTATCCAGATTGCATTGATAATAAAAATCCCTCATATCTTTTCGAATCGAAACGCTAAACGCAAGGCTGTATGATTGGGACCCGTGCTGGGTCATCGTATGTAGGTAAGACAAACAAAAAAGATCTGAAAGCAATGGAGGGGCATCATAGTTGGCATCCTTGTCTGTATACCCCTTAGGAACGGGGAAATTTTCTTTATTAAAAAAGTCTTGAAGTGTTTTAATATGCTGTTCAGACATTTCAAGAGCTGTCTGCAGCAGTTTATTTATCTCTTGATCCTTCACGATTCTAAGCATATATTTCGTAACGCAGACGGATAATGTTTCGCGGGCATAATGGGTCCATAGGTTTGTAATTTCAGGTGAGGTTAAACTTTTAGGATTGTTTTGCATGCGTATCCTTCCTTTACCATTACAGGCGCTTCCATTTCTGTGTTATTTTAACCTTGGAAGAATCATTTATGTGTTAAAATTGAGTTTATCGACTAAAACGTGAGATTGGAGGAAAGAGCAGGGCCATGATCGTTCCATTAAATCAAAAAACTATTCAAGATATGTGCGGCACCGTTTCCTTCAAACGCGGGGATTATTTTTACCGGAATAATAAAGTGCACTTTTACCAATACGATGAAAATCGCTTTAAAGCGATTGTAATAGGTGAAGAAGATTTCCTTGTCACCGTCCAAAGCGATGCTCGAGGTGGAATCCACACAGACTGTACCTGCCCGAAATTAGCTTCCTATCATAAAGACTGCCAGCACATTGCTGCCGTTTTGGTAGCAATTTATGACCATCAACGGAAAAAAACAACTCCTGCAATTGTTGACAAACCAGAAGTCCAACTAACAGAGGATTTCCTTACCATTTTTAAGACTTCGTCGAGGAAATCATCCGGTCCTTTGCGCCACTTTGAGCAAAGACATCAGTTAGAAACCACAATCACTTGCAAACCAGTTGAAATAGGCAAGGGTCAGTACTTGATTGGAATGGAACTAACTATTGGATTGGCCAAAGTTGAAAATATCCGGCGTTTCCTAAAGCAAATAAGCGAGGGAACGATTTCCCAAGTTGACAGTTCTTTTCAACTGGACCCTGAACAATTTTGTTTGCAAAGGGATGCCGATTTAGTGGTCCATCAGCTCATTCAAACCATGCGTGATGAACAGGTGTACGGAAGTTCAGCTGCAAACGAGGAGCGGCAAATGCTCCATGTGCCGCCATCTGCCTGGACACGGCTGTTGCCGCTGCTGCACAAGACGCAAAATGTATTCGTTGAGTACGGTGGACAGGCTTACGAAGGGCTGCAGGTCATAGATAAACTGCCCTTGCATTTTTCTCTTTTGAACACAGAGCACAAGGGATATCGATTGAACGTAAAAGGACTCGACCGCATGATACTCCTGGATTCCTATCAGGCTGTTCTATTTGAAGGGAACATTAAGCAATTCGACGTCCAAGATTTTCAGCGTCTTAAAGAAATGAAACAAATGCTCGAAGATTCCGGAACCGATCAAATACCTATACCAATTCAGCAAATCCAGTTTTTCTTAGAAACAGCAACACGGGACTTAAAAAGGATTGGACAAGTTACGGTATCTGATGCCGTATCCAAGCAGTGGCTGAAAACTCCATTGAAAGCAAAGCTATACCTCGATCGCGTGAACAACCTGTTTCTTGCCGGACTTGAATTCCATTATGAAAATTGGGTCATTAATCCATTGGAAGATAGGGACTTGCCCATAGGTAGCCTGGTAATCCGGGATGTGGATAAAGAAGAACAAATCCTAAAGCTGATGGAGGATAGTTCTTTCGCTAAGACAGATGGCGGTTATTTTTTGCATAATGAAGAGCTTGAGTATGAGTTCTTGATCCACGTGGTTCCCAAACTACAGAAACTGGTGCAAATTTATGCCACTACGGCTGTCAGAAATCGAATTGTCCGAGAAACGGCCCATCCTCGTGTACGGGTGAAGGTCATGAAGGAGCGGACAAATTGGCTCGAATTCAAGTTTGAAATGAATGGCATCTCAGATGGAGAGATTCGTGAGGTCTTACAGGCATTAGAAGAAAAACGAAAATATTATCGGCTGCCGAATGGCTCTTTACTGTCGCTGCAAACGCGGGAGTTTGCCGAAATCCAAAGATTTTTGCTTTCCCCACTCACCAAAGACCAAGATTTGGCTAATGGCCTGGATTTGCCATTAGAACAATGTTTGCAGCTTCTTGATACGGTGGAGGTAAGTGATGCGTTTAAACTAGAGGAATCTTTCCGTGAGCTGCTTGATGTTCTCCACCATCCAGGCCGTTTGCAGTTTGAGGTCCCAAAGAGTTTGGATACCATACTCAAGGATTATCAAAAAGTCGGATTCCAATGGATGAAAACACTGGCTTTTTATGGATTCGGCGGCATTTTAGCGGATGACATGGGACTTGGCAAAACCATTCAGAGTATTGCGTTTATCGTTTCGGAGCTGCCCGAAATCCGCAAAGAAAAACAGCCTGTCCTTGTGGTATGTCCATCGTCCTTGACGTATAACTGGCTTAGTGAATTATATAAGTTTGCCCCCGATTTGCAGGCGGTTGTGATCGACGGAACCAAGGCTGAACGAACAAAGCTGTTTGAAAAGGTCGGTGATGTCGATGTCATGATTATTTCCTATCCATTGGTACGGAGGGAAATTAGCTGGCTGGAGAGGCAGTCTTTCCATACAGTGTTTTTTGATGAAGCCCAAGCCTTTAAAAATCCATTGACGCAGACAGCGCGGGCAGTGAAGCGGCTGCAGTCGCGCTATCGTTTTGCGCTCACTGGCACGCCGGTTGAAAATTCACTGGAAGAGCTATGGTCAATTTATCATGTCGTCTTTCCTGAACTTTTCCTTGGACTCAAGGAATTTAGTCAGCTTACTAGGGAAAAAGTGGCCCGACGAATCCGGCCGTTTTTGTTGCGCCGGATAAAAGAGGACGTGCTGTCAGAGCTCCCTGAGAAAATCGAGTCCTTGGAATCGGTGGAATTATTTGCCGAGCAAAAGAAATTGTATGCCGCCTATTTAGCTAAGCTAAGACATGATACGTTAAAGCGTCTTGATAAAGATACAATTCGAAAAAATCGAATTAGAATTTTGGCTGGTTTGACACGCCTGCGGCAAATTTGCTGCCATCCTGGTTTGTTTGTGGATGGGTATAAAGGCAGTTCCTCCAAGTTTGAACAGCTGATGGGGATACTAGAGGAATCGCGGCAATCTGGAAGAAGGGTTCTGATTTTTTCCCAGTTTACCAAAATGTTAGGGATGATTGGCCGTGAGCTTACCGTAAAAGGCATGCCATTCTTTTATCTGGATGGGCAGACTCCTCCTGAGGAAAGGGTTCAAATTTGCGACCGATTTAATCGTGGCGAGCGGGATTTATTTCTGATTTCGTTAAAAGCAGGCGGTACCGGGCTCAATCTGATGGGGGCCGATACGGTGATTTTGTATGATACTTGGTGGAACCCAGCTGTTGAGGAGCAAGCGGCGGACCGTGCCCATCGAATGGGGCAAAAAAATACCGTTCAAGTCATAAAGCTCATTGCTCGAGGGACAATTGAAGAGAAAATGAATCAATTGCAGGAAAAAAAGCGCCGCCTTGTTGAGGAAGTTATCGACTCGGACGAGAAGGCGCTGGCAATGCTGACTGAGGAGGATATTCGGGAAATATTGATGATACCTTAAGTTAATGCTAGACGAAGAGCCGCATCACATTCGGTTCGAAGAACTTGATCATTTTGGGCGTCCGCATACAATAAGAGCATCATTAGCGTATAAATCGCTTTAAACTTTGCCGCCTTTTTCCATTCAGGTAAAACATCGCCGTACCATTGGAAAAATTCATTTCGGCCCGCGGCAGGTAAAAAACTATAAACGATTGACAAATCGATTACGGGGTGGCCGATATGTAGGTCACCCCAATCTATTACAGCTGAAATCTCCCCTTTGTCGCTTACTAGCATATTCTTAATATGCAAGTCACCATGGACCAATGCTAGTGTCTCGTCTTCAAAAGGCCCGCTTATGGTGGCAAGAAAACTATTCAGTTTTTCTACTATGAAAGAATCCAACAATCCTTGCTCCATTGCTCTTTCAATATTTTCTTCGAGCATTGGTTTTCTTTTTACTAAATTTAGTCGACCAAGTTGATCATAGGGAATGCTCAACTGCTTCGCTTTTCTAGTCGGAAAACTGTGGAGATTTTTTAAAAAAAGTGCTAGAGGTTTCGCTGATTGGGCTCGTTGTTCCTCTGTCAATCCGACGGGAGTGTTTCCCCTTAACATTTCATATCCGGCGAATGGCCAAGGATATTCATTTTCAGGTATTCCTAAAAATTGCGGATGGGGGATAGAAAATGGCAACATGGGTGCAATCAATGGAAGTATCCGGCATTCTGTTTCCATTAAGGTGGCTGCGATTTGCCGCCGCGGAAACCGAAATACATATTGGTTATTGACGAGAAAAACGGAATTATCAAATCCCTCACCTAGAATGGTTACCTGGGCAGGCTTTAGCTGGGGAAACTGTTTTTCTATCATCTCTGTTGCATTATCAATCGAAATGTCGTGCTCCGGTTCCCACGGTTTACTCATAATCCACCTCCGATTAGTGCGTTACGGCTGGAAAAATTGCCTGACTGTTCCATTGCCTTTTGCAGTCTCGACCACTGCATAGGCGCCATTAATAAACGTAATCTGCGGTGGAACGTGCCCGCAATCAATGTCATAGATAATCGGAATCTCTAACTCGTCAGCTAGTTCTTGATAAATGTCCTCTGCAGTATAGTCATCCACAGGATGATTGGCAGGACTGCGGCCGAACATCAGCCCGGAACAGTTCTCAAACCAGCCAGCGAGCTTCATTTGGACTAATGATCTGCGCAAATCAGCTGTATTTAATTCACAGTTTTCTAGATACCAAATAACAGGGTCGTCCTGGATATGCCATTCTCTAAAACGCCGCACATCTCCATAAGGGGTTCCGACCAGATGCCTGATAATGTCAATGCACCCTCCCAAGAGCCGGCCTTCAATTCTTACTTTACCACTGGGAACGGTCTTCCAAACTGACTGTTTTTTCTGTTAAATGAAAAATGTAATCCGTTGGCCGGTCGTGGTGCCATTCTTTTTGAAAAAGGGGAGAGGATTCCTGCAGGACAGCTTCTCCTGGTTTTGTTGATAACACCGATTGCCACTTGGCAGTCGTTTCGTCCGAGTATTTGCCTCTCAAGTCTATTAAGTTTGTGCCGTGAGCTGTCGCGATTCCTGTTTTTAGCGTAATTGCCAGCAGCAGCCCACTTATATCAGAGTAACCTAATACCCATTTGTTTTTCACATTTTAAAAGTCCACCTGTTCTAGAATTTCCACCATTAGCTCGCCGCCCCATGGAGGAATGATGATGTCAATCGCATCATTTCTCATCATTTCATTAAGTTCTGCGGCTCTTTTTTGGGCAGGGGCAGATTTAGCCTTTTGCTGTGTCCAAACGGTGTCCCCGCAAATCGTTGTGAATCCCTCTTGCTCCAGCCTTTGGCAAGCAAGTTTTACGAGGTTATGCAGCTCAGCAGGTACACCGGAAGATGGTGCAGTCACACCGATCGTTGCTCCTTTTTTTAAAAGGGGATAGGTAATCAAGGTAAGTTCCTCCCGTATGGTTTTTCATGATTTTACCAAAATTAATCGGGCTCAACCATATTTTTTTATAGAGATTATGGAGGTAAGCACCATTATTTGGTAGTGTAATGATAAAAGGATGGTAACGAGGTGGAAAGGAATGAAACGTTTACGGTTTGAGCGCCCCACAGACTATTATGATAATCGGTTGTTTCCCATTGATGATGAGATTTGTGCCTTGCTGAAAAAACGAAGGGAGGTATCGAACCATAACCCGGGGTTCCCGCCGGCTGATTCGCTGGCAGAATGGTCCGCAAAGTATGGTTTGTATGAGGATTTGTTAAACTCGTTATTCGGGTTGTTACGAAATGAAGAGATATTCAAGACACGAGTGGAACCAAGGAACTTTATTAAACACATTCCCGTTCTAAAGGCTGTTGAAAAAGATGGCCATTTGTATACAATTACCTTTATCCGTCAGTTTGACAATGCTAGTGTCGTTCAACTGAATTGCGATTGGCATGAAACCGAGGAGGAACACGAGGAGAGGCATTTACATCATGAACGCCCTGCCTATCTGGAACTGGATATGGGAGAAAAGTACGAATGCTGGATGGATACCGGTCGAGGCTCGGGAGGACAGTACAGCAGGAATTTTATTGTCTCGCCAAGGATACCGGAGGATTATTCCGAATTGAAGCTGACTTTTAAAGAGTATCATGACCCATTCAAGGATAAACCAACGGGGCTGGAAATTGTCTTTATTTTGGGGAAAGGAGCCGGAAAATGAAGACGAAAGCAAATTATCCTTATATCTATTTTTTCGACGAGAATAATGTGGTGTTTGTCTATAAAATTGAAGCCGAGCGATATTTAACTCTGGATGAACTTCATCATACCGGAGAGTGGCAAACCTATGAAATTGAAAGTCCGGGTGAGTTTGACCGGTTTCATCATGAAGAATACCAGCCGCTTGTTGGCAGAGGATTTGCCGTAAGACTGGATGAACATGTTGTTATGCTCGAGAACATCAATAAGCAAATCCAAAAACACCTCGTGCGTCAGGGGGATGCGCCCGTACATATTACGGTCTCGGAATCAGCAGCCGGTTCATTAAGGTTTGGGCTCGAGCGGCCGAAGACAGTCATTGGGTTTCCAGATTTCTTCGAGATAGGGCCGCTTTGGAGGCTTCAAGAGAAAGATGGACAAGATTTTCGATTCGAGTGGCTTGGCGAGAACATTAACACTGGGATGGATGATTATGAACATGAAATAAAATATTTGAATACTCTTTTAGAAATCGAGGATATACCTGAACAGGTGTCGATTTATCTATGGACTGCCAATAACGCCAAAGAGCAAACCGGAATCCGGTATATTCTAACATTGCTGGCTGGAAAGTCGAATGATATCTATTTAATCAACTCAACAGATTTCGATAATGAAATTGTAGATATGCAGGACGAATTTCACCATATTACGCATACTAGTGAAATTCATCCAGATAAATTAAAACATATATTTGAAACAGTAAAAGGTAAACCTTTATCGGATGAGGAAAAGCGCCAATATCAAAAAGAGTGGCGGGAGCTAGCTGAGGGTAAGCAGGTATTAAGGATTTGGAAAGATAGCCGTATCATCAGCGTTTCCGAAGATTATTATGATTCTCTCATTCTTGACACTATAAGAAGTTTGCAACAAAACGACGACTATATATTGACAGCAAGAGCAGTGGGCGCAACCCTAGCCCAAATGCAAGAACCCGTAAGCGACTCGTACCTAGAATACCGAATTAGACATATGGTCTATAACCAGAAACTCGAACTAAAAGGAATCCCCAAATCCATGAGACACTACTCCGTCAGACTCCCCGCTAAAGCAACGCTTTAATATGGCGGGGGACAGGCCCCCGGCGGAGTAACGCTTTAATGTAGTGGGGGACAGGCCCCCGGCGGAGTAACGCTTTAATATAGTGGGGGACAGGCCCCCGCCAAAGTAATGCATTAAAGTGATGGGGGACTGTCCCCATTCAGTACGACAGGTATAAATTGTGCGTAGCTGTTGATATGGGTGTCGGCTTGGATGTTTGGGTTTTGGAAGGCGACTGTTTGGATGTTTAGTTTTCTGGCTGGTATTAGGTCGAGGTCACGATCGCCGACGACTAAGTCGATTTGGAACTTTTCTAGGACGTATTCATAGGCGGAGGTGTGGGGTTTTCTGGTGAACCCTTGCTCCTCAACGGATACAATCTCGGTAAAGTATTTGGCCAAATCATATTTATTCAACAGGTAGCGTGTCGATTCTTTGTCACGGTGAGTAACAATCACATTATGTTCTGCAGAAGCTAAAGCTTCCTCCAGGTAATCGAATGGCTTGCTGGTTAGTCTGGAGTAATGGTTATACAATTCTTGATATTTTCTTCGTTGGCTTTCATCGATCCCATAGTGCCTAAACGTTGTTTTGGAGTCCTTTTTCAGCCAGCTAAGTACTTCCTCTGGATCAAGGTCTTGCCCGCTTAATTCAATAAAACCTTGGACAAGCGCCGGGTAGGTATCAAACAGCGTCCCATCAAAATCCCACAATATATTCAAAAGTATCCCTCTTTTCCAACCATGTTGACTATTTAACATGATGTTATTATAAGCATTGTCCTATCTTCACTGCAATTTTCCGTCATTCATAATTGTATGGCATCGGCCATTATTATTTGGCTAGGAGAATTCGGCAGCTGGTTGAAGGCGGGCGAAGTTTATTTTATAACATATCTCAGTATTGAGAATCTTGGATTTGACACATAGCTTCTTTAGGTACTACACTGTTGGTATTTCAACGACAGTAAGGTATGCAACCATCCCTTCTGTAGAAAAATAACAAAAAACGTTAATAGGAAAAGATCCTTTTCGTGCAGCAACTGAAAGAAGGGAAAGTAATATTGAAAAAATATCGAATAGATCCAAGTAAGGGCCTGGAGTTCGGCCTCTACACACTAGGTGACCATCTACCTAACCCGCTAACCGGAGAAAGTATTACCGCCCAGCAGCGTCTCAATGAAATTATCGAGTTAGCAAAACTGGCCGAGCAAGCGGGGATTGATTTTATCAGTGTGGGAGAAAGCCATCAAGACTATTTTGCTACTCAGGCACATACAGTCGTGTTGTCAGCCATTGCCCAGGCAACCGAAAAAATCAAAATTGCCAGCTCCTCCACAATTATCAGCACATCTGACCCAGTTCGCGTGTACGAGGATTTCGCGACAATTGACTTAATTTCAAACGGTCGCGCTGAAATAATTGCTGGAAGGGCATCGCGGGTCGGCTTGTTTGACTTGCTAGGATATAATCTTCGCAATTATGAAGAACTTTTCGAAGAAAAATTTGATTTGCTGCTGATGATTAATGAACAGGAAGTCGTCAATTGGAGTGGAGAATTTCGTGCTCCATTAAGAAATGCCCGGGTGCTTCCACGCCCATTAAATGGTTCCCTTCCGATTTGGCGTGCGGTTGGAGGGACCCCTGCAAGTGCCATCAAAGCCGGGTTTGCAGGGGTCCCCATGTTTCTCGCTCATTTAGGCGGACCGGCTACTGTTTTTAAACGGTCGATTGATGCCTACCGGGAAGCAGCAAGAGAAAGAGGATTTGATCCGTCTGAACTCCCTGTCGCAACAGCCGGTTTCTTTTATGCCGCAGAAACAACACAGCAGGCTCAGAGAGAATATTATCCGTTTATTAACGAAGGGATGAAGCTGACCAATGGTCGCGGATATCCAAAGCAGGCATTCGCTTTGGGAGCAGATCCCCGCGATATTATGAACATTGGCAGTCCGCAGCAAATTATCGAAAAAATCCTCTACCAGCACGAATTGTTTGGTCATCAACGTTATATCGCCCAAATGGATTTTGGCGGAGTCCCATTTGAAAAACTAGTCAAAAATATTGAAATCATTGGGACAGAAATTTTACCGGCCATCAGAAAATATATAGCAAAGAAACAGGAGGAATCACAATGAGGGTTGTCGGGTTATCTGGCTCTATCGTTGGCTCGAAAACAAGAACCGCAATGGACTATACATTGAAGGTGCTGAAAGAAAGATATCCAGATGCAGAGGCTACATTAATTGACTTGGCCGACTATAATGTGCAATTTAGTGATGGACGCAATTATCTGGAATATGAAGGTGATACTGGGTTTGTGGCTAACACCATCATGGATGCGGATGCAATCATCATTGGTACGCCGATTTTCCAGGCTTCGATACCGGCTACGTTAAAGAATATCTTTGATCTGCTGCCTATCCATGCTTTTCAGGATAAGGTAGTCAGCATGCTCGTGACGGCTGGTTCCCCCAAGCACTTCTTAATTGCTGAACAGCATTTAAAACCGATTTTGTCTTATATGAAAGCCCAAATTGTTCAGACCTATGTATTCATTGAAGAAAAGGATTACCACAGGAAGCAAATCATCAATGATGATGTTTTAATCAGGCTGGACCGGTTAGTGGAAGATACCATGATGTTGACGGAAACTTATACTAAGATTCGTGAGGCAAAGGAAGCCGAATATGATTTCTAATAGAACCACCTTTTAAAAATCACAGTCAAACTGTGGTTTTTTTTATGAGAAATTTCTCTTTAAAAATTACTTTCAAATAGTATAACAGGTTCTCCTCATTCTTTTTTCCTATAAGATAGGATAAAAGTTTGTAGTTTAAAAAACGATGTTAGATTATATCACAAGTTAATTGAACAGTCTGATAAATCCAATTATTATGTTACCTATATTAACATGACATGATAGACGGAGGGGAAGACGTGACAAAGCAGAAGCTAGTGTTAGTAGGTAATGGAATGGCAGGCGTCCGCTGTATTGAAGAAATCATCAAGCTGGAACCAGCTCAATATGAAATCACCATTTTCGGGAGCGAGCCCTATCCCAACTATAATCGGATTCAATTATCAAAGGTTCTCCAAGGGGATACAACCATAAAGGATATCACCATTAATGACTGGAACTGGTATGAGGAGAATCATATTCTTTTATATCCTGGAGAGACTGTTGTCCGAATCGACCCTAAAGGACAAATGGTGTTAACAGACAAAGGACGTCAGGTGGATTATGACAAATTAATCCTGGCTACAGGTTCCCTGCCGTTTATGCTGCCAATCCCAGGTGCTGAGAAGCCAGGGGTTTCAGCTTTCCGTGATATCAAAGACTGTGAAAAAATGATTGATTATGCAAAATCCTATAAAAAGGCCGCTGTCATCGGTGGAGGTTTGTTAGGACTCGAAGCCGCCAGGGGACTGCTGAACCTGGGAATGGAAGTCAGTGTGGTTCACCTCTCTGATTATTTGATGGAAAGACAGCTGGATCAAACAGCCGGACAGTTATTGCAAAAGGAACTGGAACTGCAGGGAATGAATTTTTACCTTGAAAAACAAACAAAGGAAATTATCGGTGATGGCAAAGTCGAAGGGCTGCTCTTCAGTGATGGAGAAGTCGTGCCGGCTGATTTGGTTGTCATGGCTGTTGGCATCAGGCCGAATGTCCAATTGGCAAAAGACAGCGGAATTCCCGTCAATCGCGGCATTCTGGTCAATGATTTTATGGAAACGGAAATAGCCAATGTCTATGCAGTAGGCGAATGCGCCGAGCATCGGGGGACTGTTTATGGTTTAGTTGCCCCTCTGTATGAACAGGGCAAAGTCTTGGCGAAAGCTATTTGCGGCCAAGAGACGAAGGCTTATTTAGGCTCTACCGTTTCTACGCAATTAAAGGTGTCGGGGGTGGATGTTTTTTCTGCCGGCGAAATCTTTGAGAATGAGCCAATCAAAACGATGAAAGTGTTTGACGATTACCGGGGGATGTATAAAAAAATCCTGATTCGGGATGGGAAAATCATCGGGGCCGTGTTGTTTGGAGACACCAGTGAAGGAAACAAGCTGCTCCGGCTCATAAAAAAAGGCGCAGACATTTTTGAGTACACCGAGAGCGCCCAGAGTGAACAAACGGGGACCAGTTTCGTAGCTTCCTTGCCGGATGAGGAAATCATCTGTGGCTGTAATGGCGTTACCAAAGGCACAATTGTCAACGCCATTCAAACACAAGGGCTGACCAGTGCTGAACAAGTGAAAGGGTGCACAAATGCCTGCCGATCCTGCGGCGGATGCAAACCGCTGGTAACCGATTTGCTCGAATACACCTTAGGGGATAAGCTCAACAAAGCCGATCAAAAGGAACCGATTTGCGGCTGTACCACCTTAACAAGAGATGAAGTGGTCGAGGCCATCCGTGAAAAGGGGCTCAGCCACACAAGAGAAGTCATGAATGTTCTTGGCTGGAAGACGGAAGATGGCTGTTCTAAATGCAGGCCGGCGCTCAACTATTATTTAGGCATGCTCGATCCGATAAAGTATCACGATGAACGAGAATCCCGGTTTGTAAACGAAAGGATGCATGCCAACATTCAGAAGGATGGTACCTATTCGGTTGTCCCTAGAATGTACGGCGGTGTAACGAATGCAGAAGAATTGAGAAAAATTGCCGATGTGGCAGAGAAGTATGCTGTCCCGTTAATTAAACTGACCGGCGGGCAGCGGATTGACCTATTGGGCGTGAAGAAAGAGGATCTGCCGAAAATGTGGGCCGACCTTGACATGCCGTCCGGATATGCCTACGGAAAATCGCTTCGCACGGTAAAAACCTGCGTGGGCGAAAGTTTCTGCCGATTTGGAACCCAAGATTCTATCGGGATGGGCATTAGGATGGAAAAGAAATTTGAGCGCTTAAGTACCCCGCATAAGGTGAAAATGGCCGTGTCAGCTTGTCCGAGAAACTGTGCCGAATCCGGCATAAAAGACCTTGGGGTGGTCGGTGTTGATGGGGCATGGGAACTCTACGTCGGCGGAAATGGCGGAACCCATTTAAGAGCGGCAGACCTTCTCTGTAAGGTGAAAACCCAAGATGAGGTCATGGAAATGACGGGTGCGTACATTCAATATTACCGGGAGACGGCAAACTATTTAGAGCGGACTTCCAAATGGGTAGAAAGAATGGGATTGGACCAGATCAAATCCGTATTAGAGGACAAAGAAACCAGGGATGTGTTGAATCGACGTATGGACGAAGCACTGACAGTGTTGAAAGATCCATGGCAGGAGGCGATCAACAGCAGCGATATTCGCAAGGAGCTTTATGAAACGGTAAAAGTGCCTGTGGATATGAAATAAGGGGGGATTAGGTGGTGGAAGCGATC
This sequence comes from Neobacillus dielmonensis, assembly GCF_000612665.1. Taxonomy (GTDB): domain Bacteria; phylum Bacillota; class Bacilli; order Bacillales; family Cytobacillaceae; genus Neobacillus; species Neobacillus dielmonensis. The sequence goes on from NZ_HG942066.1 coordinate 146,415, forward strand.
CGTTACCGTATTAAAGTGGGAGAAGTCAATGAAATTCCGAAAGAAATAGGCAAAACCGTTAAGATTGGACCGCTGGAAATTGCCCTTTTCCGCCTAGCATCCGGAGAGATCCGAGCAATTGAAAACCGCTGTCCGCATAAAGGCGGTGTGTTAGCGGAAGGTATGGTCAGCGGAGACCATGTCTTCTGTCCCATGCATGATTGGAAAATAAATGTAACCGATGGAAAGGTTCAAGCACCGGATGTCGGCTGTGTGAAAACTTATGAGGCGGTCATTGAAGATGGGGAAGTCATCATTATTCTATAAGAAACATTTTTTTAAGAGCTGGCTAGCAAATACACAGAAAAAAATTCAAAGGAACAACGCAGCTTAACGGTTGTTCCTGTTTTTATTTGGAGGTGGAACCATGGAAGGAAATAATCCTTATCAAGGGAATAAAAGAATTTTGCTGTTAACCACATTTGCTTTCTTTCTCTCTTTTGTTGTGTGGTTCAATATGGCTCCGTTTACGACGACCATCATGGAAAAACTCCATTTAACTAAGACGGAAGTCGGAATCCTAATGAGCTTTAACGTGGCTTTAACCATACCGGCCCGAATTGTGATTGGTATGCTGGTTGACCGATTTGGCCCGAGAAGGACTTATTCGGCCTTATTAATCGTCATGAGCATCCCTTGTTTCTTTTTTGCTTTTGGAACTAGCTTTTGGCAGTTATTTATTTCTAGGATCTTTTTGGGGATTATTGGGGCTGGATTTGTGATTGGGATTCGCATGGTATCTGAATGGTTTCCTCAAAAACAAATTGGACTTGCCGAGGGCATCTACGGAGGCTGGGGGAACTTTGGATCCGCGGCTGCTGCTTTTTCGCTTCCGCTTATTGCCCTTTGGATTGGCGGGGAGAACGGTTGGCGGTATGCCATCTGCCTTTCAGGGGTGATTTCTTTTGTTTATGGTATTGTGTATTACTTATCTGTTCAAGATGCACCGAAAGGAAAGTACTACAAACGTGCTAAACGCATGGGAGCGTTGGAGGTTACTTCTCAGCGGGATTTATTCGGATTGATGATGATGACCTTTCCGATATATGGGATATTGGGAGTTCTTACGTGGAAGCTGGAAACCGCCTCGATTATTTCTTTAAAAATTGCTGCCCTGATCTATGGGGTTCTTGCGGTTTTATACTTGTGGAATCTTGCGAAAATCTGGTCAGATAACTCCGATGTTTTTGAAAAAGACATCCCTGAAGAAGAGAAGTTTTCATTCCGGCAGGTGGCGATTCTGGATTTGGCTTACCTGATAACATTTGGTTCAGAACTGGCCGTTGTTTCGATGCTGCCAATGTTTTTTGAGGAAACCTTTGATTTAACAGTAGCCAAGTCAGGCGTGATTGCGGCAAGCTTCGCTTTCACGAATTTGGCAGCGAGGCCGTTAGGGGGCTGGATGGGGGACCGGTTTGGCAGGAAAAAAACATTGCTGACCATGCTATTGGGTTTAAGCTTATCCTACATCGGAATGTCGTTTATCACATCAGGCTGGTCATTACCCGCTGCAATTGCCCTGACGATGCTCTGTTCTTTTTTTGTTCAAGCAGGCGCGGGGGCTGTTTTTTCCATCGTTCCGCTGATAAAAAAGCGAATCACGGGGCAAGTAAGCGGCATGGTCGGCGCTTATGGGAATATTGGCGGTGTGGCCTTTTTAACGGTTCTCGGTTTTGTCAGTTCTTCCATTTTCTTTAAAGTAATCGGTATAACCGCCTTCCTCTGTTTTGCAGCGGCGTTCTTCCTCAAAGAGCCAAAACAGGAAGAAACGGAGGAAGCCGAAACATTTCCGCAGTCGAAGGGAATGGAAAAGAAAATCATCGTCAAACCAGCAGCAGGAGGACTCGATCAGGCATGAAAGACTTTCTGTCCAACTTTCAGACCAAATATAAAGAATTGAATAAAGAGGAGATTTATGATGCCAGATGCCCTTACTGCAGCGTTCAATGCACGATGCAGGTAATGGAGGAGAGGATCGTAAGCAGGCGGGTGTTTAAGGTAAAACCCAATAAAGAGGATCCTTCCTCCGAAGGCCGGCTGTGCATCAAGGGGGTTAATGCTCATGAGCATGTCGTCAATGGGCAGCGGGTTTTATTTCCTTTAATAAAAATAGATGGAGAGTTTCACCGCGTATCTTGGGGTCTGGCCCTCGATTATATGAAAGACAAGTTTACCAAGCTCCAAGCGGAGTATGGCAATGACGCATTGGGGGTGTATGGTGGAGGTTCATTGACAAATGAGGAAGCCTACCTGCTTGGAAAGTTTGCTAGAGTGGCCCTAAAGACTAAATATATCGATTATAATGGCAGGTTTTGCATGTCTTCAGCCGCAACGGCAGCCAATCAGGCGTTTGGGATGGACCGGGGGTTAACCTGCACGCTTTCCGATATCCCAATAGCAGAGTGCATTATTTTGGCGGGAACCAACATCGCGGAGTGCCAGCCTGTTTTGATGCCGTATTTTTTAAAAGCAAAGAAGCGGGGGAGTTATATTATGGTCATTGACCCGAGAGAGACACCAACGACGAAACTGGCGGACTTGCATATTAAGATCAAGCCTGGCATGGATGCGAATTTAGTCAATGGATTACTAAAAGAGATTATAGAACAAGGATATGCCGACCACAGCTTTATTAAGGAGCGGACAAAAGGCTTTACCGAACTTCAAGCGTATTTACAATCTATTGATTTGCAGGAAATCTCGGAGCTGACCGATGTCCCTGCCTCCATCATTCAATTAGCCGCGGAGCGTTTTGGCAAGGCGGAAACGGGTATTGTCTTCACGGCAAGAGGGGTGGAGCAGCATGCCAGTGGAGTGGAAACCGTCAAGAATTTTATTAATCTGGCATTAGTGACGGGGAAAATCGGAAGGCCGGGCTGCGGCTATGGGGCAATTACCGGGCAGGCGAACGGCCAGGGAGGAAGAGAGCATGGACAGAAGGCCGACCAGCTTCCGGGTTATCGGTCGCTGAGTAATCCTGAGCACCGGCAGCACATTGCCGGCATTTGGGGAATCGATGACATAGAATTGCCGGAAAAAGGCGTGTCGGCATATGAAATGATGGAAAAAATAGCTGCCGAGGAGATTAAGGGTTTGTTTATTATGGGCTCCAATCCCGTTGTCTCCAATCCAAATGCTATTTTTGTAGAAAAGGCACTAAAGGAATTGGACTTTTTAGTGGTGGCTGACATGTATATTTCCGAAACGGCCCGGCTGGCCGACGTAATTTTACCGACGACGTCTTATTTAGAAGATACCGGTACGTTAACCAATCTTGAGGGCCGGGTGGTGCTTCGGGAGGGAAACCGCCGGAAACCCGGAGAAACCAAGCATGACTGGGAAATCCTTTGTGACCTGGCGGTGGCGCTAGGTCAAGGAGAATACTTTCCTTTTTCCAGTGCGGAGGAAATCTTTGAGGAACTACGGGCAGCAAGCAAAGGCGGTATGGCCGATTATTATGGGATTACCTACCAACGGCTGCAGGAGGAGCAAGGTGTGTTGTGGCCCTGTCCTGACATCAGTCATCCTGGAACGGGGCGTTTATTTGAAATGACATTTGCCCATGAAGATGGAAAAGCCGTCATTTCTGCAGTGGCAAGGCAGGAGCCGAGGGAGGAGGTAAGTCATGAGTTTCCGTTGTACTTAACGACAGGGCGCATCATGCATCATTATTTATCTGGTGTGCAGACCAGGAAAAGCCCCAAACTAAACGGGCTGTATTCAGAGCCATCCATAGCCATTCATCCAAATACTGCTCAAAAATACCAACTAGAAGAAGGGGACCTGGTAAAAATCCGTTCCAAACGGGGCAATGCTGTCATGAAGGCATCCATTACCCCTTCTATCCGGGAGGACACTCTGTTCACCTCCTTCCACTGGAGCGACCTCCAAAGCATCAACCGAGTCACCAATCCCGCCTTGGACCCGCAATCCAAAATGCCCGAATTCAAAGTCTGCGTCGTCAACATTTCACCACTTTAGCAGGGTGGGGGCCTGTCCCCCACCCTGTTAGTGCGTTAAAGCGGCGATGAAGTGGGGGACAGGCCCCAATTAATTGTTAAGTTTTTGTATAGTTATTTGCTAAACGGTTAAAGTAGCTTATCATATTAATAACAGTAGAAATATTTCAAAAGATTGGATAAACCGGGGAGGGGGATTTCATGACTGCTGGAATTATTGTGGGTGTTATTGTGGTTGCAGGGATTGTTGCGGGTATTACTTCAAAGACGAAGAAAAACCGGCCTCAATTATCGAAGGAGAATATTCCGGAAAGGCTCGGGGTGCTTGAGGGTGTTCCAGTCCAGCCTTTGCTTGATAAGTTGAACGCTGCACTGGATGAGGAATATATTCAGCAAGTCAAACAGAGGTTTCTTAAAGAAAATCCTAAACTGAGTGAGGATGAGTTTGAATGGCGGCTGTTTGAGTTAAAACGCTATTTCCTGCTAGCCCATTTGTTGAAGAAGGCTCCTATGTTTAGTGATGAGGTGGATGAAGTCTGGCATACCATGCTCCTGTTTACGAAGAATTACCAAACCTTCTCTGAGCGGTTTTTAGGGAAAATGCTTCACCATAACCCTAACACGAATCCAGAACCGGAGCCTCAGGAACGGGCATTTTTTGACTGGGTGTTTTCTCAGTTGTTTGAACTAACTAATTTCACATGGAAGTCATGGGGAAGTTTTTTCAAGAGTCCCATAGATATGAAGGTATTAAAGGAGTTTAAAGATGGGAACGAAGATTACCTAATAGATAAATACTTTAATAACGATACCGAAAACAAGGCCCTAACTGAATATTTACTGTTTCAAATGAAATACCAATTAAGCGAAGCTGAGAAAATCTATCGATCGGACAAAAAAGGCAGCTTTACCAGGCCGCGCCATTTTGGTGAAATGTCTACCTTGTCGCTGGCAATGATCTTTTATTCATATTATTATTTTGATGATTATTGGGCCCATGCGAAAGCCTATGCCTTTGCTGATACAATTAAATATACAAGTGGGTGCACGACCACCGTTTTTTGTGGTTATGCCTCCTCAGAAAAGCACGATTCAGATTCAGGGGATTCAGGAGGCTGGGACAGCGGCGGTCATCATGGCGGCGGAGATTCTGGGGGGTCAAGCTGTTCTAGTTGCTCTAGTTGCTCAAGCTGCGGCAGCGGCTGCTCATCATAGTTCCGACTGAAATCATTCGCAAATCAAGCTTGGGGTTAGCCCCAAGCTTAAGTTGCGAATAAATGTAAAATAGTGGTCCCCTTTACTTTTGCTTTAAAGGAATCCAAATTTCTGAATAATAATCAGGTTTCCACGGGTCACCAGCAGGATATACTTCTAATTCAGGTCCTTCCGCCTGCTCATATTGGTTGGACGGGAACCATTCTGTAAAAATTTGTTTCCACACTTTTTGCATGGCATCCGGCATGGCGCCATGAACCTCAAAAACTCCCCATTTGGCTGCAGGTATTTCTAGTTTGAGTAAGCCTTCAGGAACCTCTCCTTGATAATCGGTTGCAATCCAATAGTCCATCATATCTGCCTGCATATGACGTTTATCAACGCATACACCAAGGACCCCTTTGATTTCCCCATTATTCAGACCAAACAAAAAATCGTTAGTTCCATCCTCATGAACATCCTCCCACATTTTCGGAATCCCTCTCTGGTTCTCTCCATTGACCAGGGATAACTCCCTTTTGATCCCGACCACTTGAAAACTGTCTCTTTCCATCACTTTGTAATTCATTGGTTCTGCTCCTTTCAGATTCACCTGAATGACCAGGCAATTATAGGATTTGAGCATGCCGCCAAAACTTCTTACCTGACTTGGCGCAATGCCATGCTGCCGGCGGAATGCTTTTGTAAAAGCTTCCGGAGTTTCATAGCCATACTTCAGGGCGACATCGATGACTTTGCTGTTTGTGTTCGATAATTCCTGGGCAGCAAGCGTTAGGCGCCTGTGCCGGATGTATTCACCTACGGAGACATCGGTTAAAATTGAAAACATGCGCTGAAAGTGAAATCCCGAGACGTTGGCTTGCTTCGCAATATCTTCTATTAATAAAGGTTTCAGTAAATGTTCTTCCATGTAATCAATTGCCCTCTGTAATGAGTCCACCCATCCCATATTGCTGCCTCCTTGATTCTATATTAAATGCAAACTGATTATCATTCCTGTCAATTCATGCTTTGTCTGGACAGTTCTTCCTGTTATTATTGTTCATGCAATTTAATGAGATGTCTAGTGAAGTGAATAGAAATTGAGAAAAGAATATGATTTTTGTGCATCGATCCTAGTTTGATAAGAGGTCTCCTAGATGATAAAAAGCAGCCGTTCCAATCAACGGCTGCTTTAATCCTTTATTTGATCCTGGTATAAATCAATATATAAGTTGCCTTTGGAGCCCACAACAGCATAAGAAACCTCTGAAACTTGAAGGTTTCGTTTTTGCAGTTCGGACTTAAGCCACTGTTCATTAACATAAGCTTCTGATAAGTTATCCATTTGGATTTCTCCGTCAAGGATTAATTCTACCGGATACCTTGTTTGTTCGGAGTGGTCAGCTTTTATTGCTAAATCTTTCTTAGTGATCGATTGATTCTCTGTTTTTTTTAGTACAGATAGCGTTTCATTTGTTTCTAAGATGGCTAACTCGACTTCGTCTATGAAAAATATGTCTTTACCCCGCAGAGCCTGCTGGAGTTCCTCTAAGGTGTAGCCTAATTTGCGCATTGACTGTTCTAAAATTTTTCCTTTTTCAATCAGGACCACAGGTTTACCGGTAATCCATTTCCTCAGCCGGTGACTTTTAATCGCCATCAGATTCAAAATGTAGATAATCAAACCCATGATAATAAATGACAGAATAAAGTATTGAAATTTAATTCGGGTATTGAAGGCAAGATTTCCGGCAATCGTCCCCATCGTAATCGAAGCGATGAATAGGTGATAGGATTTATGGGCAAGTGTTTGTTTCCCGAGGATATGAAAAAATCCCCATAACAAAACAAAAGCGGTAATCGTCCGAATGAAAATTTCCTGGTATCCTGACATTCTTTTTCTCCCTTTATACTCTCAATAGCAGCTTTAAAATACTATGCCAAAGAAGAGGAAAACATCCATGGTTATTTTTTGCTAGCTTTTTCCTTTTTATGTACAGGGTAAGCAGCTTCGTTTAAATAAAAAAGAGCCATATGGGCTCTTTTTCAATCTGTGGAAAGGATTGCTAACTTTATACACCTAGGAAATTGACCGACTGGCGGAGACCCTCTAAAGCAAATCTGCTTAGAAATCGGTAGACAAAAAGCGCAATAATCGGTGAAAAATCAATAGCCCCAAATGGGGGAATAAACCTCCTGAAAATGCCTAAGTACGGTTCCACCAGTTTGGAAATCCAGATACCAACCTTTGTTGAATGAAACGAAGGAAACCAAGAACCCAAAATCGAAATAAGGATCAACCAATAATAACCTTCAACAATATACATACCAATTTGCAAAATACTATATCCCAAATTCAATCTCCCCGTCTATAAATAAATTTTAAAACCGAGACACCTGTCATTATATACGGACAAAACCAAATAAGGTTTCATATTGGGAACAGTTCTCCACTAAGGTAAAGTGTTAATAAGGCGGGGGACAGGCCCCCAGTGTGGCAATGCGTTAATAGAGTGGGGGACAGGCCCCCATTACGGTGATGTGTTAATAAGATAGCCTTCTAGGCCAACGGCTATTATTATCCTCTAGAATACAAAATGTGAGAATAATAGAATCCTCAATACTATTAAACTTCTTGTGGAACAGGTAAACCAAGGCCCTCGGCGATACGGGTGCCGTATTCTGGATCCGCTTTGTAGAAATGCTGAATTTGGCGAAGTTTGATTTCATTTATTGTAACTGGCTTCATCGCTGCAACTATTGTATTTACAAGCCGGGTCCGCTCTTCTTCTGACATTAACCGGTAAAGGTCGCCTGCTTGAGTGTAATGGTCATCAGAGTCATAAGCGACACTGTCAGCCTGTCCGGTAACAGCAAATGCTGTTTGTTTGTGTTGAGAACCTTCTTTAGGGCCTCCGAAGCTATTTGGCTCGTAATAAACTGAACCGCCGACGTTGCCGTCAAACCGCATTTGTCCATCGCGTTGATAGTTTTGAACTTCGACTCTAGGGCGATTAATTGGCAATTGATTATGGTTCACGCCAACACGATAACGATGGGCATCTGCATAGGCGAATAAGCGTCCTTGAAGCATTTTATCTGGTGAAGCCTCAATTCCAGGCACAAAGTTGCCAGGAGAAAACGTAGCTTGTTCCACTTCGGCAAAGTAGTTTTCTGGATTTTGGTTCAATACCATGCGCCCGACTTCAACTAGCGGATAGTCTTTGTGGGACCACACCTTTGTTACATCAAATGGATCGAAACGGTACGTATTGGCATCTTCTAAAGGCATGATTTGTACAAAAAGCTTCCATGCGGGGAAGTCGCCTTTTTCGATAGCATTAAATAAATCTTCAGTGTGATAATCAGGGTTTTCACCGGCAAGCTTGTCTGCTACATCCGCAGTCATGTTTTTCACACCTTGTTCAGAAATAAAGTGATATTTCACCCAAACAGCTTCTCCCTCAGGATTGACCCATTTGAAGGTATGGCTTCCGTAGCCATTCATATGGCGAAGCGTCGCAGGTATGCCGCGGTCGCCCATCAGATAAGTCACTTGGTGCAGCGATTCGGGTGATAGCGACCAGAAATCCCATACCGCTGTTGGGTTTTTTAAGTGAGTTCGTGGATCTCTTTTTTGCGTATGAATAAAATCAGGGAATTTAATCGCATCCCGAATGAAGAAAATGGGTGTGTTGTTTCCTACCAAATCATAGTTTCCTTCTTCGGTATAAAATTTCACTGCGAACCCACGTGGGTCACGAACCGTATCAGCAGAACCAAGTTCCCCAGCAACAGTTGAGAAACGGATAAACATTGGTGTACGTTTGCCAACACCGTTAAAAACTTTTGCTTTGGTGTAGTCGGACATATCATTTGTTACTTCAAAATAACCATGCGCACCGGCACCTTTTGCATGAACAACGCGCTCTGGCACACGTTCACGGTTGAAATGGGCCAATTTTTCGAGCAAATGGACGTCTTGGATTAATGTAGGACCGCGATGGCCGGCTGTCATTGAGTTTTGGTTATCACCAACAGGTGCACCCCAGCTAGTTGTAAGATTATTAGAATTACTCATGAATATAATCACCTCATAGAAAAATTATTTAAGTAGATGATAACATTTCTCACTCGAAAATCAATACTTTTTTATAATTATTTTAATTTAATATATAATACTAATTAAAATTTAATTTTAAAAAACTGCTTAAACAAAGAAAAATGAGGGTATATAATGGTTTGATTTACTAATAAGGCAGAATCACTTTTCCATTAAAAGTAGTAGTTTCCTCGATTGTGAAAAAGCAACACCATTCTTATGTAGCAAAAAATATCGTGGCTAAATGAGAAATACAATAAGTTAAAATGTAGGACAGGTCCCCGTCGCTTTAAAGAGAAAAAGTTATTTTCTCCCGATACATAAACACTGTAACAAATGGAAAACTATTGAAAAAAGTGGGTGGTCCGAGTGCGTAAGAAGAGGATTATTAAGCCGCTCATGACGAGATTATTTAGAGAACCACATTTTGAAGAGATGACCAATGAAGATGAGATGGACTTAAAGAAACAGGATATTAGCAGATCTTATCATCAAAATCTAGAGACCTTTAAGTCAATCTACAGTATTCCTAAAAATACCGATATCAAATTACGGGAGTTTACGGTCCGTTCACTGAACCGCCGTGCCTTCATTATTTATATCGGAACAATGGTGGACATAAAAAATATTCAGGAAGGCATCGTAGAGAAACTCATTCAATCACAGCAGCCTTCAAGTAAGATTCAAGATATTGTCTCTTACCCCATTGAAAAGACTGCCAGTAACATCGGTGATATTATTGGCTTTATAAATGGCGGAATTACTGCTCTATTTGTCGATGGAGACTCTACTTGCTATTTGTTCGAAACTACGAAAACTCGGGGACGATCCATTGAAAAGTCCATTAATGAGGTTCTGGTAAAGGGAGCAAAAGAGGCGTTTAACGAGAAGGTTATTGACAATATCGCCTTAATCCGAAAAAAAATTAAAAATGAAAATTTAATTGTTGAATCCCAAACGATTACCAAACGCTCCAAAAACGATATCTTTCTTGTCTATCAAAAAGACCTTGTGAATAATGAACTACTGCAAGAGGTAAAAGACAGGTTAGATTCAATTGATTCTGATAAGGTGCTTGAATTAAGTATCTTGGAACAATATCTCGAGGAACGGCCGAAATCGTTATTTCCAACAATTCTTTATACGGAACGGCCTGACCGGGCTGCAGCATTTATAGAGGAAGGCCATGTGGTGCTGTTAATGCCCAACTCGCCAAGCTGTTTGGTCCTGCCAGCCACCTTCTGGGCATTAATGCACTCCCCGGAAGATCATTACATGAGGGTCCCATATGGAAACTTCATTCGGTTATTACGTTTTTTGGCAGTGTTTGTCGCCGCCTTCACGTCGGCCATCTATATAGCGATTACCAATTACCATGTTGGGATGATTCCGCCTGATCTGTTAATGGCGATTGCGGGTACAAGAGAACGGGTGCCTTTTCCGTCGATAGTGGAAATCTTAATGATGGAACTGGCCTTTGAACTGATACGGGAGGCGGGACTGCGGGTCCCTTCTCCGATTGGCCCGACGATAGGCATCGTCGGAGCGTTGATTTTAGGGCAGGCGGCCGTTCAGGCAAATATTATCAGTCCCATTGTAATTATTGTGATTGCTGTCAGTGGCTTGAGCTCGTTTATCATCGCGGATGTAAGTATGAATTTTGCCATCCGATTGACACGGTTTCTGTTTATTTTTTCCGCCGGTTTTCTTGGCATTTACGGGGCCAGTGCTTTATTTATCGTCGGATTATTTTATCTTGTTTCCCTAAAATCATTTGGGACGCCGTACTTTGCTCCAATGACACCCTATAATTTCTCAGCAAAGGATTTACTGATCCGTCACGTCCCGATAAAAGAAAAACTTCGTCCTGGATATTTAAAGCCAAAAGATATGGTCAGACAGAGAAAGGGATAACATTTATGAAACAGCCGCCTGGAAAACTAGGGATACGTGAGTTTATAGCTATCGGTATTTTAATGGTTGGCATGAAGGCGACCGAAGACACACCAGCCATTATTTATCAACATGTCCAAAATGCCTCATGGATGATTCCTATCCTATCAGCGGGTATCTTTTCCGTGCCGCTGTTTTTATTATTAAAGACGATGTCCCTGTATCACGAAAAAAACCTGTTTGCTGTAATCCAAACCCTATTTGGCAAATATATTGGCTTTTTCGTCTGCCTGGGCATTTTCCTTATCAGTTCTTTGACCATTTCCATTGATACCAGGACGTATACCAACATCATCAGGACGTTTTATTTTACGACGACTCCCAATCTTGTGATTTATGCTTTACTAATGGCTGTTTGTGCGTATGGGGCTAAGAAAGGCATTCACCATGTTGGATCGGCAGCTTATTTGATTGTTTACTATACCCTCGCTGCACTTTATTTGGCATTGTTGTTAAGTACGCAGGACACAACCATTCAATCCATTTTTCCCATTTTGGGGCCGGGGCCGTTTGAAATTATCAAACAAAGTACGCTGAAAATGACTCTATTCGGCGACTTTTTTCTATTAACTCTTATTCTGCCAAATGTAAAGTCCAGCAGGGGCTTTAGAAAAGGGACTTGGATTGCTTTAGTTTTTATCAGTTTGCAATCGTGCATTATTTTGCTGACATATATCTGTCTATTCGATACGTCGTTAGGTTCCAATGGTTATCCGTTCCATGCTACGATTCGGTATCTGTCTCTTGGAATTTATTTGCCAAATATTGAAATATTCTTTTTCGTCATTTGGATTTTATCTGCGTTTATCCGATTCACAGCGTTTTTATATATAAATGCCCTAATGTTTGGCAATCTCTTTAAAATCAAAGACTTTGAATATCTCATCCCGGCCCTCGCGACCGTGTATTTATTAATCGGTTCCATACCTGAGGCCCCCATCGATGTCAGCAAAAATTATAAGGCTTTGATGTTAAATTCGACAGGTTCCTTTTATGCCGGGATCGCAATCCTGCTCTGGCTGACTGCCTTGTTGAAAGGAGAATTTAAGGATGAAAAAAGTAAAAATAGTGTTTAAGATATTTTTGATGCTCATCCTTCTTATGCCGTTGGCAGGATGCTGGGACCGGGAAGAACTTGAGGACCGTTCGTATGTAATTGGACTTGGACTGGATAAATCAAAGCATAAGGGGAAAATACGAGTGACGATGCTGCTTGCTAATCCAGAAGTAGGAAGTTTGCAGGGCGGGGGAGGCTCTACGGAAAAGCCGCGGGAAATCATTACTTTTGATGCGAATGATTTCATTGCTGCCAAAGGCACAGCCAATACCATTATTTCTAGGGATATTAGCTATGATTTGCTCAGAATCATTGTGGTTTCAGAGGAATTTGCCAAAACGCCCATCTTTGTTAACGCTTTATCGGATTCATTAAAAGACAAAGAGATTCGCCAAAGCACTTATTTGGCCGTTTCAAAGGAAAAAGCAAGCCAGTATTTTGTGAAAAACAAGCCAAAAATGGAAACTAGGCCGCATAAGTATTTTCAATATATGATTGACCATGGGATTGAAAATGGACTAATCCCCGATTCCACTCTATTTCGGTTTTTTAAAACATTAGAGCGAGGGACCGACCTTTTCTTGGCCATGTATACCACAGCTAGCAAGGACAAAAATCCAAAGAGCAAACAGGAAGATGAATACATGGCAGGAGAATTGAACGCTGCAGGAGAACTTGATGAAACAGAATTTATCGGCTCGGCAGTATTTAAAAATGGCAGAATGATTGGGAAGTTGACGGGGCAGGAAACAAGAACGGTCAATATCCTTGACGATACCACCAACATTAAGGATATATTGATGGATGTCCCTGATCCGTTTACCAAAAACAAACAAAGGCAGTTTGCTGTCAGGATCATGAAAAACGAAAATAACAAAGTCAAGATGAATGTAATAGGGGAAAGGACAAGAATTTTTATCACGATACCTTTAAAAGTTGAGATTATGACAAACCCGTCAATGGTCAATTATACTGTTGAAAGGAACCAAAAAAAAATAAAGAATGAAATAGCCAATCATATTAAAATAATGAACGAGCATTTATTTGAAAAATCACAAAAGGAGCTAAAGGGTATTCCTTATCCGCTCTCCTATTTTGCTCGGAAATACTTTTGGACCAACCAAGAATATAGAGAGTTTAATTGGGTGAAATCTTTTATCGCTGCTGATATTGTTATTAAACCCAAGATAGATATTGTGGATTATGGAAAACAGTCAACAAAACCGGCAAAGGCGGCGAAGTAGATGGACATGTTTTTCAAATTGGTTTTGGCCATCATCATCCTTTATACATTTGGCTTTGCGGTGACCTTGTGGAAAGGAAAACAAAGACTAAGTGCCATTGCAGTCTGTTTTCTTACCCTCGCCATTATAGTGCTTCCTTTCTTTATAACCTTTTGATTCTCCGCATGCGGGGGCAGCGCTATACCATTTCTGCAAACGGAGAATCAAATAGTTCTCATACGTGATATAATAGAAATAAGTAACGGAGGATTTCCTTCTATCTGAAAGGGGCCAAACAATATGGACCAAGAATTAATTCAACCAACTGTACTCACCATTAAAGACAAAAAACAGCTAGTTACAGGCCAGGTCACCCGTTTTGCGGTATATTCAAGAAGTAAAGTGGTAGAGGTAACGTCTGAGGATAGGGGATGTTATTATCTAATTTATTATAAAAAACATATCGTTTACGGCGGTATCTTGGAACAAATCCCAAATAACTCTTTTATCAGCAAGGCATTTGAAAAAGGCATTGTCCTTCATTCACCCCATCCGCTTTTAAGGACAGTCATTCCTCAATTATCTGTTACCATTCCTAATAAAAACAAATTGTTATCCCAGCTGCAAATAGATTATTCTTTACAAGAATCTGCCTATATAGCCGCAACTCTAGATGCTTTTTTTAAAAAGGACCAGTTAGCTGCCTTTATGGATCAGGTCTTTTATCAATTAAGAAGAAGTGGGAAATTTTTCAAATCATATCAAATACTAATGCTGCTGAGTTTGTTCGCTCCTGAATATTCTCAGAAACATCCGCTCAATTCCCAGGAATTTATCTCTTACCACGACTTTTATGATTCCTCCAATTTGCCGAAAATCGTTAGCAAGGATCCTCTATATGCAGAAATTTATTGTTTCATTAATCGTTCCCAGGACAAATGCTGGACATTTCTATCCCATTTATTAATCGACGTTGATGGATGGACTACTTTGCTGCTGTGGCTGGAAAATGCAGAACAGCGTTCGGACACCGCTGTGATAGAAAAGTATACCGCTATCGCTTTACAATTTGTAACAAGGGAAGAATGGATCCTTATTTTGGGTATGGCCAATCTTAACCCATATCGTGTATTTGACGACGCAAAAGCGATTATAGAAACGATGATTAAGAAAGACAACTATCAAGAGGCCGCTTTGTACTTATTTAATTTTATTGATGAACTGCCGGATGACTACAATGATATCCTCCAAACCATATGGAAAAAATCTGAAACAAACTTTATCCTCTCATACTTTGACCACTATATAAGGTTATTAAATCGTCTACCAGATAATGGTGAATCTCCGGAGTATGAACACAAACTCCTTCAGCTTGCCTTCAATTTGCTTGAACAGTATGATTTGGACACAGCTTATCAAAAGTTGTTTCCTATTAAAAAAATAAATCCCAATTCAAAAGTGATAGAAAAAATAAAATTGATGCAGGACTTGGCAGAGGATCCGGACAGAATGATGGAGCTTGGGGATTACTATGCGGAGTTTAGGCAATTTGATAAGGCAATCGATTGCTTCTTCTGGGAAATGGAACTAGACCCACAGAATCCTTCTCCCGTTCAAAAAATCAGTAAAATGTATCAATATAAAGGAATGGTTAAAGAAGCTGCAGCCTATCAAAAGGTGTATGCACAATTAAAGAGCAATCAGGAAGCCGGATGAGGGGCTGACTGACTTCATAAAAAAGGAGACTAGTTACGGTGTTAAACCGATGATTAGTCTCCTTAACTCTTTCGTCAAAGAGCTTCTTTTATTACCTTTTTATAATACTGAATCGAGAGAATGCCGAATATCGAGTACAAGGCAACATAGATGACCATGACAATCAGCATCGGCGTCCAGAGTTCTGCCCCGAATAAAAACCAACCGGATTGGACGGCAAAGTAACTATGCGATAAACCGATCACCAAAGGAATACCAAAACTAAACAGCTGCTTGCCGCGTATGCCTTTAACCAAGTCTTCTTGGGTGAATCCAAGCTTCCGTAATATCGTGTAACCTGGTTTTTCTTCTTCGCTTTCCCCCATCTGCTTAAAGTAAAGAATACAGCCTGAGGTGATTAAGAAAGTTAGACCTAAGAACCCGACAATAAACATCATTAACCCCATGTTGCTTTTTTGTTGATTAGAATTGTCAAGACGGGAGTCGCTATTCCGGTCCTCTCCGAAGTTCATCTTTTTAAATAATTGATTCGCCTTTTCCAGCTCTTTCTCATCTGATAAATGGAGCCCGAAAAATACGGATGATTCTGTTTGTATCGAAGGATCTAAATCATTTTTTAATTGATTAAAAACTGTCTGATCCACGATGGCAACCGGGATGCCGCCAGCCGTGAAATACCATGAAATATAATACTCCTTTTTTAACCCCAAAAATGTTTGGGGTATGGCCAGTTTTTTTCCTTTTAATTCAATCTTGCCAGAATTCTTAAGCGGCATGAATTTCTGCAGCAAATCGTTATATCCTGTAAAAACAGTTTCGTTAGGGGAAATATCCCACTTCTCAATATCCCGGTCACTGACAACAGGAAGCTGCATCTTGTTTGGATTACTGTTTATCCCTTGCAAGTTCTGTTCCATGACATGGCTTAAATTGGCTTTCGCTTGAATCACTTCAATCTTTTTTTCACTATATTTTATATGTTGCTCATGTAGAGCATTTTTAAATTTTTCCACTTCATCTGGTTTCACAAAGGCAAAATCAGCCGCCACATAATTTGCTGCTGTCTTTTCAGCAGAATAATAGGAAATGTAGCTTAATGATAATAAACCGATGGCCAACGCTGATACTGTTGTAATAATCGTCAGCAGCAAGGCATTGGACTTCATCCGGAACATAATCGAGGTTAATGATAACACCTCATTAATGTTTAAATAACCGCCCTTCTTTTTACGAATCAGATGAAAGATAAAGCTCACGGACCCCTTGTAGAACAAATAGGTACCAATAATAACAGAACCTAAAATGGAAGCCATGGCTAAAAACAGCTCGTTCATTGTCAGAAAATCCCCGCCAAATAACTTCGTGGAGATATAGTAGCCAAAACCAATCAACAGAATTCCGGTTAACCCTATGATGATTTCCCAGACGGACAATTTCTTTACCCTTTCCTCAGTTGACGAGAGGACTCTGAATAACCCTAAAATGGTTTGCTTTTTAATAAACATATAGTTGACCAGCATAATGAGGAGGTAGATGGCACCAAACACAATAAGCGTTTGTACCAATGCCTCTCTTGAAAAGTGCAGTGTGGCGATGGCGTCCACCTTCGTTATTTTAAACAAAATCATCATGATGAATCTCGAAACTGAAAATCCCAGAAAGATTCCGACCAGTAAAGAACTAAAATATAAAATAAAGTTCTCTGTGCTTAAGATCCGAAAGATCCGGCTTTTGGTCATCCCGATTAATTGAAACAAACCAATTTCCTTGCTTCGCCGCTTAATAAAAATGTTATTGGCGTAAAGCAAAAAGATGGAAACAATAGCGACAAGCAGGATAGAAGCGGCACGCAGTGAAGCAGCTCCTTTAATGGTCGATTTCGCTTCAGCTGTAGATGGGTCATACTGTATAGTCACAAATGCAAAATAAAGCGCCACACTAAAAATTAACGCGAAAACATAAAGGTAATAATTCTTTAGGTTCTTTTTTAAATTGCGGAGAATCAGCTGATTAATGCTCATTTTGCACCCCGCCTAAGACGCCTTGCGTTTTCATAATATCTTTAAAAAATGCCTGACGGGATTGCTCGCCTTTATTCAGCTGCGTGTAAATCTGGCCATCCTTGATAAATATCACTCTACTGCTGTAACTGGCTGCTGCCGGGTCGTGAGTAACCATGACAATGGTTGCGTTCCGCTTTTGATTTAATTGGCTTAACTTGTTCAATAAATCGGAGGCGGATTTAGAATCGAGTGCACCAGTTGGTTCGTCGGCAAAAATGATGCTAGGCTGGTGAATAAACGCACGTGCTGCGGAAGTTCTCTGTTTCTGCCCGCCTGAAATTTCATTGGGGTATTTGTTTGCAACCTCTGTAATTCCCAACTCATTTGCAACTTCCAGAAATCTATGGTCTGCTTCCTGTTTCGATACCTTTGTAATCGATAGTGGTAAAAGGATATTCTCTTTAACCGTTAGTGTATCAAGTAAGTTATATTCTTGAAAAATAAACCCTAAGTGATGTTTGCGGAACTCTGCCAGTTGTTTTTCCTTCATCCTGGTAATTTCCTTGCCATCTATTTGGATGGATCCGCCGCTGACATGGTCGATGGAGGAAAGGACATTTAATAGAGTGGTTTTTCCGGAACCGGAGGGTCCCATAATACTGACAAATTCCCCTTGCTCAATCTCTAGATTTATCGCTTTGAGTACTTCTTGCTTATTTAATTTGCTGCCGTAGCTTTTATAAATGCTATTGGCCTGTAAAATGATCATCATGACACACTCCTTTGTTCGATAGCTTTATTATAAAAAGCCACGTCAAATACTTCCTGCGATTGTGCGAACAAAACAAGAAAAGCATGTGACAATTTTGTCACACGCCTGTTATATGGACAAACTCATTTCGCTTGGGAAACGTTAATGTAAATGTCGTACCTTTTCCCAATTGGGAGGAAACGTTAAACTTGAGCAGTAATGGCTTAGCTGCTTTTTTCGCGAGATATAACCCCATTCCGGTTGCGGCTCTGTCTTGGTGTTTGGCTGTTGAAGTAAAGCCTTTTTCGAAGATACGGGGCAGGTCTTTAGGATCAATGCCACGCCCGCAATCTGTTACATCTAGGCAGGTATGCCCGTCCTTTTGATAACTTTTTATCACAATATCAGTATCCTTACTATATTTCACAGCGTTTGTTATAAGCTGCCTCAGGATAAACCCAAGCCATTTAGCATCTGTCAAAACTTCCGGTACACCTAAGTCCACGTCAAACCCAATTCTCTTCTGCATACACCATGATTGCAGTGTCTTAAGTTCTTGAAAAATGAGCGGCTGTAATGATGTTTTTTCTATGTATAAATCATTTTCCATAAAAGGGAGGCGTTTTTGATGAAGCTGTTGGTCTAGCAACAGATGAATCCGCAGCCATTCATAACGCAACTCCGATTTTATTTGTTGGTCTTCCAAACGGTCGATGATTAAACTCATGGCGGTTAACGGTGTTTTTACTTCATGAATCCAAGACAGAATTTCATCTTTTTCCTGTTCTAAAGAGGTAAATTGGTGATTCGCCTCCTGTTTAAAAAACTCAGTTTGGCGGGTGAGTGTGTTTTCTGCTATTTTCTCAAACGGCAATTCACCATGAACAAGATTGGTAATATCCAGGTCCTTTTCCCAATCTTTAAGACTTCTGTAGAACTTTGTTTCCTTTTGATACCGAACAATAAAAAATAGGACAAAGATAATCGCTGATAAAAAAACAATATATAAAATCGGCATAAATGGTATTGTCGCATCCAAATAAGAGACAAGTACAATCAGGAGTTCAAGACTTACAATTAAAAGAATCCAACTGCGCCGTTCTTTCAAATACTCTTTCATCATGATAATGCAGCCTCTTCAACGGCCATATAGCCTTGTCCCACTTTGGTCTCAATCCAGTGCCCTAAGCCAATCTCATCCAGTCTTTTTCGCAGCCGGTTCACATTGACGGTAAGCGTATTATCACTGACAAACCGCTCGTCGTCCCACAAACTTTTGATTAATGCCTCACGGGTGACGATTTTATTTTTTTGCTCAATCAGCTCGCGCAGGATAAAGATTTCGTTTTTAGTCAGTTCGATCGAGCCAGTTTCATTCGTTACAGTGTTTTTCTGGTAATCTACCGCGGCTCCGTTCCAGGTCTTCATCTCGATTTGATCGTTACTGTAATTGTATACACGGCGAAGGAGAGCCTGGATTTTCGCAATCAAGACATCAAAATGAAACGGCTTTTGCATAAAATCATCGGCTCCAAGCTGCATTGACATCACCATATCGGATGGATGGTCCCGTGATGATAGAAATAAAATCGGCACATTGGAATGGGAACGAATCATCCGGCACCAATGAAATCCATCAAATTTGGGGAGCTGGATATCTATGATGACTAAATCTGGTTTCACCTCAGTGTATTCTTGCATCACTTGGCTAAAATCTGTTATTCCATATACTTCATATGACCAGCCTATTAAACGTTCTTTGATTTCATGAAATAGCGTTGCATCATCTTCTATTAGCATTAATTTAAACAAAGGAATCACCACTCATTTGTCATACTCATCTTGATTGTATAGCAAAAATTATCAATCAGCCATCATATTATTTCCTTATTTCGGTAAAACACTATCTTGCAATACAAGATAGTGTGGGTTATTATAATATATATCTTGCATTACAAGGTATTGAAAGGGGTATACTTTGTGGCTGATACAACACAAATGTTAAAAGGCATATTGGACGGCTGCCTGTTAGCGATTATTAATGAAGGGGAAACCTATGGCTACGAACTGGCGGCGAAGCTGGAATCCTACGGTTTTCAATCCTTTAGTGAAGGCACGATTTATCCTTTGCTGCTGAGAATGCAAAGAGAAAAGTTAGTCACAGCAACATTACGGAAATCGACAGCAGGACCAAAACGAAAATATTACACACTAACGGAAAAAGGGAGGCATGAGCTGGGAGAATTTATTCAGCGCTGGGAGCAATTAAGTGCTTCTGTTGAGCATGTGTTAAACAAAGGGGAGATTGACAGATGATGCTTTCGAAACAGTCTGAGCAATTTTTAATAGAGCTTCGCATGTACTTAATATCCAAAGGGAAAAATGACGAGGAAATTAATGAAATTACAGAAGAGCTTGAGGATCATTTGCTCGAGGCACAAGCAGCCGGAAAGGATATAAGCCATATTATCGGCAAGAGTCCAAAAGAATATATGAAGAGTATCGGAAACTCTATGAAAACAGACTTCCGGCAAATGATGGTAATCATTCCAATGATGATTTTCTTAGTGGCTGCTTATTTCAGCATTGGACCGGCCATTGAAGGGAAATTTGCCTTGTCGGGAACCATTCTATGGCTGGCTTTTGCTGGCGGTGTGATGGGCATCCTCGCCTATGGCATCCTCCTATTCAAAGTCATACCAAAATTCTATCACTCAGTATGGGGTTACGTAATTGCTGGTGTCATTGCTTTATTAGTGACCGGTGCAGGAGTCGTTCTTTTACTATGGTATCGAGATCAAGAAGCAACAACGGTATTTGTGGCCAGTTCATTGCAGAATAACCTGATCGTAGCTGCTTGTATCATTATTTTTATCGCCTCGGCTCTATACAGCAAATCATGGGTTTCTATTGTTATTCCTATATTTGTGGCAATTGGACCGCTGGCAAATAGATTTTTGCCTAAGGAAATCAATGAGGATCCCGTTTTTATGATTATGACCGTCATCGTACTAGTACTCGTAAGCGCACTGGGAAGCTATTTTATTTGGAGAAAGTATAGAAAAACAAGCAGTCAATAGTAACCTTTTGAATGTTTTAACTAGATTGTAAGCCTCGTCATGATACTGAAATCATTGTAAAAAAGAACGAGAAAACTAAAAACTGTCAACCCATTTTTCTAATATAAAAAATGGAAGTATTGTAAGATCCTATTAAAATACGGAATAGTGAAAATATGCTGTAAAAAGCTTACAAAATCTGCGTCGAGTGATAAGTGACAGATTGATTAGAATGGACTTGTTAAATCCTTCCTGAAATATGACAAAAATCCCGTGATATGATGATGGTGCAAAGCAACGGCATGAATTTTTCAGGGAGGATGAGAAAGTATGAAGAAAAAGGCAATCCTAACAGTAGCTGCAGCAGCAGCGGTTATCTTGGCAAATCCTGTGATCGCACCTGCTCATGCAGCAACACTCAACACACAAACTGTACAGCAAAAGGTATACACCTATAAAGTTTCTAATTCTGAAGAGATTAATAAAATACTAGCGGATTTTTATGCGAAATGGGGAGTGAAAGCCCCAACACAAACGGTCACTCAGCCGTCACAGCCAACTGCAGCACCAACAACACAAACACAGCAGCCTACACAAACAGCACAGCAGCCGCAGCAAACAACTGCAGCTCCAGCTACACAGAAGACTGCAACTGAGCCGCAGCCAGCTGCAGCTGAAACGACAACTGCTTTAAGTGCTTATGAGCAAAAGGTTGTCGATTTAACCAATCAAGAACGGGCAAAAAATGGACTTCCTGCGCTAAAGGTTGATTTGACACTCAGCAAAATGGCCCATGAGAAATCACGCGATATGTCTGCGAATAACTATTTCAGCCATACGAGCCCAACCTATGGTTCACCGTTTGATATGATGAAAAAATACGGCATTTCTTACCGTTATGCCGGTGAAAATATCGCTATGGGGCAAAGAACACCTGAAGAAGTAGTGACTGCCTGGATGAATAGTGAAGGCCACCGCGCCAATATTTTAAACTCGAATTATAATTATATTGGTGTTGGATATGTGTCTCAAGGTAATTATTGGACACAGGAGTTTATTGGCAGATAACTTCAAGCATGAGAAACACTGGAGCTTAAGTGGGCTCCAGTGTTTTTTTGCATTTACCACAGAAGGTTTGCTTGCTCACCATAATCGCTTTTCCTTTACTTTTTAAACATTTATGTATAAAAATAGGTTTGTGGCACTTTAAAGTTTATTCATCCTTTTTGCACAGGGATGATAATAATAGAGAAAACCGGAAATGCTGATGAATATCGGCTAGCTTTGGTATACAATTGATTTTTAGAGAGGGGTGTTTGACCATTGGGATTGTTGTAGTTGAAATTTGCGATTCAAACCTGATGAGCCTGATTGATTTGGAAGCCATACTGGAAAGCGAGTATCCCGAAGTGGCGGTCATCCGGAATGAATGCATGTCTTTTTGCGGTATGTGTGCAAAACGGCCGTATGCCATTGTCAATGGGAAACGTATATTTGCCAAAACCCAAGAAGAATGCTTAACATTAATCAGAGAAAAAATTGAAGAGGAATTATCGATTTATCGGTAACATAAAAATAAACCTGAAATACGGAGGATAAAATAATGGGGATCGTTTCCTCCTTTGTAAACAGCTTGATGCTGCCCAAAAAAAAGGCGGTATTAAAAATAAATAAAATTAAAATCAGCACGTCCGTTATCTATTTTGCACTGCTCATGTTAGTGATTACTTTACCGGATTTGCTGAAGTTAACATCGTCCTATGATACACAATTTAATGATTTGCCACGCAGTGTGTTTATGTTTCAGATTGTGATTTTTTATCCGTTTCAAAGTATTTTTACGGGGATTTTAGGCATTTCTTTGGTAGCAGCTGCTGGATTGTTAATGAATAAATTAACCCATAGAAAAATAAAATACGCGCTTCTATGGAAGATGTCTCTCCATGCTTCCACGACTCCGTTAATCCTCTATGCTTTAATCAGGAATTTTTTCTTCGTCAATTTCGTAATTTCATTATTGTTAATACTTTTAGTTCTTTATTTCCTATATAAAATGATTACGGTATTTCCAAAGCCGAAGAAAATATAAAACATGCTGACCAGTTAAACTTGGCCAGCATGTTTTTATTTAAGCCTCTATTAAGAATCTGCAGTGGTCTTCGTTTTCGGTCTTGCAGGTAATTCTTTTGACATGTTCTGTACCTAATACCTGTTTAAACATATTGGTTTCACAGGTACATGCTTGTTTATATTCAGAAGCAACTGTGAATATCGGACAATTGTACTCTATTAATTCGAACTGGTGGTTTCCTAATTTCTTCAATTCAGCCATATAGCCTTTATGGACTTGAATATTTTTTAGTTCTTCCACTTTTTCTTCTAAACTCTTATTTTCTAGTTTCGGCAAATATTCCTTTTTTTGCCGCTCACTTCGTTTTTCTAATAAATAATCAATAATCTCCATGCCGTGCAGCTCTTGCAGGTCATGAAGAAACTCAACCGTCATTGTTTCATAGTTTTTTGGGAACAGATCATCCGCTCTTGACGAAAGGGAATAAACCTGAATCGGCCTCCCCATCGGCTGTCTCACCTCATTAATAGTAAGAAGAGAATCACGCTCCAATATATTTAAATGCTTCCTAACCGCCATCTCAGTAATACCCAAAAACCCAGCCAACTCACTCACCGTCAAACTCGTCTCTCTCTTCAACAACTCAAGAATCCGATCCTTCGTAGAAAACCTCGATGCCAATATCTCTCACCTGCCTAGAGGGGGTCAATCCCCCACTGAATTAACGCTTTATCGTAATGGGGGACAGGCCCCCAGCAAATTAACGCTTTACTGCGATGGGGGACAGGCCCCCATTTTGAAACCAAAAGGTATAAAAACATTTTTATTTTATCATATATGTCAATTTGATTGTTTGACAAAACTTTCATTTAAATATAAATTGACCGAGAAGAAGTTATTTATGTTGAATAGATTGGTTTAGGATAACTAAACATAAGTAGTAGACTGCACAATATCTTTTGATATTTGTTTGATGGAGGACGAGGTTATGGAGATTGTTATCACGGAGCAGGCATTGAAATGGTTTAAAGAAGATATTGGCTATAAGAGTGGAGATAAGGTTCGGTTTTTTGTGAAAATTTATGGCTCAAGTCCTGTTCAGGAAGGGTATTCGCTCGCCTTTGCAAAGGATGACCCGCTTGATATTGCTGTCAGCGTCGAGTCAGAGGGAATTTTATTCTTTGTTGAAGAAACCGATTTATGGTTTTTTGATGGACATGATTTACATGTGAATTACGATGAACAAGAAGATGAACTAGAGTATAATTATATCAAGCCTTAATAACAAAAAATTCAGAATGGCCCATTGTCCTAGAGGGAGAGGTAGTAAATGGAGAAAATCAAGCATATCTCAGCTGAGTTCAAAGATTGGATTTTGAATACTTTAAAAAGCGGTGCATCTCCTGAGGCAATTGCTGCCGCTATGATTAAAAAAGGATTTGATGAAACATTTGCTTATCAAACCCTTTTGCGTATTGTTGGAAATCAATCGGTTAAAACGGCAGAACGCTCCCAAGCTCCTTTTGTATATGAAGTTCCGGAAATCGGTCAAAAGGGAAATATAATCGCAACCAGTGACAGGGATATAAAAGTACTCTCCCGAGTGGACCACCCGTTTATTCTTCATTTAGACAATCTATTAAGCTATGAAGAGTGTGATGAACTGATTAACTTATCTAAGGACAGGCTGCAGCCCTCCGAAATCATCGATTCGGAAACTGGTGAAAAGAAAGCCGCATCCGGCAGAACTAGCAAAGGGATGTATTTTACCCTGGGTGAAAATTGGCTAGTTACCGCCATTGAAAAAAGAATTGCGGAATTGACCAATTACCCAGTTGAGAATGGGGAAGGACTTCAAGTATTGAATTACAAAATTGGTGAAGAGTATAAACCACATTTTGATTATTTTCCTTCGACCAGGGTGAATCCAGAACAGGGAGGTCAACGGATTGGCACTCTATTAATCTATTTAAATGATGTTCCAGCAGGCGGCGAAACTGTTTTTCCAAAGGCTGGAGTCACCATTGTGCCGAAAAAAGGAACCGCGGTCTACTTCCACTATGGAAACAGTAAAAATCAAGTCGACCGGATGTCCTTGCACACCAGTATTCCAGTTGCACAGGGTGAAAAATGGGTTGCAACCAAATGGATTAGACAGGCAAAAATCTACTAATGAATTCTTGCACCAAACAGGCATTGGAAATAAAAGGTTCAATACCCAAAGCATTTAACAAGATTGTTTTTAAAAAACATGTTATAATAATGCTTGGTTTTTATACCTTTAAGTTTAATAAATAGAGAAAACAACGTTTGAATATCGAGTACAAAGGGAAAGGTGTGTAAAAGCGTGGAAAACAAGGTAACCCTTTTTAAAGAAGTAATGGGCAACTATCCAACCGGAGTTACGGTTGTTACAACGGTTGATGAGAACAATCAGCCGATAGGCCTTACCGTTAATTCATTTGCGTCCGTTTCAATTGATCCTTTGTTAATTTTATGGTCGATTGATAAGCGGGTTGGAACGTATGAGTTATTTGCTAAAACCGAAAAATTTGCCGTAAATGTCCTTGCAGGAGATCAGAGCGATGTATGTTCTCTGTTTGCAACAAAAGGTACCGATCGGTTTAGCAATTGTGAATGGAAGCTATCGGAAAACAAATTGCCGATTATTTCCGGGGCTGCCGGTGTTCTCGAATGTAAGACGTTTAAAACTGTTGAAGCCGGTGACCATATGATTCTAATTGGTGAGGTAATCGATATTCAGAGCGCCAACAGTGACCCGCTTTTATATCACCGCCGGAAATTCGGAAAAATTCCGGGACAGTTTTACTTATAAAAAATTATACATTTGTAAGAGAAATGTGGCTCATAGATTAACCCAGCCTAATGGTATATCTTGCAAATATAACAGAAGGTGGAAAAAGTGATGACAGAAACGAAACCATATCGTGTATTACTATATTACATGTATACTGCGATTGATAACCCAGAAGAATTTACAGCTGAGCATCTACAGTTTTGTAAAGAGCTTGAATTGAAAGGCCGAATTCTGGTCGCTGCCGAAGGCATTAACGGAACGGTATCCGGTACCATTGAACAAACGGATAAATATATGGAAACGATGCATGCGGACCCTCGATTTGCTGACATGGTATTTAAAATCGATGAAGCAGAAGGCCATGCCTTTAAAAAGATGCATGTCCGCCACCGTCCAGAGCTCGTGACGCTCCGCTTGGAAGACGATATTAATCCAAATGAAGTTACCGGTAAACATTTAAGTCCAAAAGAGTTCTATGAAGCAATGCAAGATCCCAATGCGGTTGTCATTGATGCCAGAAATGACTATGAATATGATTTAGGTCATTTTAGAGGGGCAGTCCGCCCAGATATCAAGGCTTTCCGTGATCTTCCTGAATGGATTCGGGAAAACAAAGACCAATTCGAAGGAAAAAAAGTGCTGACTTATTGTACTGGAGGAATCCGTTGCGAGAAGTTCTCCGGCTGGCTTGTGAAAGAGGGCTTTGAAGATGTAGGACAATTGCATGGCGGCATTGTCACTTATGGCAAAGACCCTGAAGTGCAAGGCGAGCTATGGGACGGTCAGTGTTACGTGTTTGACGGAAGAATCAGTGTTCCTGTCAACCAGAAAGAACATGTCGTTGTAGGGAAAGACTATTTCTCAGGTGAACCTTGTGAACGGTACGTAAACTGTGCCAATCCTGAATGCAACAAACAAATTCTTTGCTCCGAAGAAAATGAGCATAAATATCTGCGCGGCTGTACTCATGAATGCCGGGTCCATCCTAGAAACCTTTATATAAAGGAACATGAGTTAACCGAGGAACAGGTAGCAGAGAGATTACATGCCATTGGTGAAGACTTGCCAGTAAAACAATCATAAGGCTGTTAGCCGTGTGCAATGATAGTATGAAAAAAGGAGCCTCAGGCTCCTTTTTATTATAAAGATGTTTTTTATTTTTAAACTAATTAGTTGAAAAAGTTAATTATCATATTCTATAATGAAAAAGTAGTAAATCAATATTTAATTGGAGGAATGGAAAATGGCAAAATACGAACTTCCTGCATTACCATATGCAGCAAATGCACTTGAGCCTCATATCGACGAGCAAACAATGAATATTCACCATGACCGTCACCATGCTACATACGTAAACAACTTGAATGCAGCTCTTGAAGGCCACGATGATCTTTCAAGCAAATCTGTTGAAGAGTTAATTGCAAACCTTGATGCTGTTCCTGAAAATATCCGCACAGCAGTGCGCAACAATGGCGGCGGACATGCTAACCATAGCCTATTCTGGAACCTGCTTTCTGCAAATGGCGGCGGCGCTCCAACAGGTGCAATTGCTGACGCTATTAACGAAGCTTTCGGAAGCTACGATCAATTCAAAGATGAATTTACAAAAGCTGCTACAGGCCGCTTCGGTTCTGGCTGGGCATGGCTTGTTGTTGATGGCGGCAAATTGGCTGTTACTAGCACACCTAACCAAGACAGCCCATTAATGGAAGGCAAAAAGCCAGTTCTTGGCCTTGATGTTTGGGAGCATGCTTACTACCTAAAATATCAAAACAAACGCCCTGATTATATCGCAGCATTCTTTAATGTTGTTAACTGGGATGAAGTTAACAGACTTTATGCTGAAGCAAAATAATTGCTGTGTTTTATTAAAAGGAACACTTTCCTACTAAGGAAAGTGTTCTTTTTTTATTGTTAACTAATTTAAGGAGGAATTTATTTTTAAAAGTCGAATAGTGTGGGAAACCCCGATTAGACAGCATGCGAGTATGGACCAGGGGATAGTAGCAACTTTTTCGGGCGTTAAAAGAGGGGATATCGAGGAAAAAGGTACCAGACATCCGAAAGCGTGCATTTGGATCAATAGAATGGAGGGAATGTTTTTGGGCGGACAACTAATAGAGTATCATTTATGGGCAAATCAGCGGGTTTTTAACCATTTGAAGGAATTGCCCTCAGAGATTTGTTTTCAAGAAGTCAAGAGTGTGTTTCCATCTCTGTACGAAACTCTTTTCCATATGTATCAAACTGATTATACCTGGCTGCGGACGATAAGGGGAGACAGTTTTGATGAGGTTGTTGCAGGTGTTGCTCAATTAAGCAAGGAAAAGTCCGAGAGAAATCTGGAGAAGCTTGAACAAAACTATATAGAATTAGGCGGTCAATACCTTGAGTTTATCAAGAGTAAAGAATTGAATGAACAGACAAGTATCCAACATCCTAGCTACGGAACATTAACAACCAGTTATTCTGAGCTCTTCCATCATGTTGCTAATCACGGAACTTATCACCGTGGCAATCTTACCGCTATTTTAAGACAAATAGGATATAAGGGAATCCCGACGGATTATATATTTTTTTTATACGAGAAAAATACAAATTCTTAACCCAAGGAGGATGGCAATTGACTGCCATCCTCTTTGGATTCATTTGAAAAAATAAAAATTCAGCCGTTTGGAAAAAGTAAGGAAAATCACTTTTGAAAGGCGGCTGATGAGATGAATGGGTCATTTCTTTGGCAATCACTAGTATTAATATTAGCGGGATTATCACTATTGAGATTATCGGGTAGAAAGTCCATTTCCCAAATGACCATAGCACAAACCATTGTGATGATTTCAATTGGAACGATCATCGTTCAGCCAATTGTTGAAAAGAGTACCATAAAGGCCATTGTCGCATCCGCTATTTTTGTTGCTGTTACCGTACTGTTGGAATACCTGCAGGTGAAGTTCAATCCTTTTGAAAAATTGATAACCGGAAAATCAAAAATAGTTATTCAAAATGGAACTGTAAATTCTATGAATTTGCGAAAGCTTCGTATGTCGGTGGATCAATTAGAAATGCGGCTCCGCAATGTAGGAATTACAAAAATATCAGATATTAAGACCGCGACAATTGAGGCAAATGGACTGCTGGGATATGAATTAATGGAAGATGCGAAACCGGTAACAGTGGGAGAGTTGAAGAAAATTTTAAGTCTTTATATGAAACCAATACAGGAACAAGCCGATAATGCCACAAATCAATCATCTTCTAATAAGGAGATGGAAAATATATTTACGGAAATTGAAAAGTCGATTCAAAACCATCCGGATTATTTAAATTAATTGATATAATGAGGGAAAGTCTTGGATAGCTCCGATGGTTAGGAAGTGTCATGGTTGAAAGCTATTTTTATATTTATATTGGCTGGACTCGCCGAAATTGGCGGCGGTTATCTTGTTTGGCTATCTTTACGAGAAGGAAAACCATTTTATTTCGGGATATTGGGTGGAATTATTCTTGCCTTGTATGGTGTGATTGCAACCTTTCAGGCATTTCCTTCCTTTGGCAGGGTCTACGCGGCATATGGAGGAGTCTTTATTGTTTTGTCCGTATTGTGGGGATGGTTAGTGGATAAAAAAATACCTGATTTTTATGACTGGTTAGGAGCCGCCATTTGCATAATTGGTGCTTCTGTAATTCTTTGGGCACCGCGCCATTGACCTATTTGAGAGAGAGAAGTTTTAAAAAAATCACTTACGAAGGGGAAGAAACATGTATCAAATTACTGAAGGGAAAGTTGTCAGGAATAGATATTCGACCATTCCATTTACCTGGATACGAGGACAAAGCCCCAATAAAAGTATTTGTATTATGCTGCCAGGACTTGGTTACACAACACAGATGCCTCTGTTTTATTATGCGACCAATGTGTGTATGACCTATAACATAGATGTTCTTCATGTGAACTATCAATTCAAGGAAAATGAACAATTTGCGAAATTGCCTGATGCTGAACAGGAACAATGGATTTACGAGGATGTTAAAGCAACGGCAGCAGAAGTACTAAAAGACGCTGAATATGAACAGTGTTACCTTTTAAGCAAATCAATCGGAACCATTCCGATGGCTATGGAGTGGGCACAGCAAACCTTCGTTCACAATTCGGTTGGAATATGGCTCACACCACTTATGAAAGACGATAAGGTATATCAAGCTATTTTGGAGACGGCAGTACCTTCACTTTGCATCATCGGTAGTAACGATCACCATTTTATGGAGGAACGGGTGGAGTCATTTAAACAGAATAAACTTGTAAGGACCGTAGTCATTCCAAAAGCAGACCACAGTTTAGAAATTAATGGCGATATTTATGCCTCAATCGATGCATTAAAAATAGTAATCGAAAACTCTCAAGCATTTATTCTTCAGAACAAACTGGATTAAATAAGATAGATCAACGATTAGTTAAAAAAATATTCTCTCTACAAAACCCCATATAATAAATCCAAAAACAATAAAGCCAAGAAATATCAAGGTGTCCCTTGATTCCTTTTGCTTATTTGTTGGTCTAGTTAGATTTTCCCTATAGATTTTCTGCACTTTTCTTTGCGTGAGGTCAAACGGGCTTTTTTGTTTTTCCATTCATTTTTCACCCTTTAAAGCGCTTTACTTTTTTGACGATAAAGGCGCTCTGTAGGTTACGGTGTGATCGCAAAATAGGTACAAAAAAAGGAAAATGATTCCGTACACATAACGGACATTTTCCTTGCTTCTCTATGGCTAGTAATCAAAAAATCCCAAAGCATAACTTACTGCCTGATGGATGTCCTTCGTTTCATAAGCCGTTAAGTCCTCAAATGAAATATGCATCTTGACACCTTCCAGGTCATAACCACTGTCTAGGTCAATATTCAACGTAACATCATAGCCTTCCTCACTCACACTGGTATCTAAAATATTGAAAGTCCGAACCGAAGTGCCTGTTTGATAATCAATCGGATCCAAACTATCCGCCATTCCAATCACCCCTTAAGATTCTAATAGCACGTTATAATTG
Organism: Neobacillus dielmonensis; assembly: GCF_000612665.1. GTDB lineage: Bacteria > Bacillota > Bacilli > Bacillales > Cytobacillaceae > Neobacillus > Neobacillus dielmonensis. Next base: position 177,407 of record NZ_HG942066.1, read on the forward strand.
CCTCTCATATTTTATCCTGTCAGGAAAGTGGTATGCATGAAAGAGTGTCTGTCCTAATTTAACATAAAGTGTAAAATTTTCTTGAATCTTCTATCGGATTACAGTAAGATAGAACTACATTTCAGTTCGGAAGGGTGACGAAAAGGCCAATGATCAACTAGTCCTATTTTAGAAGCTATTCGTATTATGACGAAAAATTTTCTGGATAGGATTGGTTTGGGCTTTTTTGTATGAAAGATCTCCGTATGATATTACGACTTCTTTCTGTGCTCATTTTCCTCCTGTCCAGATTTATGGATAAGGAGGATTTTTTTTATGGAAAATGCTCAAGCTGGCATGTCTGTGGGTGCTTTATTCCGAAATCGGGTGATTCAAACCATTCTACTATCTACCCTTTTCCTGCAAATCGGCATCTGGGTAAGAAATTACTCCATACTGCTATTTGTTGTGGAAAAGACCAACGAAAACCCGGTAGCAGTGTCACTGATTTCCGTTGCTGAGTTCGCCCCCATCTTTTTATTCTCGTTTATCGGGGGAACGTTTGCTGACCGGTGGAAGCCGAAGCGGACGATGATATGGTGTGATTTCTTAAGTGCCGTATCTATTTTTGTGGTGCTGCTGACACTCGTTTTTGGCAGCTGGAAAGTCGTATTCTTTGCCACACTTGCTTCTTCGATTCTGTCGCAGTTTTCCCAGCCTTCGGGAATGAAGTTGTTTAAATTGCATGTAAAAGAAGAATTGGTCCAAATGGGAATGTCTATCTATCAAACGCTGTTTGCTTTGTTCATGATCCTTGGGCCGGTACTGGGAACGTTTGTCTACCAACAATACGGGATCGATATTGCGATTGCGATTATGGGGATTGCTTTCTTGCTGTCAGCAGGGATTTTATTCCGACTCCCGCCTGATAAAGACCAAGAGGAAAAACAAGAAGATTCAACTGTTATGGAAGAAATGAAAGCGGGGTTTCGTTATGTATGGAACCGCCGGCCGCTGACTTTACTAGGAGGGTGTTTTGCTGCATCCGGATTAGCATTAGGGCTGACGCAGCCGTTAACCGTTTTTCTCGTCACCGAGCAGCTGGGTCTGCCAAAAGAGCAGATGCAATGGCTGATGATGGCGTTTGGAGTTGGTATGATTTTGGGCGGCGGAATTACGGTAGGAATGGCGAAAAAGGTTCCGCCGCAAATCCTGCTTGCCATGGGGATGACGGCAAATGCCATCGGCTTTCTGATCATGGGTTTCTCAGAATTGTTCTGGCTGACGCTCTCCGTAGAATTTATTTGCGGAATCTTTATGCCATGTATTCATATTGGGATTAATACCATGATTTTAAAGAACACAGAAGCTGATTTCATTGGAAGGGTAAACGGCATTCTTAATCCGGTCTTTATGGGAACGAATGTCATTACGATGACAATGAGTGGTTGGTTAAAACAGTCATTTTCGTTGGTAATGATGTACGAAATCTCCGCCATCCTGTTTGTTGTAGGGGCCCTGTTTTTAGTCCCACTGTTTAAAGGAACGGTATCTTCCGCAATGGAAAAGGGCGAGAAAGTATAATAAGTTTTGTGCAAGGAGCCGGCATTGCATTTGCGGCTCCTTTGCTTTGTTTAAAGTCCATAACATTACAACCAAGTGATACAATAAAGAGGAGTTAAGTCAGTTTAAGGGGGATTCAAATGGATGTAATTGATAAAGCGCTTCAATTTGCGGCCAAAGCCCATGCTGGTCAGTGCCGGAAAGGGACGGATATCCCGTATATTTCCCATCCGGCTGCTGTTGCTATGATTTTATTGAAGGCAGGCTATAGCGATGCCATAGTGGCTGCCGGGATCCTACATGATACAGTCGAGGATACCGAGATAACCTTGGGTGACATCAACTGCGAGTTTGGACCTGAAATTGCGGCCATCGTAGAGGGATGTTCCGAGCCGGATAAGTCACTTTCTTGGGAACAGAGAAAACTGCATACGATTGAATTTTTAAAAAGAGCATCTAATGACATAAAGGCAGTAGCCTGTGCCGATAAACTGCATAATGTTCGTTCCATTTTAGCTGATTATCAGCAGGAGGGGGAAGAAGTTTGGACCAGGTTTAAACGTGGGAAAGACAAGCAAAAGTGGTACTATTTCAATATTGTAAACAGCCTGCAGCATGAAGGGACGTTTCCTTTGGCAGAAGAGTTGGAGAAAGAGGTCAACCGACTGTTTCATACATAGATGAACTGAATAGGCGGGGAGGGGAATTCGATTTGGAAATCAGACGATTACATGCAGCCGATGCAAAAATTTACTGGAATCTCAGATTGGAAGCATTAAAAGGTAATCCGACGGCGTTTTTAACCAGTTATGAAGAAGCATCCGCAAGGGAAAACCCGGTAGAACAGACGGCTCGAAATTTAACCCAAGAAGATGCCTATACATTTGGGGCGTTTACGGGGGCAGAGTTGATTGGGATGGTCACACTCACACAAGAAAAGGCACCCAAAATCCGGCACTGTGGAAATATTGTTGCCATGTACGTGACTCCTGAAAACCAAGGATTGGGCGTGGGGACTGCTTTACTGACAGAAGCCGTTGATTTTGCCAAATCATTGGATACCATTGAAAAATTAAATTTAGTTGTTACAGCAGGCAATCAAAGTGCAAAAAGACTCTACAGTAAATTAGGTTTTAAAGTATTCGGGCGTGAGGAAAAAGCTTTAAAGATCGATAATGTGTATTATGACGTTGAACTAATGGTTCTTCATTTATAATGAAAAATGGGAGCGAGACCAATAAGGATTCACTCCTTTTTCCATTCATTCACTAAATAAATAAGCCAACATTGCAGGAATTCTTTCCCTAAAGAACCTATAATGGTGCTCGGCGTTGATAATCTCTGTAAATTGGCTATTGCCGATTTTGCTGCTCACAATCTCGTAAACACGCTTTGACAAATCCACAAAAAGTTCACTTTCGCTCACATTGTCGGGTACTTCCCTTGTTCCGATATCCATATAGAACTTTTCAACAGAGGAAAGCTCCGAACCGTTCAATAACTTCTCGATTGCTTCCTGATTGCGATAATAAGCGGGAGACAGAGCCGCTATTTTTTTAAAAATAGTAGGATATCGGCAGGCCGCATAGGTACTGATTAGAGCCCCTAAAGAGATTCCTGCCATGGCTGTCTCGGCTGGAATTGTCCGGTACTTTTTGTCGATAAATGGTTTTAATTCATGTACGATAAATTCCAAATAGGCCTCACCTTTGCCACCCAACGGACAGTCAAATCCAAGAATTTCCCGGCTTAGTGGGCCATGTCCCCATGGACAATATTCATTGATTCGTTCCTCACTATTTTGATTAATGGCCACTACAACAATGTCCATGCAGGTTTTATCCAAATATTGCTTCATGCCAAGGGAGACCCCGTTAATGGCACTCGCGTCTTCAAATACATTTTGTCCGTCATGCATATACAAAACGGGATAATGCTTGTCCCCCGTTTGGTAGGTTTCTGGGAGGTAGACCGTTATCTGACGGTCTTGCTCAAGAGCCTTCATATAGATAAAAAATTCTTCTAACATGCCGCACCTTCTATTCTGAATCTTTTAAACTATTTGTTTAGTATTATAATACCCCATATTTCCTTATTTCCAAAGGTACTATAGGAAATTGGAATGTATTTCAGATTGATTAACCCGTTGAACATCATTAAAATTATTCTAGTATGACAATAAAATAGGAATTAAAGTATATTTACTATTATTCTCATATAGGATAAAATAAGGAATTAAATTATTATAACATCATAGAATAGGAGAGGTGTAGATGAAAAAAATAAGCCTAGCCTGGCAAATATTTATTGGTTTAGTTCTTGGTATTATTGTCGGCGGGATTTTCTATGGAAATCCTCATGTTGCCGAAATATTGCAGCCAATTGGAAATATTTTTATACGCTTAATTAAAATGATCGTCGTGCCGATTGTCATTTCCAGTATCATTGTCGGTGTTGCCGGAACTGGTGACATGAAAACGTTGGGGAAACTCGGCGGGAAGACACTTATTTACTTCGAAATCATTACGACGATTGCTATTGTAGTCGGCCTCCTGGCAGCCAATCTGTTCCATCCAGGCACAGGAGTCGATATGTCTCATTTAACGAAAACCGATATTAATACGTATGTAGAGACAGCTGAAACCACACAGTCGCACTCGAAAATTGATACCTTTGTCAATATTGTGCCTACGAATATCATTCAGTCATTAGCAAACGGTGATATGCTTGCCATTATTTTCTTCTCAGCTATGTTTGGACTTGGTGTAGCAGCGATTGGGGAAAAAGGACAGCCATTAATTGGATTTTTTAAGGGTACCGCCGATGCCATGTTCTATGTCACAAATCAAATTATGAAAGTGGCACCGATTGGTGTATTCGCATTAATTGGTGTGACTGTATCAAAGTTTGGTTTATCATCATTGGTACCGCTTGGAAAATTAGTGCTGGTCGTATATGGAGCCATGATCTTCTTTATTATCGTGGTACTCGGTATAACGGCAAAAATCGCTGGTTATAACATCTTTAAGTTGTTGAAGTATTTAAAAGACGAACTATTATTGGGTTACTCAACAGCAAGTTCGGAAGCCGTTCTTCCAAGAATTATGGAAAAAATGGAGAAAATCGGCTGTCCGAAAGCCATCACTTCATTTGTTATTCCAACTGGTTATTCCTTTAACCTTGATGGTTCGACTCTATATCAAGCCATTGCTGCGTTATTCATTGCGCAGATGTACGGCATTCATATGAGCATAACCCATCAAATTACGTTGGTTCTTGTGTTGATGGTCACTTCTAAGGGAATTGCTGGCGTTCCTGGTGTTTCTCTAGTTGTTCTACTGGCGACATTAGGCAGTGTAGGGATCCCTGCAGAGGGCTTAGCATTTATTGCTGGTATTGACCGGATTCTTGATATGGCCCGCACATGCGTGAACATTGTTGGTAACTCTCTAGCTGCTATCGTCATCTCTAAATGGGAAGGTCACAATCTTAAAGATAGCTCAGAGAATATAGCTGCATAAAATAAAGGAAAAAGGTGCTTGATACCATGGTGTATCTGGCACCTTTTTTATTTTCCCAAAAAGATTGGAAGGTAATAGTCCTTTTCTCATAGAAACTAAAAAGAACAGTATGAAAATATATCCAAATAAAGTAAAATAATAACAGATGGAGATATTTTAAAAAAGAATGCCAGTTTATAATTTAAATATACTATTTATTGTAGCAAATCCGATCAGGATCGAATGTCCATAGTCGGGAGAGGAAGTCAATGGCAAAATCTATAAGGTCGTTTGCGGAACTAAAAAGACATATTTATTTGTGGGTTCTACCCATTCTTATCTTTTCACTGTTTACAAACAGTATTTTAGAAAAGTTGTTTTTTGCACGCAGCCTCAATGGAATCATCAATATATCGTTGATAATCTGGTTTATTGTGAGCTGGATACTGCTTTATAAACGGGGAATATCGACTATTATTGAGTACTCTAATTTGATCTTAATTAGTATTTATCATGTTACAAAAGTGGCCTCCGTTATTTATTACAGAATTGTTCAATCAGGCGGTGGGGAGTTAGGTGATTTTATTGTATGGATGCCGTTATATATAATGTTTATTTTTTTTACATTAGGGCAAAAACGCGGTTTGTATTTTTCTTTCATCATTTTTTTGATAACGTTAATAAACGGCCTGATGTATATTGGGGAGTTGCCGCCTGAATCGGTTGATTCCTTCATACAGTTTTATATTGCAACGTCTGTCTATATCATTGTCCTTTATTATGCCCAGCATTTATTTAAGGTATTTACAGAGATGGAGATAGTAAAAAAACATGCTTTTCTGGATTCCCTAACCAGCATCGCTAATCGGCATCAAATAGATGAGTGGCTGGAAGGAATGATAAGGGATGCCAGGGAAACCGGCACTCAGTTTGCCGTTATCTTTTTTGACATTGATCACTTTAAGCTGGTGAATGATCAGCTTGGTCATAAAACGGGTGATTCTGTTTTGATTGAGTTTGCTCAGCTTGTAAAAAGTAGTCTGCCACTAGGGGATAAGTTTGGTCGTTGGGGTGGAGAAGAATTTATCCTCATCTCAAGCAGTTGTGGAGACAATGCCCTCAAATTAGCAGAATATCTAAGGGCTATTATTGAAAATCATGCTTTTAGAGAGGTAAAGGGGCTGACAGCAAGTTTTGGTGTAGCTGATTATCAGCCAGGTGATACCATTGATACGCTTTTAAACCGGGCTGACAAAGGGTTATATTTGTCTAAGAAAACTGGCAGGAATAAAGTACATACAGGATAATCTTTTTCAAGTAGCAGAAAGAGGCAAAATTACCTAAGGTGGTTGCCAACCAGGATCTTTCGTTATTTTAAACGTTTTATTGTGAAAATTTCCAATTATATTCCCCTTAAGATTGACTTAAAATAATAGCGCTCGCTCATTCCGAACAAGGGGGAAACAACGGTGAAATGGCATAAGCGGATCCTTTCAATGATTCAAGAACGCCAAGATAAAAAGGTGGCATTAGCGGTGGACACCTCTACTAAGGACGCCCCTGCTATTTTGATAAACAATATTGTTACTTTGTTTGAAACAGTAAAACCTGACACCATCTTAGTTCAAGCAGACTTCAAAATAAGAAGTATTACCCCTGTTAAAAGCAATACTATTACGTACCAAAATCATGGGAAATCTTCCTATACATTAGTGCTTGAGTGGGCAAAGGAAGAGAAGATTGATACATTGTTTTATATCACAGATGTCACCGGCTTTTTACCAGAAGACTTGGAACGTGTGGATTTTGAGTTATTTTGGCTCGTATCCGGTACCTTTATGCCGAAAATTCCGTTTGGAAAAGCAATCAAAGTGGCATAGTTATACCGATCCCCCTGGTTTAAAACAGGGGGAAAATATTTGTGGGGGAACTAATAAAAGCCCTGACACTTTCAGTATAGTGGATGTAAAAAAGTTTCCTGAAAGGGCAAAAAATGAATGAATGTGATTTTTTGGCTGCTAAAGTTTGCATGGTTGTTTCTTATCATTTTCATTGGCAATCAATTTATGGATGACCTGAAGAGTTGGTCTATTCCAATATGTATTGCTGTCTTTTTGTTTGGCAACAGCCTTATTAACCATTGGCTTAGGGCTAGTGTAAGATAAAACAATAAAAAAAGTGGCTGTCCCCTGTCCTACAAAGGATGTCACTCGCTCAGAATGAAGTCAGCCACGTTTTAATAAAACCGAGGGAACTCTATTGTTTGCTTTGGCTTTGCTCGGCTTAACATACAGGCTGCTTTAATATCCGCCGCCCGCGTAGAAGGTACCCACAATGATCAAGAGGATGAACAGAACAACAATTAATACAAAACTGTTGTTGTATCCATAACCTGACATCTATTTCACCTCCTTAATCGTGAGCTAATATCAATATATGTGTTGACAAGGACAGAAGATATGGACAAGCATGGAATATTATTTTTAAAATTTCGATAAAATTTGAAACTAACCTGACAAATGATACGACTATACATAAGAGGTTTGCTTGAAATATAAATATAAAATAATGAGGTAGAAAATGCCGTATGAAGATGCAAAGATTTGTTCAGAAACTGCTTGCATTGTTATTGCAGTGTGTTGTTGGAGTGGAAATACTCATTTTTGTTACTGTATTGCCTGTTTTATTTAATCATTTATCCTTTCATTTTTCCGACTTTCTTCAAGCAATCTATCACTTAAACGTAAAAGTAGCCACTTTTGGTGATTTCTTTACGGAAGATCAAAAGAATTCCTTATTTCCAGTCATTTTTATTAAATACTGGGATTCTATGAAAATGCTAATATTAGGAGTATTGGCCGCCATGGTGATTGCTTTTGCCATATCCTATTTGGCCCTCTTGTTTTTTAAAGATCGGTTAAAACAATTGAAAAATTTGCTGGAAATCGCGGAATCAATCCCTGATTTGATGCTGATCCTGTTGCTGCAATTATTTGTTATTGTGGTCTATAAACAAACTGGGATTAAGCTGGCGCAGGTGGTGACAGTCAGAGAGGAAGCGATTCTCCTACCGGTAATTTGCTTAAGTGTTCCAATTAGCTTTTATATTACCAAAGTCATGATTCATTACATAGAGGAGGAGTTAGAAAAGCCTTATATCTTGCTTGCCAAGGCCAAAGGGCTGCCGTTTGCCTATATATTGAATATCCACGTCCTAAGGAATATTGCTGACAGCATGTTTGGCACATCCAAAACAATTTTATGGTCAATGCTTTCGACCCTATTAGTGATAGATTACTTGTTTAATATGAATGGGTTGCTTCGAATCATGTTAACGGCTGCTGACCCCTTTTTTATCGGCTGTATTCTGATTTTCATTCCTTTTTTCCTTATGTTTAGGATATTTGAATGGATCAGCTTCAGCAGCAGAAAGGAAATCCAATAATATGCTGATGTTCTTATTAAAGAGAAAGCGTTTTCTAATAAGTGCCTTATTTCTCATTTCCCTTTTCGTCGGAAGTATTTTCAATACGGTTTTAAATGATGGGGAGATCAGACAGACGATGATTCAGACCGATGAGCAGGGAAAAATCCTTGATAAACCGCCATACCCGCCATTTTCTGTTTACCTATTAGGTTCAGATATCTATGGTTATGATCTAGGGCATAAAATGGTAGAAGGGGCAAAATGGACGATTGGTGTTGTGCTGGTCGTAACGTTTTTTAGGATGCTGCTATCGTTGATTTTCAGCTTCTGTGTTTATTCACTGCCCAGTCCAATCTATAAAAGTATGAAAATGATATTTGAACCGTTTTCTGTAGTGCCGCAAACCATTATTGCGTATTTTATTCTTTATAGTGTTCTTTGGATGCCAATAGACGGGTTTGCCAATCCTTTTTGGCAGCGGGCATTGTTTGAAACATTGATCTTAGTAATGATTGCCATTCCCAACTTAACCATCCATATATCAGAGGAAATCAGAATGGTGGTGAAGGAAGAATTTATAGAAGCATCCAAAGTACTGGGATCGGGGAAAACGCACATTTTTTTCAAACATATCGTGCCGCATGTCTATGAAAAGTGGATTTTATTGTTTGGTCAGCAGTTTATTCAAGCCTTACAGTTGTTAGCCCATCTTGGTTTTATGCTGCTGTTTTTCGGGGGCACCTATGTCCCATATGGAGCACCGAAGGAAGAAGCACCTCACTCTGTTTCCTACGAATGGTCGGGAGTCATTGGCGGTGATGTGAGTTATTTATATTCTTATTCTTGGGTTGTGCTAGTTCCTATAGGCTTCTTTATCTTAACGGCCATCAGTGTCGCGCTTATAAATGATTCGGTAAAAGCTTATTTCCAAACAAGAAACGCTATCCAGTTCAAAAGTAATGGATTCAGGGAGCAAGCAATTTCTGAAGGTATGTATAGAGATCCTTCACCATTCTCTGGTCCTAAGTGAAAAACCTTTGTTATATTAGCACTTACACCTTCAGAAAACATTTGTCTTCCTCAACAGACAAATGTTTTTTTGATTAGGCTCTGCTAAACGATCATGTTGATTTTTTCACTCTGGGCTTGGAGCGTAAGGCATTCGACTCCTCGAAAATCCTTAATTATGCTATCGCATAATTTCGTGCCAAGAAAGTTCATGGATGCTTTCCTTGTGCTATCGCATTTTCTACTTGCGTGGGCTGATCCAAGGAAGAAATTCAGTGTCCTGCGGGAAAACGGGCTGGGGAGAGACCCCGCAGGCGCGGTACTCGATGAGGAGGTTCCCCGGCAAGGCCGCGGGAACGCTTTAGCGACTGGAGCGGAAATCAACAGCCAAATTTAACAGAGCCTTTGTTTAAGGGCAAAAAAAAAGATTGGTGTCGGCACCAATCAAAATTATGGGAAGTTTTAAGAAATGAGTTCAGGTGAACCAATTTCTTAATTAAGTTACTTATATAGTAAGTAAAACTTGTGTAGAATTTATAAGCAAATTATGTGGAAGTTGTGAAGAATTGTGAGTCAGGAAGGATATCGATAAAAACGTTTAAGAGCAGAAAAGAATTTACATTTTTCAATTATCTATTTCAACCACTATTTGGTAAAATTAACATAAACGTAATGGACTTCGGCCATATAAGAAGGAGTATAAAATATGGAAACAAAATTGCAGCCTCATATCAGACTAGGAGAATCAGGCATTAACTATGCTTTATTGCCTGGAGACCCCGGACGTGTATTGGAAGTCGCTAAATTCTTAGATGACGCAAAGGAAATGGCCTATAATCGAGAATATCGTACAGTAAAAGGAAGCTATAAAGGTATACCCATTTTAGTAACGTCCACGGGGATTGGCGGGGCCTCTACAGGAATTGCAGTAGAGGAATTAAAGAATGTTGGTGTCAATGTGATGATTCGGATTGGCTCAAGCGGAGCATTACAGCCGCACCTTAAGCTGGGAGACCTAGTCTTGGCTTCAGGTGCAGTCAGAAATGATGGCGCTTCCGCTGCTTATATTGAGCACACTTATCCAGCGGTACCAGATACTCAATTATTGTTTCACGCGACAATGGCAGCAAGGAAATTACAAGCAGAATTCGACGTAGGTATTGTCAGATGTCATGACAGCTTTTATACTGATAAGGAGCTCGAAATTGACGAGTATTGGTCGCAAAAAGGGGTGCTGGCTTCTGATATGGAAACAGCTGCCCTATTCGTCATTGGCGGTCTGCGCGGGATTAAAACCGCTTCTATTTTAAATGTCGTCGTCGAAAAAGAGGGAGATTTGGAAGGGGGAATCAATGACTACGTCGATAAGGAATCAAAAAGCAAGCAGGGGGAAGAACTCGAAATCCTTACGGCATTAGAAACCATTGTCTCTTATCATTCTAGTTTAAAAGATTAAAAGGGGGTATTTAAGATGAAAAAACAAAGCATGTGGTCGTTACGTTTATCAACAGCATCACTTGTCCTTATTCCGGTGGCAGTAGGTGTAAATTATATCGGAAAATTACTTGCTGGTTTATTAAAACTGCCACTATGGCTGGACTCCATTGGAACCGTACTTGCAGCAATGCTGGGCGGCCCCATTGTTGGGGCTCTTGCTGGTGCGATTAACAATATTATTTACGGGTTAACTGCAGATCCAATCTCATTCGTTTATGCCATTACTAGTGTAGCAATCGGTTTAGTCACCGGCATTCTTTTTTACAGAGGCTATATATCTAGTTGGGGGAAAGCACTGGGCGCGGGGATTATCATCGGACTTGTGGCTACTGTCGTTTCGACACCGCTTAATATCGGTTTCTGGGGAGGGCAAACAGGGAATGTGTGGGGAGATGCCTTATTTGCCGCGGTGCTAGCCAATACGGACTCAACATGGCTTGCCTCGCTGCTTGATGAAGTAGTGGTGGATGTCCCGGATAAACTATTAGTCGTCTTAATTAGCTATGGTATTTTCATGGGACTGCCAAAAAACATTGTCCAATTATATAACCAGAATGATAAGGTAGAAACCCTTGATTAAACCTCTTTTTGAAATAGAAAGACGGTGAAGCATTTTGAAATCAATCAGTTTATATGTCAATAGAAATTCTTTCGTACATGATGTCGACCCAATCACCAAACTAATTTATATTGCTTTTGCTATCTTGGTACCCATTATTGTGCCATCTTTTACGATCTCGTTCATATGTGTGGGGATTAGTTTGGTACTCCTTGCGTTTGCTAAAGTATTGCGAAAAACCGTCCCGGTGTTTAGTTTTGTTTTTCTGGTCCTAATAACGGTTGTGATTATACAGGGATTGTTTAAGCCGGAAAATGAAACAGTTTTATTTCAGTTAGGTCCCATCACCATGTATCAAGAGGGATTGTTATTTGCCCTGACGATTACACTTCGAGTTCTCACTATTGTAAGTGCCTTTATGATTTTGGTCCTGACCACTAAGCCGTCGGAACTGGTAGAATCGCTAGTCCGCAAAGGAATGTCTCCAAGCATTGGTTATATGATTGTATCCGTGTTTCAAATTATTCCAGAGATGATGGCTGCGGTCAGTACCATCACGGATGCCCAAAGAGCACGGGGAATGGAGACGGAGGGCAGTTTCTTTGTCCGATTCAAGGCCTTCTTGCCATTAATGGGTCCGGTTGTGTTAGGGGCGTTGATTAATACCAAAGAGCGGGCGATGGCACTTGAGGTTAGAGGTTTCAACTCTCAGGTTCAGAAAACGTATCTGTACGAAGAAAAAACATACGCTTATAGCAGGCTCATCCGAGCTTTGCTTCTGCTAGCGATCGCTGGTGCTCTTGTGTGGAGGATCTTATCATGAACAAAATTGTCGTAGAAGGCCTAAAGTATAAATACCCACTATCTGAAACACTGGCATTGGATAACATTTCTTTTTCAGTAAAGGAAGGCGAGTTTATTGGAATCATTGGCCGGAACTCAGCCGGTAAATCCACGCTTTGCCAAGCAATTGTAGGCCTGGTCCCACATTTTTATAAAGGTGCATATGGGGGCAAGGTATTAGTTGATGGTCTTGAGGTGAAGACCCATTCTATCGCTGACATTTCTCTCAAGGCAGGAATGGTGTTTCAAAATCCATTTACCCAAGTAACAGGCTCAAAAATGACTGTCTATGAGGAAATTGCCTTTGGTCTGGAGAATATTGGTGTACCGCGTACAGAAATGATTAATCGGATTGATGAGGTGCTGCACCTTTTTAAAATCGAACATGTAAAGGACCATAACCCGTTTGATTTGTCTGGTGGGCAAATGCAGCGGATGGCCATTGCAAGCATCATCGCAATGAAACCTGAGATTATTCTGCTTGATGAACCAACCTCACAGCTTGATCCGGGAGGTTCTGAAGAGGTCTTCCAGGCGGTACAAAGCTTAAAGAATCAGGGGATTACTATCCTCATGGCGGAGCATAAAATGGAAAAAGTGGCTCAATATTGTGACAAGGTTCTGCTTCTCGAAAGCGGTAAAGTAGTCGATTATGACACTCCTGAGGTAGTTTTTTCACGAAATGACCTGGATGTCTTTGGTGTAACAGCTCCTGTTTATACAAAAGTTTGTCAAGCGTTAGGCGTTAAAAAGAAGGGGGCCGATACGTACCCTGTTACATTAAAGGAAGCAGAAGCGGCCCTAAAGGAGATGAGGAGATGATTAAAGTGAAGAATCTCTCATTTTCTTATAAACAAAATCCCCAAGTTCTCTCAGACATACAACTAGAGTTTGATCAACGTTCGACTGCTATTATTGGTCAGAATGGCGCTGGGAAAACAACCTTCGTCAAGTTGTTGAAGGGTCTATTGAAACCTAATGCCGGGCAGATTGTTGTGAAAGGCCAGGTTATAAAGGAGCAAACGGCAGCTGAACTGTCTCGGACAATTGGACTTGTTTTTCAAAACCCAAATGATCAAATTTTTAAACGGTCGGTACTTGAAGAAGTCATGTTCGGTCCACTTAATATTAAAATGGAGAAGTCAGAGGCAAAGGAAAAAGCGATTGAGGCACTGCGCCTAGTCGGTCTCGAACATCAATTGGACATCAATCCCCATGATTTAAGTTTATCGGAAAAGAAATTACTATGTATTGCTTCTGTTATAGCAATGGATACCGATATTATCATATTTGATGAGCCTACCATCGCCCAGGACAGCAATGGTAAGGAAAAGATCAGGAGAATCATCCGTACGCTTAAGGAAAAGGGCAAACTGGTTATGACGATTATTCATGATATGGATTTTGTTGCCGAAAACTTTGAACGAACAATTGTTTTTAATCAGGGGCGGGTCTTGGCAGATGGACCAACACGTGAGGTCTTTTCACAAAAACAAGAATTGTTACGAGCGAAAGTCGAGCCGCCCTATATCACCCAATTGGCTGACAAGCTTGGAATCCCCGGTACAATTCTGACGATTGATGAATTTATTGCCAAGTATCATTCAGTCAAATAAACAATAATTTTATTATCCTACTTGAGGATTGGGCTCTTGCCAATCCCCAAGCAGGATTTTTTTATGAAAAAAAAGTTAATGGCAATAGTGGAAATGAAAGCGAATACATAATATTTGCATTTAAAAAATATTTCAGAAAAGTAGTAAAAATAGTTGCATTATAGAAACTATTTAACTATAATAACTCTTAAATTCCTAATTCAGATAATAAAATAAAGTCTGAATAATGTAATCCGCCCGATATATTTAATTTCACTACTGTGATGAGGAATAAGTGGGGAAAATCAGACCGAAATGAGGAAGTGACTTGAAGTACGAATTGGATGAACTGGACAGAGGAATCATTCAGTATCTATCAAAGGATGGGAGAGTCTCTTTTACTGAAATTGCTTCCAATTTAAATGTTTCTGAGAAAACCATACGGCTGCGTTATAAAAACCTTTTGGACAATGGAATTATTGAAGTTGTCGGTGTCGTGAATCCAGCAGCAATAGGGATTAAATCCGGTGCAATCATTCAAATTAAGACCGCTCCTCAACAGATTATGCAAGTAATTGAGAGATTGAGAGAGTTCAAGGAAATCCGTTATATTACCATGACTTCGGGTCCATACTCCTTACTTGCCCAAATTGCCGTTCCGAGCCAGGAGGATATTACCGACTTATTATACAAGCTGAATGAAATTCCTTTTATTACAGAAATGAATACAATCATACAGATGGACGTATTCAAGAATACATTTGATTATTTCTAAAGGGGTGTTTTAGAAATGTTAGAGATTTTAAAAACATTAACAAGTTTATCGGGGCCATGCGGCTACGAACATTCGGTTTCCTATTTCCTTAAAGAATATTTACAGGAAAAAGTCGACCAAGTCACGATTGATCCGATAGGCAACGTGATAGCCAGGAAAAAAGGGGATAAGCCGGGACCAACCGTGTTATTGACTGCCCATATGGACGAGGTTGGGTTTATTGTCAAAAAGATTGAACCAAACGGCTTACTGCGGTTTGAAAAACTTGGCGGAAATGATGACAGAATTCTCTTGGCCCAGCCTGTTACCGTAATGGGCACAGACGGTGAGATTCCTGGTGTCATTGGGACCATTTCTGCCCATTATGCGAAATTTGACGAATCATCGAAGGTAAGAAAGCATAGCCAAATGTATATTGATATCGGTGCCGCCTCTAAGGAAGAAGTACTGGGAATGGGTGTTGACATTGGAACTCCCGTAACATGGGGAACACAATTTCAGGTAATTGGGCCAAAAGCAGCACCAAGATACCGTTCCAAGTCACTCGATGACCGAGCCGGGTGCGCCGTGCTTTTGCAGACGCTAAACGAATTGCAAAACGAATCATTTGCTGGAGAATTGATTTTCCTTTTTGCCGTGCAAGAGGAGGTTGGCTTACGAGGAGCTAAAACAGCTTCAGAGCATTTGGATGCGGATGCAGCCATTGCCGTGGATACAACCGCTGTTAGTGATACGTTGGAAGAAACAATGGACCAAAGCTTGGCATTAGGTGCAGGTACTGGCATCAAAGTCATGGACTTTAGTTTGATTGTACATAAAACCATGAAAGATCTGCTCATTAACTTGGCTAAGGAGAAGAAGATCTCCTATCAGCTTGAAGTGTTTACCGGTATAGGAACCGACGGGGGCGCGGTCAATTATGCCAATAAAGGAATTCCAACAGGAGTGTTGTCGATTCCATCCCGTTATGCCCACTCTCCAGTCGAGGTTGTCGATGCTGGTGACTTAGAAGCAACTAAGGAGTTAGTTAAAGCCTTTATTTTAAATCTTTACGAGGGTCAGACATTTCCTTTTTAAAAGAATGATAGTATTTTAATGAAAAACTTTTAAAATGAATTTTCTTAATATTTAAATTTAAACAGCGGAGGTTTAAAAAAATGAAAATATTTATTTCAGCCGATATGGAAGGCATTTCCGGCGTAGCAACCAATCAACAGCTAAAAACGAATTCCGAGTATCAGCGATTTCGCAAATTAATGACGGCTGATGTAAATGCAGCCATTGAGGGAGCCTTTAATGGTGGGGCAACCGAAGTGGTCGTTGCAGACGGCCATGGAAACATGTCCAATATTTTAATTGAGGATCTAGACCCCCGTGCCCGCCTAGTATCCGGCAGCAACCGTGTGATGTGTCAGCTTGAAGGATTAGATGATACATTCGACGGCATCATGTTCGTCGGCCATCATGGACGTGAAGGAGGCTCAGATGTAACGGTTATTAGCCACACATTAGCCGGCATTTGCATCAATGAAATGAAAATTAATGGAAAAGTTGTCGGTGAAACAGAAATGAACACGCTTGTTGCTGGAGCATTCGGAGTGCCATCCATCTTCATCAGCGGCGATGATGCATATGTCCGGGAAGTAAAAGAAACATTGCCGGATGTAGAAGCTGCAGTTACCAAAAGAGCGGTAGACCGATTTGCTGCAGAATTGCTACATCCTGAAGTGGCCCGTGCGGAAATTCGCTCAAAAGCTGAAGCGGCTGTAAAGAAAATCAAGACTTTTAAGCCTATGACATTCGAAGGTCCGGTTACGTTTGATATTGAATTGAAAGGACCACAGCAGGCAAAAATGACAACCACGCTTCCAACTGTGGAACTGACTGGGCCGAAAAACATCCGTTTCACCTGTGGGGATATTGTAACAGCCTACAAGCATATGTGGGGCTGCGCGATTATTGCCATGACAGCCACTAATGGTGTGTTGGGATCAGTAAATGCATAGTTTCAATCAAAAATAGGAGGTGAATGGAGTGTATATCATCAAAAGAATACTCATGATGCTGTTAACGATTTGGGTGATTATCACGTTAACCTTTGTCATTATGAAAAGTATTCCGGGGGATCCATTTGCTTCTGACGCAAATGTATTGCCGGACGAGGTGCTCGCAAATATGAGAGCGAAGTACCACTTGGATGAGCCTCTCCCAGTTCAATATGTGTTATATATGAAAGACCTTGCCCAGCTTGATTTTGGACCGTCGATTAAATCAGAAACAAGATCGGTGAATGATATCATTTCTGATGGGATTCCAGTCTCCTCAACACTTGGAATTCAAGCGCTAATCATTGCCCTTGTATTTGGGTTGATGTTAG
Source organism: Neobacillus dielmonensis (assembly GCF_000612665.1). Lineage (GTDB taxonomy): Bacteria > Bacillota > Bacilli > Bacillales > Cytobacillaceae > Neobacillus > Neobacillus dielmonensis. The sequence continues at coordinate 194,530 of NZ_HG942066.1, forward strand.
GAATTATCGCGGCACTTTATCATAACCGAGCAATTGACTTTATAGCGATGATGATTGCCATTTTAGGAATTTCCGTTCCAAGCTTTATTTTGGCACCGCTATTGATTAAGTACTTTGCGGTCGAGTGGCATATGCTCCCGGTAGCATCCTGGGGAACGTGGGATCACACCATCCTGCCGTCTGTCGCCCTCGCTTTATCGCCATTAGCAGTTATTGCAAGGTTTATGCGGTCAAGCATGATTGATGTCATGAACCAGAACTATATTAAAACGGCGGATGCTAAGGGTTTATCCACCTTTAAGATTGTCCTGAAACACGGAATCCGCAATGCCATCCTTCCGGTTATTACCTTTATTGGCCCGTTGGCCGTTACCTTAATTACCGGTACGTTTGTTATTGAAAAAATCTTTGCCATACCTGGTTTAGGTAAATATTTTGTTGACGGCATTTTCAACCGTGATTATCCGGTCATTATGGGAACGACGATTTTTTACAGTACGGTTCTAGTCGTTATTCTCTTCCTGATCGATATCTCGTACCGGTTGATTGACCCAAGAATTAAATTATCAAGTGGGGGGAACTGAGGATGCAGACAAATTCAATGGAAAATAATCTGTTTAGACCGGTTTCTCCTGATCAAAAGGCAACAGAAACCATTCATCGTCCTTCTTTAAGTGCATGGAAGGAAACGGTTTTAAACATCTTGAAAAATAAGCTGGCTGTTTTGGGAGTCTCACTGCTATTAATCGTTGTCTTCTTAGCCATCTTTGGTCCATTAATGGTCAAGTTCAGTCCTACTGAGCAAGACCTGTTGAATGCGAACATGGCACCTGACGGAAAACATTGGTTTGGGACAGATGATCTGGGACGTGATGTTTGGTCGAGAACCTGGTACGGAGCCCGTGTATCACTTGCCATTGGCATTATCGCCGCACTGATTGACCTGGTAATTGGGGTCACGGTCGGCGGGATTGCTGGTTACATGGCTGGCAGAAGCAAGCTTGGTGACAGAGTGGACACCATCATTATGAGGATTGTCGAAATTCTTTATGGCATTCCGTATTTATTAGTAGTTATTTTGTTAATGGTGATTATGGATCCTGGGATTACGACGATTGTCATTGCCCTTTCCGTAACAGGATGGGTGGGAATGGCCCGTCTGACTAGGGGGCAAATCCTCCAGCTGAAGTCTCAAGATTATGTCTTGGCAGCTGAAAAGTTAGGTACATCCCATGCTAAAATCATTCTTCGTCACCTTATTCCCAATACATTGGGGATTATTATAGTTAATTTAACATTTACCATCCCGCAAGCGATTTTTTCCGAGTCTTTCCTAAGCTTCCTTGGACTTGGCGTACAAGCTCCTTTCGCCAGTTGGGGAACAATGGCTAACGATTCGTTAGGGGTTATTTTAAGCGGCCAGTGGTGGCGCCTGTTCTTCCCGGCCTTTATGATTTCACTGACTATGTTTGCATTTAATGCTTTTGGGGATGGATTACAAGACGCATTAGATCCGCGTAATCGCAAATAAGGGAGGTGACTTGATGTCTCATTTACTAGATGTAAAAAACCTAGAAGTTAATTTTAAAACCTATGGCGGCGAGGTAAAAGCCGTTCGAAATGTATCATTTCATGTAGATAAGGGAGAAATTGTCGCAATCGTAGGGGAGAGCGGCAGCGGAAAAAGTGTAACCGTCCAATCAATCATGGGCCTGATTCCAACTCCTCCCGGGAAAATAAAAAATGGACAAGTTCTGTTTGACAATAAGGACCTTCTCAAACTATCAAAACGAGAGATGCAAAAAGTAAAAGGTTCAAAGATTAGTATGGTCTTCCAAGACCCGATGACATCACTGAACCCAACTATGAAAGTCGGCAAACAAATTGAAGAGGGCCTGAAAGTCCACCAGCATCTGAGCAAAGCTGATGCGAAGAAGCGGGCCATTGAGATGATTAAATTAGTCGGCATCCCAAATCCCGAAGAACGCTACAATCAATATCCACATGAATTTAGCGGCGGGATGCGGCAACGGGTCATGATTGCAATTGCCCTTGCTTGTAATCCGGAATTGCTAATTGCCGATGAACCGACAACCGCTTTGGATGTTACCATTCAAGCGCAAGTCCTCGATTTAATGAAAGATTTACGGGATAAGATGAACACCGCGATTATCCTCATTACCCATGATTTGGGTGTCGTTGCAGAAACCGCTGAACGGGTAATCGTAATGTACGCAGGCATGACAGTGGAAACCGGTACGGTTGAGGAAGTATTTGCTAATCCAAAACATCCATATACATGGGGATTGATGGCATCAAGGCCAAATCCTCAGGCAGATGGGAAAGAGCGGCTTGTTCCGATTGAAGGGTCACCACCGGATTTATTTTCACCGCCGAAGGGGTGCCCGTTTGCACCAAGATGTCCTTATGCGATGGAAATTTGTCTGGGCGAAATGCCTCCGGAATTTGAAGTTGTAAGCGGCCATACAGCCAAATGCTGGCTAAATGACCCTCGTGCAAAAATGGCTCAAGAGGAAATTGCAGCAGGGAGGGTTCAAAAATGAGTGAAGTATTGCTCCAAGTAGATGGATTAAAAAAGTATTTTTCAATAAGCAAGGATCAATCGGTTAAATCCGTTGATGATATATCGCTATATATCAAAAAAGGCGAAACATTCGGTCTTGTAGGCGAGAGCGGCAGCGGAAAATCTACCCTTGGTAAAACAGTAGTCGGCCTGCAAGCACCGACTGAAGGAAAGATTATTTACAATGGCGTTGATGTCGCCACTCTAAACAGAAAAGAAAAAAGTATTGTCAACAGAGAAATGCAAATTATTTTCCAAGATCCGTATGCCTCCTTAAACCCGAGAATGCGTGTTGGTGACATCATTGCGGAGGGTATTGATGCCCATGGCTTAGCCAAAGGGAAAGAGCGCCAAGAACGGATCTATGACCTGCTCGACCGAGTAGGCTTGGTGCCAGAGCACGCCAAACGCTACTCCCATGAGTTCAGTGGAGGGCAGCGGCAACGGATTGGCATAGCCCGAGCCTTGGCAGTGAAGCCACAATTTATTGTGGCTGATGAGCCAATTGCAGCACTTGACGTGTCCATCCAAGCACAGGTAGTCAACCTTTTGGAAGACCTTAAGGAAACAGAAGGATTAACCTATTTATTTATTGCCCATGACCTCAGTATGGTTAAGCATATCAGTGACCGAATCGGGGTTATGTATTTAGGGAAGATGATGGAGCTGGCTAGTAGTGATGACCTATTTGCAGAGCCGCTTCATCCGTACACACAGGCATTACTATCGGCGATTCCGGTTGCGGACCCAAGGGCAAAACGGAGAGAACGAATTGTCCTTGCGGGTGACCCGCCAAGTCCGGTTAACCCACCAAGCGGATGCCGATTCCGTACAAGATGTCCGCATGCTATGTCTATATGTTCGGAGGCCGCTCCAGTTTGGAAAGAGGTTCAGGCCAACCATTGGACTGCATGCCATCTATATAATTAAACGATTTAAAGGGAGGAACACACATGAAAAAGTGGCTAACAGCAATTGCAGCTTCGCTTGTGATCAGCACTTCGTTAGCAGGCTGTGGGAGCGATAATGCAGACAAAGCTTCTGGCACGAAAGACAGTGCAAAAAATGTGAAGCAAGAACTTACATTAAACGCTATCTCTGAGCCGCCGGCAATTGACCCGGCAATGGCAACTGATACAACGTCTGGCTGGGTGTTGGATCACATCTTTGAAGGTTTGTACAAAAAAGATGAAAAAGGAAATGCGGTCCTTGGAACAGCGAAGGATGTAAAAGTTTCGGATGATGGTAAAACCTATACTTTCACACTTCGTGATGATGCAAAATGGTCAGATGGTACACCTGTTACCGCACAGGATTTCGAATATGCTTGGAAGCGTGTTTTGAATCCTGAAACAGGAAGCCAATTTGCTTTCTATCTTTATTACCTAAAGGGTGCTGAAGATTATAACAAAGGAAAAGGCACCGTCGACAATGTCGGGGTTACAGCAAAAGATGATAAAACACTTGTTGTTGAGTTAGCTGCACCACTTGGTTACTTTAAAGAACTTTTAACCATGTGGACATTCTACCCTGTTAAAAAAGAGCTTGTTGAAAGCAATAAGAGCTGGGCAGCAGAAGCTGATGGCTATGTTTCAAACGGACCTTTCAAAATGGCTGAGTGGAAGCATGATAGTAACGTTGTTGTAGCCAAGAACGAAAACTACTATGACAATAAAAAGGTTAACCTGACGAAAGTTACTTGGAAAATGGTACCTGATGCCACAACCTACTATCAAATGTATAAAACGGGCGAGCTTGATGCCATTCAAACATTGCCAACAGATGTAATCGACCAAGAGAAAAACAGCAAAGAATATAAGAATGTTCCTTATTTCGGAACTTATATGTACATGTTTAACGTGAAAAAGGCACCGTTCACAAACGAGAAAATCCGTCGTGCATTTAACCTTGCACTTGACCGAGAAACGTTAACGAAGAATGTCACAAAAGCTGGAGAAATCCCTGCATATTCATTCGTGCCTAGCGGCGTTAAAACACCTGATGGCGACTTCCGCAAAGATGGCGGCGACTACTTCAAAGAGAATGCTGCTGAAGCGAAAAAATTGCTAAAAGAAGGTATGGAAGAAGAAGGCTGGACCACTCTTCCAGAAGTAACCTTACTGTATAACACTGCTGAGAACCACAAGAAAATTGCAGAAGCTGTACAAGAGATGTACAAAAAGAACCTTGGTGTCAACATTAAACTAGAGAACCAAGAGTGGAAAACATACTTAGATACGACTGCAACAGGAAACTACCAAATGGCTCGTATGGGCTGGATTGGTGTATTGCTTGACCCTGCAGTTATCCTTGACTACTACCTTGGTGACAGCCCGAACAATCGTACAGGTTGGGTAAGTGAACAGTATGACAGCTTAATGGCTCAAGGAAAAACAGCTCAGGATCCTAAAGAACACTTCAAATTAATGCATGATGCGGAAAAAGTGTTAATGGATGAACTTCCATTTGTTCCGGTTTACCATTACACGAATACTTACTTAACATCATCTAAATTTGAAGGCATAAACTACCCTTACAACCGTTATCCGGATGTAAGATATGCGAAAAAGGTCTCTGAGTAAAAAGGGAGCCCTATTGAAAAAAGCATCATCTATCAAGGTTTTCATAAACTGATAGAAATAACCAACATTTCAAAGCAGACAGGATGAATCAAAATCCTGTCTGCTTATCCATTTTTGTCAAAAGACTATAGATGATGTACATCAGGAAGGATGGAAAAGATGAAAAAGGTAATAACTTTTCTTTTGTTCATATTCATTTGGATAGGAGTTAAAGCAGTTTCAGGACTATCTTTGGTTGAGTGGATTAACCAATCCTTCTTGGTAGGGATCATTAGTCTGTTAGTCTGGGCAATGATGGTTATTTTCCGATCCGGTTTTTTATCTCTATTTTTCAAAGGTTTCCGTATTATTGGTTCTACGATTGCACCGAAACCAAGAGCGATGGAACAAACGGATAGGTTAATAGAAGCGGATCAAAACTATCAGTCCTTTAAGAAAACAGTTATCGCCAATCTTGCTATATTAATGTTTTTAGCAGGTTTTAGTTCCATTACTGTATCGGTTTTCGGTCTCATTTTATACTAAGCATTATTTGACAACATGTTGATACTAAAGGGAGAGAGAATAATGACATCAGTTGACATGATTGAAATAACGGATGAAGTAAAAGAAGATGTTATCCGTTGGAGAAGATATTTACATCAAAATCCGGAGTTGTCCTTCCAAGAGGAACAAACAGCTCAGTTTGTGTATGACACCCTAAAATCGTTTGGCAATCTAGAGCTTTCCCGTCCGACTAAGACAAGTGTAATGGCCCGCTTAATAGGGGATCAGCCTGGTAAGGTTTTAGCGATTCGCGCTGATATGGACGCTCTTCCGATTGAAGAGGAAAATACCTTTGAATTTGTATCCAAAAATCCTGGTGTGATGCATGCTTGCGGACATGACGGCCATACGGCGATGCTGCTGGGCACTGCCAAAATCCTTACCCAAATGAAAGACCGAATTAAGGGAGAGGTCCGCTTCTTTTTCCAGCATGGTGAAGAGTTATTCCCAGGCGGTGGATCTGAAATGGTAGCAGCCGGTGTGATGGAGGGCGTGGATTTCGTCATTGGTGCTCATTTATGGTCGCCGCTGGCAAAAGGCAAGGTAGGCATTAAGTATGGAGCGATGATGGCTTCTCCAGATACCTTCTACATAACTGTGAAAGGAAAAGGCGGACACGCTGCATTGCCGCATCAAACAGTTGATTCGATAGCCGTTGCCGCACAGGTGGTAACCAACCTGCAATATATCGTTTCCCGCAACACCGACCCACTTGAGCCGCTCGTTATTACTGTTGGAAAATTTGTGGGGGGAACTACCCACAATGTCATCCCAGGGTCAGTCGAAATTCAGGGTACTGTACGCAGTTTTGATAAAAAGCTCCGGGAATCAGTTCCAGCTTTAATGGAGCGAGTCATTAAAGGCATCACGGAGGCACATGGGGCAACGTATGATTTCCGATTTGACTTCGGGTATGCCCCAGTTATCAATCATGAAGAGGTTACCCGTGTCCTGGAAGAAACGGTCCTTGAAGCATTTGGCGAGGATACCTTGGAATTAATCCCTGCCAATATGGGCGGCGAAGATTTTTCTGCCTTCCAGCAGGCGGCTCCAGGGGCATTCTTTTATGTGGGGGCAGGCAATGCAGAAAAAGGCATCACCTATCCGCACCACCACGCCCGCTTTACAATTGATGAGGATGCTTTGAAAATAGGCGTCAAAATGTTCGTGAATTCCACATTGAAATTTTTAAAATAAATTCGGGGATTATTCTCGTTAAGTAACAAAAAGAACAGCCATAGCTTCGGCTGTCCTTTTTGTTGTTTTCTAAAGTGTAAATAAAATTTTAAAAATTTAATGAGTTAAATTCATTGTAGATTTCTCTATTGTTGCTATATAATGGGGATAAGATGTTCACAAAATTGTCAAATTTAATTTTATTATTATTGTAAATATGATACCAATATGGGGGGGAGAAGAAAGTGATTAGAGCTGCTGTTGCGGGTTTTGTCGGGTTTATCCTGGTTTTTATTGAATCGATGATTGTTATGAAGCTAAAGGGGTATGTAACCATCGAATTTGGCGGTCTCGCTCCCTTCATCAACGTGTGGGCAATGAATTTCTTCTTTGTCTTTACTATTCTGACACAAATTACAAACTGGTACTCCAACAGACATGAGCTGGAGGAAGACAGCAGATTTGAATAGACAATGAGATAAGCATCCGGATCTTAATCAAGATCGGGGCTTTTTTTTATGAAGGGAAAGTTTCTAAGAGCTAGTTCTGGTATAATGGAATAAATTTTAATTAAAGGATGATCATTGTGCTAAAGAAGGAAAGGATCGGATTGGTGTTGGACGTTGAGACGACCGGTCTAGGCCCAACAACGGACGAAGTGATTGAGTTGGCATTGAAATTGTTTTCTTATCGGTCTGATACCGGTGAAATTATCGAAGTGCTTGAAGAAGAATCATTTTTAAGAGAACCATTGAAAAGTACGGCAAGACGAAACTATGAAAGAGCATACCGTGTCCACGGGATCCCGTTTGAAGCTGTGCAGGGAAAAAGTTTTGTGGATGACAAAATACAGACGTATTTTCATAGGACTGACTCAGTTTTTGCCCATAATGCTTCCTTTGACCGCAGTTTTCTATTTCAAATGTATCCAGAAGTCAATGAATTACATTGGTACTGCACGATGAGAAATGTGCCTTGGAAGCAATATGGTTTTCCTAATGGAAAGCTGCTTACACTGCTTCAAGCCCATCAAATCACAAACTATCAAACCCACAGGGCGATGGATGATATTACATATTTAATGGAATTGCTTAAAAAAACAAGTCCGAACGGAAATCTCTATCTGCACGAAGTGTTGGAATACGGTCCAATGAGAAAATATCAGTCTTCAGCGTCAAAAACGAAACTGGGCTGAATATATGAAAACAGCTCTGACGCCAATGCGAACAGAGCTGTTTTTTCGTTCTATTGCTTACCTTCTGTGAAGATTTGGAAGGTTACCCCAAACTTGTCCGTCACTGTCCCATAGGCGGGGCTGAAAAAGGTTTCTTGCAGAGGCATTTGGATTTGGCCGCCATCTGCTAAGGCATTGAAAAATTGTTTGGATTTTTCCGCATCGTCAGTTGTAAGGCAGATGGTCACTTGACTTCCCCTTTGGGCAGGCTGACCAGGAAATGTATCAGAGAACATCATTTCAGATTTGCCGATTTGGATTGTAGCGTGACTCACCCTGTCCTTTGCACTTTCTGGCAGTGGAAAGTCAGGATTTTCCGGCATCTCACCGAAAGATTGACTAAAGAGAATCTTACCGTCCAATGCTTTTTGGTAAAAATCAAGTGCTTCCTTAGCGGTTCCGTCCATTACCAAATAGGGAATAAGTTTTACATTCATTAACACCAGCTCCTGTTCAATGGGTATTTAAATTAATGGCTCTGTTAAATGATAATGTTGATTTCTTTAACCCTGTTGATTAGCGCCGAGGAGGCTCCCCGTCCCCGGCATGCCCGCGGCAACGCTTAAGCGACTGGAGTGGAAATCAACAGCCAAATTAATAGAAATAAGGTAAAAATATAGGACTAGTATTTTATGTGATTACCTATTATTTCCATTAAGTTTATTATAAGACATAGAACTGGCGTTCGCAACATAATTATCCTTGTAATTGGGATAAATATCGCTCGGTAACGATTTTTCGATGGTGGGTTTCATGTCCGGCAATGATATAAGCAACGGCACGAGCTGTAACCTCCATGTCATTAGCAATACCAATGTTCGCCCACGCCGATTCTGGCATATTTTGTACTAATGTAATGGTGGCGTTCCTTACGGCTGTAAAGTCATTGAGAATTTGCTCAAGGGACAGCTGTGCTGCTTGCGATCCTGAAACAAATTCAGTTTCGTCAAATCCAGCCAAAGGTGTCTGGTCGCCGCGGCCGATGCGGAGAAGACGATAGCTCATAATCCTTTCCGTATCAGTAATGTGGCTAAGCACCTCTTTAATGCTCCATTTATCTGGCGCATAACGGGAATTTGCGTCATCATCGGATATCCTTCCAAAGAGTGCGGTTACTTGTTTTAGATTTTCCTTTAATATTTCCAGCAGGTCACCTTCCGGGACTAACTGCACATATGGAACATAATACTGTGGATACTCATTTTCATTAGGACGATTTACCATTATCAACTCTCGCCTCCCGTTTTGATTCTTACACTTCTCATTCTAATTTTATTTATAAGAAATTTCCATTAAAAAAGAGGCTGGCTCATGAGGAGCCGCCTCTTCCCTAAAACTGTTTTTATACGAGTTTATCAAAATGTACACGTCTATTAATTGCATACATAATCGGCATGCCAACTGCCATTACTACTAATTCCCCGACGGCCGTTGTTAACCAAGTAAATAAGTAGGGCAAATCAAAGGCCAGGTGGAGTTCGAGAGCAATCAAGAACATTGTAAAGGTAAAGACAATGGTATTTACCAGCATTCGGGCCCAGATGCCTTTAATAAAACGAGCACACAGAATCGTAATTAGTAAGGCAATGAGGGACTGACCAACCCCAAAGATAAGGTCATAGGCCTTCATTGGCGAAAAGAATAAATTGGTTAGAAAAACACCAAGGATAATTCCATATAGATATTTTTTATTGAAAACGATCAGATGGTTAAACATCTCCGATACACGGAACTGAACCTGGGTGAATCCAAACGGCTGTATCAGGGCCGATACAGCAATATACAATGCTGCGATAATCCCGTTCACCACAATCTCTTGTACTTTGTTGTGCGCTTTACCGGATGCATATGGTGCACCCAATGTGTTATTTTTCTCCATATTCACTTCTCCTTAGTTTTTTATAGTGGGAGGTTCTCGAACCACTGTATTTAAGAAACCTGCAATCTAATATATTAATATAAATGAAGTCTTTGGTCAATGACATTATTTTATAATTAATTTGCAAATAGTAAAAGTAGAATTTGCAGTAAATGGGCAAAATAGCCAAGTGGGAATCTAATCATCATATTTTTCAAAAGGAAATAAAAAACTTTAGGCACATTTATTGTCATATAGGATAGAATATGGTTATCTAAAATGTGATGAAGAAAGAAAAGAGGGAGTACATATGTCAAAACAACAAATAGGCGTGATTGGTTTGGCCGTAATGGGTAAGAACCTTGCCCTAAATATTGAAAGCCGTGGTTATTCCGTGGCAGTATTTAACCGCTCATATGATAAGACAGAAGATTTTATGAATAACGAGGCAAAAGGCAAGAACTTTGCTGCTGCCAAAACCATTGAGGAATTTGCAAATTCCTTAGAAAAACCACGAAAAATTTTAATCATGGTTAAAGCTGGTGCAGCAACTGATGCTACTATAGAACAGCTAAAGCCTTTCCTTGAAGAAGGGGATATCCTAATTGATGGTGGAAATACGTTCTTCCAGGATACGATGCGCCGTAACAAAGAGTTGGCGAATGCGGGCTTCCATTTCATCGGAACGGGGGTATCAGGAGGAGAAGAAGGCGCATTGAAAGGCCCTTCCATCATGCCTGGGGGACAAAAGGAAGCGTATGACCTTGTACAGCCAATCTTAGAAGCGATTTCTGCTAAAGTAAACGGTGACCCATGCTGTACCTATATTGGACCAAATGGTGCCGGACATTACGTTAAAATGGTTCACAATGGCATCGAATATGGTGATATGCAATTAATTTGTGAAGCCTATTTTATCCTCAAAAATGTTCTTGGACTTAATGCGGAAGAGTTACATAGCGTTTTTGCCGAGTGGAATAAGGGTGAACTTGACAGCTATTTAATTGAAATTACTGCTGATATCTTTACCAAAATTGATGAGGAAACCGGAAAACCATTAGTTGACCTGATCCTGGATACAGCTGGCCAAAAAGGCACTGGTAAATGGACAAGCCAGAATTCATTGGATTTAGGTGTGCCGCTTCCGTTAATTACGGAGTCGGTATATGCCCGATTTATTTCAGCCATGAAAGAAGAGCGTGTGCGTGCCAGCAAGTTATTAAAAGGTCCGGAAGCTGCGGCGTTTGACGGAGACAAAAAGGAATTAATCGAAGCCGTTCGCAAGGCTCTGTATATGAGTAAAATTTGTTCTTATGCCCAAGGGTTTGCACAAATGCGTGCGGCATCTGAAGAGTATGACTGGAATCTTCGCTACGGCGACATTGCGATGATTTTCAGGGGCGGTTGTATTATTCGCGCCCAATTCCTGCAAAAAATTAAAGATGCCTATGACCGTGATCCGGAAATAGCTAATCTTTTATTAGATCCTTACTTCAAAGAAATTGTAGAATCTTATCAGTCAGCATTGCGTAAGGTGGTTGCGGTTTCGGTAGAGCGCGGAATTCCTGTACCTGCCTTTGCAAGTGCGATTTCTTACTATGACAGTTACCGTACTGAGACTTTGCCAGCTAACCTGCTGCAGGCACAGCGTGACTACTTTGGAGCGCACACGTACCAACGGACTGACAAAGAAGGCATCTTCCATACAAATTGGATGGAATAAGGAGGTTTAAGAGTGCACTTTTGGGTGCACTTCTTTTTTTTTGACCAAATAAATTACCTATCCAAAACCCGTTTACTTTCCAAATACACTTATTTACTTTCCCAATATAGCTGGTTACTTTCCAAATGAACAAGTTTACTTTCCAAAATCCTTTGGAGTAGTAATTTTGGTCATTGAGGGGCTAACACAAAAAAGACGATTCGGATTTTCGAATCGTCTTTTTGAAGATGGTGCAGTTTACAACGTTGCTTTATGCTTATCAACTCCGGCCTTCTTGTTGAACTTTCTGATGAACGGAATAAACCAGCGATCCAATCCGATTTTGCCGGCGTTGTAGCCCGCCGTTAAGATGATAAAACCTAGGAAGATATCTCTAGGGTTATGGGATACTGTCCCTGCAAGGAAGAAGGCGAAGTTCATCACTAAACCGAAGAACATGGCAGCGGTGGTCAGGCAGCCTAGGATTAAGCCAAGGCCTATTAAGAGTTCTCCCCAAGGAACAATAAAGTTAAACAGGTCAACGTTTGGCAGAGCGAAACCGTCTAGAAATTTTACATACCATCCAAACAGGACATCGCCTTCAGGACCTTTTACCGGGTTGGCAATTGCTCCCTTCAGGTAACCGGCAGCGTCGAAGCCGCCTGTAAGTTTATGAAAACCAGCAGTGAACCAGGAATACCCCAAATATAAACGCAATACCGTTAGAATGACAGCAGCGATTTTGTTTTCCCGTAAAAACTTATTAAACATTTTAATTCCACCCTTCTACCTTTTTTGTTTCTCTTTACACTTCTAATATATGGAATTTTTCTGTAAAAAACTTGGGAATAGGGATATGTTCATAGTTTATTCGAAATGTTTTGACTTAATGGTGAACTATAGTAATAGTGGGGTTTTTTTAGAAACAAACAATGAATTAATGTGTAATTCTCAAGGTCATTAAGTAGGATTTTTTTTAATGGATATAACGCCTCTACTTAAGCTACATAAGATTTTCCCAACCATTCCCCAGCACAATACTATTGATTTACCAGAAAAATGGAAATAAACTCATAATTACAACCGATCGGCTTGATAAATAAAAGGGGTGGAGGAAATTATATGAAAAAATTAAAATGGCTTGGATCTGGAATCCTCGCTGTAACCATGGGTGCATCTTTGTTTGCAGCAGGCGCTTTTGGTCAGGCGGCAGCTCCTGATGAGTCTTATCGCGTTATCATTAAAGGTCCAGGTTCAGAAATGGCAAAGGCAAAACATAATGTGAGCGCCCGCTGGGATTTTGGGGCAGAAGGATTTACATCTACGGTTAATTCCGCTCAATACCAAGCCTTATTGAAAAATAAGAATTTAGAGATTACTAGAGTTCCAGAGGTGCAGCTTGATAGTCTGGAAAACCGATCTGCAGGCAAAGCCGGCACAAAAGCAGCATCCCTTCCTGCAGACCGTACCCCTTGGGGAATTGAAGCCATCTATAATGACCCATTGATTACAAGTACGTCTGGCGGGACAGGAATCAAGGTGGCCGTTTTAGATACAGGTGTTTATATTAATCACTATGACTTGGCTGGAAGTGCTGAGCAATGTAAAGATTTTACACGTATTACCACATCCATGGTCAATGGGTCGTGCACGGATAAAAACGGTCACGGTACCCATGTAGCCGGAACGGCACTTGCGCATGGCGCTTCAGACGGGCTGGGAGTATATGGCGTAGCACCCCAAGCAAAGCTTTGGGCATATAAGGTGCTAAATGACAGAGGCTCGGGATATTCTGATGATATTGCCGGAGCAATCCGACATGTGGCAGATGAAGCTGCCAGAACTGGCTCAAAGGTTGTTATATCCATGTCACTAGGTTCTAGTGCCAAAGATAGTATGATTTCGAGCGCAGTGGATTATGCATATGGCAAGGGCGTGCTAATCGTAGCGGCAGCAGGCAATGATGGATATGCAGATAATACAATTGGCTATCCGGGTGCTTTGGTGAATGCTGTTGCAGTAGCTGCTTTAGAGAATGTTCAGCAAAACGGAACCTATCGTGTAGCCGATTTTTCTTCGCGGGGTAATTCGGCAAGTGATGGTGATTATGTCATTCAGGAACGTGACGTAGAGATTTCTGCACCAGGACGCGACATCCTATCAACATGGTACGATGGCAATTACAATACTATTAGCGGAACTTCCATGGCCACTCCTCACGTTTCCGGTTTAGCAGCCAAAATTTGGTCAGAGAACCCCTCATGGACCAATACACAGCTTCGGGCTGAGTTACAAAGAAGGGCGAAACTATACGATATTAAAGGTGGGTATGGTGCCACAACTGGTGATGACAATGCATCCGGATTCGGATTTGCAAGGGTAAAATAACAATAGAAAAAGCCATCAGTCCTCATTGATGGCTTTTTCCATTGTTTCAAAAGATATGTGAAGAGACACTGCCTTACATGTTTAGAGAAAAAATAGCAAATAATAGGAAACATAGAAAGGGGATAGTGCATGGTTAAAAATGAAAATCAACAGGACCTTCTCGTACAGCCGTTAATGTCTACAGGAACAACGGAAGCGGGCTTTGATGCACAAGACCATAATAGCCAAACACAAGCCAGTAAACCTAAAATTGGAGAGGTTATCGTCGGAGAGCGTAACGAGGATTAAAGGCCTTAACCCACGAATCAAAAATACTTGCTAAGGAGCTAATATTATGAAAACTAAAGATAATTTTTCAAGAGGAGCTAAAGTGACAAAGGATAATCAAATCATGGGAACACCGAATAGCAAAAGCAAGAATGGAACAGGTGATTCACCTAACGATAATATCGGAGGAAAAACGCATCCCAATCGTTAGAACACAGAACACGTCCTTGATTCAAAAAAAAGCTGACTCTTACGCGAGTCAGCTTGAGTATAATTTGAAATTTCTGTTGAAAGCTGGTTATTTATGCCGGAACTCGAACTTTACTTAACCGTTCCCATGGCTTCATGAGCCAGCGTCTTAATGCAAAGCAGCCTCTTAACCACTCGTCAGCTCCTTGCGCCAGCCAAACTCCCAATAGTCCAAGTCCAAGATGGATACCGAGCAAGTAACTTAAAGATACGGCAATTCCCCACATGGAAATGATTCCAATGACTACGGGGAATCGGACATCCCCGGCTGATTTTAACGACCCCATAAACACGATATTAGCCGCCCTTCCCGGCTCAACAAACACGATGGCCCATAGCACTGGGAGCCCAACCGCAATAATCCGTGGATCGCTTGTGAAGGTTTCCAGCAGCGGGGAACCTATCAAGGCAATAATTAATGCAGTAGTGGTCGAAGCAGCTATAGCAATTTTAAATGTACGAAGCCCGCGGCGTAGAGCACGGTCATATTGCTTCGCCCCAATATAACGGGCTACTAGCAGCTGTGTCCCTTGTGCAATGGCAACAGTAATCAAAAAACAAAGCATGTTGATATTTAATACATATACACGGGCAGCAAGGGAAGCGGTACCGAGTGATACGACAAAACTGGTAATGACCAACTGTGACAATTGATAAGATAAATTTTCCCCTGCGGATGGAATTCCAATCGCCAGCAGTCCTTTAATATCCTCTTTTTTTGCTTTCATAACATCCTTTAATGTTAGGCTTAAGGACAGGCGGTTATAGACAAAATAGAGCAGGGCGCCTACCGCAAACGCCCGCGCTATCATAATACTCCATGAAACGCCTTGTACGCCTGTAACAGGCAAGCCAAAGATACCGGACAAGGCAATGATGTTGCCTGTCACACTGATCAGGTCCATGGCCAATGTAACAAACATCGATTCCTTCGTGTACCCATAACTGCGAAGGACAGAGCTTAATGCGAGTGACAAGGATTCGAAGAATAAAGAAATCCCGCATATTTTTACAAAAGTATGCCCATATTCAAATACTTTTCCTTCAACATCAAATAATGATAATAGATGTCCGCCGAAAACAAAGATGAAGGCGGCGACAATAATCCCAAACCAAAAATTCAAACCAAATACAGAACGGGATAAATCTCTGGCTTTTTTTAACTGGCCTGCTCCTAGATTTTGGCTCACCAGTACCGTGGCGCCAATGGAAGTCACGTTAAATACCAAAATAAATAAGTTCAAAAGCTGGTTTGCCACGCCAACACCTGCGGCTGCATCATCCGAGTAGTGGCCAAGCATGAAAGTGGCAATAATTCCAACCCCCATGTGGAGCGTCAATTCAATAAATAATGGCCAAGAAATACTGAAAAGAGACTGTTCCTGAAAGGTGCTGTTCGTTTTTTCCAATGGTGTAAGACACCTCTTCTCTATTAAGTTCATAAGCTACATTTTACTCCTTTTTAAAAATTTGATAAATAGAAAATATCCCTTTCCACGCATAAAAAAATACCTGCCAAAGGACAGCAGGTATCATCGTTATATTCATTTATAATCCCCATTTTAATGAGATGGTGAGACTGCAGCAGTCATTTGGGCTGCCGGGCCCAGTCTTTGTTGTGAGGATGAAATTCACACCGCTTGGGGTATATTTTGTTAAAACCGGCACATGTAGGCCAATCGACTTCATGAGTTGGTTGACTTCATTTTGCTTTCCTTGCTGGGCAGCATTCATCAGCCTGCGGGCAAATTGCGGGTTAGCTAATCGTGAGAGCAGGAGGCTGCCTTGTTCCATTAATTGATGAAAAGATTGAATTGAACTTTGAAATAAGGATATGTCCGCTGGCGGATAAGTACGATATGCCGGCCAACCAAAAACGGAATGGCCATAGGGCGGGACTGGAGCCATTTCCGGATAGTGAAAAGGGCTATAGTACATGATGATTCTCCTTCCATATGAAAGCACAAGGCACTATACGGTATGCTTTTGGCAGTTGTTTGGTGATAGAAAAACCAGGGGGAGACCCCTGGTTGAGCTTCTACTTAAAAGATATGAATATTTCCGCTAGAGACATCCAAGTTCAGTTTATATTTGCCAGAGCCGTGTTTTCCCTTTAAGTGGTTGTTGGAGGACTCTTTTTCGGACAAAGGAAAATCACAGGAGATGTTTCCACTGCTTATATCGCTTTCCAGCGTAAAATCAGCATTTTTAGGCAGATCTACATTAACCTTGCCAGAACTGACATCCATGGTAACGGAATCTGTTAATTGATCCATTTGAATGGTAAACAATCCTGAGGCTACATCAGCCTTGACGGCCCCTTTATAGTGCTTGATATCTAGCTTGCCTGAACTGACATCAAAGGTGCCGGAGTTTGCTTTAATGGTATCGAGTTTAACAGCTCCTGAAGAGACATCCTGTTGCAATTGGTTCACTTCAAGGTTCTTTAAATCCATTCGTCCCGAACCGATCTCGACAGTTACATGATCCAATTTCATTGGGGCACTCTCCGGACCGAAGAATTGCAGACTTCCTGAACCTAACTCAATGTCCATATCACCTTTGTAGTTTGCTGGAATGTAGATGGTCAGTTTGCTCTTTGAAGGACCCCAGTTGAACCAATCAAACCAGTTGTTTTTCAAATGAATTTCAACTGCATCACCCGTATCTTTTACTTGCAGCTTTTGTTTGCCATTGTACACAGCTTTTACGTTTGACCGTTTTTCAGGAATAATGGTCGTAGATGCGCTTGATACATCTAACGTAATGGTTTGTGTATCGGTGGATATTTCAGCCTGCCCGTTTGCCCGCTTTGCATTCCATAGGTCAAAATGGATCGGCGGGTTAACAATAATATATAGTCCAGTAATAACCAACAGTAAAATCAAAATCCTCTTCATAAGGACTCTCCCTTCTTGTATCTTGCTTCTACATAAAGGATACAAAATCCTCCACCTTTCCTCCATGTACCCGAGTTTTATCTTCTTCTAAGACTTGAGATGTATTTGGCGCATAATAGGGCGAATAGGAAAATCAAATTGATTAATTGGTGAAAAAAAGGCATTGCTCACATAGTTTTTATTGGATAAGTGTTTTACAATAAAATAGGGCTTGGAAAATGCATCAGTTTTAAGTCCAAGCTACTTAAATCTACAGGTATGCTTGGTTCATCAATCTGGCTGATTAGCAGCCGCACCCAGCGGACTTTAACGCTAGGGGCATTGCCCCGAGCTAAATAACCTATTGTCTATCAATTTATTAAAATACATGAAGAGGTGCCTCGAATGCTGCAAAAATTAAATAAATTTCTTGAAAAAATCATGCCAGCACTGACTCCGGTAAGTGTAGTGATGGGGGTACTTCTAAGTGCGTATCTAAAAGATTTCTCCTATCTCATTCCATGGATTTTCGCTTTCATGACCTTTGCGGGCAGTCTGGGTTCGAACTTTAAATCCATTAAAGATGTAGTTTCCCATCCGTTTCCCATCTTTATGGCGATGTTGATCCTCCATGTGTTTATGCCGATTTGGGCATGGGGAGTCGGCCATGTGGCATTTCCGGGAGATATTTATACCATAACTGGGCTTATTTTAGTCATGGTGATTCCAACTGGGATTACTAGTTTTATTTGGGTATCCATCTATAAAGGGAACATCCCGATGGTTTTATCCATCATCTTAATTGATACGTTGCTATCACCTGTAATTGTGCCTTTTTCCATTTCGCTGTTTGTGGGGCAGACGATTGTCATGGATTATCTTGATTTAATGAAGGGACTTTTGTTGATGGTGGTCATCCCTTCCATCCTTGCGATGCTGTTGAATCAACTGACCAAAGGAAAAATCCATCAGCAATGGGGACCACGTCTTGCTCCTTTTTCAAAGCTCGGTGTAGGGATCGTGGTAATGCTGAACGGTGCCATTGTTTCCCCATATTTAAAAGATTTTAACCTTAAACTTCTTGGCATTATGGTTGTTGTATTTTTAATTGCCATGACCGGCTATATCTTTTCCTTCCTAATTGGACGGATAGTGATAAAAGATTGGGATAACCTCGTCACTGTGACTTTCTCAGCAGGCATGAGAAACATTAGTGCCGGTGCCGTAATTGGTGTTACCTATTTTCCTGCGTCCGTAGCAGTCCCAGTTGTAATTGGGATGTTGTTTCAACAAACCTTGGCTTCGCTTAGCGGCCATTTCTTAGCCTGGTATCATCATAAAAAATCAACTCAAGGTTCTGTGGCTGCCTAGACGAAGGAGCCCAAACCACCAGAGGATAGGGACAAGCCCAGCATGGGTTTGTCCTTATTTCCTGTAGTCTAATAGAGGGAAAAAGGAGCTGTGCCCTCAAAGTTAAATCCTTAAGGACACAAGGCATCAAAAAGGAAGTAAGGGGCCCTCAACCAAAATGAGGGGTCCCCTTGACAGCCAAGGGGAAAATAGTAGAGGAGATTTCCTTTTTTGTATTAACGCATTACTGCAGTGGGGGACAGGCCCCCGCTGGTTTAACGTATCACTGTGGTGGTGGACAGGCCCCTCGTTGCTTAGTTATATTATTCTACTATTTTCTTGTGTTTTGGGAGGTCATCTGACAGACATTTTTTGCATAGGTATGGAAGTGAGAAACTGTGTGAGATTATGTTACGTTAGTGTAGAGGATTGGGCGCGGTTTGTGTATGATAAGTGAAACTTGATGGATGATTTGCTTTTGATTGGTTTAGATTGACTGTACACATCCATTGCATATAGAGAGAGGTTTTGCTTGTTTTTTAGGGGGTCTTTTATTTGATGCATAGTAAAGGGAGGAGAGTGATTAAGTGGAAGAATCGGCTTATCGGAGTAAAAAGATGGCAGGTGGGGTTATTTGAACAATAACCAAATAGCGGTCGTCTATCTTGCAGCCGGCATGAGCAGAAGAATGGGGGTCCATAAACTAGCATTGCCTCTCGGGGATACTGCCATCGGAAGTATGCTGTTAAAGAAGGTAGTGACAGCAGATTTGGGCCATGTATTCGTCGTGGTTACAAAAACAGATGGCCTTGACTGGTTCCATCCAAGTTTATTTCAAGAGCCATTAAAGAATAATTGGACGGCTGTTCGCTGCCCGAAAGCTCACCAAGGAATGTCCCATTCGTTAAAGTGTGGATTATTGGCTGCAGACCAGGCAAAGCCAGCAGGATTTTTGATCTTGTTGGCAGACCAGCCGTTTTTATCGTTGGACACCATTCAAGTGTTACTAAAGCATTTCTTCAACCGATTAAACGAAGGGAAAAACTCATCCTACATAGCTGCTAGCTTCCAGGGGATACCACGGCCGCCCATCCTTTTCTATCCGAGTGCCCTTCCACGGTTATTCCAGTTGAAGGGAGACGAAGGGGCAAGAAAATTGCTCCAGGGCAAGCAATTAGACGGTGTTTTGATAGAGTGTCAGAATCCGACTGACTTTATTGACATTGATACGATGCAGGATTATCAAGACCATAAAGGTTTAGTGCATCAGTCAGAACTATAATTAATGCGGAGCTAGGAAATGAAAATCCTAGCTCTTTTCCATGTAAAGGGCTGCTTTTATGATAAAATATCTTTAAAAAAGGAGTCAGCCTTTTATGAATATTATTGATTTGCATTGTGATGTATTATTAAAGCTTTGGGAAGCGAAAGGCTCACTTCGATTTGCAGATTCACCCATGCTTCAGGCCAATAAAGCCAGGTTATACAAAGGGAAAATTAAAGTACAATGTTTTGCCATCTTTATTGAGCCGAACATTCCCGCTGATTTAATGTTTCAGGCGGCACTCGGACAAATTAATTATTTTTATAAAGAAGTATTAGGTAAAAATCCGGGGATGGTACATATAAAGGAATGGTCTGATTTCGACCGTTTGAAAATCGGCCAAATTGGCGCTATGCTAACGCTAGAAGGCGTGGAGGCCATTGGAAATGATTTAACCAAGCTGGAAACTTTATATCGGCTGGGGGTTCGTTCGGTAGGCCTGACGTGGAATTTTGCCAATTTAGCGGCAGATGGTGCCGAAGAACCGCGGGGGGCTGGCATCACCCGTTTTGGCCGGGAAATTGTCCTGTTAAATAACCAATATCAAATACTGACGGATGTTTCCCATTTAAGTGAGAAGGCATTTTGGAACGTCATGGAACTCGCTCAATATCCAATTGCCAGTCATTCAAATGCAAGAGAACTTTGTGATAATTTACGAAATTTAACAGACCAGCAGGCTCGTGCCATGTTTCAAAATGGGGGATTAATTCATGTGGTTTATCATTCACCTTTTGTAAAACAAGCTGAGAGGGCTGACATTAGTGATTTAGTGAAGCATATTGACCATTTTTGTTCCTTAGGCGGTGTAAAGCAGATTGGCTTGGGATCAGATTTTGATGGAACATCACAGCTGGTATTGAATTTGGAAGATGCCTCTAAGAGTCAAAATTTAATTAATGAACTGTTAAAATATTATTCCGAAGAAGAAGTCAAAGGCTTTGCTTCACAAAACTTCCTCGATCATCGTCCGGGGGTGGGCAGATGAAGGCAAGAGAGCAAGGAATCGTTGTTGGACAACTGCCTGCAGGAGCCAAAAACTGTATTACCGATGTAGCCGGTGTTAGAATCGGACATGTGACGCTCGACTATCCTCTTGATGACACTGGTACCGAATATGCTTGTACAGGAGTAACGGCCATCCTGCCGCATAATGGAAATCTGTTTAAAGAAAAAGTGATAGCCGCTAGTTATGTAATTAACGGATTTGGAAAAACCACCGGTCTTGTGCAGTTGGATGAATTAGGTTTGCTCGAATCGCCGATTATGCTTACCAATACATTTGGCGTTCCTGCCGTAACGCAGGGAACCCTTCAGTACATGCTTGAGAAAAACCCTGAAATAGGTGACACAACAGGGACCCTCAATGCGGTTGTTGGAGAATGCAATGACAGCCACCTGAATTCTATTCGACTATTTCCCGTAAAGCCGGAGCATGCCATAGAAGCTATTGCCAACGCCTCCGATCAGAGAGCAGCTGAAGGAGCCGTCGGGGCAGGGAAAGGGATGGTCTGTTTTGGCCACAAAGGGGGCATTGGCACATCCTCACGAATCGTTGGTGATTATACAGTGGGATGCCTGGTTCTATCCAACTTTGGCAGAAAAGAAGAGCTTCGCGGTTTTCAATATGATAAGCAGAAAGGATTGTCGGAAACCTCAGATGGTTCTATAATCATTGTTCTAGCAACAGATGTTCCTTTAAACGACCGCCAGCTAAAGCGGATGGCTAAGCGCTGCGGAATTGGTCTAGGACGGACGGGAAGTCATTTTAGCCACGGCAGCGGTGATATTGTGATCGCTTTTTCAACATCACATAAAGTCGTGCACTTTACAGAAGACATCCTAGAGAGCCGGGTACAGATCCGAGAAGATCATCCGATTATGAACCAATTGTTTACTGCTGCGGCAGAGGCAGCTGAAGAAGCCATCCTTAATTCCCTTACGCAGGCTGTTACAACAAAGGGAAGAGCAGGACGGGTTGTCCATCAGCTTGATATTTGGAAAGAAGGTTATTTACATGTATTTAACAATCAAGGAAACAGCTGAATATTTAGTTCTGCCAGAAGAGAAGATTAAAAAGTTAATTCAGCAGAAAAAAATCCGCGCACTATTTGATGGAAGCGAATACCTAATCTACAAAGAACAATTCAATACCCATCTCAAACAAATGGAAAAATATAAACTGCTCGTTGAAGAATATTTAAACGAGCCAGTTCCAGAGGACATCGATGTAAAAGACGAAGATTAATCATAAAAATTGCGTGTCTGTGATTTTGCTGCCAGGCACCTGGGAGTGTTCGGAATGAGTATATTCTTAAAGAGAGTTTATGAACCTTATGATGAGGCCGATGGGTGCCGGGTTTTGATTGATCGACTGTGGCCCCGCGGGATCTCAAAAGAGGCGGCAAAATTATCGTATTGGTTGAAGGATGTGGCGCCAAGCCCCGAACTTAGAAAATGGTTTTGCCATAAACCGGAGCTATTTGCTGAGTTTCGATTAAGGTATTTGCAGGAACTACGTACAGAGGAGCAGAAATGCATTTTATTAAATCAACTGCTCGACGAAGCAGCTAAGACCAGTGTAACGCTACTATATGGGGCCAAGGATCCTATATATAATCATGCGGTTGTATTATACGAGGAACTGGAGAGATTACAAGAAAATAAGAAAACTTCCTTCCCATCCAACTAGCTTATACAGGTAGGTTGGAAAAGATATTAAAGGTGAATTGATTATTCGGCCGGAGTTATTAAGAAAGTTCACACCCGAAGCAGGCACAATTGTTTTATCATTACCTTCAAAAATTAGTTATGAAAAGAGCTCGGAGAACGTTACCTTAGCATTCCCTGAGCTCTTTTTTGCTTATTCCATTATTCTTTTCGAAAACGGCCTATGACTTCCATAGTTTGGGTGATGTTGACAAAAGCTTTTGGGTCCACCTCTTTAATGGTATGTTTCGTTTCATTAAGCTCAAATCTCGTAATAACAGTGGTTAACACCTTTTTGGGTTGGTGGGTATAGGCCCCCTCCGCATCGGAAATCGTGACGCCCCTAGAGTGTAATCGGATGAGTGCATCACTAAGCTCCTGATACTTTTCCGTAATAATCGTTAACGTTAATTTATTTTGAGTTGTGTACACCATATCAACTGCCCGGCCGGCTACGTAAATGGCAATAACCGTATAGAGGGTAACATTCCAACCGAAAAACAACCCTGATAGGCAGACAACTAGTGCATTCATACACGTATTTAAAAAGCCAACCTGGAAGTTTTTTCTTTTTGCCATAAATAAACTAATGATATCGGTTCCCCCCGTTGAACCCCCAAAGCGGATGAGCATCCCAATTGCTGCTCCATATAGCGCGCCACCAATTATGCACGATAATAGGATATCAGGGGAAACGGCATGAATGGGAAAAAACCTCATGCTTAAGGATAGAACTGTCACACCGTAAATGGTGAGCAGAATAAATCTTTTTCCTAAATACTTTAGCCCGAAAATAAATAAAGGTAAATTAAGCAATAAAACAATCCAGCCTGTATTGATTGGTACAAACTGATGAATCAAAAAGGCTATTCCTGTTACACCGCCTGATGATAGTTGATGTGGTATAAGGAATGAATTATAGGCAAATCCATATACCATTGCACAGATGCCAATCACAATAATTTGAATAGGTAGTCGTAACAAAAAAGATACACCTCTGTCAATGAATTCAACTTTTATATTTAAACTCTCATTTTCATAGGAGTCAATATAAAATTATTGAATGGCAGGAATTTGTCGACAAATTGGAAGACATAGGCAAATTTGGCCAAAAAAACTACATAAAAACGCCCCAGTCTAGCAAGGGCGTTCTCCAATAGTATATATTAAATAACAAAAAAATAGACACTTAGAAAATGGGCGAGACTTCCTAATAGTATAAACACATGGAAGATTTCATGGAATCCCCAATTCTTAAACTTTAAAAATTTCGGTTTGGCACCGTAAATCACAGCACCAATGGTGTAAAAAATTCCCCCAAGCACTAATAGAAACAAACCAGCAGGGGCCAGACGGCCTGCAAGCGGAGAGAAAACAAATACAACCACCCAGCCCATAATGATATATAGGGCAGTTGAAATCCAGCGTGGGCAGTGAAACCAGACCATTTTAAACACGACTCCACAAATGGCAACAGCTGCAATAATTGAGAACAGAATGGCGCCTGTCTTGCCATTTAGGCTTATAAAACAAAAGGGAGAATACGTTCCTGCGATTAATACAAAAATCATTGAGTGGTCAATGCGTCTTAGGAAGGCAATTACTTTCTCTTTGGCAATAACCATATGGTAAGTGGCCGAGGCAGAATAAAGAAGAATCATACTGATCCCAAATATAATCACGGCAGTTATGGCAAGCGGAGATGGGGTCGTAACGGACGTTTTAATCACCATGGCAAGTAATCCAATAAACGCTAAGATGGCACCGGCTAAATGGGTCAATCCATTAATAGGTTCACGTATGTAGCTGTTCATATCATAGGCTCCTCCAAAACATCATGTAGTATTGATAACTACATACAATAATACAGATGTTTTGTTATCTAGTCAACGAAAATGTAATTCTGTATAATAAACAATATACAAAGAATGAATGAGGTCATATTATGGAGTATATTAATCAGTTAATAGAACAGCTTGGCTTAGACGTTAATTTATTTTTAGAGGAAATACCGGAAATCGATTTATATATGGACCAAGTCATCCAGTTATTCGAAAATAAATTTGCCGAAACCAAACGGAATGACGAGGAAAAGATTTTAACGAAAACAATGATTAACAATTACGCAAAAGGAAAGCTGATGTTTCCCATTCAAAATAAAAAATATTCAAAAGAGCACCTGATACTTATCAGTCTGATTTACCAGTTAAAAGGGGCACTTTCGATAAATGATATCAAGACCACACTTGATGGGTTAAATAAGCGGATTGTTAAAGAAAATATCGACTTAGATCGTTTTTATAACAGCTATGTAAATCTTTCTAGCAAGAATGCAGCTGCACTGAAAATGGATGTACAAAAACGAGCTGAAGAAGTTTCAGCAGAAATAGAAGATACTCAAGCAGATGATTCCAATTACCTGGAGCAGGTATTGATGATTGCTTCACTAGCCAATATGAGTAATCTCTATCGAAGGGCGGCTGAAAAGCTTGTGGATGGAATCATAGTGGAGAAAGAAGGAAAGCGCCAAAAATAAAATTGGCGCTTTTTTCATTAGACCTAGTTAACTATATTTTCCGTTTATAGTTTGGTGGATATTTTCTATTTTGATGTTCCGGACGTTGGAACCAACTTGAACTACAGCATCTGCATTCATAAAATCATGATAGACGTTAATAATTTGCACAGTATCAGCATGATTCTCCCCGCCAAACACCTTGATCCCGGCGGAAGCATTTTTAAAATTCCTAAATGCAAAATGATTTAAGATGACGTTTTCGGCACGATATTGGATAGCGGCAATGGGCTGGTCTGGAGTCTCCCATCTAGGGTCGCCGTCGCCAATAAAGGTTACATGGTTAAGTACAACATTGTGATAGGCAGATACTACTAATCCACGCGGTGTAGACCCTTTATAGAGTTCCGTTGGAACGGGGGCGAAGCTTACAAGATTGATACCAAGGATGTTCCGTGCTGTTTTTGACATAGAATCGGTGATTTTATGATGTCCAATATGGCGGAAGTTGAAGGAACGGTTGTCATGGACAGAAATATGGCCAACAATTTGAATGCTCGATGCGGCTGACGAGTTTTGGTGGGCTTTTATTTCCACTCCGCCAAAGCAGCGAGCAGTGGAATTATTCACTAACAATATATTGCATGAGCCATCATCAACTTCAATTCCATTGGAATTGGAAAATCCCTTCTGATGGGCACGACCGCTCGGGTCGCACATGTGGCAGTTGGAAATCCAAACATACTCACTGTGGTGCGTAGTAATTCCGTCATCCCCAAAGCCATAGCCGGTCAACTTGTCGAGCCAAATAAACTTGCTGCCGCCGCGGGCGCGCCAGCCGTCGCCGGCGTAATTGTAGAGTGTCGAAGAAATATCAAACCCGTGTAAACCGGCATTGATTGCTTCCACCTCTTTTACCCAGCCAAAGGTAACATTGGCATAGGTTAAACAGCTGGAATGGTTCCCCCACGTGCTTGTTTTTTCGGTATTTCCAAGCCTTTCTGCATTCCAATCGAGACTTAAATCTTGAACGCAGATATGGTGGTTTCCCCGCCAATGATTGGCATTGGTAACCAGCCTGGTCCTTTTATGCGCATTTTCATGTAATCTAATGATTGTTTGTCCTTTCCCAGCTCCAATCAGGCATGTCCATGACGGAAGCCGGATTTCTTTGGTGATAAATACTCCTTTAGGCACAATCACTCTTACTCTCCCGCGCCCGATTGCCTTTTTAAAGGCTGCGGTGCAATCGTTTTTTCCATCTCCAATTGCACCGTAATCTAATAGATTTACTTCCCTTGTGATGGTGTTATGTAATAGACGGTATTCCTTATCCAAGTGTTCCTTCCATTCTGGGGAGACATTTCCTGTTTCGTCCACAGAAATCAGGGAAGGATCCTGTAACTCCGCCCGTTTTGCTAACAACAAGTGCAGCGCTTCTGTCCACTTTGGTTTTATGCTTGCTGAGGTCTTAATTGTGTCTGTCTTAGGTGGCAATGCCGAATATTGCTTGAAGAGTGCCACCGTTTCCTCCACGGCAGCTTTTAGGTCAAATTTCATGCCTGATAGCTGGTTCAGGAGCCCAGCATTCTGCTTTGGGTTATAGTTTTTATCGAAATCAAGCATTATTTTCACTCCAACCGTTTTGATAAAAATATTATAGCCCAGAAATGTCCCTTAAATAAAAAAAGCCTCCATTGGATAAACGGGGCTTTGATTTATGTTGAATTATATGACAAAACCGACAATCAGCAATGCAACAGGGAGGAGACTGACCAATAGGATCCTGGAAAAATTGACGTGTCCATATAAAACCACTGTTCCGAATTGTTTATCCCATTGTGAAGCTCCATGCTTTTTCAAATCAAAGTAAGAAAAAAGTGAACAAATTACATTAAGTATCGGGACACCAAGTCCAAGTCCAGCCGTATTAACATATAGGCTTCTTTTGAGAGCGGTAAAAAAATTAATGGGCCGTCCATCAACGGTTTTTACCTTTGTATGCAGTAGGGTTTTACCTAATGTATTCCCAAAAATAGAGAGGATGAATGCCTCTGCTATAATATAAAGAATGAGGATTGCCATAATCATAAAAAGATGAGAAGATTCGAAGATTAATTTCGGGGAGATGATAGCAGTAAGTGCAATAAAGATTAAAGAAAAAACGGAAAGATCGAAAAGCCTGGCGAGAAATCTGACAAACGGCCTTCCGTTTAGCTCTGCCTTCAACGATTTTTGCAAGTCCTGCCCGTCTGTGATTCCTGAAAATTTGAGACCTTCAAAAGGTTTTACTAGTCTTGCCATCTGCCAGCTGTCCATGTCTTTGGTCCAAACCATTGAATTCCCAGTTAGGACCCCTTGTTCCAACAATTTTTCTAACTCAAATGTGCCGACAGGTCCTTGCTGCTCATGGTCTTTCATGTAAAACCATACCTGTTCTCCAAAAACTTCCATTATAAAACGCCTCCTAACATACTAATTATACTCCTATAAATAAAAAGAGGATAATTTTTAAATTTATAAAAATACTACCAAATGTTCGGAGGTGGAACAGATGGATCAACAAAATTTTGAACAAGTTTATCAACAATATAAGCAGCAAGGGGAGCAGCAGGCACGAATAGAGGCTGGTAATGGCAGCCAGGGTGGCAAAGAAGAAGTTGTTGCAGTAAGAAAAAATGAAGATGGGGACATTATTGCGTTTAAGACC
Organism: Neobacillus dielmonensis; assembly: GCF_000612665.1. Classification (GTDB taxonomy): domain Bacteria; phylum Bacillota; class Bacilli; order Bacillales; family Cytobacillaceae; genus Neobacillus; species Neobacillus dielmonensis. Next base: position 222,603 of record NZ_HG942066.1, read on the forward strand.
AATACGGGGCGTGAGCTCGATTATCTGACAGCTCTGGATGAGGCAAAAGCCGGTATGATTGCCCATATCGATGTGTTCCATAAATATGGCAGAGATATTATACGCAGTGAGCCTGATGGTGTGAAGGAGAACAATTTAGATCAACTGCCTGAATTTTAATTCCTGAAAAGGAGCCGTACTCTATGCATTGGTATGAAAAACTGAACCAATACTTTCCCATAGAAGAAATGAAATCAAGAGAACATATGGAAACGCTTCTTAAAGAGCGATCGGATATCTATCATAAAGATGAGGGGCCGCATCATGTTTTAATGTATGTGGAAGGAGAGCATTTCATTTTTATTGATTACTTATTTGTCTCGAAGGAATCCCGTGGGCAGGGGCTGGGACATCAATTGCTCAAAAAATTGAAACGAAAAGGTAAACCAATAATTTTGGAAGTGGAGCCCGTCAATTATGAAGACAGCGATACTGAAAAGAGATTGCGCTTTTATAAACGGGAAGGCTTTGAACATGCACAATCGATTGGGTATGAGCGACGGTCGTTAGCAACCAATGAGATTAACAAAATGGAAATACTCTATTGGGCGCCAAATGATGAATCAGAAGAAATGATTTTTGAAGCAATGAAAAAGACCTATGAAGGAATTCATACCTATAAAGATAAACACTTTTATGGTGAGTCCTACCAGCCGACTGAAGAGGTACTTACGTTTAATAAAGAAGCAGTAACCAAAAATATTTTCGAAGAAATGGAATGAAAACAAGCTTGGGAGTCCCCAAGCTTGTTTTATTAACGGGCAAGTTCATATTGCTTGATTTTATCCTCATACGTTAAGGTAACCCCAATCTCGTCCCAGCCATTCAACAGCATTTCTTTTGGATAAGGAGTGATATCGAATGTGAATTGGAATCCTTCACTGTCTGAAACCATTTGTTCCTCCAGGTTGACAGTTAATGAGTATCCCTCTGTATCAGCCTTTTTGATAATGGTTTGAACTTGTTCTTCTGTGGCCTGGATGGCGAGAATGCCATTTTTCACACAGTTGTTTTTAAAAATATCGGCATAACTTGGAGCAATGATGACTTTAAAGCCAAAATCCTGGATGGCCCAAGGGGCATGCTCCCGAGAGGAGCCGCAGCCGAAGTTTTCGCCGGCAACTAAAATCGAAGCACCCTTATATTTTGGGGCGTTCAGAGGGAAATCCGGACTCGGATTTCCTTCATCATCAAAACGCCAGTTGTAAAACAGGAATTGTCCAAAACCGCTTCGCTCAATTCGTTTTAAAAATTGTTTAGGAATAATCTGGTCTGTATCAATGTTTGTCCGGTTTAATGGACAAACCAGGCCTTGATGTATACGTAACGCTTCCATGGTTAGATAACCTCCTGTGCAGTAAACTCGCGAACATCAACGAAATGGCCGGCAATTGCGGCAGCAGCAGCCATTTCCGGACTGACAAGATGAGTGCGTGCCCCTTTGCCTTGGCGTCCTTCGAAGTTCCGGTTGGATGTTGAAGCACAGCGTTCGCCAGAAGGGATGATATCATCGTTCATGCCAAGACACATGCTGCATCCGGAGTCGCGCCATTCAAAACCAGCTTCTTTAAATACTTGGTCCAATCCTTCTTCTTCCGCAGCTAGCTTTACACTGAAAGACCCTGGAACTACAATCGCTTTAACGGAAGGGTTCACTTGTTTGCCTTGAATCACTGCTGCAGCTTTACGCAGGTCACTTAAACGTGAATTTGTGCAAGATCCGATGAAAACATGGTCAATTTTCACACTTGAGATCGGCTGGCCAGCTTCTAGACCCATATACTCGAGTGCCCGTTTGATTTCATCCTGTTCGCTCGCTTTCTCTGCTTGTTCTGGACTTGGTACGTTAGCTGTAACCGGAATACACATACCTGGGTTAGTGCCCCAAGTGACTTGCGGCTCTACCTCAGCAGCGTCAATTTCCACGACATCATCGTAGGATGCACCCTCGTCAGTTGCTAATGCCAGCCAGCTTTCTGCAGCTTGTTCAAAAGCTTCTCCTTGAGGCACGTAGCGTCGTCCGCGTAAGTAGTCAATCGTTGTTTGATCAGGAGAGATTAGACCTGCTCTCGCACCGCCTTCGATAGACATGTTGCAGACGGTCATGCGCTCTTCCATAGACATTTCACGGATGGCTTCGCCGGTATATTCAATGACATACCCTGTTCCGAATTTCACACCGAATTTACCGATGACGGCTAGAATTAAGTCTTTTGCGGTTACGCCTGTCCCAAGCCGGCCATTCACTTTCACATTTAAGGTTTTTGGAGGTGCTTGCCAGAGTGTCTGTGTTGCCAATACATGCTCGACTTCACTGGTGCCGATACCAAAAGCTAGAGCTCCAAATGCCCCGTGAGTGGAAGTATGGCTGTCACCGCAGACAATCGTTTTGCCTGGCTGAGTGAGACCTAGTTCAGGTCCGATAACATGGACGATTCCGTTATCAGGATGATGTATGTCTGCTAATGTAATACCGAATTCGTCACAGTTTTGCGCAAGTGTGTCGATTTGGTTTTTGGAAATAGGGTCATTGATTACTTGGCGTTGGCGGGTAGGCACATTATGATCCATCGTGGCAAATGTTAAGTCCGGACGACGGACTTTACGGCCGTTCATGCGTAAACCCTCAAAAGCCTGGGGGGAAGTAACTTCATGAACAAGATGGAGGTCAATGTAAAGCAGATCCGGTTTTCCGTTTTCTTGATGGACTACATGCTGTTCCCAAACTTTTTGAACAATATTTTTTGGTGTTTGCATAGATTCCTTCCTCACATTTCTAGATTTTCTGGAAAAAAGCCAGTATTGCTAGGTTCTCGAAATAGCAGTTTGGCTGTATTATTAGGCCTTCTTGAATTTAAACTGCCGGGAACATGGTTTATTTGCTAATTTAGTAGTTTTATTTGCGAATTTCTAGGTTCTATTTGCGAATTTCAACATTTTATTTGCGAATTCCCGGTTTTTATTTGCGAATCACAGAGTTTAATAATGGAAAGGGTAAACCGGGATTACTTCACCCAGTTTACCCAGATTCATTTTTTAATAGTAACAGCTCGCAATGCATTTAGATGTGTTGAGTGTACGGATATAATCGACAATCAGATTTGTCATTTCGGTTGTGTTGACTTTCCGTCCATCTTTTACCTGTAGGTCGGCAGTATGGAAACCGGCATCAAGAATCGACTGAACAGCATCCTCAATTAATTTGGCTTCAGTTTCTAGGCCGAATGAATAACGCAGCATCAGAGCAGCTGACAGGATCATTGCTGTCGGATTAGCGATTCCCTTGCCTGCAATATCCGGTGCAGAACCATGAACCGGTTCATAGAGCCCCACGCCGCTTTCATTTAAGCTGGCAGAAGGGAGCATACCAAGTGATCCGGTCAATACGGAGGCCTCATCACTTAAAATGTCGCCAAACATATTCTCTGTCACAATGACGTCGAAATGGGTTGGATTGGTGATCAACTTCATTGCTGCAGCATCTACTAAGACATGTTCCACTGTAACATCGGGATACTGGGCTTTCTTCTCTTCCACAATTTCGCGCCATAGTTTGCTAGATTCAAGGACATTTGCTTTATCTACTGAAGCAAGGCGTCCGCTTCTTCCCTGGGCAGCTTGGAAAGCTTTATCTATGATTCGTTCAATTTCTTTACGGGTATAGGAAAGGGTATCAACCACAGATTGGCCGTTATCCCGCCGTTCACTTGGCGTCCCAAAGTAAAGTCCGCCCGTTAGCTCACGAACAATAAGGAGATCGCTTCCAGCAACTACTTCTTCTTTTAATGGCGAGGCATGGAGCAGATTTTTAAATCCTTTGATTGGGCGCAAATTGGCATATAAATCAAGGGCTTTTCTGATTCCCAGCAGACCCCGTTCAGGTCGTAGATGGGAGGGGTTGTTATCCCATTTTGGGCCGCCAACTGCTCCAAGCAGAACGGCATCTGCCTGTTTACAAGCGTCGACTGTGGTTTCGGGAAGCGGAGTGCCATAAAGGTCGATGGCCGCTCCTCCGATTTCATGGGTTTCAAAGCTAAAAGTATGATTATATTCTTCCGCAATGGCTGTTAACACGTCACGAGCCGCATTCATAACTTCCTTGCCAATACCATCACCGGGAAGTAAAACAATTTGTTTTTTCACTAGAAGCAGCCTCCTTATATTTTAATTTTTTTGGAAAAGGGAGGGGGGCAGGACTGCTGCCCTCCTTTATAATACTGCAGGTTCTTTCACACCTGTTCTTTGATTGAGAAACATCCGATTGACGGCATTTAAAAATGCCCTTCCCGATGCTTCAAGTACATCTTGTGCAGAGCCGCGGCCGCTGACATTAGTACCATTCACTGTCATTTTTACATGTGCCTCTGCCAGGGCATCGCGTCCACGTCCAACTGAACTTAAGCTATAATCGGTTAAATGAATTTCTTCTTTAATAAGAGCATCTAGTGTGTTAAATAGAGCTTCTATACTTCCCGAGCCAGTGCGGGCAGTTTCTACCTTTTCACCTTCAGGAGTCGTCAGAGCCACTGTTGCGGTGGGCAGGTTAGCTGACCCATACTGGACTTGGAATGCCACAAGCTCATATTTTTTTACATCAACTGCTGAGGTTTGAATATCGGTTAAAATTGTAAATAAATCTTCATCCGTTACTTCTTTTTTACGGTCCGTAAGTTGTTTAAAGGACTGGAAAGCCTCATTCAATTTTTCTGCTGATAAGTCAAAACCCATCTGTTCGGCTTTATCTTTAAAGGCATGGCGTCCTGAATGTTTGCCAAGCACTAAATCATTAGAGGATACACCAACCAGTTCAGGTGTAATAATTTCATAGGTTAAAGCATTTTTCAGGACGCCGTCTTGGTGGATACCGGATTCATGCGCAAAAGCATTTTTTCCGACAACAGCCTTGTTTCCCGGAACTTTCATGCCGGTAAACCGGCTAATTAGATCGCTAGTTCGTTTGATTTCTTTTAAAACGAGATTAGTAGTATAAGGATACCGGTCTTTCCGAATATTTAAGGCAACGGCTATTTCTTCCAAAGCAGCATTGCCGGCCCGTTCGCCGATTCCATTAATGGTGCCTTCTACTTGGGTTACGCCATTTTCGATGGCGGCCAGGGAGTTGGCGACGGCCATTCCCAGGTCATCATGGCAGTGGCAGGAGAGGGCAGCTCTATGAATATTCGGGACATTTTCTCTTATATAGCGGAACATACGGCCATATTCTTCAGGCGTGGTATAACCAACTGTATCCGGAAGATTGATGACGGTTGCTCCGGCATCAATAACTTTTGTAATGATTTGAACTAGAAAATCCAGGTCCGATCTTGATGCATCCTCAGCTGACCACTCAATATGAGGAAATCTCTTCTTTGCATAAGTGACCATGTCTACGGCAGTCTGCATGACTTCCTCCGGTGTTTTTAACAGCTTATACTGCATATGGATAGGGGAGGTAGCAATGAAAACATGCAATCTTGGTTCCGCTGCATCTTTTAAGGCATCCCACGCAATGTCGATGTCCGACTTTGTTGCCCTTGCAAGACCTGTAACGGAAGAGTTCTTAATTGTTCTGGCAATGGCTCTTACCGCTTCAAAATCTCCTTGAGAGGAAGCCGGAAAGCCGGCCTCCATAATGTCAACGCCAAACCGTTCGAGCTGTCTGGCAATTTCCAACTTTTCAAGCTGGTTTAAATTTACACCAGGGGACTGTTCGCCATCGCGTAAGGTTGTATCAAAGATGTTAACGTGAACCATTTACCACCACTTCTTTCTTTTCATTAATTGGTTTCTTAATGAATGGCATTAATGCACGAAGTTCGCGGCCAACTTTTTCAATTTGGTGATTATTTTCAGCGCGGTTGATCGCGTTGAATTGTGGGCGGTTCGCTTGGTTTTCTAGAATCCAGCCATGAGCAAATTTACCTGTTTGGATATCTTTTAATACTTCTTTCATGCGTGCTTTGGTCTCTTCGTTCACTACGCGCGGACCGGAAACAAAGTCTCCCCATTGAGCGGTATCAGAGATCGAGTAACGCATGTTTTCCAAGCCGCCTTCATATAAAAGGTCCACGATTAATTTCAATTCATGCAGGCACTCGAAGTAAGCCACTTCAGGCTGATAACCTGCTTCCACAAGTGTTTCGAAACCGGCCTTGATTAGGGCAGTAGTTCCGCCACAAAGGACAGCCTGCTCTCCGAATAAGTCTGTTTCGGTTTCTTCTTGGAATGTGGTTTCTAATACACCTGCACGAGCTGCACCAATTCCTTTCGCATAGGCAAGAGCAACATCGCGTGCTTGACCAGTATGATCTTGATAAACCGCATATAAAGCAGGTACTCCAGCGCCTTCAGTGAAAGTACGGCGGACTAAATGTCCTGGACCCTTTGGTGCAACTAAGAATACGTCCACATCAGCAGGAGGAACGATTTGGCTAAAATGAATGTTAAATCCGTGAGCAAAAACTAAAGCATTACCTGCTTCTAAGTTTGGTTTGATGCTTTCCTCGTAAACTTTTGGCTGCATTTCATCCGGAAGTAAGATCATAACGATGTCAGCTGCTGCTGTTGCTTCGGCAACGGAACGAACATCAACGCCATCTTCAACTGCTTTATTCCAAGACTTGCCCTCACGTAATCCAACAACTACATCAAAGCCGCTTTCTTTTAAGTTAAGGGCATGAGCATGACCTTGAGAGCCATAACCGATGATCGCGATTTTCTTACCTTGTAAAACATCCTCTTGAATATCTCCGTTATAAAGTACTTTTACCATTATAAATCATCCTTTCAGGTCTATTAGTTATTTTAGTAGTGTGTAAGATGGTATATCGTTTACTTGCGGCTGATGCCCGCGTTGGAAGGCGGTCAGCCCGGTTCTGGCAATTTCTTTGATTCCATAAGGCCGGAGCAATTCGATTAGAGCGTCAATCTTATCTGGCCGGCCCGTAATTTGGACTGCAAGGCTATCTTTGCTGACATCGATAATCAATGCCCGGAATGGGTCAATGATGCCATTAATTTCACTGCGAAGCTGGGCACTTGAGGAGACCTTAATTAATGCCAGCTCCCGAACGACAATCGCCTTATCGGTAATATCGGAAACTTTTAAAACATCAATTTGCTTGTTTAATTGCTTTGTAACCTGTTCGAGGCGCTGTTCGTCTTCCACTTCAACAACAAGTGTCATTTTGGAGACACCTTCTGTTTCAGTTGGACCAACAGAAATGCTGGCGATATTGAATTGCCTTCTTTGGAGCAGCCCGGTCACACGATTGAGGACGCCGCTGCGGTCGCGGACTGTCAGCGTTATGATTCGTTTCATATTGGTTTCACTCCAATCAATTCATGAAGACCTTTGCCAGGGGCCATCATTGGAAACACTTTTTCCTGCTGCATGACACGGCAATCGACTAGCAACGGCCCATCATAAGCAATAAGTTCAGGAAGGGAGGCAATTAGGTCTTCCTGGGTATCAATTCTTTGCCCGCGGATGCCATAACTTTCAGCGAGCTTGACGAAATTTGGCTGGCTGCCAAGAATGGATTCAGAAATCCGATTTCCATGTAATAGCTCCTGCCATTGGCGAACCATTCCAAGTGCTCCGTTATTGACGATGAAGATTTTTACTGGCAAGTTCTGTTCATAAATGACTGAAAGTTCTTGTAAAGTCATTTGAAAACCTGCATCACCGACAATCGCGACAACTGTACTTTCAGGTGAGGCAACCTGTGCTCCAATAGCAGCCGGAAAGCCAAATCCCATTGTTCCTAAACCACCGGAAGTAATCCAACGATGCGGTCTGTTAAAGGTGTAGTATTGTGCGGCCCACATTTGGTGCTGCCCGACGTCTGTCGCTACAATGGCTTCACCTTTAGTTGCTTTATGAATTGCCTCAATGAGCCATTGTGGGCTCATGCCGGAAGGGTCCAGTTTATACCAAAGCGGATATTCCTGTTTGTAATTTGTCAGTTTTTCAAGCCATGATCCGTGTTCGGGAGATGCATTGGTTTGTGATAACAGCTCCTTTAATGCTTCCTTTGCATCCGCAACAATTGGGATTTGCGTTGGAACGTTTTTGCCAATTTCTGCAGGGTCGATATCAATGTGGGCGACTTTAGCATTTGGAGCAAAGTGTTTGAGATTGCCTGTTAAGCGGTCATCAAAACGAGCGCCAAAGTTAATGAGCAAATCACATTCATAAAGAGCCATATTGGCAGCATAAGTTCCATGCATCCCGCCCATTCCCAAAGAGAGAGGGCTGTCAGCCGGAAATGTTCCTAGCCCAAGCAGGGTATTTACCACCGGAAGTTGATGCTTTTCGGCAAAAGCCGTTAATTCGTCTGAAGCATGGGCATGGAGAACACCTGCACCTGACAAAATGACAGGTCTGCTTGCTTTTTCCAGTGTGTCTGCCAATTTTCTGATTTGTAAAGGGTTAGGCTTCAGCGTAGGCTGGTACCCCGGCAAATCAATACATGCATCCTCAGGTACATCACTATCTAAAATGCTTGCTGAGATATCCTTAGGAACATCTACTAGAACAGGACCTGGTCTTCCGGTAGAAGCAATATGAAAAGCTTCCTTCACAATTCTTGGCAGGTCGGTTATATCTTGAACCTGATAATTGTGTTTTGTAATTGGCGTCGTGATCGCCATAACATCTGCCTCTTGGAAAGCATCTGTTCCAATAACGGAACGGGCCACCTGACCAGTGAAAATAACTAGAGGCAGGGAATCCATCATTGCGTCTGTAATTCCAGTCACCAGGTTGGTTGCTCCCGGACCAGAAGTTGCTATCACGACTCCAGGCTTTCCGGTAATTCGGGCGTAACCTTCTGCAGCATGAATCATACCTTGCTCATGACGGAAGAGGATATGATTAATTCTGCCTTTTGCCCGATAAATGCCATCATAAATAGGTAAGACAGCACCTCCAGGATACCCAAAAATGGTATCAACACCTTCTTTTATCAAAAGATTGATAAGAAGGTCTGCACCGATTTTTGGCTCTGTACTGGGTTGGAATTCCAGCTTTGCTTCTACTTTCACGTCGTATTCCCTCCTTAGGGTATTTGAAAGTTCTGAAAAATAAAGATAAGGGTAAGCCTATCTAAGAAATCCTTAATGCACACATTAAAAAAGACCTATCCTCTCCAAATAAACTGCCATTACAAGACAAAAGCAGAATAGTCGGGGAGAAAAGGTCTTTTCTCGGTACCACCCGGATTTACAGCACTCTTACGAATACTGCCTCATGAAGCGACAAATAATGAACAACGCTTCTTTTTGTAACAGGTGTTCAATCTATAAACACCCGGTTAAGCCTACTAAGTTTACCACTGTTCAGAATAACACTCAGGGATGATGTCAGAATAGATTGTATTACTGGGCTCACAGCAACCCCAGCTCTCTGAAAATACAATTTCCTATTCCTTTATTCCCGTCATCGATTTTGTTTATAAAGTTTTCAAAGGTTCTGCCTGAGAGAAAGACCTAGGATCTCGGCTTTAAAAGGGAGCCTAAACCCTTGATAGACCCTAGGGATTCCTTTTTCTCATTATATTTTCATTACGCCGCCGGTATTGGCAGAAGTAACAAGCTTTGCATATTTTGCAAGATAACCAGATTTAATCTTTGGTTCTGGCTGCACCCATGCTTTGCGTCTTTCAGCTAATTCTGCTTCATCAACAAGGAGTTCGATGGAGCGAGCCTCAAGGTCGATTAGAATTTTGTCTCCATTTTCAACTAAAGCGATTGGTCCGCCTTCAGCTGCCTCAGGAGAGATATGGCCAATTGAAATTCCACGGCTGGCTCCGGAAAAACGCCCGTCTGTAATAAGAGCAACCTCTTTTCCAAGACCGCGGCCGACAATGGCAGAAGTAGGGGCAAGCATTTCTGGCATGCCCGGTCCGCCTTTAGGGCCTTCATAGCGGATAACCACAACGTGACCAGATTTAACTGTACCATTGTTGATACTTTCTAGTGCATCATCCTGTGACTCAAACACGATGGCTTCACCCAAGAATGTTTTAATGGATGGATCCACAGCACCAACCTTGATAACCGCGCCGTCTGGGGCAATATTTCCATATAGAATGGATAGCCCGCCGACTTGGCTATATGGATTGTCTTTTGTACGAATCACATTTGTATTGGTAATCTCAGCTTCCTTGACATTCTCTTCAAGTGTTTTTCCTGTAATGGTTAAGCAGTCCTTGTGAAGAGCACCTTCCACTTTGTAAAGTTCATTGATGATGGCACTGACACCGCCAGCATTATGGACATCCTGCATAGAATAATCAGATGCAGGCATGATTTTTGCCAAGTAAGGGACTCGTTCAGCTATTTTATTAATATCACGTAAATCGTAGTCAATACCGGCTTCATGAGCGATGGCTAATGTATGCAGGACGGTATTGGTAGAGCCGCCCATGGCCATATCGAGAGCGAAAGCATTATCGATTGCTTCGCGGGTAACAATGTCACGTGGGCGAATATCCTTCTTAACTAGCTCGACTAAATATCTGGCAGCCTTCCGGATTAGCTCATGTCTTTCTTCGGAAGTAGCTACGATTGTGCCGTTACCTGGAACGGCCATCCCCAAAACTTCCATGAGACAGTTCATGGAGTTTGCTGTAAACATTCCTGAACATGATCCGCATGTCGGACAGGCATTATTTTCAATTTCTAATAACTCTTGTTGGCTCATTGCCCCGCTATGATAAGCACCGACTCCCTCAAAAACAGAGGTGAGAGATAATGGTTTTCCTGCTGCAGTTCTTCCAGCTTCCATCGGACCGCCCGAAACAAATACAGAAGGGACATTGGTTCTTACGGCAGCCATCAGCATTCCTGGTGTGATTTTGTCACAGTTTGGAATGTAAAACACACCGTCAAACCAGTGGGCATTAATAACGGTTTCAGCACTATCCGCAATAATTTCACGGCTTGGCAGGGAATAGCGCATACCAATGTGTCCCATTGCGATTCCGTCATCTACGCCAATCGTGTTAAATTCAAATGGTACACCGCCTGCTTCACGGATCGCTTCTTTGACAATATCACCAAAGACATTTAGGTGTTTATGGCCGGGAATGATGTCAATGTAGGAATTACAGACACCGATAAACGGTTTATCTAAATCGCTTGTTTTAACACCGGCTGCGTATAATAAACTGCGGTGGGGAGCACGGTCAATCCCCTTTTTAATCATATCGCTTCGCATATCTCTATCTCCTAACTAACAATGGCATGGTTTGCTGTTTCCGGGTAACAAGCCACTCCATCGGTTGTAACCAATTTTCTGAATTCCTCCAAGAGTGCATTCGTTACTGTGCCGGGCTTTCCATCACTAATGGTACGACCATCGACATTAATAACGGCGATGACCTCGACTGCGGTTCCTGTTAAAAAGACTTCATCCGCAACATAGACATCGTGACGTCCGAACGGGGTTTCTTTTACTTCGTACCCGTTGGCCGTTGCCACATCGATGATGGCATTGCGGGTAATGCCTTCCAAAGCCCCTAAGTAGACTGGAGGAGTATAGATTACATTGTTTTTCACAATGAAGATGTTGTCAGCCGATCCTTCTGTTACATAGCCTTCGTCATTCATCATCAGTGCTTCCTGTACTCCGGCTTGAGTGGCTTCGAGCTTAACTAGAATATTATTTAAGTAGTTCAGTGATTTAATCTGTGGACTAAGTACATCCGGACGATTTCTTCTGGTTGCAACAGAGGCAATTTTTATACCATTTTCATAGTATTCTTTCGGAAACATGGTTAATTCTTCTGCAATAATAATCACGTTTGGATTGGAGCAGGAAGATGGGTCTAATCCTAGGTTTCCTTTACCTCGGGATACCACGACGCGAATATAGGCACTTTGCAGCTCGTTCTTTCGAACTGTATCAATGGTTAATTGCGTCATCTCTTCCTTCGTGTACGGAATCCTAAGCATAATGGATTGTGCTGATTCAAATAGTCTTTTCAGGTGGGCTTCAAGTCTGAAAATATTGCCGGCATAAACTCGGATACCTTCAAATACGCCATCACCATACAAAAAGCCATGATCAAAAACCGAAATGACAGCCTCCTCTTTCTTGACGAAATCTCCGCCAATGAATATCCATTGACTTCCCAACATGACCACTCCTTTTAGTCAAAAGACACTTTAAATCATTAAACCTTAGTTAAAAATACAGCCAAGCCCTAAGGCAAATGGAGTATGATCAATAACGGGTTTATGACTCTATAGGTACTTATTGACGATAATCATACAACCAATTCCAAACATGGTCAATATAAAAATCTGACAATTCAAACAAATCGGAAAAACTGGTAGCGTTTACAACATTGATAGATTAAGGATAAATCTGAAATAAAAAAATTATGAAAATTTTTTGAAGAGGGAGAAAACGAGGAGAACACTTGGGAATATTGAATAAAAGTGGGTAAAAAAGGAAGAAAACAGGTGCAATTTTGACGAACATTTTGTGGACTATATGTTCGTTATATAAGATAGAAGATTATCTATTTATTCCTTTCATTTTGAAATAAATTCATAAACTTCTCTCAAATTATGAAACCCTTTCTCAGTCGCTAGCTGCAAATAGTGACTCCATACTTTTGCGGTCATAATGGCATCGCCTAGTGCATGATGTCTGTTTTTGACTTCAATACCACTCCTATTGCAAACCTCGTCTAAAGATAATGATCGGGCAGAAGGGGTGGAAATTCGGATTAAAAATGATGTATCAATAATCCGGTGCTCGAATCTAAGCTTCAACAAATCCCAAGTTAGTTTTTGCATAAAGGATTTTTCATGAAAGGAATGGTGGGCCACGAGAATATCACTCTGGATAAACTTTAAAAACTTTAGTAATGCTTCAGAAGCAATTGGAGCAGAATACAAATCTTCATTGCTTATACTCGTCAGTGTTGAAATTTCTTCAGAGAGGGGGATGTCTGTTTTTACTAAGGAGTAAAAGGTCTCATCCATCTTCATTTGACTGCCAGTCATTTTAATCGCACCGATTGATATGATCTGATCACCTTTTTCTGGATGAAAACCAGTTGTCTCAAGGTCAAAAACCACAATTTTCAATTCGTTTAGTGGAGACTCCAAATCATCCTTCTGTCGCAGTTCTCTTTGGAGTTCCCGAATAAAGGCCATTTGCTGCATGGTTGCTGGTCCCTGCATGCCAGCATAGACAGTAGGGGAAAGTTTGCCGGGAATTTGTCTGAAAAATTGAATCATATCATTTAGCCCCATAGGAATCTTCCTTTTCCAGCAGTTTTCTAACCACAGCAAACAGTGCCGCTCCATGTTTAATCATGTCTTTAACGTCTTTTGTCTGCTCTTTCGTTAGTCTTTTTAAGGATAAATAATGACCTGAATCATAGTCCGTTTGGTCACATAACAAAAGCCGATAGTTTAATAGTTTTAAAAATTGCTTTGTGTATAATGGTTTGTCTATTACAGATGACATCGTTTCGGAGATGGACTCTAACCGTAAAAGTGTCGAAGTTTCTGACATTTTTTCTTTAATGGCTATTAGCCTTAATGCATTTACATACGGAAAAAGTCCAATTTCTTTAATATTAAGTGCGCCTGCATGCTGACCATGGGTTTCTGGTAAAAGCATGCCTAAAACATTTATGCCTTTCTTATAAAACATGGTGTTATTGAGAAATTTGTTCATTAGCTGGTTAGTATTTACCTTTTGAAAAATAAGGTTTTTTAGTAAGTGAACATCATTATCTGTGCCATAGAGGATGCGGGCATCAAGAAAGATGAGTAAGTATCGGATGGATTCCCAAGAAGATTCTTCTATCCAGCGGTTTAACTGGACTTCCCACTCGGAAATGGACTTGCACCACATGGGATTACTTGACATTACCCCTCCGTCACAATAGGGGTAACCAACTTGGTAAAGACCCTTAGAAATTTCTTTTCCCAGTATTAAAAAGTAGGATTTCATATCCAAATCAGGGTGATGGTAAATTAATCCATGGTCCTGATCGCTCCATATAGATTGTTCTAATCTGCCGGCGCTGCCCGTTACAAAAAAGGAAAAGGAGCAGGGAGGCGGACCGTATTCTTTGCTGACATTTTCAATAGCCAGTTGAATGACCCGTTTATAGATATTATCGTGAAGAGCGTTCAATTGAAAGTGGTCTTTGGATGCTTCGGCCATTCGTTCAAATCGATGTTTTTTAACTTGTGAGTAACTGCACTCAGTCATTCCAATCCCTTCCTTCGTAGAAAAGCGCTCCTGCAGGTAGCAGTTTTTTTATACACCTGCGGGAGCTATCGTTATATAAAGTTATGCTTTCAGTTTTTGTTCCACTTTTACAAGTTCAGGATATCCGTAGCTGCCATGTTCACTCATGTCTAGACCAATAATCTCCTCCTCTTCGGTGACGCGCAGTCCGTTCATCGCGGCTTTCATAATGGACAATAGGATAAAGGAGACAATAAAGGCGAATGCTCCGCATACTACAACACCCATCGCTTGCACTCCAAGTTGATGAAGGCCGCCGCCATAGAATAATCCTGGCTGACCGACTGTGGCTAATTCTTTGGTGGCGAAGAAACCAGTCGATAATGTTCCCCAAACCCCAGCCGTTCCGTGTACGGATAGAGCGGCAATCGGGTCATCGATTTTCATCTTTTCAAAGAAACGAATGCTGTAAAATACTAGAATTCCAGCAATAAACCCAATTACAACAGATGCCCACGTTTCAACGAATGCACAGGAAGCAGTGATGGCTACTAATCCAGCGAGGGCACCATTTAGCATCATCGGTACATCTGCTTTTCCTAATACGATCCAGGAAATAATCATGGCAGCAACTGTTCCTGCTGCGGCAGCTAAATTAGTATTTACGGCAACAAACCCGAAAAATCCTGCATCCACTGACAAGGTGCTTCCTGCATTAAAACCAAACCAGCCAACCCATAGAAGCAGTACGCTTAAAGCGGTAAATACTTGGTTGTGTCCTGCTAAATTATTTGCAGAGCCATCTTTGTTGTATTTTCCGATACGCGGTTTTAGAATAATCGTTGCTGCTAATGATGCCATGGCCCCTGTTAAGTGAACGACGGTGGATCCTGCAAAGTCCTGCTTGCCATGCTCAGCTAACCAGCCGCCGCCCCAAATCCAATGTGCAATCGGAGGATAGACAATAACGGAGAATAATACGGCAAAGACGAGATAGGCACTTAATTTGGCTCGTTCGGCGAACCCTCCAAAGGCTATTGTCAACGAAATTCCCGCAAAGGCTAGTTGGAATAAAAAGAAAACGGCTCCTGACAGCGACATGCCGTCAATGTCATAACCAGAGTAAAAGAAATCTGAAAAACCAAGCAGCGAATTCCCTTTACCAAAAATTAACCCAAAACCAACTGCCCAAAATATGACCGATCCTATTGAAAAGGTAAGGATTGTCTTACCAGCGATATGACCGGCATTTTTCATTCTGGTCGATCCAGTTTCTAAGAGGATGAAGCCTCCAATCATCAGAATAACAAGCACTGCTCCTAACATAACCCACATACTGTTTAATAAAAATGCGGTATCCATTCTTTCTCCCCCTTTTGCTTGATTATGTCAATATTTATGACATTTAAGATAGTTGTATTGTGACATGAGCGGGAGAGAAGTTCTATAAACTTGTAAGATTACCTTACATTGTTTTTGCGTGGATAGAAAAGATTCATCATTAAATTAGCTGAGGGATCATGTTTGCTTTGAAGGTAGGTTGTTCAAATGAAAAAGCCCCCTGCATCTTTAAGCAGAGGGACCTTTCCGTAAACCAAATTGAGCATTTAATTGTCCTTGAATCATCTTGCGTCTAATTTCATCTTGTGTTTGCTTCTTCTGTGCACGGATCATTTCTTTTCTAATTTCATGCGTTTGTACACCATCTTCAATTTTGTTGGCGATTTCCACCAGCAACTCAACGTCAGAAAATGAATATTTTCTGCTTCCGCCTGGTGTTCGTTCAGGGAAAATCAATTTTCTCTCTTCATAATAACGAATTTGTCTTTCGGAAAGCCCTGTCAGGTCCCTGACAATCCCGATAGTTATCACCTTTTTATCTTTGTATGAAGAATCCACTATTGTTCTCACCACACTCTGATAACAATTTTTGTAATTATTTTATGTTATATTTTCTCACATGATAGTGGAAATTTGAACTAAAAAGCATTGTATTTAATGAAGGACATCTTTGGAGCTTTTTTTGGGGAGAGTGGAGTTCTTATATAAATATGCCAATTCGCTGACTGTCAAAGTAGTTAGCTCCGTTTTAGAAAATAGCTCCAGAGACAACAAACGGTTTATATAAAACTCTTTTAATTGGTCAAGACCTCTCCTTAAATGGGTTGACACAATATCTCCTCCCTTATTAACACATCAGTAGTTTTGAAGTTTTCTTAACAGCTCGTTTGCCTTTGTTCCTAAGAGCAGCATTAGCTCTTCATATAATTCATCTCGTAATTTATCTAATTCAATGATGGTTTCAGCTAATTTGATATCACTTTTCCGATACATTACGATCTTCCTCTCTAAGTTTATAACAGTAAATTAGCTGAAATTTCCGTATTTGTCAGTCATTCTGTTAGAAAATGTAACAGAGATTTTATTTATAGCTTTTAAAACTGATAGAAAATCTATCCAACCTAAAAAAACCGGAATGATCCCGGTTTCTTTGTGGCAGTTACACTCATTTATTTAATATTCTCCATCGAATGGCGTGAATGGGAAGTTGAATCTCCTTTCAACTGCCCGAAGCCGTTGATTTACGCGCTGAAGCCTGCGCTGCAGACGTTCAATTTCTCTCTCTTGCCGCTCATTGGCCCTTTCTAATTGAGCAACTCTGCGTTCAAGTTGTTGAGGCTGTCTATTAGGGTCAAACTGTTCCGGTTGAATGTATGAAGTATACGGATCCACTGGGACATATGCGTGATAGTCGATTTGCATATTCTGAGGTTGATTATAGCCGTAGGGATACATCTAGGCATCTCTCCTTATAGGTAATTGTACGCTATAACATATGCCCCCCACCCAGCAGGGAAACGGCGAATGCCTATAGTTTAATAAGGTGGCTGCCCGGTTAAGCCGCAATCATAACACCGTTTTTGGGCTGCTGAGACAATCTATTAAAATTCTATTAACTCTTTAAATATAGTAAAAATAAAAATGATTGAATAAAAAAATGAAATAATTTATAATCATGTATATTCAAAATATTATTAAAATTGTTAAAATTTATTTTTATAAAAAAATATTAGGGGGTCTAGCTAATGAAAAGATCGAAGTTAATGGTGGTAATATCGGTTGTATTTTTATTACTCCTTTCAGCATGTGGGACCAGCAAGACGGGGGGAGACGGTGATAAGAAGACTTTAAGAATCGTTACTGACGCTGCTTATGCACCGTTTGAGTATCAGGACAAAGGGGAAGTAGTTGGGTTTGACGTTGATTTCGTAAAAGCTGTTGCCAAAGAGGCTGGTTACGAAGCAAAGGTGGAACACGTTGGCTGGGATCCAGTATTTGTTGAAATTGAAGGGAAAACAGCAGACGCAGCTGTTTCGGCCATCACGATTACTGATAAACGCAAAAAGTCCTATGATTTTTCAGTTCCATATTTTTTGTCTACTAATAAGATAATGGTTCCTAAGGACAGCCCAATCAAAAGCGCAGCAGATTTAAAGGATAAAGTCGTCGCCGTGCAAAATGGCACCACGGGGATGACAGCAACGGAGAAACTACTGGGGGCAGAAAACAAAAATCTAAAGAAATTTAAAGATAACAACCTAGCTATTATGGAACTAAAAGGCGGCGGTGCCGATGCGGTTGTAGCCGATAATACCGTAATTGAAGAATATGTAAAAAATAATCCAAAGGAAAATTTTGTTGTTATTGAAGATCCGGTTTTTGAAAAAGAGTTCTATGGAGTCTTATTTCCAAAGGACAGCAAATTAAAAGCCGAGTTCGATAAAGCCATTAAAAAGTTGATGGAAAATGGGGAATACGCAAAAATTTACAATAAGTGGTTCAAAGTAGACCCGGATTTGACTGAAATAAATGCTCAGCAATAGTTAGAGCGATTAAGCAATTGCGTAACTCTTTGTCAATAAGAAGTTACGCAATTTTTATATAGTAAGAGGTAAATTTTACTTGGGGGACTCTTTATGGAAATACGTTGGGATATACTTGCAGAATATGCTCCTTTTTTTGCGAAAGGAACTTTACTGACAATTGGACTTTCCGTTGTTAGTATTATCATTGGCTGTATCCTTGGATTGTTTATTGGTTTAGGGAAAATGTCCAAAAACAAGTGGATTGCCCTTCCGTTTAATATTTATGTCACTTTTTTTAGAGGTACACCGTTATTAGTGCAAATATTATTGGTTCATTTTGGACTTGTGCCGCTTTTATTAGGAGAAACCAATGGCATTACTGCAGCAATTACAGCTCTTTCATTAAATTCTGCAGCATATGTATCCGAAATCTTCCGTGCTGGGATTCAATCGATTGATAAGGGGCAAATGGAGGCAGCGAGGTCGTTAGGGATGAATCACCAACAGGCGATGCGTTTAGTCATCCTGCCCCAAGCATTTAAACGAATGATTCCGCCGTTAGGGAATGAATTCATAGTATTAATAAAGGATACTTCCTTAGTTGCAGGTATTGCAGTAAAAGAGCTTTTATATTGGGGTCAAGCCTTACAGGGCCAGTACTACCGGGTATGGGAGCCCTACCTGACCGCCGCCCTTATCTATTTAGTGATAACCTTTTCTTTAAGCTTGCTGCTATCCAAACTTGAAAGAAGGCTGACCACAGAATGATTGAAGTTCAAAATTTAAAAAAGACCTTTGGAAAAAATGAAGTGCTTAAGAAAATCAATGTAACCATCAAACCGCAAGAGGTTGTGGTGGTCATCGGACCGTCTGGATCAGGGAAGTCTACCTTTCTTCGCTGTATTAATCTATTGGAAACCATTACCGATGGTCGTGTATTAATTGAGGGTGTCGATATCACCGATAAAAAAACTGATATAAACAAAATTCGTACAGAAGTAGGCATGGTATTTCAGCAATTTAATTTGTTTCCACATAAAACCGTGCTGCAGAACATCATGCTTGCACCTATGAAGGTAAGAAAGATCTCGGAAGAAAAAGCCCGGGCCAAGGGAGTTGAATTGTTGGCTAAAGTTGGTTTGGCCGATAAAGCCGATGCCTATCCCGACTCCTTATCTGGCGGGCAAAAACAACGGGTGGCGATTGCAAGGGCGTTAGCGATGGAACCTAAAATCATGTTATTTGATGAACCCACATCTGCGCTTGACCCGGAAATGGTCGGAGAAGTCCTCGAAGTCATGAAACAATTGGCAAAGGAAGGAATGACCATGGTGGTGGTTACCCATGAAATGGGGTTTGCAAGAGAAGTCGGAGACCGGGTTTTATTTATGGATGGCGGTGTCATTGTAGAGGAAAATGTACCAAAAGAGTTGTTTGAAAGACCGAAAGAAGAACGGACACAAGCATTTTTAAGTAAAGTATTATAGATTCGATTAGATAAGGAGGCAAGATGGCCTCCTTTTTTGCTCGATAACTGCCAATACCTTCTAGCCTGCCCCCTTACCCGACCTATTTCCATAACCTACGCCTTTTTTGAAGCCTACACAAATGCTGCTCGACATTGGTTTGTCTTACATTTGAAATACTTCTGTCATGTCTTTAAAAACTACCTCTGGTAAAATTGGTATAATAGGGACTTATTTTCTATACTTTCGTCGAATAGTATAAGGAATAATTGTGACTCTTTTCCATATCTATACAAAAGAGTGTTGCAATTGGAGGGAAAGAAATGACGTTAGAACAGCAATTAATTGATAAAACGTATTATAAAATGTTCATGAATGAACTTGAGGATAAACATCCGATTGAAGTACTTGGCGAAGCTTTCCAAGAGGAAGCCCAAAAAGACCTGCCCGAATTGACAAATCTCCGGTATGCACAAGGCGAGGCCTATTTTCATGCTAAGGACTATGAGGCAGCCATCTTTAAATGGGAAAACATCATCAATGAATTAGAGCCATGGGCGAAAAAAAATACGGCAGATGCTTATTATAAATTAGGAGTATTATCAACAGCAGAAGACCTATACACGACCATTGTAACCGATAATCCTACATTAAAATCTGAACTATCGTTACAGTTATTTTCATTGTATATTGACCGTGAAAAATTGCAGGCTGCCACTTCTGAAATAAAAAAAGCCATTCTGGCCAATCCTGATTATCCAAACCTCACAACGATTGCCAGAAACTTTTTTGAAGAACAGGGTGATTGGGAGAATGCGATTGAATTGGCTGTGAATGAAGCTAAGCGGAAGCAATCTCTAGACTGGTATGAGATTCTTCACTCCTACATACAACAAGGGAGGACAAAGACTTTTGCCCCTAGTTATTTTTCCCAGGCCCTGGTGGAATTGTATCGTTTCAATCACAAGAAGTTTGAACAGCTAATTTCGTCCTTATGGAATAGTTATCAGAACGAAAACACCTATTTTACTTGGTTAAAAGAAATCAATTATTTACTTTTGAACCTCGACTTTAGTCGTGAGGAACAATGGACAGTTGTTTCCAAGCTATTTAAAGAAACCTATTTTCATTTTATCGGCGGCAATTATTTTATCAAGCAGCTGGAAGAAATCGTGCCTGAACTGCTTACGAACTGGCTGCGCCTGGCGGATGATTCACATGTTGTATTGTCTGCCGCAGCACTTCTGTCATGGAATGAACTTTTCCCCGCCAGCCTTAGTCTAGTGATTGTAGAAGAGGCTGAAAAGGTGATTAGTACGACAGCAGTGGAAATGGATGAACTCGAGGAATGTCTAAACCTTTTCGCCTCGATTATTAAGTGGGCCCATGCTCATGACATGGGGGACAATGGCCGGATGCAATGGATTACCCGTCAATTGGTAGAATTTGATACACATCATATCCTGGTGGCCGGACTTAGCGGCACCGGTAAATCCTCATTCGTTAACATGGTCTTGGGAGAACCCTTGCAGGATAGTCCCACCTCTACAGTAGTCATGTTTAAGGATGCAGAGGAATTGGAAATTACCGAAATTACAGATTGGGAAATGAATCATCTTGAAGGATTCTCTGCCTTTCAAGAGCGTATGGACCGGCTTCGCCATGCATTGGAATCGGTCATTGAATTCAAATTGCCAAATCGTTTTTTAGCAGAGAATGAAATGGCATTTATCGATACGCCAGGATTAAAAGGGACACCTCATGCAGACCGTACCGATGTTTTGTCCTATCTTCATGTGGCGGATACCGTGCTATTTACGTTAGATGCCAATGCACCTTTAACGGATAAGGAAAGAAGCTTAATCGACCAAATTCAGGGAATTGCGCCTGATATACCTGTTCATTTTCTGATATCCAAGATAGATACGATTCCGAATGAACAGGATGCGGTTCGGATCTTTGAAGAAACTAGGTCGGCAATCGAATCGATAGTGCCAGATGCAAAAGTCTTTGCTTTCTCCTCCCAATACGACAGGGATCAGCAATTAGGAGAAATGCAAGAATTTCTTCTAGCCATAAGAAATAAGAGAAATATAGAAGATAAGCGTTTGGCTAAGCTGCTATATTATATCCGAACGACTATTGCTTCACTCCTACAAAAAAGAATCGATGTGGAAAACCAATTGGCTGACACCGTCCGCTGGAACCAAGAAATGTACTCTAAACTGACAGGGGCAGTTAACCAACTGAATGATTCGGTGGTCCAAAAAACGAAAATCATCGCAAAATCTTATCATTCGATGAAGGCGGCCATTGAAGAGGAAATAGTAGCTAGTGTACCATTAAAGTTAAGGGAATGCTCAGAATTAATTAGGGAAGACAGCAATTTTAGCAAGGTCCATTTAGACTTAAATGAAGAAATGAATAAACGTTTGCAGGATTATTTAGAAAATCATGTAATGCCAAAATATTGCCGTATGCTTCAAGATTGGCTGTTTAGCTGTAAGGAAGAGTTCGATCAAGGCCAAGAGTATTTGAATGAATTGGCACAAGGCTTTAACAGTATTTACGGAGAGGAACGTCTTCAACTTGAATGTGATTTCAGGATTCTTGATGACTGGAACCGTGATATCAACAGATTAACAAGCGGTTTTACGTTAGAAAAGGAAAACATTCTATTACGTCGAACCCCTTCACAATTCTTGCTGAAAAGTGCCGGCAAATTATTAGGTTCTTTGTCCAACAACAAAACGATGCTGTACAATAAATACAAAGGATTTGTGGAGAACGAGGATTATACAGAAACAATAGAATCAGTGTGCCGCCAGTTTTTCCAGCCGTTCCAGCTATTTGAAAAATCATTAGAACGTGATGTCAGCTTATTTTTAAAAGAACCATTACTGATTCTTGCTAAGACAGCGGAAGATACGAGTAAGGAAATTGATGATCATCAAGCGATGCTAAATCGGTTAAATATGAATCCGGAAATATTCCGAGACCCGCTAACGTTATTTGAACTGAGACTGCGCCAGTTTGAATGGATGACAATAGCCGGAAAAGGTATGCAAACTGTATATTAATAGTATTAGATAAGGAAGATGTCCAAAGGCATCTTCCCTTTTTTTTGTCTTAGGCTCTGTTAAACTGATTGGAGTGGAAGGCGAGCGACTCCTCGGAAAACCTCATTTATGCTATCGCATAATAAGGCTCCCCGGCACGCCGCGGGTTCGCTTAAGCAACTGGAGCGGAAATCAACAGCCAAATTTAACAGGGCCTTGTCTTAAAAAAGAAGGCCTGTCTAAAAAATATTAAGAAAAACTTAAGATTTATAGTAAAGTAAAGTTAAGATTTTGCCATTATTATGTAGGACAAAGAGATAAACGGAAAGCAGGGGGAGAAATGAATCCATATTATGTGCTGGTAGTGGATGATGAAAAAGAAATCCGCGATGCCATAGAAATATACCTAAAAAATGAAGGGGTTACCGTTTTAAAAGCAAAGGATGGGATTGAAGCATTAGAAATCTTACATGAGCACCCGGTTCATCTCATTATATTAGATCTCATGATGCCGAGGCTGGATGGGATTTCTGCTACTTATAAGATTCGCGAACAGAAAAATATCCCGATTATTATTTTAAGTGCAAAAAGTGAAGACACTGATAAGATTTTAGGGCTGCAAGTAGGTGCTGATGACTATGTAACGAAGCCGTTTAATCCAATGGAATTAGTAGCCAGGGTAAAATCCCAGTTAAGAAGATATGTTACACTTGGCACTTTTGAAGGTGTCAAAAAGGTCATTGACTTAAACGGACTAACATTGGATCAATCGGCAAAAGAAGTCACCGTTCATGGGGAGCGGATTAAACTTACTCCAATCGAATACAAGATCGTCGAGTTACTAATGACCAATGCCGGGAGAGTATTCTCGATTGATGAGATCTATGAGCGGGTATGGAAGGAGCCTGGGTACAATGCAGAGAATACGGTAGCAGTCCACATTCGGAAAATTCGTGAAAAAATAGAGATCGATCCAAAAAATCCAAGATTCTTGAAGGTGGTATGGGGTATTGGATACAAAATGGAAAAATAGACTCATTTTGGCTGTATGGGCCTTCTTGGTTTCATTCGGGTTGAGTGGAATCCTGGCCGCTGCACTGTTTGGTAGCCATTACATATATAAGGATTATTTTCATACTCCTGATTTCCAATATCAAGTTGATCAATTTGCCGGCTATTTAAGCACCTTCGAATTGCATGATCTTCCATTGGAAGAAGCAAAGAAAGCAATTACCGTAACGAAGGAGGATATTGATGAGCACCGGTATCGGTACGGAACGCTTCCGGAACAAGTCGATAATATCAAAGCCCAGTACGAAGAAAGAATCCAGGGCGCATTAGATGCGGACAACCAAGATGCCGTTGATGCCTTTAAAGCCGAAAGAGATGGAAAAATAGAAGATATCACCAACAATTTTAAGAGTGATGACTATGTCAGGCCAAAGGTTATGAAAGAAAAAGAGAATAAACTAGAAGAATACTATAAAAAACGGGAAGGCTTACGATCTGAGTTTGAAAGAGAAAATGATATTTTTGAATACTATTTTAAAAATACCGAGACAAAAAAGGTCTATACGGATCTGCCGAATTCTGGGGGAGAAGCACCTAAAAATGATATGAACAAAAAGGATTCACTTTATTTCACCACAATGACCATTGGAAGGGATTATGCCATCAATAATAGTTATCCCGGTTATGAGCAGCTCATGGATTCAATCATCCCTACAAAAGCTTCAACCTTTGAAGGAAAGATTGCCATACCTAAATCTTTGCCAGTATCCAATCCAATTATGGACGAATATGAGAACTATAAGCACAATCAATGGCTGCTATTAATTTGTGGTATTACAGGTATGATTGCGCTGTTGCTTAGTCTATGGATGTTAAAAAAATCTCAAGCTTTTCCTGCTACAGTAGAGAAGTGGCGCCCGTATTATAATAAGCTGCCGCTCGATGTAAGGGTTCTGTTTTTTATCCTGACAGGTATCGGATTTACTACAGCCGTTTTTAGTGTTAGCAGCCAGTCTATTTTCGTCATCGGAAATCCTGTCAATGGAGTAGAAAGTGTTGCCGGCCTCATCATCGCTTCCTTTTGCATGGGCTATACGTATCTACAGTGGAAGTATTTATCCTTTAGCGTGAAGGATTGGCAGAATGCTAAAGCAGAGTGGAAACGGGGATTAATTTATAAAGCAGGGAAGAAATCCAGCCAGCTGTTTAAAAAAGTACTCCAGAGCTTAAAGGAGGCATTTCTAAGTCAAACAGCGGGCATTCAGATATTGATTATAATGATTCTGATTTATGGCCTCGGGGCAGCCGCCGTCATGACAATCATTCATCCGATTTTTATCCTTATGTATTTAATCCTGATCGGTGTTATTGGCATTCCTCTGGCATTGATCGTGGTTAATAAAATTGGTTATTTTAATCGAATTGTTGACACAACAAAGGAAATTGCTTCGGGAAAATTAGGCGATAACCTTGATGTGTCAGGTAAGACTGTACTGGCGACGCTGGCCGGCAATATCAATGTTTTGAAGCAAGGCTACAAGCATTCGCAAAACGAGCAGGCTAAAAGTGAACGGCTGAAAACAGAATTGATTACCAATGTCAGCCATGACCTGAGGACACCCTTGACATCGATTATTACCTATACAGAGCTACTGAAAAACAAGGATGTATCCAACGAGGATCGGGCTGCTTATCTAGAAATTATTGACCGGAAATCTAAACGACTAAAGGTGCTGATTGATGATTTATTCGAGGTATCGAAAATGGCGAGCGGCAATATGGAGTTAAACAAAGAAAAAGTGGATCTTGTGCAGCTTTTGCAGCAGGCACTCGGAGAATACGATGATATTATAAATGACTCGAGTTTGCAATTTCGGGTTACAAATACGGAGAAGCCTATATACGCATTAGTAGATGGGCAAAAGATGTGGCGGGTTTTTGATAATTTAATAGGAAATATTCTTAAATATTCGCTAGAGAACTCACGAGTCTACATTGCCATCAAAAAGGATAGCAGGCAAGCTTTAATTACGTTTAAAAATGTTTCTAAATATGAACTTAATGAAAATAGCGAGGAGCTATTTGAACGTTTTAAACGAGGAGATACGTCTCGTCATACAGACGGTTCAGGATTAGGGCTTGCCATTGCCAAATCGATTGTTGACCTCCACGAAGGGAGGCTGGAAATTGAGACGGACGGTGATTTGTTTAAAGTAAGTATTATGTTAAATCTTGCGGAGAATCACTAACCTCGTCCATAAAGAAAGAACAAGAAAGGAGAGGAAAGTAAATGTGTGTCATTAATTTTTCTGAATTATACAGTCTTTATTATAAACGGCTGTTTCATATAAGCTTCTCAATCACTAGAGATCGGTATCTGGCGGAAGATGTTGTTCAGGAGACTTTTATTAAAGCACTGAAGAAGGCAGATACAATTGCAGAACAATCAAAAGTTGGGGCTTGGCTTTCTGTGATTGCCACCAGAACAGCCATTGATTTCGTCCGTGTGGAAAGGAAAAAGAAAGGAATCCTGATGGAGAAGGATATGTTGGAAAGCTTAGGGAAGGAAATGAAGCACAACGTAGAAGAAGAAGTCGAAACGGGAATAATGGCGGAGCAGGTGAATACTGCCATAAAAAAGCTAAATCATGAGTATCAGGATGTCCTACTGCTTAAGATTGGCCATGGTTTAAAGGAGCACGAGATTGCACGCGCCCTTGATTTGAATCCGGGTACCGTCAAAACAAGAATCTATCGGGCAAGGAAACAACTAAAGCAGCTGTTTTTAAAACAACTTAGCGCATAGGGAAGAGCATTGTACGGTTGAGTATCGCAAATGGTGCAATTGTCTGATAGAGTGGCTCAATTGTCGGATAGGATCGTGCAACTGTCGCATACAGTGGTTCAACTGTCGGATAGGGCTGTCTAACTGTCAAAATCCGTAACTGTTGTAGGCCAGGGGATTGAAACCCTTCTTAAAAGCGGGAATTTACCCGCATTTTTTTTCTTAAAAAAAGGAATTTAGTCCTATTGTATGGAAACTATCCATAGAAAAAGTATAGCGGGGGAAAACAATGAACCATAAAATTTTACTAGTAGAAGACGAGACAGCCATTAGTGATATGGTAAAAGGCCAGTTTGTAAAAGAAGGTTTTGAGGTAGTACCGGCATTCGATGGCGAAGAGGCACTTGAAATTTTTGCGCGAGATACATTTGATTTAATTCTCCTCGACCTGATGCTGCCAAAACTGGACGGAATGGAATTTTTAAAAATCATTCGGGAGAAAAGCATGGTGCCGGTTCTGATTATGTCAGCAAAGGACGGGGACCTCGACAAAGCGTTGGGTTTGGGATTCGGGGCAGATGATTATATTGCCAAACCGTTTTCAATGATTGAACTGACGGCAAGGGTGAAGGCCGCAATCCGGCGGGCAACCCATTATTCCACTACAGAGCAAAAACAGGAGACACAGCTGCTTACTGTTGGAGAGCTTACGTTGGATTTGGATAACTTTTCCTTGCGAAAACGGGGCCAAGAAGTCAAATTGACCGCGAAGGAATTTCAAATCCTCAAATTATTCCTCTCCCATCCAAGCCGTGTCTATACAAAAGCGCAGATTTATAGCTTCGTATGGGAAGACGAATATTATGGGGATGAGAATGTGATCAATGTCCATATGAGAAGATTAAGAGAGAAAATTGAAGATGACCCATCCTCGCCTAAATATATAAAAACATTGTGGGGCATTGGCTATAAACTTGGGGAGTTCTAGCCATGGCTATTTTCCTGGTAATAGTCATCATTATTTTAATCGTTCTTAACATTCTGCAATGGAGGACCAAAAAACAAAACTCGGCAAATTTAACTTATCTGCATCAAAAACTAAAGCGCATTATCGACGATAAAACAGATGAGAAATTGTTATTACATACTGATGATGAAGAGTTAAAAAGAATCCTAATTGAGATCAATAGCCTTTTGGAGCACAATCAAAAAATCATTGCTGCCTATAACAAAACGGAACTATCGATGCGAAAAATGCTCTCCAATATATCACATGACTTAAAGACACCGCTGACCGTGGTGCTCGGTTATATCGAAATCATGTTGAACGACCCTGAAAGGAGAGACAGTGAAACAGAAGAACTATTGCAAAAAGTGCATGTTAAAACAGTCGAGGTTCTGGATTTAATTAAGAAGTTCTTTGATTTAGCCAAGCTGGAGTCCGGGGATAAAGACCTGCCTTTGACGAGGGTCCATATCAATGAATTATGCCGAAAAAACATTTTAAATTTTTATGAGGTATTAACTACAAAAGGCTTCGAAGTAACTATTGATGTGCCGGATGCTGCTCTTTACGT
This sequence comes from Neobacillus dielmonensis, assembly GCF_000612665.1. Lineage (GTDB taxonomy): Bacteria > Bacillota > Bacilli > Bacillales > Cytobacillaceae > Neobacillus > Neobacillus dielmonensis. The sequence goes on from NZ_HG942066.1 coordinate 250,633, forward strand.
GCTGGGGAATGAAGAGGCACTGGACAGGGTGATGAATAATCTGATTTCTAATGCGATTCAATATGGTGGCGAAGGAAAAGTCATCGGTCTGGCTTTAAGAGGAGATGAACATTCCGTTTATATCGATGTGTGGGATAAAGGCAAGGGAATCAGTGAGCTTCACAAAGACCTCGTCTTTGAAAGAATGTATACGTTAGAGGATTCCCGCAACAAATCCTATCAAGGCAGTGGACTCGGTCTTACCATCACCAAAAGGCTGGTCGAAAAAATGGAGGGAGAGATTCTTCTCACGAGCAAGCCCTATGAAAAAACAACCTTTACCATTAAGCTTAAACGAATTACATACTAAAACAGCAAAGGGTGCCCTTAAGAGTGGTACCCTTTCTTAAGATTTTTGTAAGATTTGATTAATAAAAAAGAAAATTTTACTGTCTAAAATAAAAATCAGTTAAGAACGAAGGGGAGCTGAAAAAGATGAGCTATGTGATTAAAACCAATCAACTGAGCAAGGCCTATAAAGGAAAGGAAGTTGTCACGAATGTAAATATGAAAGTGAAAAAAGGGGAAATTTACGGCTTTTTAGGGCCAAATGGTGCTGGGAAAACCACTATCATGAAGATGATAACCAATTTGGTAAAACCAACTAGCGGTGAAATTGAGCTGTTCGGCGAGAAATTAACTAATACCTCCTATGAACTGTTAAAAAGAATGGGCAGCATTATCGAATACCCCGTATTTTATGACAGATTGACAGCGAGGGAAAACCTAGAATTGCATTGTGAATATATGGGCTACTATGATAAACGGGCGATTGACTCGGCACTTGATTTAGTGAAGTTAAAGGATATCGATAATAAATCGGTGAAAGAATTCTCACTCGGCATGAAACAGCGCTTGGCGATTGCCCGCGCGATTATTACTAAGCCGGAGCTGCTCATACTCGATGAGCCGATTAATGGTCTTGACCCTGTAGGAATTAAGGAGCTCCGTGACCTGTTTCATATGTTGTGCCGAGAATATGGAATCACAATGCTTGTATCTTCACACATCCTTGGTGAAATGGAGCAGATCGCTGATACAATCGGAGTCATTAATGAGGGGAAATTAATCAAAGAGGTATCCATGGATGAGATCCGTGAACAGAATACCGATTATGTTGAACTTTCCGTAAGAAATGTAAAAAAAGCCTTTTATGTTCTGGATGAAGTCCTCCACCTGACGAATTTTAAAGTAGTCGATGCATCACGTTTTAGAATTTATGATACAAGCATCTCACAATCTGAAATCTCAAAAACACTTATACTGAATGGAGTTATGATTGAGGAAATCAATAAAAAGAATCATTCATTAGAAGATTATTTCTTAACCTTATTAAATGGAGGCGGAATCAGTGCGTAACTTAATCGGTCTTGAAATAAAAAAGTTTAAACTATATTCCTATTTTAAAAGCGTGGCGATTGCCAATGCCGCCATGATGGCACTCATGTGCTTAATCTATTTTGCCGAGAAAAGTGAAGGAAGGATTGCCTTCCCCGACTATGAATTTGCCTATGATGCTCTTGGCAGTATTGTCAGGCCGGTGTTTATTATCTTCGCTGCCGTGCTCATTTCTAGGCTGATTATTGATGAATACAAAAGTAAATCCATTCAGCTTCTGTTCATGTACCCAATCAATCGCAAAAAAATTATCATTTCCAAATTAATCATTGTTGCTAGCTTTACCTTCCTTGCCATTGTGTTATCGACGTTCTTAATTGGCGGTCTGTTTTATTTAGCCGATACGGTTTGGCATTTTGTACCGAAGGCATTAACAGCAGGACAATTGACAAGCATATTCTTTAGTCTCATCCTTAGTGCGATTGCATCTGCAGGTATGGCGTTAATTCCATTGTATTTTGGAATGAGAAAAAAGTCAGTTCCTACCACCATTGTTTCAGCAATCATTTTAGTATCACTCACTAATTCAACCGCTGATGAGGTCAACATTTTTAAATTCATTGTTGTTCCATTGGCGCTAGCACTAATTGGCTGCCTGATAGCCTACTTCTCGTTCAGGAATATTGAAAAAACGGATATCAATTAAAAAATAAAGCTGCCTTATGAGCAGCTTTCAGACTGTCGACAAATCCGAAAAAGTTTGGGTTTGCCGACAGTCTTTTTTTGCTTTTTTTATAGGGGCTGTTGAT
>NZ_HG942067.1 GCF_000612665.1 Neobacillus dielmonensis
GATAGGTCAGAGGTGGAAGCATGGTGACGTGTGGAGCTGACTGATACTAATCGATCGAGGACTTAACCAAGTCATTTTAAAGCGAACTCGAGTTTATGAAAGTTTCTTCTGATTATCTAGTTTTGAGGGAATAATCCCCAGTTTTATAACATTTATTTAAATTTGCGGGTGTGGCGGAATCGGCAGACGCGCTAGATTCAGGTTCTAGTGGTAGTAATACCGTATGGGTTCAAGTCCCTTCACCCGCATCAGTGATTTTTGCGGAAGTAGTTCAGTGGTAGAACACCACCTTGCCAAGGTGGGGGTCGCGGGTTCGAATCCCGTCTTCCGCTCCAATATGCCGGGGTGGCGGAACTGGCAGACGCACAGGACTTAAAATCCTGCGGTAGGTGACTACCGTACCGGTTCGATTCCGGTCCTCGGCATCCTCTCTTCCGGGAAATAGCTCAGCTTGGTAGAGCACTACGTTCGGGACGTAGGGGTCGCAGGTTCAAATCCTGTTTTCCCGATCCTTCGGGGTCTTAGCTCAGCTGGGAGAGCGCTTGCTTCGCAAGCAAGAGGTCGGCGGTTCAATCCCGCTAGACTCCAATTTAAATAATAACATGGCGGTGTAGCTCAGCTGGCTAGAGCGTACGGTTCATACCCGTAAGGTCGGGGGTTCGATCCCCTCCGCCGCTACCAATTAGAGTATGGCTTTTTTTTGGAGGAATACCCAAGTCCGGCTGAAGGGATCGGTCTTGAAAACCGACAGGCGGGTTAAACCGCGCGGGGGTTCGAATCCCTCTTCCTCCGCCATTGATTTGGAGGGGTAGCGAAGTGGCTAAACGCGGCGGACTGTAAATCCGCTCCCTCAGGGTTCGGCGGTTCGAATCCGTCCCCCTCCATCCTATAGGGGCATAGTTTAAAGGTAGAACAAAGGTCTCCAAAACCTTTGGTGTGGGTTCGATTCCTGCTGCCCCTGCCATATATTTATAATTTAATTTTAGGGCCTATAGCTCAGCTGGTTAGAGCGCACGCCTGATAAGCGTGAGGTCGATGGTTCAAGTCCATTTAGGCCCATTAAACCGAGTTCTTATTGAATTCGGTTTTTTTATGTGCTCCATTGACTTCCACTAATTTTCTTATTAATCAAAACCATATTAGGAAATTCTAAAGGAAAAGCATAAGCAATGGGGGAATCTGAGATGCCTGAACTTCCAGAAATGGAAAATTATAAAATACATTTAAACCATAAAATTGCCGGCCAAGACATTACCGATATACAAATCAATCGGGAAAAGTCAATCAACATTAATGCAGGGCTTTTTACTAATACAGTCCTGCACCAAAAAGTATTGAATGTTAGTCGGAGAGGTAAGCATTTGCTGTTTCACCTGCAAAACGGATATGTCCTTTTACTTCATCTGATGTTGGGGGGATGGATGTTTTTTGGACAGGAATCAGACAAGCCTAAACGTACGATTCAGGTTCGCCTCTCATTTGGCAACGAGCATCTTTATTTTATTGGGCTTAGGCTTGGATACTTGCACCTATATAATCCCCAGGAAACACAAGACAAACTGTCTCACTTAGGCCCCGAACCATTAGACCCCAATTTTACCGCAATTGAATTTATTAATCGATTAAATAAAAAACATGGGCGGTTAAAAACAACACTAATTGACCAAGAGTTTATTGCTGGAATTGGAAATTGTTATTCTGCAGAAATCTGTTTTCACGCTGGGATACTGCCTATAAAAGATATTGATGATCTCGATGATCCTGTGAAAAGTCAATTATATCAGTCCATGAAAACTGTACTTTTAGAGGGCATTAGACTGGGCGGGTACATGGATAATCCATTTTATTCAGGGGATACAAAAACAGGGGGATTCAATGAACACTGTCAAGTATATGATCGTGAAGGTCAGCCCTGCCATCGGTGCGGGACAATTATTATCAAACAAATGGTCTCTTCACGAAAGACATTTTATTGTCCGAATTGTCAAAAGTAATCTATCTCGCCAATCTGGCGAGATTTTTTAATTATATTTAAAATAAGTAAATTTGTAAAAATAGTGGTTTCGAATTCATTTTAAATAGTATATACTAAATATAAATAAGTATAGCATAATTGTTGAGAAACCAAAGAATATACCCTAATTAATCAAATAAAGGGGGTGGTAATGATTAAACTTAGCAAACGTCAGGATGAAATTTTACAAATAGTGAAACAAAATGGTCCAATAACGGGGAAGAAGATTGCTGATAAGCTTTCCGTAACAAGAGCAGCATTAAGACCGGATTTGGCCATTTTAACGATGTCAGGAAAATTGGAAGCCAGGCCCAGGGTTGGATATTATTTTAATGACAAGTTTGAATTGAAACAGCAAGCCCAACAGTTTATTTATCAGAAGGTTGCAGACTTTAAGGCACATCCAATTGTAGTTGAAAAATCAACGTCAGTTTACAATGCTGTAGTTCAGCTTTTTTTAGAAGATGTGGGCACTTTATATACGGTTGATTCCGAAGGACATTTAGCGGGAGTGATTTCTCGAAAGGATTTACTTAGGGCAGCTTTAGGTAATAGAAATCTCCAGGAATTACCGGTCAGTGTCATTATGACACGAATGCCCAATATCATTACTATTTTTCCTGAGGAGTCGTTACTCGAGGCAGCAAAAAAAATGATCAATTATCATATAGATTCTTTACCTGTTGTGAAGGAAGTAGATCAGCAGAAAAATACATATTTGTTATTGGGGAGAATAACCAAAACTACGATAACAAGGGCATATGTAGAAATCATGGAAGGTAAAACTGTCTAAGGGAGGGCTGCAGTTGGTTCAGAAAGAAGTGGTTTATGTGGTGAGTGACTCAGTTGGGGAAACAGCTGAGTTCGTTGTAAAAGCAGTGGCAACACAGTTTAACGGAGGTCATGTAGAAATCCGCCGCAGTTCTTATGTTGAAGATATTGAAGATATCGAGGATGTTTTGATTTTAGCAAAAAGAGATCATTCCATCATCGCCTATACCATTGTTATTCCTAATTTAAAGGAGTATTTAGATAGAAGAGCAAGCGAAGAAAGGATTACTGCTGTGGATTTACTAAGTCCGTTGATGAATGCGTTTGAGACAAGGTTTCATAAGCCGCCACATCACCGTCCTGGACTGATGAGGAAATTGGATGAGGAGTATTTTCGGAAAATTGAAGCAATTGAGTTTGCTGTTAAATATGACGATGGGCGAGATCCACGCGGCATTTTAAAAGCAGACATTGTGTTAATTGGAGTATCTAGGACATCAAAAACGCCATTGTCCATGTATTTGGCACACAAGCGATTTAAAGTGGCAAATGTTCCATTGGTACCGGAAGTACCGCCGCCGGAGGAATTATATCAGGTGCCGAGGAAAAATTGTATCGGCTTGATTATCTCTCCGAATAAATTAAATGAAATTAGAAAAGAGAGATTAAGAGCTTTGGGTCTAGCCTCAAAAGCGAATTATGCAAGTTTCCAAAGGATTCTGGATGAATTGGATTACGCCGAGAAAATTATGAAACGTGTTGGCTGTCCGGTCATTGATGTCTCCAATAAAGCCATTGAAGAAACAGCCGGTTTAATTCTGGATATTTTAAAAAAGGAAAGGAGTTAGTGGATTATGGAGAAGTTCGTCTATTTATTCCATGAAGGAAATGGAAATATGCGTGACCTGCTAGGTGGGAAAGGGGCAAATTTAGCGGAGATGACCCGTATTGGGTTGCCTGTCCCCTATGGATTTACGATTACCACCCATGCTTGTAATACCTACTATGAATCTAATAAAACCGTCCCAGAATTGGTTGAAAGACAGACATTGGAGGCTTTAGCCTGTTTAGAAGAAAGAATGGGAAAAAAATTGGGGGACCCGCTAAACCCTTTGCTAGTGTCGGTCCGCTCCGGCTCCGTGTTTTCTATGCCTGGAATGATGGACACCATTTTAAACCTCGGGATGAATGATGAAACGGTGGAAGGGGTAGCAGCATTAACCAATAATCCACGGTTTGCTTTCGATTCCTACCGCCGTTTTATTCAAATGTTTAGCAATGTGGTACTTAATATCGATACGTTTTATTTTGAACAGCTTTTAGAAGAGACACGAGAGCAAAAAGGATATGTTTCAGACCCGGAAATGACTGCAGAAGACTGGCAGGAAGTGATTGTGGGTTACAAACAGATCGTCAAAAAACATACAAGAAAAGATTTTCCTCAAAATCCAAAAGAGCAGCTGTTTCTTGCTATTAATGCCGTATTTGATTCTTGGAATAACCAGCGGGCGATTGTATACCGCCGCTTGAACAAAATACCAGATCATCTTGGTACCGCCGTAAATATTCAAAGTATGGTTTTCGGTAACATGGGTAATGACTCTGGGACAGGTGTTGCGTTCACCAGGAATCCGTCTACCGGAGAACCCGTACTTTATGGTGAGTACTTAATTAATGCTCAAGGAGAGGATGTAGTGGCGGGGATTCGCACGCCGCAGCCGATAGCAGCCTTGAAGGAAGAAATGCCCGAAGTTTACCAGCAATTTACTGAAACTAGCCACCGATTAGAGCAGCATTATAAAGAAATGCAAGATATTGAATTTACCGTTGAACGAGGAAAACTATTCATCTTGCAAACACGTAACGGTAAACGGACGGCACAGGCAGCGATTCGAATTGCCGTTGATATGGTGAAAGAAGGCATCATTGACAGAAGAACCGCATTGCTCCATGTTGATCCGGACCAATTAAATCAATTGCTGCATCGCCGGATTGATGACACAGCCACTCGTAAAGTATTGGCAAAGGGACTGCCTGCATCACCAGGGGCAGCAACAGGCCAGGTTGTGTTTGATGCTGATGAAGCGGAGCAATTAGGTAATGAGGGCACCAAGGTTATTCTGGTCCGTCCTGAAACTACCCCTGATGATATACATGGGATTGTGGCTTCTCAAGGGGTATTAACAAGCCGAGGTGGAATGACCAGCCATGCAGCGGTTGTTGCTCGCGGTATGGGGAAAGCATGTATTTGTGGCTGTGAGGCAATCAAAATTGATTTAAGATCAAAAAAATTTACTGTAGGGGATAGGGTGGTCCATTACCGCGACACTATTACCATTGATGGATCGACAGGTGAAATCATGCTGGGGGAAATTTCTATGATTGATCCAGAGTTATCACCCGAATTTCAGCTTTTATTAGGATGGGCAGATCAGGAACGGAAAATCGGAGTTCGTGCCAATGCAGATAATCCTGAAGATACCAAGAAAGCATTCGAGTTTGGGGCTGAAGGAGTTGGCTTGTGCCGAACAGAACACATGTTTATGGATCAGTATCGGATACCAATCGTGCAAAAAATGATATTGGCAGATAATTATGAGGAAAGAATGGAAGCGCTCGAACAGCTCTTGCCAATGCAGCAGGGTGACTTCGAGGGAATCTTTGAAGCAATGCAAGGCTACCCTGTCACAGTTCGATTATTAGATCCACCGCTCCATGAATTCCTACCTTATAAAGAAGAACTGATAGTAGAGGTAACAAAGCTTCAAATCTTGGACCCACAATCAAAGGAGTTGAAGCAAAAAGAACAGCTATTGAAGAAGGTTCGTCAACTGGATGAGTTTAACCCAATGCTTGGACACCGTGGCTGCCGTTTGGGTATGACCTATCCAGAAATCTATGATATGCAAGCTAAAGCCATTTTCTATGCAGCAGCAAAATTAGCAGAGAAAGGGATCGAAGTTCAACCAGAAATTATGATTCCGCTTGTCGGGCATGTCAATGAATTAAAACAAATGCGCCAACTGGTAGTTAATGCAGCATCAACAGTGCAGGAGGAAACAGGAACAACCATTCATTACACAATCGGTACGATGATTGAAATACCACGAGCAGCTTTAACTGCTGACAAAATTGCCGAGGAAGCCGACTTTTTCTCGTTTGGAACTAATGATTTAACTCAAACCACCTTTGGTTTTAGTCGTGATGATGCGGAAGGTAAATTTCTGCAAGCCTATATTGAACACAAAGTTCTCCCGGAGAATCCGTTTGCCGTGTTAGACCAAGAGGGGGTCGGAAAGCTGGTAGAAACAGGTGTCCAGCTTGGCCGCTTGACAAAGCCTTCTTTAAAAACCGGTATTTGCGGTGAGCATGGAGGAGAAAAAAGCTCGATCGATTTCTGTTATAAAACGGGCTTAAATTATGTCAGTTGTTCGCCGTATCGGGTGCCACTTGCTCGTTTGGCTGCAGCCCAGGCTGCTATTCGCCATCAGGAAAATAAACAAGAAGTATTTACTACTGCATAAAAGAATGGAACGGTGTCAATAGGCACCGTTCTCTTATTATGTAAGCATAAACCGGATTAGCCCCCATATTTTTGCTTATACTATAAAAAAATTAGGCTCTGTTAAACGTTAAATGATCATGTTGATTTTTTCTTTGTTGATTGGAGCGGAATGCGCTCGACTCCTCGAAAATCTTCAATGATGCTATCGCATCATTTCGTGCGAAGAAAGTTCATGGATGCTTTCCTTGTGGTATCGCATTTTCTTCGTACGTGGGCGGATTCGAGATGAATTTCAGTGTCCTGCGGTTGTACAGGGCTGGGGCTGCAATCAACAGCCAAATGTACCAGAGCTAAAATTAAAAAGTGAGGAATATACATGGGAGCTATTGAAAGAAACGGATACCGCTTTGTACCGGAATATAGTGTGATTCAACAAAATGGAGCAATCCATGTCTATAATAAAGAGAAGTTTATAGAGGAAATAAGATTTAAGTTTTCAGGAAAATTCCCTGAAATGGACCAAATAGAGGACCTAGTAGACAAATATTGTGAGCAGAATAATCTATAAGGAACACTTGTTCGATTGTTAAATCAATGCTATAATGTAACATGCAATAGAATAGGACTTTTCAAGGGTGGGGCACATCTCCTGTCAGAAAGGAGGTGATGCTTTTGACAGTGTACCAGGGATTGATGTTTGCTGTATCGTTTGCCAGTCTCATTGTCACGGTACTGTCGTTTCACCGAAAAAAATAATCCACCCTTGAGCCGGCAAGCAGGAGAGGTGGATTACTGTTTCGCCGATCCCCAATCATGGGAAGTCAGCTATTGCAAAGCCGAGCGGTTTCCTGTAAGTTCTGCTCGGTCTTTTTTACTATATGCGCTTCTATACGAACATTATACATAAGATTAAGACAAAAGGAAATGAAAATGTCAAAATGATTGGAGGGGCAGGGATGAGCAAATTAATGGCGATTTACCCTCAGGCGATAGAACATACCAAATTAAAAGTGTATGAAGATATCGACCGCTATTTAGAAAGACAGGAGACAGCGCCTTCTTTTGAACAATACTTGATAGACCGTGGCCATTATCTGGAGCAACTTTGGACTAATGTGTGGCTGAACAAATCAACAAACGATGTCCCAAAGAATGAAAAAAAGCAATATTTAACTGAAAAGGGCTTTGAAGTACAAGGGGTTGACCGAAAACTTATTAATAAGCTTTTTCGTGATGAAATGAGGATGTATCAGCCCTTTGATGCCCTTTCCTGGGTTACCGGTATTTTTGCTGGCAAGAACGAGGAGTGGCGCAAACGTTACCAGAACGCGAAAGAGGCGTTTACACTGCGAGAAGTAATAAAAGAGCGGGAAGAGATAAAGTCAGCCCTTCAAGATAAAATGGTGAAAACGGCGATTCGGATAATGGAGGGCCACTATCAGATTTTTTATTTATATATCCGTTATTTTGCGGCCAAACAATTGGCTGCCGATTTTAAAAACAATATCAAATTTCAATCCATGGATCCTTCCTCATTAGAAGAGAAATTAACCAGTGAAGGTTCTTTTAATCCCGGAGCATACAGGACAGTGGATCAGTTCTTTAAGGAATTGACAGGAGAAATCCAATCGACGCTTGACTGGGGTAGAAGTTACTATGAATATGAGACCTACTTTTATGTTTATGAGAGCTTAATCTCTGATTACATATCGGATCTGATTCCAGAGAAGGTATTGGAAAATATTCCCGATCAATTAAAACGAGAATTTGTGGAAACTTTTCAGGAACCTTTAACTACATCCTTCGTGAGAGGCACAATATCTGATTTGTTGTATGATGTTTCCGGATATTATTTTGAGGATCTTCAGGAAGAGTACCTTAATGACCTGCTAAGACTGGCTGAGGTGCCATTTGACCTCCAGCTTCATAAGCAAATATTGGAGCAGGATATACACGAGCAGGAGAGAAGACGGGCCGAAGAAATGGCCGAGTTACAGAGAAGAAAAGAAGAAGAAGAACGCATGATGCGGGATATTTTTGGAAAAGAATATGACCCGTCACTTAGAGGGCAGATTCATTATGTTCTGCATATCGGTGAAACCAATACCGGAAAAACCCATCATGCATTAGAAAAAATGAAGCAAGCCGAAAGCGGTTTGTATTTAGCACCCTTGAGGCTGCTTGCACTTGAAGTGTATGACAAGTTAAATGCTGAAGGAACTCCATGCTCGTTAAAAACAGGAGAAGAAGAAAAAGTCATCCCTGATGCGAACCATATTTCCTGTACAGTTGAAATGTTCCACGAAAAGGAATATTACCAAGTGGTTGTAATAGATGAAGCCCAAATGATCACCGATAAGGACCGAGGCTTTTCTTGGTACAAGGCGATTACTAAAGCCAATGCCGCGGAGGTTCATATTATTGGCAGCCGAAATTCCAAACCAATGCTGCTGGAGCTTTTGGGTGATTCCGATATTGAGTTAAATGAGTATAGCCGTGATACCCCGCTAGAGGTGGAAAACAAGGAATTTCATATTAAGCATGTAAAAAAAGGAGATGCCCTTATTTGTTTTTCCAGAAGACGGGTTTTGGAAATGGCCTCAAGATTACAAAATGATGGCCATTCTGTCAGCATGATTTATGGAAGTATGCCACCTGAAACAAGGAAAAAACAAATCGAGCTGTTTATTGAAGGTAAAACAAAAGTCATTGTCGCAACGGATGCAATTGGCATGGGGCTTAACCTTCCCATACGGAGGATTGTTTTTCTGGAAAATGAAAAGTTCGATGGAACTAGAAGGAGACTGCTAACCTCACAGGAAGTCAAACAGATTGCCGGAAGGGCCGGCAGAAAAGGGATTTACGATGTCGGCAAGGTGGCATTTACAAGTGACATAAAAAAAATGCGCCATTTGCTGCTTCAAGAAGATAAGCCTGTCCATACCTTTGCTATTGCTCCGACCAATGGTGTATTTGAACGGTTTCAGCGTTATTATCATGATTTGGGGACGTTCTTTGAACTCTGGGAGAAATTCGAAAGTCCTAAAGGGACAAAAAAAGCTACTCTTTATGAAGAAAAACAGTTGTATGAAAAAATTGCTGGGACCGAAATCGAGGCACGCCTTTCCTTGATGGATTTATACGGCTTTTTACATTTGCCTTTTTCCCAAAATGAGCCTGCATTGATTAATCAATGGGAGTCATCCATGTATGCCATCGTCCAAGGTAGAGAGCTGCCAGAGCCAATTGTCAAAGAGGGCAGTCTCGAAGAGCTAGAACTTAGCTATAAGGCGATTGGTCTTCATTTGTTATTTTTATATCGGTTAGGAGAGCGGACGGAAGCGATGTATTGGGAACGGCTGCGTCTTGAAATTAGTGACAAAGTTCAGGAACGGTTGCGAACCGATATCAAAAAGTTTGTAAAAAGATGCAGAAACTGCGGAAAAAAACTTTCCTGGGATCATCCCTTTCCTACGTGTGATGCCTGCTATAGGGCTAAGTATAGAAAGTATTGGTACGAACAGGAACAGTGATTTTAAAAAGTCGACATGTTAACTGGAACGGATGAAGACTACACAAACAGCCATGCTAAAATGACCAGCATGGTTGTTTGTGTTTAAATTACAAAAACCTAAAGTATAATATATCCATTTGCCCATATGATGAGTATAAAAGGGGTGTGAAAAGATGACAGTTCATGTTGTGGGTGCTGGTGATAGTTTATGGAGCATTTCAAATACGTATGGTGTGCCGCTGCAAACGATCATGTCGACAAATGGTCTGCCATCGGAAAAGAGTCTTGTTCCCGGTTTAGCGCTATATCTTCCAGATCACACGACGTTTATGCGGTCCTATAAAATTAAAGCGGGAGACAATGATTGGAGTCTGGCAAAAGTTTTTCAGACAACTCCTGAGGCTATTTTATCAGCCAACCCTGGCATAAACACTAATTTGCTCTCCATTGGGCAAGTCATTAACATTCCATCCCCCCTTAAATTACGTTTAGCAACCCTTGGTTTTCTTATTCCTTATGATGCAAGCGCCATTCTACCTACATTAGGGGCTATTTCCAAGGAATTAACGTTTCTCGCCATTGTAGCATATTCATTTACATCCGAGGGATATGCTTATAACGAAATAGAGGATTCTTCCATTGTTGCAAGATGCAAAGAGTTAAATATCACCCCATTATTGATGATCCGTAATTTTGCTGGCGGGAATTTCAGTCCTAACCTAGCAGGTGATGTACTGGGGAACTCCAGGTATCGAAACAATCTAATTGCTAGTATCGTGAATTTAGCCAGGCAAAGGGGATTTGGCGGCATCAGCATCGACTTTGAATTTATTCCCCCTGCTAGACGCAACGATTTCAGCAGTTTTTTATCTGGTTTAAAATCGGCACTTGGCAACTTGATTTTGCAAGTGAATGTCCATGCTAAAACGGAGGATATCCCGACGAACCGGATTATCGGTGCCTATGATTACGCTGCCATTGGCAGGGCAGCAGACCTGGTTGCTGTTATGACCATTGATTATGGGTATCCAGGCGGGCCACCTGACCCGATTGCGCCGATTCCCTGGATGGAACAGGTGATTCAGTATTCTTTAACCCAAATACCTTCTTCTAAACTGCAGGTGGCGATTGCCTTGTATGGCTATGATAAAGTGACCACAACGAAAGCAACCACAGCCTTCTCTATTTTGGCGGCTCAGAATTTGGCGATATCTACAGGTACCTCCATTCAATATGACGCTTCAAACAAGTCACCATGGTTTCGTTATTGGCGGGGGGCGGAAGAACATATCGTTCGGTTTGAAGATATAAGAAGTTTACTAGAAAAATATCGGCTAATGGATATTTATCAGCTATCGGGTACGACTTTTTGGCAGATTAGTCTGCCCGCTCCGCAGAATTGGGCATTTATTCGGGATCATATAGAAGTTTTCAAACTTTACAGATAATATCCTTTTAGGGAAGCGTTCAGCATGTTAAACTGGAAAAAAACGAAAGGCTGGAATTTTAGTAGATGGAAACTTTTGGTTTTATAGATGAACAAATGAATAGAGAATTCCTTGAAAAAAAGTTGAATATATTGATAGAATCGTGTGCCGACCTCCAGGGGGCGATTGCAGGAATTAGTATCAGGTCCATTGAAGATGGAAATATAATCTATCAACACCATGGTGCTATTCGCCTGCGGCCGGCATCGAACATGAAACTGTTTACGGCCGCTGCCGCTCTTAATGTATTAGGTGAGGATTATACCTTCCCTACGGAAATCTATAGCACGGGTTTGATACAAAATCATAGCCTTTTCGGGGATCTTTTTTTAAAAGGAAAAGGGGACCCGACTTTACTGAAAGCTGATTTTGACAAAATAGCTGAAAAACTAAAAACCCTTGGAATTCAACAAATTGAGGGAAACCTGATTGGTGATGATTCTTGGTATGACGATGTCCGTTACTCCCAAGATCTAACATGGACGGATGAAACGTTTTATTATGGAGCACAAATTTCTGCTATAACTGCCTCCCCAACTTCCGATTTTGATGCAGGTGCAGTTGAAATCACGCTTACTCCTGGTTCAAAGGCCGGAGATCTAGTCCAAGTGGAGGTTACCCCTAAAACTGATTATGTACAAACCCTCAACCAGGCCATAACCGCTGAAAGCGGAGAAGAAGAAATTATTTTTGAGCGAATACATGCCCAAAATACCATCTTGGTTAAAGGGGCATTGCCCATCCATTCAGAGGGACTGAAAGAATGGATCGCGGTCTGGGACCCGACGCGGTTTGCCCTGACTCTTTTTAAACAATCATTAGAAGAACATGGGATTCAACTATCAGGGGAATTGGAATCTGGCATTGTTCCTGACAGTGCTGAACTGGTATGTTCCCGGCGTTCAATACCACTCTCTCAGTTGCTCATCCCATTTATGAAATTAAGCAATAACACCCACGCGGAGATCTTTATTAAGGAAATGGGAAAAATGGTTACAGGAGTTGGCAGTTGGGAAAACGGACTGGAAGTACTAACGGAAGAAATCAAAAAATTAGGTGTTAACACCGACACGATGGTGATCAGGGATGGGTCCGGCATTTCTCATGTTAACCTGATTTCAGCTAATGAAATTTCCAAATTGCTATTCGCGATTCAAAAGGAAAAGTGGTTTCCGGCCTATCTGCATTCCTTGCCTGTTGCTGGGGATGGTGAAAAGATGGTTGGCGGTACGCTTAGAAACCGTATGGCCCATTTGCGGGGGATGATAAAAGCAAAAACAGGATCCATTTCCACGGTCAGTACTTTATCAGGTTATCTTATGACGAAAAGTGGTCGGGCACTCATCTTCTCTATTATGTTAAATAATCTACTTGACGATGAAAAAGGCAAAGAAGTGGAAGACCAGATGGTTGACCTTATAGTGAACTCGTATTAGATACAGACTATTTCATTTTTATTTTAGTGATTTTTTTCAGCCTAATGGGAATATAAAAGTAGTAGACCCAAACTAGCCGTGTGCTATTGGCCAATCACTTTTCTAAAGAAAGGCTGAAGAATCCGATGAAAAAAATGCTTTCTTTATCTATGATCATTTTATTGTTTATGGTAACGTCCACTGCTGGACAGGCAGCAACGGAGGGACAGCTTAATACTAAATTAAATCAATTATTATCTGCTTCTGCTGAACTGCAAGGAGGGATTGTTGGGATTAGTGTCCGGAATGCGGCCGATGGCCATTTGATTTATCAGCATCTTGGCGATATCCGTTTGCGACCTGCCTCTAATATGAAACTGTTAACTGCCGCAGCAGCCCTTAATGTTTTGGGGGAGGCTCATACATTTCCAACCGAGGTGTACCGGGATGGTCCGGTTAAGTCGAAAATCCTTCGAGGTGATCTCTACCTGAAAGGAAAAGGCGACCCAACATTAATGGAGTCAGATTTTAATAAAATGGCGGAGAAACTGCAAAAACAGGGAATTAAACAGGTAAACGGGAATTTGGTTGGTGATGACACCTGGTATGACGGAATCAGATATTCCCTTGATTTGCCCTGGAGTGATGAAATGGCCTATTATGGTGCACAAATTTCCGCTCTAACAGCTTCGCCAACAACGGATTATGATGCTGGTGCGATGGAAATGGAAATACGTCCGGGCACAAAGCCTGGTGACAAGGTCACGGTGGACATGACTCCAAAAACAAATTATGTAAAAGTGATGAATCGTGCGGAAACGGTTAATAAAAAAGGAAAAAAGAAATTGACAATTGAAAGGGAGCATGCAAAGAATACAATCATAATTGGTGGCACGGTGCCACTTGGCTCAAAACCAATAAAAGAATGGATTGCGGTTTGGGACCCCACTCGCTATGCCTTGACATTGTTTAAACAATCACTCGCCGAACATGGAATTGAAATAAGGGGAAAAATCAAAACAGGGAGGGTTCCAGATTCCAGTGTGTTACTACTATCCCATCAATCCATGCCTTTATCAGAGTTGCTTGTCCCATTTATGAAATTGAGTAATAACACTCATGCGGAAATATTAATCAAGGAAATGGGAAAAGTGGCCAAAGGGGAGGGAAGCTGGGAAAAAGGGATAGAAGTACTGAAGGAAGAACTGGTGAAGTTTGGGGTGGACCCAGCCACAATGGTGATTAGGGATGGCTCGGGTGTATCTCATGTTGACCTGATACCAGCTAATCAAATTTCTCAGTTACTATTTTCTGTTCAGAGTGCCAAATGGTTTCCCGCTTATCTGAATGCCTTGCCTGTAGCAGGCGATCATGACAAAATGGTCGGTGGTACGCTGCGAAGCCGAATGAGGACGGCAGATGTGCTGGGAAGAGTAAAAGCAAAAACTGGTACGATTTCCACCGTACGTTCCTTATCGGGGTATGTCACGACAGCCAATGGACAGACGGTTGTTTTTTCCATTCTGTTAAATAATTTGCTGGATGATGAGAAAAAGAATTACATAGAAGACCAAATTGTTAGGATGATTGCTGAATAGAGTCTGAATACCTGTGTGACAATCTGAAGCAGTTTCATGGTCACACTTTTACGGATCAATGGATGTTGACCGGATAAAAATGGGACCTTGCAATACAGGGAGTCATTTATTATTCCGTGTTACCCCAGTTGATGATGGACAAAAAAGTGTCCTAAGACCTTAATTCTTTTTTCAGGGCTTCAATAGCACTAAAAACCCGAATCCTATTTTCGTCTGTATTCCTATGATTCCTCGCATAAAGCAGCACAGGTCTCACAGATTCAATAGAACGACCCCATTCATGCATCCACTCATACCGTGGCACCATCCATGTATGAAAGTGGTGCGTAGTATCTTCGTTATAAAAATAATAAACATGCTCAATTCCAAGCGCAGTCCGCTGCGCTTTTCTAATTTTGGTTAACAAATTGATGTAATCAATCTTTTCGTCCTCTGTCAGCTCATCAAAACATTTAATATGACGCTTCGAGGCCAAGATGACCAATCCCTCTATCGGATATGCAACATCCTGATGAGCATGGAAATGTTCGGTTTCAACCATGACTCCACCATCCGGCTCGAGTAATCCTCCTGTCAATGCACAGCTTAAACATTCCACCTCTACAGTTTGTCCGTTAGCTAAAGTTATCTTTCTCATCCTTCTCCCCCCAATGACTCGATCTATCTAACAAATTATACTATAGAGATTGACAAGGCGAATAGAATTTTCCAGTTGGGCAAAATCTAAAAATACATTCAAACACGGTGGGATGAGTATGATTTTTGGAAGCCATGTCAGTATCAGAAACGGATATTTAGGGGCGGCAAAGCGGGCAGCCTCTTATGATGCATCCGCGTATCAATATTTTCCGAAAAACCCGAGGAGCCTTACGATTAAAGAATTTGACAATCATGATGCGGAAGCATGTAAAGCATATTGTCAGGAGCACCAATTGCAATCCATTGCCCACACACCTTATCCAACAAGTCTAACACCTTCTAAGGATAAGGAAGAACTAACCATTGCATCCCTGCTCAATGATTTAGAAATAGCCAATGCCTGTGGTTCCATTGGTGTTGTCGTCCATTACGGAAGCCAAATCAGTGAAACCGACCCGCTTGCAAGCTACCATTTAATGCTATACACACTCAATACTGTGCTAAGCAGGTGGAAGGGGGAGACGCTTATTCTTTTGGAAAATAACGCCGGTACAAAAGGGGCATTGGGTACCACATTTGAGGAACTAGTTCAAATCCGCAATCTCTGTGAGTTTCCTGAAAAAATCGGCTTCTGTCTGGATACCTGCCATGCATTCGCCAGCGGGTTATGGAATGGAGAGAATACGGAGGAATTTTTCAAAAAAGGGCAGGAACTGAATTACTTTGACCACTTAAAAGCAATCCATCTCAATAATTCAAAGTACCCTTCAGGATCAAAAAAAGACCGGCACGCCAATATTTTTAAAAATAACGGCTTTATCAAAGAAGAACACTTAAAGGAGATGGTAACATCTCCAATACTTAAGGAAGTGCCGTTTATTCTAGAAACCCCTGATGATGAAGGCATTACCCACCAAGAAGAGATTAGCATGCTACAAGAAAGGTGGGGGCAATAAAGTTAATTTTGTGAATCTTTAAGTATTGACCTTATTAATAATTTGAATTATAACTTAAAAAGAGAATTAGCGGAGGGCAAGTGGAGAGGAATATGAAAACACCAAATAATCAAGCTCGATTGCATTCGGAACGGTTTGAGGTTGCGTTTAATCAAGTTCACGATGCATTAAGAGACATCGTCAAAATAAACGATGATAGATTTATAGTTTTGTTGAAGACTGGGGCAAAAAGGTACCAAATTATTGAAGCGTTTAAAAAAGATCTTGAGCAATATGCCAAGCTTCGAAATGCGATTGTTCATGAAAAGAGGCAAATTGGCTATTATATTGCAGAACCGAATGCAAAGGTCGTCCATCATATTGAAAAAATTGCCAACATCTTCAGCCAGCCAAATTATGCACTATCGATTGCATCTAAAAAGGTTGTTTCTTTTGAGTACGGTGACCCAATTTTAAAAGTGACGGATGCCATTAAGGAGCACGGGCTTTCCAAATTTCCGGTCTATCATAAAAATCATTGTGTTGGACTGCTAACAGCCGGGTCAGTCGTCAAATGGATGGCTGCTAACATGGATAACGGTTTAGTTCATTTAACCAACATCCAAGTTTCAGACATTATGAAGTTTGAAAAGGAACAACGCGTTCAAGTTGTCTCAAAAGAGGTTAATATATTTGATGTCGAGAATATTTTCGAAGAAGCACATAAAAATAAGATGAAGCTAGAAGCGGTGGTGATAACCGAACATGGAAAGTTAGACGAAAAACCGATAGGGATCATTCCTCCATGGGATTTAATAGAAATTGATTATACGGTGGAATAACAGGAAGGAGCATACTTAAGATGGTATGCTCCTCGCTGAATATTAAGGCAGATTATCAAAATCAAACTCGCTTAGCTGGTCCATGTGACTGGCAATCATAGCAATAATCGTACTCGCTTCTTCTTTGCTGAAAATAAAATGAGATTCATCTTTTATTAATTCATCATCTGTGGTCCAAACACGGTTCACTCGCCGAAGGACACCATCCCCCGTCTCCTCGACTACTCCAAATTGATAGGTAATCTCCACTTCATCCTTATGCTTAAACGCCGTCACCTCTGGTGTAGACCATTCGATATCAATTTCTTCAAAGATTTCATCTCGGTTATCCTGTTCTGCTTCATAATATTCCTCTTCGTCCTCATCGTCGGGTTCGTCATCAAATTCTGATAATTTCATTTCGTCTGTCTCATCAACACAATCTTCTGACTCAAGGAATACACCGTCTGAGGTGAATTGATCGTCACCATTAATATAATCATGAAGACTTTCATGGACTTCATCAATGATTTCCTCAATGTCTGAAAGAATGATTTTGACCGAATTACCCCGATCAACATCGAAGGAATCAATATAAAATTCCTCATTGTCTGGGTCAAAAAATAATGTACAGAAATAATCACGGCCCAGCTCGTCTGTATCCTCATCCGCTGTCTCCACAAAAAACTCGATTCTTGGATGCTTGGCAGCCCGCTCAATCGTCATATGCCCGATTTGGTCATATTCTTCACAAATTGACTCCAAGTGATCTTGTAATTCTCCGCATACCCGGTCAAACCACTCTAATGACATCCGCACCTCATCCTTTCAAAAGTAATCGAGGTTATTATTTCCGACAATTCAAATATTATGTTATATTAGTTGGTGCAGAATGAAAGAAAGGTATTACCTAAAGGGGAGATTAATCATAGATCCTACAAAACGGACTGGTGTCAATTTCCATTGAATAGTTAGACAATCCTTTACTGGGGCTTTATAATAAAAAAGTACAGCAAATAGCTGGGTGGCGGCGGCACTCCTTTTAGAAAGGGGGTGACGCCTGATGCTGACTGTCTACGAAGGAATCAGTCTGATGATTGGTTTTGGAAGTCTAGTTGTAGCGGTTATCGCAGTTGTTATTTCTCATAAAAAGAAATAACCCACCCCGCTCTTGAGCCAAGTTGGGTGGATTATTTCTCCCTCTGTGCCGCTGCACTTTGCAGTTGCTGTACAAGAGCTCTCGGCCCGCCAGCCGAGGCTCTTTTTAGTATATGGTGTTTATAAATTAATTATATATAGAGAATGAAGAGATGTAAAGGAAAGACATGCCGTGTTTATCTTGCATAGCATCGTCTGCTTTTATACAATAAGATTAAGGTGTTTTATAACAGTCTTCAACCATCCGGCAGTACCATCGTCTACCGTTTTATTAGCCTTTATGAATTCAGAATATTATAAAATATCAAAACAAGGAGGAGGAAGATGGTAACAGACGAACTGATTGCCAAAATAAGCTCCACATATCCAGAATTAGAAATTGAGAATGGACTAGTGAGTATTCATCCATTGGGGAATGACGGCAAGGTTGTCGTTTATCCCCAAACAGAAGAGGAAATTGCTAGTGTCCTTAGATTTGCAAATGAAAACCAGAATAGTGTGGTTGTCATGGCCGGAGGTTCAAAAAGAGGCTGCGGCGGTTTAGAAGAGTCTGCTGAGATTTTACTATCGTTGGAAAAGTATAAAGGCATTGTTGAGCATACTCTTGGTGATATGACCTTAACTGTGAAAGCTGGGACTCCATATAAAGAGATTCAGAATTATATAGCAGGATTTAATCAAAAAATTCCCCTTGACCCCTATGCTTTAGAATATGCAACAATTGGTGGAGTAGTTTCCGCCAATGACAGCGGTCCAAAACGGCTCGGTTACGGCTCTGCTCGTGATAGCGTCATTGGCATGCGAATCGTTTATCCCGATGGCACGGTAATCCGAACGGGAGGGAAAACGGTTAAAAACGTGGCCGGATATGATTTTAATAAATTGTTTATCGGATCGATGGGAACACTTGGCGTCATCACTGAAATAACCCTCAAACTTAGACCTTTACAAAAATATGAGAGTCTTGTACTAGTAACCTTCCCAGATGGGAACCCCGAAGAAATTTATTCTTTTTCCGTCACCTTCTTAAATACAGTCATGGAACCAACTGCATTAGAACTTTTGAGTCCAGCATTATCAGAAAAATTAACCGGACATTCCTGTTTTACTCTTGCCGTCTGCTTTGAGGATGTGGAAAGTGCAGTCCGGTACCAGGTAGAATTTATTGAAAAACTAAAACCGGATACTTCGGGTTTTTCTGTCCTACATCAGGAGAGCGCTAGGGCATTTTGGAATTTATTAACCAAAATTCCACCTAATGGTGCAGTGGAATATACAGGGCCAGAAACGAGGGCCTCTGTAAAAATTGGCGTAAAAAACTTAGATGTTATAAAAGTCATGAAGGAAAGCCATTTGCTTCAAGACCGTTATAATCTCGATATTGAAGCCCATGGTGGATTGGGTCATGGCATCGCCCGGATCTATCTGAACGGGGCCAGCGACGATGTGATGAATGCGATAGGGATATTGAGAACATTTGCAGAAAAATTAGGCGGCTATGCTGTCTTGACCCATTTGCCATTGGTCCTTCGCCGACAAATAGACGTCTGGGGACCAAAACCTGCCTATTCTTTCCTATTTGATGGCATTAAATCAAAAATTGACCCAAAGCGAATACTGAATCCAAAACGTTTCGTAGGAGGGATATAAGATGGGTCTCCCTGAACTGGAGCAAAACCGGCCTTGTAATTCAGCTGGTTTAGGAAATTATTTATGGAATGATCCACCAAAAGAATATAAATGGGCTGATTGCGTTCACTGTGGTTTATGCTTAGAAGCCTGTCCGACCTATGAACAATTGGGACAGGAGCAGCATTCACCGCGCGGCCGTGTTCACCTGATTAAATCAGTTGCTGAAGGTAAGCTGCAGGTCAACGAGGCGTTTGCTGATCCGGTATTTCAGTGCTTAGATTGCCGCGCCTGTACAACTGCTTGCCCGGCAAGCGTCGATGTCGGCGGTTTGATCGAGGAGGCCAGGGGTCAAGTCAGGCAGGCGATGCCGCTCTCTGGCTGGAAGGCTATGGCCAGCAAGTTTTTACTCGAAACCCTGTTTCCCCATCATGAGCGTTTAGAAGCAGCGGGTGGATTATTAAAATTTTATCAAAAAAGCGGGCTCCAGAAAGTGGTTCGCAAAACAGGGCTGATTAACATAATGCCGGACCATTTAATAGAAATGGAGTCGATCATGCCTGAGGTGAAAACTTCTGTCCGAAAAAAATACAAGGATATCAACGTCATTAAGGCAAAAGAGAAGACCAAGCGCCAGGTGGCGATGCTGACAGGCTGTATTATGGATGTGATGTTCAGCGATGTTAATCAGGCAACCATTAATGTCCTGACACGTAACGGAAATGATGTATTGATTCCTAAAAATCAAACTTGCTGTGGGGCACTGCATGTTCATGCCGGTGACCGGGAAATGGGCAGGAAGCTCGCCAAACAAAATATTGAAGCATTCGAGAGTTCCGAAAAGGTAATTGTTAATGCCGCAGGTTGTGGCTGTATGCTAAAGGAGTATCCAGAACTGTTTCATGAAGAACCGGAATGGTATGAGCGAGCTCAAGAATTTTCCGCAAAAGTGGAAGATATAGCGAAATATCTCTACGATACAGGTTATGAGATTCCGAAGGCGGAATTAAAGACACGGATTACATATCACGATGCTTGCCATCTAGCTCATGGTCAAGGCATCCGCGAAGAGCCTCGTGATTTGCTTCTGCATATTCCCGGAGTGGAAATGGTCTCTATGCCAAATGCGGACCGCTGCTGTGGCAGTGCCGGAGTCTACAACCTCACTCATCCGGAAATGGCTTCGGCGGTATTAGAAAGCAAGATGACCCATATACCGGAGGATGTGGAGATGATTTCGATGGGCAACCCGGGCTGTATGCTGCAAATGGCAGTTGGTGTACAGAAGTATGGCAGGAATCAAAGGGTAGTTCATACCATCCAACTGCTGGACTGGGCATATCAAAAGGAAGAAGTGCAAGGGGGCAAGAATCATGGCACGAAATAAATTGGATACAAATGACCCTCATATACTTCACTTAGCGAAACTGGTTTCTGGACCAAACGCCATTCTGTATAAGCAGGAAGATTTGCTCGCCTATGATTGTGATGGGTTTACGATTGAGAGACATTTGCCGCGGGCAGTTGTTTTTCCAAATAACACAGAAGAGGTAGCAAAGATTGTGAAGTTTTGCTCGGAAAATAAGCTTCCGTTTTTGGCACGTGGAGCCGGAACGGGACTAAGCGGCGGAGCCGTACCATTAAATAACGAAATCATCATTAGTTTGGTTCGGATGAAGCGGCTGCTTGAAGTGGATTTCGAAAACCGCCGTGCTGTTGTTGAACCTGGCTATGTTAATTTAAAGTTGACGAATTCAATTGCTGATAAAGGTTATTATTATGCTCCAGATCCATCGAGCCAATATGCATGCACAATAGGTGGAAACGTGGCGGAAAATGCTGGCGGGGCCCATTGCTTGAAATATGGGGTTACTACAAATCATATTTTAGGCCTGGAGGTTGTACTGCCAAATGGAGATGTGATGGAAATTTCCCCTAATGGGATTGCTGATTTTCCGGGTTATGATTTGCTCGGCTTGCTGACTGGCTCAGAAGGCACCTTGGGGATCGTGACTAAAATAACGGTTCGAATTTTAAAAAATCCGGAAGCAAAGCAAACCGTTCTGGCCTATTTCGACCGAGTCCAGGACGGAAGCCAGGCTGTCTCAAATATTATTTCCGCAGGTATTGTTCCGGCTGCCTTAGAAATGATGGATAAGGTTGCAATCGAAGGTGTGGAAGCAGCAGCCTTTCCAGTTGGCCATCCTAAGGACATTGCCGCAGTGTTATTAATTGAGGTTGATGGGATTGCAGCCGGTATAGATGAACAGATTCAGCTGATTTTGGATGTTTGCAAAAAAAGCCATGTTCGCGAGGTAAAAGTGGCAGAAGACGAAGCAGAACGGGCCAGATGGTGGGCAAACCGTAAAACTGGGTTTGGCGCCATGGGGGCGATCTCCCCTGATTACTTGGTCCAGGATGGAGTCATTCCCAGAAGTAAGCTGCCCGAAGTTTTAGAGCGCATCCATAAAATTAGTGAAGAATCTGGCTTGAGGATTGCCAACATTTTTCATGCTGGAGATGGAAATCTTCACCCACTAGTTTTGTTTGATTCGAGAGTACCCGGAGATACCGAAAAGGCCATTCGAGCGGGTAGTGCATGTTTAAAGGCCTGCGCAGATGCTGGAGGATCGATTACCGGTGAACACGGGGTCGGCATTGAGAAAAAAGAGGAAATGCGATTTGTCTTTAATGATGATGAAATCAAAGCACAAACTGATATTCGAGATGTATTTAATCCAGACCGGCTGTTAAATGCCGGGAAGTTATTTCCTACACCGAGCCGCTGTGCCGAAATGAAGCAGGAACTGAAAAGACCAGAACATGCCAAGTAGTGTTTGTGTGGTTAGCTAGCCATGAAAAAGCCCTTGAACAGGGCTTTTTTATCTGGCTTGTTATAAGAACGGCAGCTAGAAAAAAGCCAATCTATAGTTTTTGACCGCTTTCAAAGGCTTCAATTTTCGATCGGACAAAATCGGGAACAGGTCTGGAGTTTTTCATGACCGGATCAAAGCTAACATAAATGATTTCGGCTAATAGAATCGGTTCTACCTCTTCTTCTCTAGTAATCAAACAATTCATGGTCATACTAGTATTGCCGATTTTGGACATCTTGCACCAGATCGTTAACCAGTCATTCAAACGAGCAGGTTGTTTATACTCTAAGGTTGACTTTGCCAAGACAAAGTCGAAATCAGTTTCACTAAAATTTAAATTTAATCCCTCATGAAAATATTCCGTGACCGCGACATCAATATACGTCAAATAATGGGCATTAAAAACAATTTTTTGCCCGTCAATCTCCGAATAACGAACTTTCAGCTTATGGAAAAACCGATACCCGTCCATAAATCACCTCATTTCATTATGTATACGTTGTTTATCAGTGATAGTCATTATGATGACTTTATAACAAATTTTACCATATGCATCTGCTATTGAGAAATAAAAAACCTGGTTAACCAAGCTTTTGTTTTTTATATAGAATTTTTTTCAGCTACGCCAACTATGGAGAAGGCAATCATGTCCTTAATAACATAGCATTTTCACATTAGAGAAGGGAAAGGACAGCAATCCTTTCCCAATTTAACAGCTACCTACGCTTCCTTTTTCGCTTATAGACCCACATATTACCGTCCTTCCAACAGCTTTGTATTTTATATCTCCCATCATCACTTGTGTACCATTCCGTACAAACGAGATCATCGGGACATTTTCCTGTTGAAAAATGGCTACTGCTGGAAGACTCTGTACTGCTCGATTCAAAGCTGTTCAAGTGAGAACTGCTGGATTCTGAACTGGAACTGCTGGACTCATCTTGCATTCTGCCAGGGGTTTGGGCAGTTCCTAAAACAATCCTATCCCAAAAGTTGTGATGCCTTGTTTCATGAGATGAACTTTCGAATTCCTGATGCGGCATATTTGTATCTGCCATTTATTGCACCTCCTTAAAATAATAAAGGGAGTACGAATAGTAAATTACCTTTATGAAGCAACTCCTCTTTTACCAATTTACGTCTCAAATCACTTTTTGTATCGGACAATCGCCTAAGTTTGGAAAAATTGCCTAAGAATGCAACATTTTTCTGGATTAGGTAACAAAAACTTTCCTAAAAAAGTGATTAAACATATACTAATCTTATTATGAAATTTTGAAAGGAACCGACATGCATTTAACTTCAATATTTCTTGGCATTATTTTTATTTTAAATTTAATGTTCGCCACAATTGTCCTCTTTTTGGAAAGAAGGGATGCTGGGACTACCTGGGCTTGGCTCCTCGTTTTGTTCTTTATACCCATTTTAGGATTTATTTTGTATCTTCTTTTTGGTCAAAACCTAAGCAGGAAACATCTATTTTATTGGGAGGACCTGAAAAAGACCGGGTTTGAGGAAAAGGTCAGTACTCAGCTGGTGAATATCCACCGAAACCAATTCGAGTTCCGTAATCCTTCCTCCAAACATAATCGTGATTTAATTTATATGCAATTAGTGAATAATCACGCCTATTTATCAGAAGACAATTCAGTTGACCTATTTGTAGATGGAAGAAAAAAATTCGAGCAATTGTTTAAAGATATCGAATCGGCAAATGATTATATTCACTTGCAGTATTACATCATTAAAAATGACCGGCTTGGAAAAAAGTTAATCGCTTTGTTGACGGAGAAAGCAAAAACGGGTGTTAAGGTTCGTGTTTTATACGATGAGCTTGGCTCGAGAAGTCTTCCGAAACGGCTATTTAAAGAGCTTCGTGCTGCTGGCGGACAAGTAGAGGTTTTTTTTCCTTCCAAATTAAGATTTATTAATTTGCGCATGAATTTTCGCAACCATCGCAAACTGGTTATCATTGATGGGAAAATAGGCTATGTTGGAGGCTTTAATGTAGGTGATGAATATCTTGGACTAAATGAAAGGTTCGGTTATTGGCGGGATACTCACTTACGAATCCAAGGTACAGCCGTTGATGCCCTGCAAACACGTTTCATTCTTGACTGGAACCAAGCGTCTCGCAAATACGATATTAGTTATGTCCCCAATCTGTTTCCTAAGGACGTTCCGCATGGCGATGTAGGAATCCAAATTGTTACGAGCGGCCCTGATTCAGAGTTGGAACAAATCAAAAATGGCTATATTAAAATGATCCTGAGTGCTAAAAAAAGGATATATATCCAAACTCCCTATTTTATTCCGGATGCTAGTATTTTGGATGCCCTCAAAATTGCCAGTTTATCAGGTGTTGAAGTCAATATTATGATCCCGGATAAACCAGACCATCCGTTTGTTTATTGGGCTACACTGTTTCATATCGGCAGAATGCTAGAGATAGGTGCGCGGGTTTTTATCTACAAAAAGGGGTTTATTCACGCAAAAACGATCGTAGTGGATAAGGAAATGGCTTCAGTTGGAACGGCCAATATTGACTTTAGAAGTTTTAGACTCAATTTTGAAGTTAATGCCTTCCTCTATGACCAATCATTAGCCGACAAACTAGCCAGCATTTTCATAAATGACTGTCATGATTGTAAACTCCTGACATTGCAAGAATATAAAAGCCGTTCGTTATGGATCCGATTTAAAGAATCAATTTCGAGGCTGCTTTCTCCTATTCTATAGAGAGCATTAACAACATAGTTATCATGCGTGTATCACCCTAAATTAACGGTACATTAAATAGCTCATGAGCTTCCTTAAAAGGGAAGCTTTTTTTGTGGAAAAATCAAACAAAAGGAGGAAAAAATTTACTTTTATTGAACATTATAAAGGGTTAGAAATTTTATTGAGAGAAGGCGGTAAAATGGCACTTGATCCACAGACGAAATTAGTATTGGACCAACTAGCGGCTGCGGGGGCACCTCCGTTGGAAACACTTTCTCCAGACGTAGCACGCCAAGTTTTTGTCATGCCCCAAGGAGAAATAGAAGAAGTTGGGAAGGTTTTCGATCGGACCATTCCCGGGTCAGAAACGGATATCCCTGTTCGCGTATATTATCCTAAGGGTGAGCAAACCAGTTATCCTGCCCTTGTTTACTACCATGGTGGCGGCTGGGTAGTAGGAAATATTGAAAGCCATGACAATGTATGCAGAGCCTTAACCAACCTGGCCAACTGTGTAACGATTTCGGTAGATTACCGTTTAGCACCTGAGCATAAGTTTCCAGCAGCCGTAGAGGATTCATACGAGGCCGTTAAATATGTGTTTGACCATGCGGAAGAATTCCAAATTGATCGGTCCAGAATTGCTGTTGGGGGCGACAGTGCGGGTGGGAATCTCGCAGCAGTTGTATCCAATATGGCAAAGGAGAAAGCGACCCCGACCATTAGCTTCCAGCTTTTGATTTATCCTAGTACAAATTTAGGTGGGGAACCTACTGTTTCCATGCAGGAAAATGCTGAAGGCTATTTTCTAGAAAAAGGAACAATGGAGTGGTTCCGCGACTGCTACCTGAATAGTGAAGAAGATAAACAAAGTCCGCTTACTTCACCGATGTTATTTGGCGACTTCAAAGACCTTCCGTCTGCACTTGTCATAACGGCTGAATATGATCCGTTAAGAGACGAAGGAGAAGAGTATGCAAATAAACTTGCGGAAGCGGGTGTGAAAGTTGAAGCGGTCCGTTATGATGGAACAATCCATGGCTTTGTCAGTATGGCTGCGGTACTTGATGTAGGGAAACGAGCGTTAGAAAAAGCAGGAACCACTCTGAGAAAAGTATTTTATGAATAAGGACTTAGGGGGCCCACAGCGCCCGTGACAAGCTTAAGTAAAAAAATCATGTGGGAGTAGCATGTTACCAGGGGTAAAGATGACAACCTTTGATGAGGAGGTTGTCTTTTTTCGTTCAGAAAAGTAAATTCTACTTGGAAATGCTTACTTTTAAAAAACTAGGAAATTTTAGTGGATAAGTGAAAGCGAATCATGTAATCTGTAAAAGTAAGTTTTTAAAGGAAACAAATAACTAATATAGAAAAATGGGGGAATGAATGGATGGCGGTCTCAGACTTCAAAAAGTCTACAATCGTGGCGCTGCTCCTTGCCGGAACATTTATTTCAATTCTAAATCAAACTTTGATGATTACTGCCATACCGCCAGTAATGGAGGAAATGGATGTAACGGCAAATAGTGCCCAATGGCTTACCACTGTGTTTATGTTAGTGAATGGAATAATGGTGCCTGTTAGTGCCTTTCTGTTGGAACGATTTACTACAAGGCAGCTGTTTATCTCGGCTATGAGCATTTTCTCCTTGGGTACCTTAGTCGGTGGACTGGCACCTAATTTTGAAGTTCTTTTAATAGGAAGAGTGATTCAATCACTGGGGGCAGGGGTTATGCTTCCGCTTATGCAAACCGTTTTTTTGATGATTTTTCCCGTTAACAAACGAGGCTCGGCGATGGGATTAGTTGGTCTTGTGATCTCTTTTGCACCGGCAATTGGTCCAGCTTTGTCAGGATGGGTAACCGCCCATTTCTCATGGAGAGTCTTGTTTTTTATTATTCTACCGATTGCCATCCTTGATATTGTTGTTGCATTTATCGCTTTGAAAAATGTAACAGAGGTCTCCAAACCGAAAGTAGACGTTCTATCCATTGTATTATCGTCATTTGGTTTTGGCGGGTTGCTTTATGGTTTTACCGCTGCCGGTAATTATGGGTGGCTGAATTCCATTACGTTATTAACGTTAGGAATCGGAGCTCTGGCCCTGTTTATGTTTGTGTTCAGGCAAATGAGGTTAACTCATCCGATGCTGGAATTTCGGGTATATGCACTTTCAATTTTTCCGTTTGCGATTGTGATTGGAATGATTGGCTTTATGGGATTGATTGGTGCAGAAACGATTATTCCATTGTTTATGCAGAATATGAGGGGGTTTTCTGCATTCGAGGCTGGTCTTGCCCTTTTGCCTGGTGCGTTAATTAGTGGACTCATGGCACCAATTGTTGGAAGATTATTTGATAAAATCGGGGCAAGGTGGCTGGTGATTATTGGTTTGATTATCACGACAGCATCTTCATTTGCTTTTACCAATTTAGGGACCACAACAACTATGTCTTTTATAACAGTTTTATACGGAATTAGAATGTTTGGTTTATCCATGGTGATGATGCCAGCGGCAACCGCAGCCTTAAATCAGTTACCGAGACGGCTTATTCCTCATGGTGCTGCTATGGATAATACGATGAAAATGATTGCAGCATCTGTCGGTACAGCAATACTTGTTACTGTAATGACCACCACTGCAGAAACAGCTAAGAACCGTTTGGATGTTACCAATCCCGATATTCATGGAGCAAATGTGGCTTTTATGGTAGTTTCCATTTTAACTCTTATTGCCTTGTTACTTTCATTCTTCATTAAGGATCATAGGTCTGCCAAAGCGACCAGTGATAAGAGTGGCAAAAAAGTAAGTATGGGAATGCAGGGGGAATAACATTAATAGATTCAATTAGAACGTCGGGAGACATATGCCTATTGGGTGTATGTCTTTTTTGATTTCACTTTAGCATATAGCATGGAAAATAATTAGCTTTAGTGCTTTTTCGCTTGTTTGCGGTAAAGTAATAAAATTTTTTCTTGATTTTTTGTCAGAAAATTCATTATAATATATTCATATATTATTTCGGGATAAGATGGGAGATTAACAAAATGAAAGATTTCATCAGCAAATTATTGAACGGTATGAGTATTGGCATTGTTGTAGCTCTAATCCCTAATGCCTTACTAGGGGAAATTTTAAAGCTCATCATACCTATTTTTCCACCATTACAGCATGTTTTTGATATAACCGTGTTTGTCATGAGTCTACTTCCAGTCATGATCGGTGTCATGGTAGGAATTACGTTTAAATTATCACCGATTCAGACAGCAAGCGTTGGGATTGCGGCAATGGTTGGCAGTGGTGCAGTTCAAAAGACGGCAGATGGTTTATTTGCACTAAATGGGATTGGAGTGGTCATTAATACTGGTGTTACCGCAGCCTTAGCTGTTTTATTTGTACAGTTACTGGGTGGGCGATTGAAGGCTTACTCCATACTATTGATGCCAACATTAAGTATTTTAGTGCCAGGAATGATTGGATACTTAATTCTCCCGTTTGTAAAAAGCTCAACAGGATTACTAGGTGTTGCCATTGCAAATATTACCACATTACAGCCAGTTGTAATGGGGGCTATTATTGCTGTTGTATTTTGTGTTATTATTCTCTCTCCGATTTCAACAGTTGGGGTTGCAACCGTAATTATGCTTTCGGGTGTCGGCTCAGGTGCAGCCAATTTAGGAATTGTAGCAGCCGGGGTCGGTTTAGCTTTTGCCAGCTATAAAGCGAACTCGATGGGTACAGCCTTGGCCCATGTATTAGGCTCTCCCAAAATCCAAATGAGGAATTTTTTTATGAAACCGAAAATCGCTTTTCCGATGTTAATTACAGCAGCTGTTCTAGGAGCTTTAGCGGGTGTTTTAGACATTCAGGGAACCCCGTACAGTGCTGGTTTTGGCTTATCAGGGCTGGTAGGGCCATTAAATTATATGCACTTAGCATCAGGCGGCTGGACATTAAAGAATGTATCTATCATGCTGAGTGTCTTCTTCATATTGCCCATTGCCCTAAATCTGAGCTTGATTTATGTATTTTCTAGAAAGCTAAAAATGATAAAAGCGGAAGATTATAAATTGCAATTTGATTAATCCTGAAACTTTATGCCGGTGCTGGTGATTAAAACAGCCCGGCATATTTTTATTAAGAAATGCAAGTCATCCCTCAAACTTGAATTTTGTTTAAAAAAAAAGCTACAATATAATACATGAGTTTAATGACAAAATAGAAAAAGTAGGGAAGAAATATGATTGCAAAAACAGAAGAGGATATTAACGGATTAAAAGAAATTGGCAGGATTTGCGCTTCCATAAGGGATGAATTGGTCCGTAGAGCAATGCCTGGTGTTACAACAAAAGAGTTAGATGAGATAGCCGGTGAAATGTTTGCAAAAGAAGGGGCAACATCCGCTCCAAAAGGGGAATATGATTTTCCTGGCTATACTTGTATCAGTATCAATGAGGAAGTGGCACACGGGATCCCTGGCAAAAGGGTGATACAAGAAGGAGATATTGTGAATATCGATGTTTCCGGTTCAAAAAATGGCTACTTTGCGGATACAGGGATTTCAGTCGTCGTTGGTGAAGGTGAGGAAGTCCTGAAAAAACTTTGTGACGTGGCAAAGCTGGCGTTTGAGGAAGGATTAAAGAAAGCCAAACCAGGTTCAAGAAAAAGTGGGCTTGGTAAAGCGGTATACCGGACAGCCAAACAGCACGGCTTTACCGTCATCATGAATTTGACGGGCCATGGAATTGGACGGACTATCCATGAGGAACCAGAATATATTTATAATTATAATGAGCCAAGCGATGATGAATTGCTTAAAGATGGAATGGTCATTGCCTTTGAACCATTTATATCCACACTTGAAGAGGAAGTTTTTGAAAAAGGCGACGAGTGGACCTATATTACGGAACAAAGCTTTGTGGCCCAATACGAACATACGATGATTCTTACTAAAAATGGACCAATCATAACCACATTATAAGAAAAAAAACATCTCTGACTTTTAGCAGAGATGTTTTTTCAATTATACAGATCCATTTTCTAGCTCGCTTTTACAAATTGAAAAAAAGCCTATTATTTTTAAGCTGGTTTTTCGCAACAAACCGAAGCATCCTTCGTCTAATTTTACATAAAAAGGAAAGACGTCTTGGAGGTGCTCTAATGAACTATATTATTACTCACAATTTGAATGAAAAACTAATGGAAGAATTACATCAATTATTTGAGCGGGAGTGGTGGACGAGGGGAAGAAAACGGGAGGATATAAAAAATATGCTGGCATATTCGGATATCGTGATGGGCCTTTGTGATTCACATACGAATGAACTAATTGGGTTTACATCGTGTACTGACCGATTATACTTATAAGGCCCTGATTTTGGATGTAATCGTCAAGGAAAGCTTTTGCGGGCAGAATTTGGGGAGGGAGTTAATGAACCATATCGTAGAACATCCTTCTTTGCAACAAGTCCAACATTTTGAGCTATACTGCCGCCCGGAAATGCTTCCTTTCTATCAAAAATGGGGATTTACTGAGGAGTTTAAAGAGCTTTATTTTATGAGGAAAACAAACAATTAAGCTTTAGATGCACTTTTTCTGGCAATTCAATTAATTATATTTTTTTAACTATAAAAATGATAAACTAGTAAATATCTATTTTTGTAAAAAAGTGAGGATTACAATGATCAAAACGATTTTTTTTGACTTAGATGATACGTTGCTATGGGATCAAAAAAGTATAAAAGAAGCATTTGCAGCTACCTGCCGTTTGGCAGAAGAACGGTATGGAGTCAATCCTGATGAGATGGAAGAAGCTGTTCGTGAAGCAGCCAGGGAGTTGTATTCTTCCTACGAAACATATCCCTTTACTCAGATGATTGGCATTAATCCATTTGAAGGGTTATGGGGAGACTTTTTTGACGATCAGGATGATTTTAGAAAATTAAAAGAGATAGTTCCGGGATATCGTAAAGATGCATGGATAGCAGGGCTTAAAAAAATGGCCATTGATGATGTTGATTTCGGGTTTGAATTGGCAGAGCGATTCCCGGAAGAACGGAGAAAACTTCCGTTCGTCTACGAGGATACTTTTGAAACGCTGAAGTCTTTAAAAGGGAAGTATCAGCTTTTGCTATTGACCAACGGTTCGCCTCATTTACAAAATACCAAATTAGAGATTACACCAGAGCTTGTGCCGTATTTTGATGAGATTGTCATTTCCGGAGATTTTGGAAGAGGCAAGCCCGATCAGGGGCTATTTGAATATGCCCTATCAAAATTGTCACTGTCCAAGGATGAAGCCATCATGGTAGGCGATAATCTGATGACTGATATCTTGGGGGCAAATCGCGCCGGGATGAAATCCGTGTGGATTAATCGTCACAATAAACAACGGAATGATGTTATTCCAACTTATGAAATTAAGCGTTTAGCGGAACTGCATACTATTTTGGAAGAACTGAATAAAGGTTTTGTTAATACCTAATATTACCAGTATCATAATTGTAACCTTGTTTCCCTTTTATGCGACTAACAGGTAAAGGCATAAATGAAAGGGGAACGGAATAATGAAACTGAGAGGATTATCAGTTATATGTTGTGCATTGGTAATTGGACTTTTAACCGGCTGTGGGACAGGTAATGGAAACGAGGGAAGTGCGGGAGCAAAAGAAATAAAAGCAGAAAGTCCAAAAAATAATGAGATCGCCCCAAAGTTTCATCCTACAATTGAAGCCACTGAGCAGAACAATAGCGTCAACCTAAATTATAGGGTCAAGAATATCTCAGGTGAAACCAAAACCCTTACCTTTCCTAACGGAATAAAAGCTGATTACATTGTGTACGATGAAGCTGGAAAAAAAGTTAAACAATTCTCTGAAGATCATTTGTCGACACAAGCGATTGAAAAAATATCGTTAAAAAATAATGAAGAGCTGACTAAAGCGTTCACAATCTCCGATCTTGCCAATGGCCGCTATAACGTAGAAGTTTTCTTAAACGCGGAGGAAGAGGAAGCAAAAGCAGTTACGGAGCTAAATGTGACCAATTCTTTTGCTCAAGGTGCTGGGACTCTAAACGGCCAGATGGATCCGCATACGATTGAAGTGGATATGAACGGCACCCCTACAGCCTTTCAAATGACGGAAAAGGCAATCCAACAGCTTCCAAATTATCGAGATGGTGACCTTATTTCTTTTCATTACAGAGAGAATGAAACAGGGCAAAAAACAATACTAAGTTTTGTGGTGCAATAACAATTAACTTAATTGATAGATAGTTTAAGCTGGGGCATGCCTCAGCTTTTTCAATTTTTTATGATATTTTTATAATTATTGCTACAATGCATGTTAGATAAAACTCGTGGAGGTATGGAAATTGGAATTGCGGCAATTGCAGCTCTTTGCTGAGGTGGCGAAACATAAAAGCATTACAAAAGCAGCGGAAGCGGTGCACATCTCACAGCCCGCACTAAGTAAATCTATAATGGCAATAGAAGAAGAGCTTGGAATCACGCTCATTATCCGAACAAATCGGACTAGTGAAGTGACCGATGCGGGGAAAGTGGTTTTGGAATATGCTCAGAAAATGTCGGGTCTTATGGATGAAATGAAAACTACTTTAAATGACATGACCAATCTCGAGAGAGGCCAAATCAATATTGGCCTACCACCATTTATTGGAAGTTTATTTTTTCCCAGAGTGATGGCTAAGTTTCATCATACATTTCCCAATATCAAACTGAACATTACTGAATATGGCGGCGCCAGAGTCGTAAAGAGTGTCGAAGAAGGGGAATTCGAATTAGGGGTTGCTGTCTTGCCCATAGATGAAAAAGAATTTGATGTCTATCCCATCGTAGAGGAAGAGATGAAACTGTTGGTCTATAAGGATCACCCTTTTGCTAATCGGGAAGTAGTGGATATTAGGGACCTTAAGGATGAAGAATTTATTTTTTATCATGAAGAATTTGCGTTACACCAAATTATGAGGAACCACTTTATTGCCGCAGGATTTGAGCCAAGGATCCTTTTTGAAAGCTCTCAATGGGATTTAATGACGGAGATGGTCGCTGCTAATCTTGGTGTGACAATCTTGCCTCACTCGATTTGTAACCGTGCATTTAATACAGATATCAGGGTCATTGATATCAAGCCGAAAATTCTCTGGCGGCTCGCTGTTTTGACCAAAAGAGAGCGATACATATCAAATGCAGCTCGGACCTTTATCGATTTCATACTTAAGGATCCATTATAATTTGTAGTTATGGCAAACATTCTAAATATGTATTTTACGAATGGCAAAATCCGTCGTAAGATTACCCTTAGTTCTTTTGAAAGGTTAAAGGAGTGGATGGACTCCTTTGTATATAGGGGGTTTTACGATGAAAAAAGCAGGGGTCATTATCCTTCAGGTTTTATTTCTGCATGTGTTTTTAATATTAGGGGCGGCACTGAAGCAAATCGTTCCTATTCCGATACCTGCTTCGATGTTCGGATTAGTTCTTTTATTCCTGGCACTATGTCTGAAAATTGTCAAACTGGAATGGGTGGAAAAGGGTGCAAATTGGTTACTGGCTGAACTGCTGCTTTTCTTCGTCCCTTCAGCAGTAGGAATTATAAACTATAAAGAAATTTTTAGTTTCCTTGGAGCAGAAATTGTCATATTGATTGGCATTAGTACCATAGTTGTTATGGGATTGACAGGAATCATAGCAGAGAAAACAGCAGTTTTCAAAAGGAGGGAGCAACATTGATTATGATGATTCTATTTACTGTTGTGACTTACCTATTATACCGAATCTCCAAAATGGTTTATGTTAAAATGTCCTTCCCACTTTTTCACCCGTTACTGCTAACACCGATCCTTCTAATTATTGTTATTTCGATCGTTCATGTGCCAGCGGATGGATACTTGCATGCAACTAGATTATTGACTCATTTGTTAGGGCCAGCTACGGTTGCCTTTGCTGTACCAATTTATAAAAATTTGCCGACTGTAAAAAAGTATTTGGGCACTATTGCGATCAGTATTACAACAGGAACGTTAGTCGCCATTTTTTCCACCTTTGGTTTATCAAAATTAATCCATTTGAAATCTGATATGATTACTTCTATTCTCCCAAGATCGATTACGACACCGATTGCGATTGAAGTATCGAAGGAAATTGGCGGAATGCCAACCCTAACGACGGTTTTTGTCATTATAACCGGTGTTTTTGGCGGTATCGTTGGTCCGATGGTGATTAAATCCCTGTCGATAAAATCCCCAATTGCACGAGGGCTTGCGCTTGGCATGGCGGCCCATGGGGTAGGCACGACAAAAGCTATGGAGTATGGCAAACAGGAAGCAACGTTTTCTTCGTTGGGAATGATTTTTGCAGCATGGATTACACTGATTTGGGGTGCCTTGCTGATCCCATCGTTGATGACGCTTCAGCATCTTTTTTAAAAGGGGAAAATTATGTTCGCTTTATTAAAGAATCAGCGGAACTGGCTGGTTCTTTATTTGTTTTTATGAAATGGCTCTGTTTAAACAAGAATGTTGATTTTTATAACTCTGTTGGTTGGAGCGGAAGGCGCTCGACTGCTCGGGAGTACGGGGCTGGGGAGTCCCCGCAGGCGCGCTTTCAGCGCCGAGGAGGCTCCCCGGCACGACCTCGGGAACGCTTAAACGACTGGAACGGAAATCAACAGCCAAATATAACAGAGCTAATGAAATAAAAATAAATAAAACAAAATTGCTTGAAACTATACGCTCAGTATATTTATCCTTTATTATCCGATTAATTTATAATAAGAGAATATGGGGCCAATAATAAGTGATTCTTGGTTAATCCTAATTGGCATCAGATATTGGAGGGATAATTATATGACTATGGAAGTTGGTTTTATCGGTTTGGGAAATATGGGTAAGCCTATGGTAATGAACTTACTTAAAGCAGGATACAAAGTAAATGTGTATAATCGGACAAAAAGTAAAGCAAAAGATGTTGTAGATGCAGGTGCATTTCTAGTTAATTGTCCTTCTGATGCAGTGTCAGAAGGCGGGATTGTAATCACCATGGTAGCAAATGATCAAGCACTGGAAGAGCTAGTATTAGGCTCGGATGGGTTTGGAATGAAACTGGGCAAGGGGGGAATTCATCTTTCAATGAGTACTGTTTCTCCCGAGACTTCCCGAAAACTTGCTTCTTTTCATCAGCGGCAAGGCAGTGATTATGTCGCTTCCCCTGTTTTTGGACGACCTGATGCAGCAGCGGCTCAGAAACTTAATATACTTTCGTCCGGTTCCACCGAATCAAAGGAGAGAGTGAAACCATTACAGGAGGCAATGGGTCAGCGGGTGTTTGATATCGGCGAGGAGCCTGGAAGTGCTAATATTATTAAGCTTGGCGGGAATTTTATGATTATGGCGGCCATGGAAGCAATGGCTGAATCTTTTAATTTAGCTGAGAAGAACGGAATCAACCGAGAACGAGCGGCAGAGGTATACGCATCCACTTTGTTTAACTGTACGGTATATCAAGGTTATGGACAACTGATCGCTAAAAAGCTGTTTGAACCTGCTGGGTTTCAACTGGCACTTGGCCTTAAAGATTGTAATCTTGTTTTAGATGAGGCGAATGCCGCTAATAACCCGATGCCTTTAGCGAATTTAGTGCATGACCGTTTGCTCGCATCCGTAGCGAAGGGCCGGGAAAACCAAGATTGGGCAGCATTAGCTCGAATTTCAATGGAAGAGGCAGGGCTTGAATAACTACCAACTAAATCAATTTAAAAAAACGAGACACAAAAGAGTACTGATGTCTCGTTTTTAATGTACTTGATTTTCATGGACCAATTCAAAACAAAAAGGGATAGATATCCTCCTCATCAATGGTTTGCTTAATCTTCTATCGATTTTTTAGATTTAAATCTATTGATTATTGTGATAAAATTTCTTACGTTCTAAATTGAATTGGAGGCTAATGATATGGCAGATATAAACGGTTCAATAATGACACCGCAGCCGAACTCGAAAAAAACAGCAGTTAAAGTCCTTGTTTTTATTTTAATTACCATCGTGGGATTGTCCTATGTAAAGTGGTATCCTTATTTTAATAAAACAATTCTAGCAGCAAATACCCATTCCATCGGGGCATCCATTTTAGGGGATCATGCTGAATTGTCGTCTGCATCATGGGATAGTGCCTGGTCCTATGCCCTTGTCTATTTTAATGCAGTGTGGAAAGCCGCTGTTGTTGGCATTTTACTTGGTTCCCTAGTACAGGTTCTATTGCCGACCAACTGGCTGTTAAAAGTTTTAGGAAAAACCTCTTTTGGCAGCACTGCTGTTGCCGGACTTGCCTCACTGCCCGGTATGATGTGCACCTGTTGTGCGGCACCAATTGCTGCAGGATTACGGAAGAAAAATGTTTCTGTCGGTGCCAGCTTAGCATTTTGGATCGGAAATCCGACACTGAATCCGGCAACCCTTATTTTCATGACATTTGTTTTATCATGGAAGTTTACCGCTCTTCGGCTTGTATTTGGGATTATTTTAACATTTGGGGTAAGTTATTTGGCCAACCGTTTTGCACCAAGTGTAAATACAGCCGATATCGATAAAATGATAGAAAAAACAGAGAAAGAAGCAAATGGATCATTTGCACAAAGATGGGCGAAAAGCATTGGCACCATGATTTTATATATTGTCCCAACTTACTTTTTATCCGTACTTTTGATGGGAGCCGTCCGTGTTTGGTTATTCCCAAACATAAGTGAAGCATCTGCTAATAGTTTAATAGCAGTGATCGGTTTTGCCATTGCTGGTATGCTATTCGTGATTCCAACAGCAGCGGAAATTCCAATCATTCAAACGTTTATATCTTTTGGAATGGGTGGAGGCCCCGCAGGAGCACTATTGTTAACATTGCCTTCTATAAGCCTTCCGTCGCTTTTGCTAGTGGCAAAATCTTTTCCTAAAAAAGTATTGCTTTTTGTAGCTGTTTCTGTGGTTATTTTAGGTATCTTGAGCGGTGTGGCAGGTATGTTTCTGCTTTAATTGAAAACATAATTTGCAAAAAATGCCTTCGTCTGAACTACTCGGACGAAGGCATTTTTTTAATGACTTTCAACAAATTCATATTCCGGCGGCTTTACATGAAAGCCTTTAGTTAAAAATAGCAAATACACGAAGCCTACCCCAAACCATGAAAGACCAAAGGTAATCGCTAAAAGATCCAAACTTACCCATAGGTAAATCAGAAAGGCTAAACCAATGACAGGCAAGACAACATAACTGAGAAAACTAAGCGTCTTTTCTATTTGCCTATTTTTAAAATAATAAATAATTACAGATAAGTTCACAAAAGAAAACGCAGTGAACGCTCCAAAATTAATTAAGGAGGTAGCTGTAACAAGATCTAAAAGCAATGCACTTAAAGCAACCACACCGATAAATACAATATTGAAAATAGGCGTTTGCCATTTAGGATGAAGGTAACCGAAGACCTTTTTTGGAAGAACCCCATCTCTTCCCATGGCAAAAAGTAACCGGGATGCACTCGTTTGGGCAGCAAGTCCGGACGCTAGAACTGATATGAGGGCTCCACTTGTAAATACTGATTGAAACAATATCCCGCCAATATGATGGGCTATTTCAGGTGAAGCACCTTCTATATTAGTTAAAACCGAAACATCCGGATATAATACTTGAATAAAATAAGTGACTAAAATAAAAAATATCCCACCAATCACCGCAATAAGGAAGATTCCTTTTGGTATATTTTTCTCGGGTTCTACCGTCTCTTCGGCTAGGGTAGTCACTGCGTCGAAGCCTAAAAAAGCAAGAGCCAGAATGGATGCACCCGAAAATAAGAGACTCATACTGATATCTTTCGAATAAAACGGAAACGAAGATAATCCTGTTCCGCCATTGCCGCTATATATCGACCGAATGGTTAAAATAACAAAGATAATGGCAACTAATAATTGTAAGAGAACAAATAATGTGTTTGCCGAAACAGCAACTTTGATTCCAGCAATATTCATAACCGTAATAAGCACAACTAACCCGACTATCCATAGCCAGGCAGGAACACTTGGAAAACTGGCAGATAAATATATGCCTGCTAATAGCGCATTAATCATTGGCAAGAAAATATAATCAAGTAAAGCTGACCACCCAACCAGAAATCCAAGTTCTGCTCCCATTGTTCTTTTTGTATAGGTATAGGCAGAGCCTGCATCAGGATAAATCTTCACCATCTTCCCATAGCTTAATGCAGTGAAGAGTATTGCTATTGTAATAAGTATGTAAGATGCGGGAACATGCCCATTAGTCACGTCTGACACTACTCCAAAGGTGTCAAACACCGCAAATGGTGACATATAGGCTAACCCTAAAAATACGATGGAAGTGACCCCTAACGATCTTTTTAAACTGCCTTGTGAAGCATTCAACTGTAATTCCCCCTTAATTCAGCATGAAAATTATTTTATATGAATTTTTATTCAATGAAAATAATTTTTTTGCAAAAAAGATAAATTTTTGTAGGCTAAGATATCCTGTTGTTGTAATTTTATTTATTCGATGAAGTAGTAGGGCGCTGCCAGGCAAATTTAAAAAGGACAACCGCTTAGTTGCCCTTTATTTTGCGTTATATGAAGCAATCTACTATTTACCCACAACCAAAAAGTCCGAGTAAAGTACAGGTTTATTACTCATTACTTTGATTTTTCTCTTTATCATTGCCAGTTAAATTATTCACTGCATTTGCTGCCGCATCCACAGTACTCATAGCTACATTCTCAGTTGTTTCTAAAGCGCTATGAACAGTATGAAATGCTGACCCAGCGGTTTCTTTAATACTATTTGCAATACCTTGGTTATTTTCATTATTTCGTTCTTTTGGCATCCGACTCACCTCCTATTTGCAGCAAATGTAGGTTATGTAACATGGCAAGGAGTTATTCTCTAGCGTTAGCGGAAGTATGTTTACTTTTAAAAAAATTCCGGTTTACCGATGCAAGGGATTCTTTGATTG
This sequence comes from Neobacillus dielmonensis, assembly GCF_000612665.1. Lineage (GTDB taxonomy): Bacteria > Bacillota > Bacilli > Bacillales > Cytobacillaceae > Neobacillus > Neobacillus dielmonensis. The sequence goes on from NZ_HG942067.1 coordinate 39,112, forward strand.
AGGAATTTTTTATTAATCCCTCTGCTTACGGCCAAACATGGGCTATTGCATCCTTAATAATTTTGCTGAAAAAATCTTTATATTTTCCGATAAGAGGCGAAAATAAGCCATGAGCGCTGATTATAGCAAATTATTGGCAAAATTGTGCCGGATGCTTACTAATTGAGCTGAATACACATAAATTTCCATTTTTCCCTTGATATTCTTTTTGAAGATGTTAGTATAAGGGCATTGAAAATTATTGAACAATATACAAACAGGGAGAGATTGCATGGTCAATAAAAAGACGATTGCATTTATCGGTGCTGGTGCTATGGCTGAAGCAATGATTTCAGGTGTTGTTTCATCTAACAGCATACCCGCGGAACATATCTTCGTTACCAACCGCAGCAATACAAATCGCTTAAAGCAACTGGAAAATGAATATGGAATAAACGGCATCCCCCAAAATGAACTAGAAATAAATCAAATGGATGTCATTATCCTCGCAATGAAACCAAAAGATGCAGAAACCTCTTTACAAATCATTAGAAATATAGTAAAACCCCACCAGCTCATTTTGTCTGTAATAGCTGGCCTAACTACTTCGTCGATTGAACGGATGTTGCCCGAAGCCCAGCAAGTAATTAGGGCAATGCCCAACACATCCTGCAAGATTGGCGAATCGGCCACAGCACTTTCCAGAGGGAAAAATACCACTAATCTAAATTTTTCATGGGCTATACAATTCTTCGAATGTATAGGAAAGGTGTACGTCATACCAGAGGAGCAAATGCATACCTTTACCGGTATAGCCGGCAGCGGTCCAGCCTACTATTATTACTTTATGGAATGTATGGAAAAAGAGGGGATAAAAGCAAATATACCGAAGGGAACCATCCGACAAATTGTTGCACAAACCATTCTGGGCGCCGCCAAAATGATTCAAGAACAAGGGGAATCGCCGGAAGTATTAAGGGAGAACATCACATCACCTAACGGTACAACGGCTGCTGGATTAAAAGCTTTGTTTGAACATGGGGGTGGTGAGGCTATTACTCACGCCGTACTTCAGGCTGCCATCCGATCATGTGAAATCAGTCATCAACTGGATAAATCCATTTTAAGTAATAAAGTACAACAGCTCGAAAGAAAATAATTTGCCATCTTAAAAGCATTTTAATTTTTCTAGCTGAATGAAAAAACGATAATGGAGTGATTACATGGTTCCAACCCTTGGGCGACCACAGAGGGTAGTCATTAAAATTGGTAGCAGTTCTTTAACAAGCCGCCATGGTGAAATTAGCCTCAGAAAACTTGAAAAATTAACAGCAGAGATTGTCTGTTTGAAAGATGCGGGTTATGAAGTAGTACTGGTTTCATCAGGTGCGGTAGCTGCGGGTTACCGGAAATTGGGGTGCTCTGAACGTCCCTGTTCATTACCCGAAAAACAAGCGGCTGCTTCAATAGGTCAGGGCTTGTTAATGGAATCGTATTCTAAGCTATTTTTATCCCATGGGTATATTGCTTCACAAATATTGATTACAAGAAGTGACTTCTTGGATGAAAACCGTTATAAAAACGTCCGTAATACATTGAATGTTTTATTGGATAGAGGCATTGTGCCCATTGTTAATGAAAACGACACGGTTACCAGTGACAGACTAAGGTTTGGTGATAATGATACACTTTCAGCAAAGGTTGCTGGATTAATTGATGCAGAAATGCTCATTATCTTATCGGATATCGACGGTTTATATAGCGCGGACCCTTTAAAAAACACACAGGCAAAACCAATTAGACATGTGACGGCGATTACCCCAGACATCGAAGCAGCAGCGGGAGGATCCGTAAGTGCAATGGGAACAGGAGGAATGAAATCAAAAATCGATGCTGCAAAAATTGCGATGGCATCAGGTATCACTATCTTTTTAGGAAATGCCTCTCGTAAAAACATCGTCAGTGATGCGTGCCTAGGCAGGGCAAAAGGAACATATTTCAAAAGTTTACAACCAGCGGGCAATTTAAACCAAAAGAAGAAGTGGATAGCCTTTAACTCGGGGCCGGAAGGAGAGATATGGTTACACAAAGAGTCTCAACTAGCGTTCATAGAAGAACATAAATGCTTAAGATTTAATGATATTTGTAAACTAAGCGGCCACTTTAGTGAAGGCACTGTAATTCGAGTAATGGATACGGAAGGTGACGAAATTGGACTTGGGGTCGTGAATATTTCGTCAAAAGAGCTGACTAGACTAATAGACTTAAAGACTGAGAGAAGCCAGCTTACGACAACCGTAATGGAATGGGATGATTTTGTGTGCAATTTAGATGTGCCCTGTTTGGCTGGTATAACAAATTAGGATAAATGCATAGTTAACATCTTGAGCAAAGAGTTTTGCTCATGTTGCTTACCAGGCTTTAGGCTGGTGTTATACAGAATTGTTAGGGACCGGTCTTAAAGCATTTAAAAGAGAGTAAGGGAGGTGATTACATGGAGTTTAATTTTACAGATGCCACGTGGGCTTGGTTAATGGTGCCGATGCCTTTATTGGTGGTACTGTCCGTCATTACTTATTTTGCTGAAAAAGGAGAGGGTTAATTAATGAATATAAGTGCACCCACGTTAACATCCATCATCTTTTATTTGGTGGTCATGTGGATTATTGGTTATATTGCTGCCAAAATGACAAAAAACTTGAATGATTATGTACTAGGCGGAAGGCGGCTTAGCGCGGGAGTCGCGGCATTAAGTGCAGGGAGCTCTGATATGAGCGGCTGGTTAATGCTTGGACTACCAGGAGCAGTTTACCTGAGCGGAGTGGGTTCCATTTGGATGCCAATTGGATTGGCAATTGGAGCATATTTAAATTGGCAATTTATCGCGAAACCACTTCGAGTTTATACAACAGTAGCGAACGATTCGATTACAATACCAGATTATTTTGAAAACCGTTTCCATGATTCTTCCAAAATATTGCGAGTTATATCAGCCATTGTCATTCTAGTTTTCTTCACCTTTTATACATCTTCCAGTCTTGTTGGTGGGGCAATCCTATTAGAGGAGTCTTTCGGCATGAACTATATCCTGGCACTATGGATTGGGGCTGCCGTTATTGTTTCCTATACCTTCTTTGGAGGTTTCTTAGCAGCTAGCTGGACTGACTTTTTTCAAGGTATCCTTATGTTCTTGGCGCTTATCGTTATTCCAATCGTGGCCATTAACGAACTTGGCGGCTGGCATGACACGGTTCAAAAAATCGGAAGTATTGATACTTCATTTTTGAACGTTTACTCCGGTGCAACTACGGTTGGTGTAATTTCTTTGTTGGCATGGGGGTTGGGATATTTTGGCCAGCCGCACATTATTGTCCGTTTTATGGGAATTAAGTCAACCAAGGAAATCCCTAAAGCACGCTTAATTGGAATGGTATGGATGATTGCATCCTTATTTGGGGCGATTTTTATTGGATTCGCGGGTATTGCCTACTTTGCCGATACTCCTTTGGAAAATTCGGAAACAGTCTTTATTATGTTTTCACAAATTCTGTTTAATCCATGGGTCGCCGGCTTTTTACTTGCAGCCATTCTCTCAGCAATCATGAGTACTGTGGATTCTCAACTACTCGTTTCTTCAAGTGCGTTAGCACAAGATTTTTATAAATCCATTTTTAGAAGAAATGCTTCCCAAAAGGAAGAAATGATTGTTGGCAGAATTGCTGTTTTAGGCATAGCGATTATTGCAATCCTATTGGGATACAATCCGGAAAGCAAAGTTCTTGATTTAGTAAGTTACGCCTGGGCTGGATTTGGGGCAGCTTTTGGACCTGTAGTCATTCTTAGTCTTTTCTGGAGTAGAATGACCAGAAATGGGGCGTTGGCAGGAATTATTATTGGAGCTTTAACAGTCATTGTTTGGGCAAAACTGTCAGGCGGTCTATTTGATCTATATGAACTTGCACCAGGATTCTTGTTTGGTACCTTAGCCATTATTATTGTAAGTTTAATCGGAAAAGCACCTGCGAAAAAAGTGCAAGAGGAATATAGTCTATATCGTTCGAAGTTGAAACAAGAACAAACAATCTAGATAGCTTAGTTTGGATTGGCTGAATGGCTCCGGAAATATTCCGGAGTCTTTTGCCTGAGAAAAGGTGAATCGACAGAAATAGATTATTCCAATGAAAGATATAATAATACAAAAAGGACAGGAGGGTCATTGAATGAAGGTTTTTGTTGTGGGGGCTAATGGAAAAATCGGGCATCACCTTGTCCGTCTATTAGCAGACGATAATCAGCATGTCGTTAAAGCAATGGTTAGAAAGGATGAGCAGTTACGAGAAATGCAGAAGCTTGGTGCTGAAGCGGCTATTGTCAATTTGGAGGGGGGAGTAGATCAAATCGCCGAAGGGGCTAGAGGGTGCGATGCGATTGTTTTTACCGCAGGTTCTGGTGGGCACACAGGTGCAGATAAAACCCTTTTGGTAGACCTTGATGGAGCGGTCAAAACAATAGAAGCTGCTGAAAAATCAGGTATAAAAAGATTTATTATGATAAGCGCTCTTCAAGCACACCGAAGGGAAAATTGGAATGAAGCTATTAAGCCTTATTATGTTGCCAAGCATTATGCCGATAAAATGCTCGAGCAAAGCAGTTTGACATATACTATAATCCGTCCCGGAGGATTGGTAGATAAAACGGGAACAGGGAAGATTACAATTGCTGAGGATATCATAGAAGGAGCTGTGCCAAGAGAGGATGTGGCTAAAACCATAATTGCCTGTTTAACAGAGGGAAACACTTATTACCGGGCGTTTGATCTTGTTTCAGGTGATATTCCCATTGCTGAGGCATTAAAGATGTTTTGAGCCAAGGTGACCATTATTGATCGTCTCTAAAAGTAGCAAGAGTCAGTAAGGGCAAAATTATAATTCGGGAAAAATGGAAAATATTGCAGATTGCTTGAATGATACTTCGGTGATATTATGTATTAGTCGCTTTTGAGAAGAGTAAAGTGAGTTTCAGCTCTCAAAGAAATAAGTTGAATTTGGTATGAAATTGTGTTACTATATTAAACGTCGCTTCTGTTAGAAGCTGCAATTGCTCTTTGAAAACTAA
>NZ_HG942068.1 GCF_000612665.1 Neobacillus dielmonensis
GAGTAGGACACTGCCAGGCTCGCCCCTTATGGGGTTTAATAAAAGATTGGCCCCTTGGTCAAGCGGTTAAGACACCGCCCTTTCACGGCGGTAACACGGGTTCGAATCCCGTAGGGGTCACCATATGGAGGATTAGCTCAGCTGGGAGAGCATCTGCCTTACAAGCAGAGGGTCGGCGGTTCGATCCCGTCATCCTCCACCATTTGTTTTGAGCCATTAGCTCAGTTGGTAGAGCATCTGACTTTTAATCAGAGGGTCGAAGGTTCGAGTCCTTCATGGCTCACCACTTGAATTATGCGGGTGTGGCGGAATTGGCAGACGCACCAGACTTAGGATCTGGCGCCGCAAGGCGTGGGGGTTCGACTCCCTTCACCCGCACCATTTATTTGCGGAAGTAGTTCAGTGGTAGAACATCACCTTGCCAAGGTGGGGGTCGCGGGTTCGAATCCCGTCTTCCGCTCCAGTTAATATTATGCGCCCGTAGCTCAATTGGATAGAGCGTCTGACTACGGATCAGAAGGTTATGGGTTCGACTCCTTTCGGGCGCGCTTACTTTCGGGAAATAGCTCAGCTTGGTAGAGCACTTGGTTTGGGACCAAGGGGTCGCAGGTTCGAATCCTGTTTTCCCGACCATTTTAAAAATATGGGGCCTTAGCTCAGCTGGGAGAGCGCCTGCTTTGCACGCAGGAGGTCAGCGGTTCGATCCCGCTAGGCTCCACTTATGTTCTATATTAATATGGCGGTGTAGCTCAGCTGGCTAGAGCGTACGGTTCATACCCGTAAGGTCGGGGGTTCGATCCCCTCCGCCGCTATTATAAGCTGATAATGGACCCTTAGCTCAGCTGGTTAGAGCTGACGGCTCATAACCGTCCGGTCGTAGGTTCGAGTCCTACAGGGTCCATTTATATTGGAGGAATACCCAAGTCTGGCTGAAGGGATCGGTCTTGAAAACCGACAGGCGGGTCAAACCGCGCGGGGGTTCGAATCCCTCTTCCTCCTCCATAAATTCACTAACATTATTATTATTATCGCGGGGTGGAGCAGTCCGGTAGCTCGTCGGGCTCATAACCCGAAGGTCGCAGGTTCAAATCCTGCCCCCGCAATTTGGTCTGGTAGTTCAGCTGGTTAGAATGCCTGCCTGTCACGCAGGAGGTCGCGGGTTCGAGTCCCGTCCAGACCGCTTTCCCTATAAAATACTCAGTAAGCTTACTGTTTATATATATATTTTTTAAGGCTCAGTAGCTCAGTCGGTAGAGCACGATTGAATTAGCTTCTGAGATTAGCATCAGCGTACCCATCGAGCAGCTGCTTGAATAAGCTTCCTGAGATGGGGACGAAGGACTTAGGATTCTCTATTTGTAGGGGACCAACTATATACGGCTCAGTAGCTCAGTCGGTAGAGCAAAGGACTGAAAATCCTTGTGTCGGCGGTTCGATTCCGTCCTGAGCCACCTTTCGTGGAGGGGTAGCGAAGTGGCTAAACGCGGCGGACTGTAAATCCGCTCCCTCAGGGTTCGGCGGTTCGAATCCGTCCCCCTCCACCATTTAATCAAACATTTGTTTTAATAATATGGCGGTTGTGGCGAAGTGGTTAACGCACCAGATTGTGGCTCTGGCATTCGTGGGTTCGATTCCCATCAATCGCCCCATATTAACTATTATTGGGCTATAGCCAAGCGGTAAGGCAACGGACTTTGACTCCGTCATTCGTAGGTTCGAATCCTGCTAGCCCAGCCAATTTGCGGAAGTAGTTCAGTGGTAGAACATCACCTTGCCAAGGTGGGGGTCGCGGGTTCGAATCCCGTCTTCCGCTCCAGAGATATGGCAGCATAGCCAAGTGGTAAGGCAGAGGTCTGCAAAACCTTTATCACCGGTTCAAATCCGGTTGCTGCCTCCAAGTAATAAAATGCCGGTGTGGCGGAATTGGCAGACGCGCACGACTCAAAATCGTGTTCCGTGAGGAGTGTCGGTTCGACCCCGACCACCGGTACCATCCTTATTTACTGCGGGTGTAGTTTAGTGGTAAAACCACAGCCTTCCAAGCTGTTGTTGTGGGTTCGATTCCCATCACCCGCTCCATCTTGACTATTCCAAAAAAAGATCATATAATGGGCCTATAGCTCAGCTGGTTAGAGCGCACGCCTGATAAGCGTGAGGTCGATGGTTCAAGTCCATTTAGGCCCATCATTCTATTATTCCGCAGTAGCTCAGTGGTAGAGCTATCGGCTGTTAACCGATCGGTCGTAGGTTCGAATCCTACCTGCGGAGCCATATACATAATAAATCTAGTAGCCGGGCGGCTTTTTTTTTATGCCCAAATTTTCTATTCTCCTCGTTTATACAGTGAAAAAACCTCATCCCAGTTCCATCTCTCATAATAATTGCTTGCTACGTTTATATTTTTTATCCAATATGTTTCCTTTAAGTTGCTTGCATTAGCCAGATAAATAGTTGCTGTCTTACGGTTTGTCCTAATCCAAAAAAGATGTTTACGATAATAGTCTGGTGCAAAGTCTCCTTCATTTTTGTTGGGAAAAGTTATTTGCTTCTGCGACTTAGAATCGGTGCCGACTTTATATAAACGAGGTAATGGTCGTTCCTCCAGCTTTGTCCACTCTGATTCTTTTGAACGGGAAACAAATAGGGTCAGATCAGTTGCCCAACTTAAACCTCGATCCGCAAAGCCACTCGGTGTCTGGCTAGTTTTGTAAAACTGCACTACATCTAATACTTTTAATTTTTTGTTGCTGATCGCTTCCCTGCCTGTTCCTTCTATATATCCAATCACACGTTGAGTGGGAGCCCACTTATACCAGTCTTGGTAACTTAGCATTTCATCCACTTTTTGAAAAGCACGGCCATTGTCTGATAACAAACAAAGCGTGTTGCTATCTGCTGAAAGTGAGGCGGTTGGTGTCAATAAAAAACTTATCCATTTGTGGTCTTGTGACCATTTAAAGGGACTGGTACCTACATAGTATTCATCCTTACCGACAGGGATCGTGTAAAAGTGTTGAACGCTTGGTTTTCTGTAAAGATAGACTTTTAATAAATGTATATCGGAATGCAGTTCATTGGTAGCTTTTTTAGATACTAGAAAGCCGTTTCCCTTTGGAAGCCAAGAGAAGTTATCCACTTTTTTATCCATGTGCTGGATACGTAAAGGCTTGGGTAGTTGAGCCGTTACAACACTCAAAGTATGATTGGTAAGGAAACCAAGCGTATTTCTCCTGGGAGCCCATTGAAAGTTAGGACTGGCATTCTCATGGATTAGAAAGTGTTTACGTTGTTTTAGATAGTACACCCACAACTGTCCGTTACCGTTCTCTGTTTCTGTTCTTTTTTGATAGGCAACCCAGGTTCCATCATATGACCATTTGGGATAACGAATATAATCGCCGTTGGTGATTGGCCATTCCTCATTGCCTATTTTGATCCATAGGTCATTGTTTCGAATAAAAGCCGCTTTGAACTCTTTATCGGCCGGTTGTGCATGAATGGGCTGATAAATAGGTAACAATACCCCTATAATCAGAATTAAAGTTATTTTTCTTAACATAACGTTCACCCCTATACTTTTATAGGTCTAGTTTGCGGAAAAATATTTTTCCTATTAGAGGAGACGAAAGTCTTATTTTTACTCAGGAAGACCAAAGTGAAAGTAATTTATGTTAAAGTATGGGGAGCTTAATGGTAAGGGGGTTTCTCTGAATGGAGAACAGTTTTGTAATGGTAGCCATCATTCTGGTTATCAATATTGTGTATGTAACGTTTTTTACGATAAGGATGATTTTGACATTAAAGGGTCAACGGTACCTTGCTGCGTGCTTGAGCATGATTGAGGTAGTGATTTATGTCTTAGGGCTGGGACTGGTTTTAAATAATTTAAATGAAATTCAAAATTTGATTGCTTATGCCGTTGGTTATGGACTCGGTGTGATTATAGGGATGAAAATCGAGGAAAAGCTGGCTCTTGGGTACATTATGGTAAATGTGGTTACCACGGAGTGGGATAAAGATTTACCCAAATTACTTCGGGATAATGGATATGGCGTTACCGACTGGGAGGCACATGGCCGTGAAGGCAGCCGAATGGCGATGCAGATTCTCACACCGAGAAAATTCGAATTAAAACTTTATGAGACCATCAATAATTTTGACCCTAAAGCTTTCATTATCTCCTACGAGCCCAAGACCATTCATGGTGGATTTTGGGTAAAATCTGTGAGGAAGGGCAAATTGTTTTCGGAGAGATGATCAAAGCTGTTCGTGGATACAGCCATCGAGAATCAACGGTTTAATCTGATGATAAAGGAGGACAGCGATCAATGATGAGTTTATTGTACGTAGCTACCATAGTTATAGCTGGTTGTATCGTGTTTGTTCCCTTCTTTATAATTAGAAAACCAATTATTTTGAAAAACAAAGCGGAATATTATATGGCGTTATCTGAATTAAAGCAAAATCCTAAAAATGAGGAATTAAAATTAAAAGTCTTAGAACTAGGACGCAAATTTTATGGTTCTGCAAGAATCACCAGTAGTGCAACCACATTTGATGAAAGCATTATTAATTGTGAAATCATTGCAGCTTGCCAAACAGATGAACCGATCAATGAACTAGATTAGCTTGAGATGATAAGAATAAAGGAATGGGAAGTGTAAACTTATCCCATTCCTTTTTTTATGTGCTTTTCCAAAGGTTTGTTGCTAACTCTGCATTTATGAACTATCTCCTGAAAAAGTGTAAATTATTGCTTATGATAAGCGACAGAACACATGGAATAACCGGGAGAATGGTAGTTAATAACCTGCAAAACTACCGGAAGATAGAAAACTGTCTGACTGGTCATTTATACCTCATATTGGATAGCAAATAGTAGGAATATACAATACCGGTTTTTTTATAAAGAAACAAAAATATCTACGAAACCAAAACAGCTTTTATATAAAATGGGGAGTTCGTTAGTTAAACCATGAACATACCTAAAAAAATTACAAAAAAATCTAAAACTAGCACGGTTTTTTCTATAAATGAAAGCATTTACAATTGACTTGTAAGCACTTACAAATAACTACGAATAGTTAGAGAAGTGAAAAGAGGGGGAGGTTTTATTTGTGAATGGGCTTAAACGGGTATTTCTGTTTTTAGATAGTCTTTTTGAAAAAGTGGCTATCGGCTCGCTCATCGTCATGATTGTGATCGTAACACTTCAGGTTTTCACCCGAAAATTATTTAACTATGTTATTTCTTGGTCCGAGGAAGTGACACTGTTATTGCTTTGCTGGTTTTCCTTTATGGGGATTGCCATTGGAGTACGAGAAAAATTACATTTATCAATCGAGTCCTTTACTGAAAAATTGCCTCCTTTCGTACTCAAGGTGATCGATAAAATCGTGTTGCTTGCGACCATCGCTTTCGGTTTGTATTTGTTGAAATACGGATGGGATTTCACTGTACTAATGAAGGATTCTACCCTTCCAGCAACGAAGCTATCTAACAGCTGGGCATACGCAGTTATGCCAATAACTGGTTTTATGATGATCGTTTATGCCTTCTTGCAGTTCATCGGTATTGATACAAGACGTCATAAGATTGAAGGGAGTGGGCACTAACGATGGATACTTCTACAATTGCAATCATTATTCTACTGGCTAGCTTTGTTCTTATGTTGGTCTTTCGTTTTCCAGTGGCGCTTTCCTTAGCAGGCTCCACCGTAATCACCATGATCTATTTAAACATTCCACTTGAAGTGGTTGGACAGCGGATGATTCAAGGGGTTAACTCCTTTGCACTGCTTACGATTCCATTCTTTATTTTGGCGGGGCAGCTGATGAATGAGGGTGGTTTGGCCATCCGGTTAATTAACCTCGCTATGCTGGTGGTAGGCCGGGTTCGCGGCGGTTTGGCCATGGTTAACGTGCTCGCCTGTCTACTGTTCGGAAATATTTCAGGTTCGGCGGCTGCCGACGTATCCTCCATTGGTTCGGTTATGATTCCAATGATGAAGAAAAAAGGATACAGTAAGGAGTTTGCGACAGGTCTAACGACAGCTGCTGCCATCCAAGGGGTTGTGGTTCCACCAAGCCATAACTTAATTTTATTCTCTTTGGCTTCGGGCGGTGTATCGATTGCCTCCTTATTTATGGCAGGCGTCGTACCAGGGATTCTTATCTGTATTACCCTTATGATCGCCAGCCGTTTTATGGCTATTCGCCAAGGTTTTACTCAAACGCAGGTTATTGACCGAAAAGACGTACCAAAGGTTATAAAAGATGGGATTATTTCCATTATGCCAGTTGTTATTATCCTAGGCGGGATATTCTCAGGATGGTTTACAGCATCAGAATCTGGCGCTATCGCGGTATTATATGCCATCATTGTCACATTCTTCGTTTTTAAAGAAATTCCCTTCAGCCGGATGTGGGGGATACTCATCAAGACATTCCGCACCGTTTCGATGGTCCTGTTTTTAATTGCCGCTTCAAACGCATTAAGTTATGTACTGGCGTTCTTGCAAATTCCTTCGCTAGTAACGAACGCATTGCTAAATATTTCTGACAATCCAATTATCATTCTATTAATTATCAATATCCTGCTGCTTATCCTCGGATGCGGGATGGATATGGCACCGCTTATCTTGATTATGACACCGATCTTACTGCCGGTCGTGACATCATTAGGAATGGATCCAGTCCATTTCGGAATCATTTTAATGTTGAACTTAGGAATTGGGCTTCTAACTCCTCCAGTTGGTACTGTCTTATTCATAGGTTGTGCTCTCAGCGACATACCGATTATGAAGGGGGCCAAGGCAATGGCGCCATTCGGGCTAATCCTTGTTGCTGCTCTGATGGTTTTAACCTATGTACCTGATATCTCATTGTGGCTGCCACACTTGTTAGGTAAATAACAGGGTTTAATAGTTTACAAAATAAATCAATTTCGAGTAAGGGAAAGGGGATTATAATGGAAAAATCATCTAAAAAATTATCCTTTGTGTTGAGTGCGGTGCTTGGGTCAGGTTTAATTCTTGCCGCATGCGGCGGTGAAGATACAGCCAAAACTTCCGGAGGAGAAAAGAAGGCTTCAGAAGGAAAAACCTATACGTTCCGATTGGCCGACACTCACCCGGACAATTACCCAACCGTTTTGGGAGATAAGAAATTTGCTGAGCTAGTTAACGAAAAATCAGATGGGCGCATCAAAATTACCGTTTTTCCAAACAGCCAGCTTGGTGATGAAAAGTCAGTTATTGAACAAGTCCAATTGGGAGCAGTAGAGTTTACACGTGTTAGTACCGGTCCATTGGCCGAATTCAGTAAGCCGCTAGGTGTATTCAGCCTTCCATATATCTTTGACGATTCAGAACACGAGTGGAAATTTCTAGAAAGTAAAGAAGGGCAAGATTTGCTAAAAGGACTGGAATCATCCAAAATGATCGGACTTGCTTACTATGATTCTGGCGCGCGCAGCTTCTATTCTACTAAGCCACTCAAGAGTGTGGATGATCTAAAGGGTCAGAAAATCCGGGTACAACAAAATGAGATTAATATTGCCTTGATGGATGCCCTTGGTGCCAATGCTACTCCAATGGCGTACGGCGAGGTTTTCAGCTCTTTGCAGACCGGCGTTATTGATGCGGCTGAAAACAATACACCAAGTTATGTTTCCGCTAACCACTATCAAGTGGCCAAGAACTTGATTCTGGATGGCCATCAGCGGGTACCTGAAGCATTGCTTGCCAGTAAAGCAACTTGGGATAAATTGAGTGATGGAGATAAAAAGATTATCCAGGAAGCTGCTGAAGAGTCCGTTAAAACGGAACGCGAAGAATGGGATAAAATGGAGAAAGATTCAGAAGCTAAAATTAAACAAGCAGGGGTAAATATTGTTGAAGTAAAAGATATTAAAGAATGGCAGAAAAAGGTTAAACCTGTAATTGACAAGTATCGTGCCGATTACGGTGATATTCTTGATGCAATTGACAAACTTAGAAAGTAAAATAATAGATAGATTAGAAGACTATGCCTGAAATTTATGCATAGTCTTTCCTTTTTTGATGTCACAAAAGGATTTGGTGTGCGATGCAACGGTTTCGAAAAAATGCTTGGGAACGTTTTATAAGGGTGCTTCTGATGCGCGATCAGCCACTGGTACGCAAGCTGCTTGTTTTTTCCGCGCTTCTGGTTGTGGTACCGATTAGTTTTATTGCTGCGTATTCTTACATAAAATCAACGGAAGTACTTGAAAGTGAAGCGGGTTCCTACAGCTGGCAAATCATAAGGCAAGTAAATACGCATATCGAGTATTATGTAGGGGACTTTGAGATTGAAATATTAAAAATCTTAAACAACCAAACGATTGACCGGTTTCTCAAGGCCAATAGCCAAGAAGAATTTGAGTCAAGTGGAATGTCTGAGAGTATCAAGCGGGTGTTGGAAAATGCTGCTTACTCGCGGTCGGATATAGCTAATATTACCCTTTACCATGAAAATGTGGCGGCAGTTGACGCGATGGATGTTCGTTTCAATCGGGCCTATCCAATCGAGTCGTTTCAGCCGGAGTTCTTTGACAAGATCCTGCCGGACAACGCCGAACCGGTTATTTTCACTCGGACACTGGCGGACAAGGAAAACGAGGAGTATGTCATTTCGATTGCACGAAGATTATTTAGCCCTAAGACACTGAAACCAATTGGCTATATCGTGTTGGACGTTAACTTTAAGCGGTTTAAAGAAATCGCCAGCCAGGTTAATATAGGTCATTCAGGATTTATGTATATCGTGGATTCACAAGGAAACTATGTCTATCATCCCGATTTTTCTAAGTTAGGGAAAAAAGCAGACCTTGAAAATTTGGCCAAAATTCTCGGTGATGAAAGCGGGTCTTTCGTGACAACGGGTAAGGAAAAAGATCTACTCACCTACACTCATTCAGGATTTCTTGGCTGGACCGTGATTACCTCAATTCCGTACAATGAATTAATTCGCAGCTCGATTTACATTAAAAACACGATTATTATCACTGTCGTTTTAACTCTGGCTCTTGCTGCCCTGCTTGGTTTAGGCTTAGCCAGCAGCATTATCAATCCAATCAGGGGCTTGCAAAAGATGGTTAAACGGGTGGAGAAAGGTGACTTTAGCGGACACGTAGAAGTTTTGTCCAAAGACGAGATTGGGATGTTAACGAACGGATTTAACAAAATGCTCATCCACTTAAATGAATTGGTCAATGAAGTTTATTTTTCTAAAATAAGAGAAACGGAAATGCAACTCCAGCAAAAGGAAACAGAATTAAAAGCACTGCAAGCTCAAATCAATCCGCACTTTTTGTTCAATTCTCTCGAGACCATCCGCGGCATGGCATTGGAGTACGGGGTAGATGATATATCCGATATTTCTGCCTCGCTGGCCAAATTATTACGTTATAATATAAACAATAAATCGCAAACGGTTACATTGGCAGAAGAAATAAACATAACGAAGGTCTACTTGCGGATTCAAAAATTCCGTTTTGGCGAAAGATTGGAGTACCAATTTTCCATACCAGATTGGGCAAAGGGTCAATTGATTGCCAAATTCTCGATACAACCGATTGTGGAAAATTCCTTTAAACATGGGATAGAGCCGACTGCCGGCGTTTCCCGAATCAGCGTTACAGCTGAAAAGGAGTCGGATGAGGCTTATGTGATTCAAATTCAGGACAATGGGATGGGGATCGTACAAGAAAAGTTGGAAGAGATCCGTCAAAACTTGCTGCAGAAGGATGTTATGGCAGGCGGACCTGGAATCGGCATGGTGAATGTGCACCGCAGGATTGTCCACCTATTTGGCGAAGAATATGGAATCAGCATCCAAAGCAGGGAAGGGAACGGTGCTAGAATCAGCATCCGGCTCCCAATAGATGTTCATGAAAGGTTGTAATGACATGCTTTAATTGGTTTAAGGGGGAATAGCATGTATACCATACTTCTGGTGGATGATGAGAAATGGGTACGCACTGCTCTTCGACACATGATCGCAAGGACAGGGCTTCCTTTCAAAGTGGAAGAAGAATGTACCAATGGATTGGATGCTTTAGATTTTTTACAGAATCATCCTGTAGATTTGGTCATGACGGATGTACGGATGGCCGTGATGGATGGGTTAACGTTTGTTACAGAATTGGCTAATGGAGATTATCCAACGGATTGCATTATGGTCAGCGGTTATGATGATTTCAAATACGTTCAGCATGCTCTCCGTTCCGGTGTATTTGACTATTTACTTAAGCCTGTAGAACTGGACGATATGAAAGCTTGTCTAGAAAAATGGCTGGAACATCGTTTGAAACAGGAAGCCGATA
This sequence comes from Neobacillus dielmonensis, assembly GCF_000612665.1. Taxonomy (GTDB): domain Bacteria; phylum Bacillota; class Bacilli; order Bacillales; family Cytobacillaceae; genus Neobacillus; species Neobacillus dielmonensis. Next base: position 10,348 of record NZ_HG942068.1, read on the forward strand.
AGCAACGAGCAAATTCAGTGGAGAGTAAAGTGGATTCATCTGGATTATCAACGATCGAAAAGGTCATTCAGTATGTCAAAAGCAAGGTACCGGGGGATGTTACTTTATCAGAAGCTGCGGAACATGTACATTTGAATCCCAGTTACCTAAGCAAGCTTTTTAAGGATAAAATGGATCAAAACTTCATGGATTTTGTTCTCGATATCCGCATGAACGAAGCCAAACGATTGCTAGAGAGGACCTCCTTAAGGGTGACAGAGATCTCTGACCGGCTAGGTTATTCAGATATTACGTACTTTAGTAATATATTTAAGCGTAAAACAGGGGTGCCGCCATCGGAATATCGCAAGCAGCAACAACGGTAAGTAAGGCATGGCAAAAAATAAATTTCCTATTGTCAAAGGAAAAATGCATTGCGTAACAAGTTAAGAAATGCTGTAAACTAGTAAAAGCAATGCAATGAAACTAATGACTAGTGAGGATTGTTTTATGGGTAAAACTAAAATGTTGTTTGAAGTCCAAGAAAATGAAAGCATTGAGCAATGTCTGAATAGAATGAAACAGCAAGGATACGTTCCCATCCGGCGCATGGAAAAGCCGGTATTCCAGGAGGTCATAAAGGATGGAGAAACGATTTACGAACCGGTTGGCCGGCAAATCCTCTTTGAAGGGAAACTATCTGAGTAAAACACGAACATTATTATTAAACGGCAAAATATCGTTCGACATATTAGTTGACATCCAATTGATTGGACTGGTAAGATAAGTACATGGATGTGAAATAATCTTCCCCTCGTATATCAATGGGAATAGGGCCCATAAGTTTCTACCCAATAACCGTAAATTATTGGACTATGAGGGAAAGTCGATATGTTCGGCACTTAGTAAGGGGGGCACCTCTTACACTTTGTCAGCCTATTTTTTCAGTATGCCCGGACAAATGGCTTTCTCTTAACTTGAGAACCATTTGTTCCGGGCTTTTTGTTTGGATAAAAAGGGGGAGAAGGATGAAACCATTAGTTGGCGTGATTATGGGGAGCAAGTCAGATTGGGAGACCATGAAACATGCTTGCGACGTTTTAGACCAGCTTGAAGTAGCTTATGAAAAGAAAGTGGTATCAGCCCATCGAACACCAGAATTGATGTTTACATATGCCGAGGAGGCTAGAAATAGAGGATTAAAAGTGATCATTGCCGGTGCAGGCGGAGCGGCCCACTTGCCTGGGATGGTGGCAGCAAAGACCATCCTGCCAGTGATTGGCGTTCCGGTTCAATCAAAAGCTTTAAACGGATTGGACTCTTTGCTGTCGATTGCCCAGATGCCTGGCGGAGTTCCTGTTGCAACGGTAGCAATTGGCAAAGCTGGCTCCACTAACGCTGGACTGTTGGCAGCGCAAATTTTAGCAGTGGAGGATCCCGAACTGGTCGAACGTTTGGAAGCAAGACGCGAGGCGATTAAAGCGGAAGTCATGGAAAGTAGTGATGAGCTTGAATAACAAAGTAATTTTGCCCGGAGCAACGATTGGGATTATTGGTGGGGGCCAATTAGGCAGAATGATGGCTCTGTCAGCTAGAGCGATGGGTTATCGGATTGCGGTACTGGAGCCGACACCGGATTCCCCGTGCGGTCAGGTGGCCGATGTGGAAGTGATTGGTGCTTATGATGACCGAGAGGCGATCAGTCAGCTGGCAGAAATCAGTGATGTCATTACCTATGAATTTGAAAATATTGATGCTGATACTCTTGGCTGGATTTGTGACCGGGCTTACGTGCCACAGGGCAGAGACTTGCTGACTATCACACAGAACCGGATTACCGAAAAAGCAGCAATCCAGAATGCAGGAGTGGAAGTGGCTCCCTATGAAGTGATAGAAAGTCTGGAGGACTTATTTTTAAAAATAGATGCTTTAGGCTATCCAGCCGTTTTGAAAACGGCACGGGGCGGCTATGATGGAAAAGGCCAGCTCGTTCTTCGGTCAAAGGAAGATTTAGCGGAGGCGGGAGCACTAGTAAAATCGGGTCCGTGTGTTTTGGAAAAGTGGATTCGCTTTGAAAAAGAAATTTCCGTGATCGTGACACGAAAGGCAATTGGAGATACAACATTCTTTCCAGTGGCAGAAAACATCCATGTGGAGAACATCCTGCATGAAACCATCGTACCTGCAAGAATCTCCCAGTGCCTACAGATGAGGGCTGTGGAACAGGCGAAAATTATTGCGGATTCCTTAAATTTAGTCGGGACGTTGGCGGTCGAGATGTTTGTGACGGAAAATGAGGACATTTATATTAATGAGCTTGCTCCAAGGCCACACAACTCCGGCCATTATACGATTGAGGCATGTGAGACATCGCAATTTGAACAGCATGTCCGCGCTGTCTGTAACCTGCCGCTGGGTTGCACAGAGCTATTAAAACCGGTGGTTATGGTCAACCTATTAGGGGAGCATCTGGAACCCCTTTATGGGGAGATTCCTCAGTTAAGTAATTGGAAGATTCATCTGTACGGTAAAAAAGAGCCTAAAGTCAAAAGAAAAATGGGCCATGTGACGATTTTACGAGATAATGTAGAAGATGCGCTTGAAGAAGTTAGGGACAGTCGCATTTGGAATACTGTGAAGGAAAAGATCGGAGGATAAAACATGATTGATCGTTATACGAGACCGGAAATGGGAGCGATATGGACAGAAGAAAATCGCTTCAAGGCATGGCTGGAGGTTGAAATTCTCGCCTGTGAGGCATGGGCGGAGTTGGGCGAAATCCCTAAGGAAGATGTAAAAAAGCTTCGAGAAAATGCTTCTTTCAACATCGACCGAATTAAAGAAATCGAAGAGGAAACTCGGCACGATGTGGTCGCGTTTACCCGTGCGGTTTCAGAGACGCTCGGAGAAGAGCGCAAATGGGTGCACTACGGACTAACTTCCACAGATGTCGTGGATACTGCCTTATCTTATGTATTAAAGCAGGCCAATGCCATTTTACTGAAAGACCTGGAAAACTTTGTTGAGATATTGAAGAACAAAGCTCAAGAACATAAATACACCGTCATGATGGGCCGGACCCACGGTGTGCATGCCGAACCGACCACATTCGGGCTGAAGCTAGCTCTTTGGCATGAGGAAATGAAACGGAACCTAGAACGGTTTAAGCAAGCGGCAAGAGGCATCGAATTTGGAAAGATATCCGGTGCTGTCGGAACTTATGCTAATATTGATCCTTTTGTAGAGCAATATGTTTGTGAAAAATTAGGACTCGAGGCGGCGCCGATTTCCACACAAACCTTGCAGCGCGACCGGCATGCAGCCTATATGTCCACAATTGCTTTGATTGCGACTTCGATTGAGAAGTTTGCTGTTGAGGTTCGCGGATTGCAGAAGAGTGAAACGCGTGAGGTCGAAGAATATTTTGCCAAAGGGCAAAAAGGGTCTTCCGCTATGCCGCATAAACGGAATCCAATTGGTTCAGAAAACATGACCGGGATGGCTCGGGTGATTCGCGGCTATATGATGACGGCTTATGAAAATGTGCCATTATGGCATGAGCGCGATATTTCGCATTCTTCTGCTGAGCGGATTATTCTGCCGGATGCGACGATTGCCTTGAATTATATGCTGAACCGGTTTGGCAACATCATTAAGAACTTAACCGTGTATCCAGAGAATATGAAGCGAAACATGGATCGCACGCTCGGCTTGATTTATTCACAACGGGTGCTGCTGGCGCTTATTGATAAAGGTTTATCTCGTGAGGAAGCGTATGACACGGTACAGCCGAAGGCCATGGAAGCATGGGAAAAACAAGTACCATTCCGCGGATTGGTTGAGGGTGAGGAGAAGATTACTTCTTTGCTGTCTGCTGACGAGATTGCCGATTGTTTTGATTATAACTACCATCTCAAGCATGTAGATATGATATTTGAACGGTTAGGATTGAATGAATAAGGGAAAAGGCACGCAAGAAGTTCTACGTGACCCAAATCA
>NZ_HG942069.1 GCF_000612665.1 Neobacillus dielmonensis
AGGGAATGACCTCAACAAAAGAGTCTGGTAGTAATGGCGAGAAGGTCACACCCGTTCCCATACCGAACACGGAAGTTAAGCTTCTCAGCGCCGATGGTAGTTGGGGCGAAAGCCCCTGTGAGAGTAGGACGCTGCCAGGCTCGCCCCTTTTGGGGTTTAATAAAAGATTGGCCCCTTGGTCAAGCGGTTAAGACACCGCCCTTTCACGGCGGTAACACGGGTTCGAATCCCGTAGGGGTCACCATGGAGGATTAGCTCAGCTGGGAGAGCATCTGCCTTACAAGCAGAGGGTCGGCGGTTCGATCCCGTCATCCTCCACCATTAAAAAAATTAAAATTGTGCCGGTTTAGCTCAATTGGTAGAGCAACTGACTTGTAATCAGTAGGTTGGGGGTTCAAGTCCTCTAGCCGGCACCATTTTTTTGTTTTTGAGCCATTAGCTCAGTTGGTAGAGCATCTGACTTTTAATCAGAGGGTCGAAGGTTCGAGTCCTTCATGGCTCACCATTTTTAATAATGCGGGTGTGGCGGAATTGGCAGACGCACCAGACTTAGGATCTGGCGCCGCAAGGCGTGGGGGTTCGACTCCCTTCACCCGCACCATTTATTTGCGGAAGTAGTTCAGTGGTAGAACACCACCTTGCCAAGGTGGGGGTCGCGGGTTCGAATCCCGTCTTCCGCTCCAGACTTGCCGGGGTGGCGGAACTGGCAGACGCACAGGACTTAAAATCCTGCGGTAGGTGACTACCGTACCGGTTCGATTCCGGTCCTCGGCACCATCTTTAAATATTTGCGCCCGTAGCTCAATTGGATAGAGCGTCTGACTACGGATCAGAAGGTTATGGGTTCGACTCCTTTCGGGCGCGCCATTTCGGGAAATAGCTCAGCTTGGTAGAGCACTTGGTTTGGGACCAAGGGGTCGCAGGTTCGAATCCTGTTTTCCCGACCATTCTAAAAACATGGGGCCTTAGCTCAGCTGGGAGAGCGCCTGCTTTGCACGCAGGAGGTCAGCGGTTCGATCCCGCTAGGCTCCACTTAAGTTTATATTAATATGGCGGTGTAGCTCAGCTGGCTAGAGCGTACGGTTCATACCCGTAAGGTCGGGGGTTCGATCCCCTCCGCCGCTACTAAAGAGTACACTTTGTACGGAGGAATACCCAAGTCTGGCTGAAGGGATCGGTCTTGAAAACCGACAGGCGGGTCAAACCGCGCGGGGGTTCGAATCCCTCTTCCTCCTCCATAAATACACTAACATTATTATTATTATCGCGGGGTGGAGCAACGAGCGTTGCTTCGATGAATACGCTGCGAGTTGTACCCATCGAGCTGCTGCATGAATAAGCTTTCTGAGATGGGGACAGTCCATGAAACTATGAGCATGGACATTCTAAATATTTTTTATTATCGCGGGGTGGAGCAGTCCGGTAGCTCGTCGGGCTCATAACCCGAAGGTCGCAGGTTCAAATCCTGCCCCCGCAATTTGGTCTGGTAGTTCAGCTGGTTAGAATGCCTGCCTGTCACGCAGGAGGTCGCGGGTTCGAGTCCCGTCCAGACCGTTTTCAAAATTATATACTCTTGTGCGGGTGTAGTTTAGTGGTAAAACCACAGCCTTCCAAGCTGTTGTTGTGGGTTCGATTCCCATCACCCGCTCCAATGGGCCTATAGCTCAGCTGGTTAGAGCGCACGCCTGATAAGCGTGAGGTCGATGGTTCAAGTCCATTTAGGCCCACCATATTACATATGTATTGTTGTTCCGCAGTAGCTCAGTGGTAGAGCATTCGGCTGTTAACCGAACGGTCGTAGGTTCGAATCCTACCTGCGGAGCCATTTTTATTTAACGGGGAAGTACTCAAGAGGCTGAAGAGGCGCCCCTGCTAAGGGTGTAGGTCGGGTAACCGGCGCGAGGGTTCAAATCTCTCCTTCTCCGCCATAATAAATATGCGCCTTTAGCTCAGCTGGATAGAGCATACGCCTTCTAAGCGTACGGTCAGAGGTTCGAATCCTCTAAGGCGCGTAAACATAAACGCTTATCTAAGCGTTTGATACTGAATCAGACCCTGTTCGGGGTCTTTTTTTTTTGGACGCTGATTTTAAAATATCTTATAGTATCCTAAAGAGCTGGAGTAAACATGTACAAGCATTACGAGACAATTAATTATTGTTCGTTTGGGATATTTAATGCTTTGTGATACAATCTGTCTAGTTATTACGGAGAAAAGGAAGAAGCGAATGAGCAGAACATTGCCTGTAAACAAAAATGATTACATAGATGTAGTATTTAAAGATTTAACCCATGATGGTGCGGGTGTTGCCAAGGTCGATGGCTACCCGTTGTTCGTGGCGGGCGGGTTGCCTGGTGAACAGGCAAAAGTTAAAGTAATTAAAGTGAATAAAAGCTACGGAATCGGGCGGTTAATCGAAATTCAGGAGAAAAGCCCTTATCGAGTCGATATTCCGAGCAACGAGCGCACCAAATACGGCGGCTGCCAGCTTGAGCATATTAGCTATGAGGGACAGTTGAAATATAAGGAGAATCAAGTCCGTCAGGTGCTGACGAGGATTGGGAAGCTAGAGGATGTGATAGTCCATCCAATTATCGGAATGGACAACCCATGGAATTATCGGAATAAAGCACAGGTGCCCGTAGGCGTAAAAGACGGCAGGCTGATTGCTGGGTTTTTTAAGCCTCGAAGCCATGAAATCGTGGATACGGATGAAAGTCTAATTCAGTTGCCGGAGGTTAATCAAGCGGTACAAGTAGTAAAAGAAATCTGCAATGAGTTAGAGATTCCTGCTTATAATGAGGAGTCCCATAAAGGGATCCTTCGCCATATTATGGCCCGGTACGGTAAACAGACGGGTGAACTAATGGTTGTGTTGATTACGAGAACAACAGATTTGCCACATCGAAAAGAACTGGTGGACAAAGTCATTGAGCGATTGCCTAAGGTGAAATCTATTGTACATAATGTAAATTCCAAACGGACAAATGTGATTCTCGGTGAGAAAACAACGGTGCTCTGGGGAAATGAGGTCATTTATGACTTCATTGGTGATGTGAAGTTTGCTATCTCGGCATTATCGTTTTATCAGGTGAATCCGGTTCAGACTAAGGTACTCTATGAAAAGGCGCTGGAGTACGCCAACCTAACCGGCGATGAAAGTGTCATTGACGCCTACTGTGGAATTGGGACGATTTCCTTGTTTTTGGCGCAAAAGGCTAAGAAGGTTTTCGGAGTGGAAGTGGTGCCAGAAGCCATCGAGGATGCTAGAAGAAATGCGGAATTAAACGGCATGACCAATGTGGAGTTTGCTGTTGGAGAAGCGGAGGTAGTGATTCCACGCTGGTATAAAGAAGGAAATGCTGCGGATGTACTGGTGGTGGACCCACCACGTAAGGGCTGCGATGAGACCCTACTTAAGACGATTACAGATATGAAGCCGAAAAAGGTCGTTTATGTCTCCTGTAACCCAGCAACATTGGCTCGGGATTTGCGAATATTGGAAGATGGCGGATATAAGACTTTGGAAGTGCAGCCAGTGGATATGTTTCCACATACGACACACGTGGAGTGTGTCGCGCAACTCATTCTAAAGCCTGACTAAAAAATAGAAATTCTACATGTTAAAATAAACTTTATCCACATCTTATCAACAGTTGAAATAAAGTTTGTCCAAAAAAGGAGAAGAAAGTCTGATTTAGGCCCGACTTATCAACAATCGTGGGTAAATGCTCGATGAAAAACTTTATTCAACTCGATAAAGAACGTAAGGAAAGCCCGGAAAACGGGTTTTTTTCTTGCAATGAAGGGAAAATAGCGGGAGAAATGGAAAGACTTTATTATGACAGTGAACGAAGAAGTAAGGGGAAATTTAGTGGGAAATGGAAGGATTTTTTTAACTACACAAAAGAAGGCAACTGACCCTGATCTGACCCAATAAAGTTAGACCAATATTACTTTGCAACTTTTAAGACGACGTGAGTTCGTTCGTTATTCCTTTGAACTCACGTCTTTTAATTTTGCCTTCATTCGTTTGTGATTGTAATAGTGAGTATAATCAGCTAGTTTCTGTTCAAAATGCTATATACTGTTAGATTCCTGTAGATAGTTTGGACTTGTGTCTGTTTTATCTAATATACGAAAACGAAAAAAGTCTTTTACAATTGGCAGTATCCAGCCTAGACAAACGATAAAGATTAACCTAGGTTATTTTGTGGATGCGGATAACTGGACTGAATCTTCCCTGATGCTTTCATTACAGTGAGGTTAGTATTACAGAAGAACCTAGGCGGATTGAAATTTGTTAATGTAAAAAGATTAAGATCAATTTTAGTTGTATTTTAGCATATAGTGAAAAAAGCTTGAATCTTTGTCGATTCAAGCTTTTTGACTCGTTCTTCATTAATCTACTGGGCGGTTTTCATAGTCATAGTTCACTGTTGCTGGGGCAACATGTGCTCGCTCTAGAGCAGGTGTATCCGGGCGAATAATTTGATAGGCTGCTGCTCCAACGGTTGATGTAGCTTGCTGCAGCTTTTCTTTACTGATATGATCAATTGTATCTGTTGGCTTGTGATACTGAGGTTCAACCGGTGAATGGATAAAGAGAGCAGAAGGAATGCCAACGTCATGGAATGGCTGATGGTCACTTCTTCCTAACTGTCCATATGGTATTGCAACATCATACAATCTCGATGTGGCAGACGCTCCTAAGTCGGTAACAAGATTTTTCTGACCGTCGATAGTGTACATGATCAGTCCACCTAATGGGTGATCTTCTCCAGCTTCCGCCCCGCCAATCATATCCATTTGGAAATGGGCGACCATACGGTCTATATCACTCTGTGGAAGCTGTGATACATAAAAGGATGAGCCCACCATCCCTCTCTCTTCGGAACCGAACGTCAGAAAACGGACTTCTGTATCAATCGGAGTATTGACAAAAATTCTTGCCAACTCCAATACGGCAGAAACACCGGAGGCATCGTCATTTGCCCCTGGTCCATTAGGAACGGAGTCATGGTGCGAACCGATTGTAACAATCTGACCTGTGTCCTTGTTCTTGTTTGGCTTTAATTTGGCTTCAACCACAAAAGAGGTTTTCTCAATTTTTTGTATATCGACGTTTAAAGTAGCGGTAACAGGACCGTTTTTTAATTTTTCTACTAGATTCAAGCCTTGTTCACGAGTAATCCCTACAGCTGGAAGCTCACCGTTGGCTTGGCCAGTAAATGCTCCAGAAGCATTGTTATACATAAGTACCCCAACTGCGCCTTTAGCAAATACATTTTTTACTTTATCAACGAACGCAATATCTCCCCTCGCAACTAAAGCAATCTTCCCTGCCACTGCATCCGTAACTTCCCCAGTGGTTGCTTTTCCAACATTAACGAGCTCTGCCGTTACATTTCCGCTTCCACTGCCGCTAAAGGCACGTCCATTTAAATTAACTCCGTCAACTTCAGCCAACTGACTATTTGTCTTATAATCATAGATTGGGAATGGTATTCTTCTTGTTTCGAGGCCTAAACTTTTAAACTGGCTTTCTATGTACTCAACCCCGCGAACCTCTCCCTCTGTACCAGCTTCCCTTGGCACAGCTGATAGATACTTAATGGTATTATACATATTATCTGCACTGATTTTTTTAATAATCTTGTTGTCAAACGCTGTTACGGATTGTGCATTTGCTGCATTGGTGGTTTGAGCATATACAACCCCTGCTGATAAAAGCATACTTGTTGTAAGAACTGTGATTATTGACTTTCTACCAAACATGGAACTCCTCCTTTGGAATAGTGTACTCTTTCATTATTCCTATTTGGAAGAATATAGTAAACAAGAATCGTTTTACAAAATCCTAAAGATTCCTATGAAATCCGCTAATAGCTTATATTGAATCTTTTCATTATTTTGAAGGCGATACCAAAATTACTTATATTAGAATGATAATTAATAGTATCTCAATTCTAAGATACTAATATATTCTCTATTAAAAAGCTAGATTACTATATTAATTCTCCATCACCTAACATTCGGGTAAAAAGGACATACTTTGCAATATCCTATAACCCTACCAACACTTTATGTGTTGACACATACACTCGGACATGTGGAGTGTGTGTCGCAGTTCATTTAAAAGTGTGACTAAGAATTCGATATCAAACACCGTAAAATAAACTTTATCCACATCTTATCAACAGTTGAAATAAAGTTTCTACAAAAAATTGAGAGTAAAAAGTCAGTTATCCCCAACATATCAACAATAATGATGAAAGCGGAGGAGAAGGAAACCTTTTTTTAACTAACGAAGGAATAACGGGATTTCGAGTGGGGTGATTGGGCAAAAGAAAGGCAACTAACCCTTTGGGCATTGCCTTTTTGTGTCTTGAAGCAAGTTTACAAAGCTGTAGTGAATATGGACAGTGCCATTGTGATTACAAGTATCATCTCAATTAGAAAATGTAGGATCTGTGGTTCCATATCAAAGCTTTTTATTTCGTAAGGTTTCAATTTCGACTTGAACCTTTTCTAACCTTTTAGAACCTTGCTCTTTTTGACATTCAATCTGTTCATTGGCTCACAGTTCATTTTAAATGGTGCAATGCGGGGGGTGGAGGCGGGGGATTTCGGAAGTTTAAAATGTGTTGAACACGTTGATTAATAGCAGGTGGTAACGAGAATCTGTAAAAGATTGTTGTAGTCCCATCTGCTTTTATTTCGATTCTCTCGACAAGTCTATGCAATATTTTAGGTGTGAATTCATTACCCTTACATACTGCTCAAGCGCTTTTTGAAATCTGAATGATTGGTTTTGTCCCCTTCTACCCCAATCTGGCTATTTAACCGTTGTAAAATTTCAGGGGGCAAATCATCAATTTAAAAAGAGTAGATGCTCTCTTTTAGCAGGAACATTTGTCGAAAATTCTGCTTTGACAAATTTAGTAGAATATGAAAATATTAAATAGGTTACCCCAGATTACCACTACTAATCTCCTTAACACCTTAAGTAGGTCCTTCCGTATTTTGAATCCTTAAAAAAATTTATTGAAACTACTGTAAATTTAATAGTTACTTAAGCAATCTCCTTATTTGATTCATCGTCATTTTAAACTTTGACCTGCTTTCTACCACACTAGGCAAATTCACTCATAAAATTCTACCTGAAGGGAGTGATACCCCATTTAAACCACAAATTCTCATTCATCAATCTTTTTCTTAGCCTGGAGTCAATATAATTAAATATAAAGGAGCATCATTATGGGGCACGATATATCCGGATACAATAAAGCAGGACAAGAAATTGCCTATGCGCGTTTCAGTATGGGGAATCATAATGCTTTAATACTGTACAGGCTTCTTAATGCGTATAAATATTATGCAGGAGTCAGTGGGTCAGGGGGTAGTACTTCTTTTTCAATTAAACAAATTGAAAAAGCATTAGATGACTACAAACAATTTTATAATCACGGTGAGTCACCAGCAGAAAAAGACGTCTTAAATTGGGATCAAAAACAAATACTGAAATTTATTCAAAACTGTTTGGAGACAGCGCAAATAGAGGGGCGAGTTAAAGTATATTTTGGCTAATATTTCTATGCCTATATACTACTATACTTGACTAGGTACTTTATCTTCAGCAACACCATGCTCTAAATCAGCAAAGACCTCACCTATTGTAACAAAGGTGCTTCCTCATATTTCCCTATTTAATTAATACAAACATAACAAAAGGATAAAAATACTCCGAAGTATCACACCTTCTACTTTTATCAATTTTCTATACCAGGTAAAGGGAGGTTTTCTCTTGTTCTTCAAGAGGAAGACGACCAATCAATAGAAACTGACGTCAAGAAAAATCCGCAACTTGAAATTATGTATAAAGAAAGTGCAGAACAATATAAGAATGGACATGGAGTTACCACTTCGGACCTTTTAAAGTCACTATCGGTGAAGGATTTCAGCTAATGAAAACCCATCATGTGATTTGGACTCTTGCTGTGAGAAAAAAACTCATCGGATTTAGAATTCCAAGATTTACACCAGAAGAAACTCTTGATTTCAACTTGTATTGGAAACAGAGGAGTTATTAAAAAATCCTCTTATTGGAAGAGTCTATACAGAGGAATTTGGTAAATACAAAGGAATTTCAAGAATTGTAATTAAGAAGTTCCAGATTTATTTTAGGCAATTTGATAATGATATTATTATTATTATTATGGCGATATTGTTCCCAGGTGAGAATAAATAGCTACAATTTTCAAATTATAGCATTTTTACCATTTTGCAATGAACATCATATTTCAACCTCACCAGCACCCCATGTGTTGCCATATACACCCGACGCATGTGGAGTGCGTGTCACGGTCATTACTAAAATAGCATGGGGGTCCCCCATCGTTTATAAAAAAGATAATAGATGCAACTTGTGAAAGGAGCCTCTCCATAGGGAGTGGCTCTTAAATATTAGGTATGCAATTTAAGTAATCTATACAAATATTTGATTAAGGTTTAATTTAAACCCGGGGAAAAGATTAACGGAAACTATATCATTGCTTAGAAAATTTTCCCATTAATTAACTCAAGCCTTTCACCTTCATCCTATGTTAGATAACCAGCATATGAATATTTCTCTTTTTCATTCGGAATGGCCATTAAATCATTCCTTTCAACTTATACTTAGCCATATTTTATTATAATGAGAAACATTCTACATATTTCTACCAATATACTCCTTTGGATAGTGGTCTTTGATAATGCCTCAATGAATTGGCCCGACTCACCGAGACACGAAGGAAAAGATTCATTTCTTGATGAATAACCATAACCGAAATGTTTAATGCGTGGAACAAAATAGTGAAACAAGAAAAATCGGGTTGTGCCAGGCACTAATTCATATCGCTTTGACTTCCAAGATTCCACCAATGCATACATAATGAGGTATTTATTTAGTATTGTTTTGTTAGATTTAACGCATTATAATCAATTTACATGCATTTTTATACTGCAACTAAGAGAACCACATAAGGAAGTTATGAAAAATGAGTTTAGCTGAAAAAGAAGTAGAAATGTTGCAACAATCATCTCAAAAAGACAAAATGTTAAAGCGAACACTGAAATCTCGTCATTTGACGATGATTTCGCTCGGTGGGGCGATCGGAACGGGATTGTTCCTTGGAAGTGGTGCATCTATTTCCCAAGGTGGACCGGGAGGAGCATTGCTCGCTTATATGATAATTGGGGTAATGGTGTACTTTGTTATGACGAGTTTAGGAGAACTAGCTGCCTTTATGCCGACAAGCGGTGCGTTCAGCACGTACGGGAGTAAATTTATTGACCCGGCATTTGGTTTTGCACTGGGTTGGACCTATTGGTATAGCTGGGCCATCACCCTTGCCGTAGAGTTAACCGCCTCATCCATGGTGATGCAATTTTGGTTTCCACATACCTCCTCTTTCCTGTGGAGTTTTTTATTTTTAGCGTTAATTTTTCTACTAAACTATTTATCCGTTAAAGGGTATGGTGAAGGGGAATATTGGTTTTCAATTATTAAAGTCGCTGCGGTTGTTATTTTTATTGTGATCGGACTGCTAATGATTGTTGGAATTATGGGCGGCCAGACCATCGGATTCAAAAACTTTACAGTGGGAAAAGCACCTTTTAGCGGTGGTTTGCTGGGTACATTTGCGATTTTCCTTACAGCCGGTTTTTCTTTTCAAGGAACGGAAATTGTGGGAGTTGCTGCGGGAGAAAGTGAAAACCCGGCTAAAACGGTCCCTAAGGCAATTAATAGTATTTTTTGGAGAATTCTTATCTTTTACGTCTTGGCGATCTTTGTTGTAGGACTAATCATCCCATACAATAATCCAAACTTGCTAAGTGATGATATTATGGTAAGTCCTTTTACGCTTGTCTTCAAAAAGGCTGGTGTTGCCTTTGCAGCGGCACTCATGAATGCCGTTATTCTAACAGCGATTTTGTCGGCAGGTAATTCAAGCCTATACGCTTGTACCCGGATGTTATATGCGATGGCAAAAGAAGGACAAGCACCGCGGATTTTTGCCAAACTTAATAAGCGCGGTGTCCCTGTTGCAGCCATGATGGTCACAACGATTATTGGTATGCTTACGTTTCTCTCTTCTATCTTTGGTAATGGCATGGTATATGTATGGTTAATGAATGCAGCCAGCATTACAGGTTTTATTTTCTGGCTTGGAATTTCTGCTAGTCACTATCGATTCCGAAAGGCCTATCTGGCTCAAGGGTATTCGCTTGAAAAACTGCCATATCGGGCAAAGTGGTATCCATTTGGACCCATCTTTGCGCTTGTAGTTGGTTTGCTTGTGACGTTTGGGCAAGACTATCAGGCGTTTTTCTCCGCCAAAATTGATTGGGGAAATGTGATTGCCGCCTATCTTGGTATTCCTTTATTCCTTTGTTTGTTGTTTGGCTATAAGTTTATCAAGAAGACAAAAGTCGTCAAACTAGAAGAATGTGAATTTGACTTTGAATATGCAAACAAACATGATTAATGATAAGGCCCACAGCTGATCATGTGGGCTGTTTTATTTTCCATTATCAGTTGGACACGGATTATTCAGATTTCTTTAAAAGAAGTGGTGAAGCAATCGGATTGTCACGTGAAAATATAAAATGGTTGTTTTATGGCTCGTATCCTTGGGGTGGGAGTCTTTTTTAAAGGAATTTTAAGGCTTCAAATATAAATTTAGGATGGAATTCATCATGTTAAGAATAAGTAATAGCAAGTTTCGTGCTGATTTTGAACCATGTAAGGAAATCAACTGTTAGCTCAGAAAAATTAAGAATATACTTTAGTGCGGAGCTGGGAACTGTCGCATCGTTATTTGATAATGAAAAGCAAAATTTAATATGGGTAGTGAAGAAAGAAAGATTTACGAAAAGGGATGAGTGGGAGAGATGGGAATGAGAATAGCTGTATTGTCAGATATCCATGAAGGCCTTAATCGCAAAAATACCCAAACGGACCTGATGGGACTGTTACATAAATGGATGGCGGCCCATATGCCCGATGTGTTTATCATTGGGGGCGATATGACAGCTGGTCCAGAAAAAAGCCTAGCTTTGTTAAATCAGCTTCAACAGTATTCTCCTCGCACAAAGTTTTTGTTCGTCCATGGGAATCATGACATCTATCATGAAGATTCAAAGGCTGCTCATGAATTGCTTCTTCAATTTCCGGGAAACCTCGGCAATGGTCCCGTTGAATTAAATGATGATTGGGTAGTGATCGGTGAAGGGGGCTGGTACGATTATAGCTTTGGAATCCCAGGGTTTACGGAAGAACAATTTTCTAATGGTACCTACCAGGATTTCACTTGGCCGGATAAAATTTATGCCCACTGGCCAGGGGCAGATCGTGAACAGACGGACCGGTATATTTTGAAACTTGAGAACTGGTTAAGCGAATATCATGGGAAAAATATCATATTGGTCACACATTTTGTACCATTATCGCAGTTTGTTTTATACAAGGATGACCCTAAATGGGACTTTTTCAATGCAATGCAAGGAAGCTTTAGATTCGGAGAATTGGCTTTAAAATATGGGGTGAAGAAATATATTTTCGGACATATTCACACCCGATACCATGAACAAATAGAAGGAATGGAAATAATTTGTAATCCACTGGGTTATTATCCTCACGAATGGAGCCATCAAACAGCAGAAGAAGAGATCTTTTCCACGATTAAAATCATTGAAATTTAATAGAGATAAGCCAAGTACTGGTCTTCAGTAAGCTGCTGCCAATCATGTAATCATAGTCAGATAAACAATAGAAGACGATTCTTCTAACCTTAAAATAGGTGAATCGTCTTTTTAGCTTCTTTAATATTTTTTAAACTGGTTTATAAAAGAGACTAATGTTGTAATTTCAAAGATTGGCGGGGGGAAATCCTGAGGTCGTTCCAACATTTATTAATAAGATGCCTTGATATGTCGTTTTTTCGAAAAACAAAATGAAATTACTCAATCCCTTGTCTAGTAAGGGATTCAATTGAAACAATATAGGGCACGCTAAAGTCATGATTATTCATGGTACTTCATAAGAATTGATCCTTTGATCCAAAAAGGCATGCAGAGGAAATTTGGAAATATAGTCAAGTTAGTCTTCCTTTAAAGAGTCGATACCTAATGTTAAATAGTTGGTATCCAAAGCGGAGACGGAAGATTTTAAACTTTATCATAATGGGGATACCCCTGATTTAATGCAGGATTAGGAGGTTGGGAAGATAATGAGTGATGTGAAATTAAGGCCATTAGAAAGAGAAGACTTAGGATTTGTCCATAAATTAAATATTAATGCCAACATCATGTCCTATTGGTTCGAGGAGCCATATGAGTCATTTGTGGAATTGCAGGATTTATATGATAAACATATTCATGATCAGGGTGAAAGAAGATTTATTGTACAAAAGGGCACTGAATTGGTAGGGTTGGTTGAATTAGTAGAGATTGATTATATTCATCGTAGGGCAGAATTCCAAATTATTATTAATCCGAATCATCAAGGACATGGATATGCAAAGGCTGCAACCTATCTCGCTATGGACTATGCGTTTTCTGTGTTAAATATGTATAAATTATATTTAATCGTGGATAAGACCAATGAAAAAGCGATACATATATATAAGAAACTCGGTTTTCAGTTTGAAGGAGAATTAATCGATGAGTTTTTTGTTGACGGTGAATACCATAATGCAATAAGAATGTGTATGTTTCAACGTCAATATTTCAGTAGGGATTCTTGAAATAAGACCGTGAATTTGGTAAGAGACACTTTATGGAGCTATACTTATAGCAGGAAATTAATATATGAGGATAGTATTGAAGCCCAAACAATTGCAAGAAGCACAGGTTGAGTAGTATAACAGAAAATATGGAATAAAATATTTTAGGGGGCTGCTATGCTTACTATTGGTTATATTGGAAACGGGAAAAGCACGAACAGATATCATCTGCCGTTCGTTTTGCAAAGAGAGAATATAAAGGTAAAAACCATTTATCAAAGAAATCCTATGCATGAAAGTTGGAAAAGAATTGCTGGGGTCCAATATACATCTGATCTAGATGAACTATTAAATGACAAAGACATTCAACTTATTGTAATTTGCACAAGAACGGACAGTCATTTTGAATACGCAAAATTAGTATTAGAACATAATAAACACTGTTTAGTCGAGAAGCCGTTTATGGAAACCTCAGAACAGGCAAAAGAGATATTTGCAATGGCAAAAGAGAAAGGACTAATTGTTCAGGCGTATCAAAACAGACGTTTTGATAGTGACTTTTTAACCGTTCAAAAGGTCATTGAAGAAGGGAAACTTGGGGACTTGCTGGAGTTGGAAATGCATTATGACTATTTCCGTCCGGAAGTACCAGAGTCAACTCATTCTTTTAAACCTATTGAGTCATTTTTATATGGACATGGCTGTCATACACTTGATCAGGTCATCAGCTTTTTTGGCAAGCCCGATCATATCCATTATGATGTGAGGCAATTATTAGGACAAGGAAGAATGAACGATTATTTTGATTTGGATTTATATTATGGCAAGTTAAAAGTATCTGTTAAGTCCAGTTATTTCAGACTGAAAGAAAGACCTAGCTTCGTCGTTTATGGCAAAAAGGGATGCTTTGTAAAAGAAACCAAAGATCGTCAGGAAGAACATTTAAAGCTATTTTACATGCCTGATCACAAAGATTTCGGTATCGATACCATAAATCATTATGGTGTACTGACATATATCGATGAAGAAGGTACAATCCACGAAGAAAAAGTGAAATCCGTAAATGGCGATTATGGAAGAGTATATGATGATTTATATGAAGCCATCATAAATGGTAAAGATAAAACCATTACAGATGAACAGACACTTTTACAAATGGAAATACTAGAAACTGGAGTTAAAAACTTAAAGTAAAATTAAAAATAAGCAGAAGTAAGGGGGAACCTCAACAAATTTAGGTTCCCCTAATTACTATATTGCTCCATTTTAAGTCGATAGTGGAATAGGAAATCGATCTTATGTTTTAAAGGTAATGCTCAATGTTGTTTTATGTATACGTTGCTTAAACTAATAAAGTGCGTATAATATTTTTATTAAAGGCACTGTAAAACAATAGCTTTGATTTTTTTACTCTGTTGATTGGAGTGGAAATCAACAGCAAAATTTAACGAGCCTTATTAAAAGAAAGAGATGGAGTAAATAAGATGGTCCAATCAATCAATACTAAAGTCGATTTGGTTATAAATGCTACCTCGCATATGGGAATTGGAGAATATGGGAAAATCATGATTGGAGACAAAGGATTTGAATTCTTCAATGATCGTGATGCCCGTAAGTTTATTCAAATTCCTTGGGAAGAAGTTGATTACGTAATCGCTTCGGTCATGTTCAAAGGGAAATGGATTCCGCGTTTTGCTATCAAAACTAAGCGGAATGGGAATTTCACATTTTCTTCTAAGGATCCGAAGAAAGTTTTGCGAACCATACGGGAGTACGTTGATCCGAATCATATGGTCCAGTCTTTAAGTTTCTTTGATGTAATCAAACGCGGCTTAAAGAGGAAATGAAAAAGTAATAATGATACTATCAAGACAGGTGGGAACTTGTCTTTTTTTGTCGAAAAAAATCTAAAATTGTTAAATTACCTCTTGAAAGAGTAATATCATGGTGCTATAATCTCTCATGTAAGCTCATTAAAGTGATGCCGCAAGCAATGAAAAGGCTTTTATTTGATTGAGAAGCTGTTTACTTGACATTCATTCACAGCGGTTGAAAAATAAATGAAATAGCCATTATTTTTTACGTGTTACTGATTCGATCAGGCATGAGTAAAAAGTATTGATTGAAATGAAGAATAAGGGGCATTCTATACCCAAACCTTCATTTAATCGACTTTTTGCTTATGCCTTTTTTTGTTGTTTTTTCGTTGTAAGTGTAACCGCTTTAGATGAGTTGAAAGTAACTTTAGGAGTTTACCATGTTTTTTAAGCTCTAACATTAATCATAGGAGGTATAAAGATGGTAGGAATTATCATTGCTAGTCACGGCGAATTTGCAAATGGTATCTTGCAATCTGGAGAGATGATCTTTGGAAAACAAGAAAATGTAAAAGCTGTTACCTTGATGCCGAGCGAAGGACCTGATGATGTAAAGGCAAAAATGCAAGAAGCAATCGCCTCTTTCGATAACCAAGACGAAGTATTATTTTTAGTCGATCTTTGGGGTGGAACTCCTTTCAATCAAGCCAACAGCTTGTTTGAAGGACACAAAGATAAATGGGCAATCGTTGCTGGTATGAACTTACCAATGTTAATTGAAGCTTTTGCATCTCGCTTCTCCATGAACACAGCACATGAAATTGCTGCGAATATTCTGAGCCCTGCTAAAGAAGGCGTCAAAGTAAGACCTGAAGAATTAGAACCAGCAACAGCAACAGCTGCACCTGCTGCCGGGACATCTAATGCAGGCGCCCCTGGAAAATTTGAATATGTGTTAGCACGGATTGACTCTCGTTTGCTTCACGGACAAGTAGCAACTGCTTGGACAAAAACGACACAGCCTACACGGATCATCGTTGTATCTGATGCAGTAGCTAAGGATGATCTTCGTAAGAAATTGATCCAACAAGCTGCTCCTCCAGGTGTAAAGGCACACGTTGTTCCAGTCAAAAAAATGATCGAACTTGCAAAAGATGATCAACACTTCGGCGGCCAGCGCGCGTTACTTTTGTTCGAAAACCCGCAAGATGCACTTAGAGCGGTTGAGGGCGGCGTCCCATTGAAGACAATCAACGTTGGTTCGATGGCACACTCGCCAGGTAAAGTGCAGCCGAATAAAGTGTTGGCCTTTAGCCAAGATGACATCGATACTTTTAAAAAGTTAAAAGAACTTGGTTTGAACTTCGATGTACGTAAAGTACCGAACGATTCAAAAGGTGACATGAGCGAAATTATCAAGAAGGCTCAAGAAGAGTTAAACAAACAAAAATAATTCTAATACTCAGTGAAACGGAGGATTAATACTCATGGATTTGAATGTGATTCAAATAATATTAGTCTTTATCGTAGCATTTTTAGCTGGTATGGAAGGGATTTTGGATGAATTCCAATTCCACCAGCCACTTGTTGCTTGTACGTTAATTGGCTTAGTTACAGGAAACTTAGTACCATGTCTTATCTTAGGCGGTACTCTTCAATTGATCGCTTTAGGTTGGGCAAACATCGGAGCTGCCGTAGCGCCGGATGCTGCGTTAGCTTCAGTTGCCTCTGCTATCATTTTAGTTTTAGGTGGACAAGGTAAAGCCGGTGTGGCTTCTGCCATTGCAATTGCTGTTCCACTTGCAGTTGCTGGCCTATTATTAACCATCATCGTTCGTACGCTAGCAACCGCAATCGTACACTTTATGGATGCTGCAGCTCAAGAAGGAAATATCAAAAAAGTTGAACTTTGGCAAATCGTTGCAATCTGTATGCAGGGATTACGTATTGCCATCCCAGCTTTATTAATCGTTGCTATTGGTGCAGGTCCGGTTAGAGAATTGCTTACCTCTATGCCAGTCTGGTTGACAGACGGTTTAGCAATCGGCGGGGGAATGGTCGTAGCTGTTGGTTATGCAATGGTTATTAACATGATGGCGACAAAAGAAGTATGGCCATTCTTCGCAATTGGTTTCGTATTAGCGACTGTTTCACAAATCACACTTATCGGTCTAGGTGCTATTGGTGTGGCTCTTGCACTTATCTATTTAGCGCTTTCTAAACAAGGCGGTTCAGGTAAGGGCGGCGGCTCCAATATGGGTGATCCAATAGGCGATATTATTGATAGTTACTAAGAAGGAGGGCGCATAAAAATGGCAAATGAATTAAGATTATCAAAAAAAGATCGTATTTCTGTTTGGTGGCGTTCCACTTTCATTCAAGGTTCTTGGAACTATGAACGGATGCAAAACGGTGGCTGGGCTTATACGATGATTCCCGCAATCAAAAAATTATATAATACTAAAGAAGATCGTTCTGCTGCACTAAAACGTCATTTAGAGTTCTTTAATACTCACCCATATGTAGCATCACCGATTATTGGTGTAACTTTGGCACTTGAAGAAGAACGTGCGAATGGTGCGCCGGTTGACGACACAGCCATTCAAGGGGTTAAAGTTGGTATGATGGGGCCTTTAGCAGGGATCGGGGACCCAGTTTTCTGGTTCACGGTTAGACCAATCCTTGGTGCGTTAGGCGCTTCACTTGCTTTGACCGGTAACATCCTTGGGCCAATTATTTTCTTCGTGTTATGGAATCTCATTCGGATGGGCTTCACGTGGTATACGCAAGAATTTGGTTACAAAGCTGGATCTAAAATTACGGACGACATATCTGGCGGAGTACTTCAAGATATTACGAAAGGTGCATCCATCTTAGGTATGTTCATCCTTGGTTCATTAGTTAACCGATGGGTATCCGTAAGATTTGCGCCGGTTGTATCCGAAGTTAAACTTTCCAAAGGTGCTTACATCGAATGGGATAAGTTACCTGGCGGGGCTGAAGGGATTAAAACGGCGTTGCAGCAGCAAGCTAGTGGGCTTTCATTAGAACCTGTTAAAGTAACTACTTTACAAAATAACTTGGATAGTTTAATTCCTGGTTTAGCTGGATTGCTAATCACCTTCCTTTGCATGTGGTTGCTTAAAAAGAAAGTTTCTCCTATCATTATGATTCTTGGGTTGTTCGTGGTCGGTATCGTCTTCCACTTAATTCACCTAATGTAATAAATATTTATAGCAGCACCTCCTGGTACTTTAAGGAGGTGCTTTTTGTATACCAAAACAAAAACCTGCCATGCAGCCAACAAATGTTCAATTAGAGGATTTTCTTGTTAACTTTTATAATGTAAAACAAAGTTTTGATGCTCCTGTGAATAATATGTGGATAAGTCTCCTAACCATTTTGTCTGATTGGTATTTGTTTAACAGGATAGCTCCTTATGACCGTCTTCTTCAAGCACCAAAAATGTTACCTCTACTTACCAATCATTTATTGTGTATTCACGGGATTGAAAATGTTTCTCTATGTTTTAAAAAAGTACAGATAGCAGGATCTGTGGAGAGACACATGGGACCTGCCTTTCGTCTATTTTGCATAATTTTCGACATATAGGAGAGGGATTTATCGCATCGATATTTCCCTCTTTATAAATACATTCCTTACTTTACCTAGGTTGTAGATAAATCATATAAATAGATATCAGTTTCTATTTATATTAGACTGATATAGTACAGTATTTGTCGAAAAATAAGGAATCGCTGATTAGGTCTCCTTATTTGGAGGGGCAAATAACTTATTATTTTGTTTTTCATCTGCTTTCTTCTTTAAAGGGTGAACAGTTTTTTCTCATCAAACTAAAAAGCGGTTTAAGAAGGATTACCATTATTTACATGTCTTATATTAGTAACAAATGGGATTTGATGAGAGGAAGTTAGTATCTTTAGAAAATGGAGAAAACAGGTGTATGACGAATCACTGGAAATTACTTATATAAAGAAGGGAGCATTCGATGAAACGAATATCAAACGTTTTTTGGATTTCAATGGCAATTGTCCTCGCATCAGTCATCTTCGGTGTTACGGCACCAAAAAGTTTTGAGGAAGTAACAGGCAATATACAGGAATTTCTTACAACCGCTTTTGGATGGTATTATTTAATATTAGTTTCAATAATTGTCATCTTTTGTATATTTCTTATATTTAGTCCTGTTGGGGCGATAAGATTAGGGAAACCTGGTGATAAGCCTGAGTTCTCAAATGTCTCATGGTTTGCCATGTTATTTAGTGCGGGTATGGGGATTGGTCTTGTATTTTGGGGAGCTGCTGAACCACTATCTCATTTCGTTAATCCTCCATTAGCAGAGGGAGGAACAGCTGATGCTCAAAAAGAGGCGATGAGGTATACCTTTTTTCACTGGGGAATTCATGCATGGGCAATTTACGCAATCGTTGCCCTAGTCTTGGCTTACTATCAATTCCGCAAAGAGGAACCTGGTCTCATTTCAGCTACATTAAAACCCGTGTTAGGAAAAAAAAGAATGGAAGGGCCTCTCGGTACAGCTGTAGACGTGTTAGCTGTTTTTGCCACGGTGATCGGGGTTGCGACCACATTAGGATTCGGAGCAGCACAAATCAATGGCGGTTTATCATACTTATTTGGAATACCAAATAATTTCACCGTTCAGTTTATCATTGTAGTAATTGTTACCGTTCTTTTTATGATGTCGGCATGGTCTGGACTGGGAAAAGGGATTAAATATTTAAGTAACACGAACATGGTTTTAGCTATTGCGTTGTTTGCTTTAATGTTCATCACAGGACCAACCATTCTAATATTAAACATGTTTACTGATACCATTGGTGGATATATTCAAAATATCGTTCAGATGAGTTTTCGACTCTCTCCTCTCAATGAAGAACATCGCTCATGGATCAATGGCTGGACCATCTTTTATTGGGCATGGTGGATTTCCTGGTCACCATTTGTGGGGATCTTTATTGCGCGTGTATCAAAAGGGAGAACCATCCGGGAGTTTATAGTGGGCGTTCTATTGCTGCCGTCCCTTGTAAGCTTTTTGTGGTTTGCAGTGTTTGGGACTTCAGGGATTGACGTTCAGAATGCTGGGCATATCGATCTAACAAAATTTGCTAATGAAGAAGTCTTATTTGCCATCTTTAATCAGTTACCATGGTCAACGCTTCTTTCAATCGTCGCCATTGCACTCGTGTGTACATTTTTTATCACTTCTGCTGACTCCGCAACTTTCGTTCTTGGAATGCAAACAACCTATGGGTCACTAACGCCACCCAATTCTGTAAAACTATCTTGGGGTATTGCCCAGTCTACTGTAGCATTAATTCTTCTATATAGTGGCGGATTGCAAGCACTTCAAAATGCATTAATTGCTGCAGCATTCCCATTCTCATTCATCATTTTATTAATGATGGTTTCTCTTTACCGCTCATTAACAAAAGAGAAAAAGGAACTTGGGTTATATATCAAACCAAATTCACATAAAAAAACTTCTTAATGTCACTTTTAAGAAACATCTACTTTGAATTCCCATAATGTTATTATGAACTCTCATAATGTAAAAAAAGTCTTGCTAAAAAGACCCTGTTTTCGTAAAAAATGCGAATTCAGGGTTTTTTTTCATTAAGATAGTATTCTAATTTGGAAAGTATAGGTCATTTTTTTGGATAGGCAAACCGATTAATATTTCGGGTTTATCTACAGACTGAAATGTTCTAACTTTATAATAAAACTCTGTTTCAGCAAAGAGGAAATGGTTGTTTTTTATGAAAAAGCTTTTCCAAACAAGAAAAGGTGTAATGGTATACAAGTAAGGGATATGGTACCAAGAAAGATACATCCGTTTGAAGGAACAAAAAGCCCTTAGATGAATCGTCCAAGTCCTAACTCAATGTTGTTAAGAATTTTGTTATAAAATTTATTAGAAAAAAAGTTCATAAAATAGATGAAAATGAACCTTTAAATTTGGAGTATCCTTAAACTAGAATCCCTTTTTTACTAAAAGGAAAGGGAATATGTGATAAATGAAAGGAGTATGTCTAAAATGCAAGTTCGTGATTTTATGATCAGAAATATAATTACCGTTAAAAATACAACTACTGTCAAAGAATTAATCTCCATATTAGAAACCAATCGGATTGGTGGTGTACCAGTCGTTGATGATAAAGGGAATTTAGTTGGCGTTGTTTCAGATGGGGATATCGTACGTTTTCTTTCTCCTAATAAAGAGAAAGTGTATTTAGCCTACTATGTTACCTATATAGAGGAGGCTCAAAAAATAGAAGATGTATTAAGAGAAAGGATGAATACACCTGTTGAAAAAATTATGGTAAGGAAAAATATAAAAACATTAGCACCGGATGATGACTTTGAAAGTGCTATACGTTTAATATCTAAACATCATTTTAAAAAGATACCTGTAGTGAATGGTGCAGGTAGAGTTATAGGAATTATCAGCAGAGGAGATATTATCCATACTTTATCAAAAACAATATTTAATGAAGACACTGGTATCGGGGTAAGTGGGGGCATTAGTATGTAATGTTCATTATTGGATTGGTCTTCCACGTTTCCTGGAATCCCAATCCAAAACGGTAAAGACTAGCAAAGAAAATATATCCAGGCAATAGTTGATATTCTATTTTCCAGTTTCCTTTCGTATAACGGGTGCTACTTCTGTTGCTAATTTCTCAATGTTTTCAGCCACTTTTTTAAAGGGCATACCACCTATATCCATCTGTGCGATAAAACGCTGGTGACCAAATAGTTCGTATTGGGACATGATTTTTTCGATAATTTGCTGAGAGCTGCCAACAAAAAGGGCAGTTTCTTTTCTGCACATCCGTTCAAAGTCACCTCTTGAAATTGATTGATGGATTCCATGCTGCCGATTGAGGTGGAGCCAATAATTTGAATGGTACGGAAAAAATTCTTCTATTGCTTGGTGATTGGTTTTTGATATATAAGCGTGCCCTGTAACTCCCACTTTCAAATTTTCTAAAGAGTGGTCGTTTTCAGCAGCTGTTTCTCGGTATCGGTCTACGAGCGGTTTATATAAATTTGGATCTCCGCCAAGCATGACGATGGCCAATCCAGTACCTAACCTGCCTGCTCGTTCTGCACTTTCTAACGTACTTCCGACGCCTATCCAAATAGGGAGTTTTTGTTGAACAGGTCTTGGTGCGATTTCGGCATCTTTTAATGAAGAGCGAAGGCGGCCTTTCCAGGTAACCTTTTCGTTCGCAATTAGTTTTAACAATAGGTCGATGTGTTCTTCAAACAATTTATCATAATCTTCTGTATCATAGCCGAAAAGTCGGAATGAGTCTAAAAAAGCCCCGCGCCCAGCCATAATTTCAGCTCGCCCACTTGATAAAAGGTCAAGCGTTGCAAAATCCTCGAATAAACGGACAGGATCTATAGTGTTTAATACTGTCGTAGCGCTAGTCAACTTAATTTGCTTTGTGACCTGTGAAATCGCTGATAAGACAACTGCAGGTGAGGATACTGCATAATCTAGACGATGGTGTTCTCCCACACCAAATACATCTAGTCCAGCTTCGTCTGCCATTTTTGCTGCTTTAATAATTTCCTCTAGTCGCTGCTTGGAGCTGATTGTTTTACCAGTTTGTGGATCCAGGGTTAAATCCGCTAAAGTATAAATGCCAATTTCCATACCTCTAACTCCTCAATTTTGCGAAATCGCCTTCTGTTTTATATTATTCATTTCTTATAAAAGGAGTTAAAAAACTAAAATGTAA
Source organism: Neobacillus dielmonensis (assembly GCF_000612665.1). Taxonomy (GTDB): domain Bacteria; phylum Bacillota; class Bacilli; order Bacillales; family Cytobacillaceae; genus Neobacillus; species Neobacillus dielmonensis. The sequence goes on from NZ_HG942069.1 coordinate 22,381, forward strand.
AGATTATGTTGTGTCTTTTAAGAAAGAAAACCACCGTCTACATGACGGCGGTTTTCCTTGTGCTTATTTACTGGTTAGTTGAATTTTCTTTTGGTCAACTGCTTTAAGATCGAAGCGATCAGCGTTCATTACCTTGACCCAGGCAGCGATAAAATCGCGCACAAACTTTTCTTTGTTATCATCTTGGGCATAGACTTCTGCAATGGCACGAAGGACAGAGTTTGAACCAAACACGAGGTCCACTCTAGTTGCTGTTCGAACGACTTTACCTGTCTTACGGTCATGCCCTTCATAGACGTTTCCTTCTACAGGTTTCCACTGTACCCCCATGTCTAGTAAATTAACGAAGAAGTCATTAGTGAGAGTGCCGACATGTTCAGTAAAGACGCCGTGCTGAGTGCCGCCATAGTTTGTGCCTAGAACACGCATACCACCAATAAGAACCGTCATTTCAGGTGCAGTTAGGTTCAAGAGCTGAGCCTTATCCACTAAAAGTTCTTCCGGGCTTACACTATATTGTTGCTTTTGATAGTTGCGGAAACCATCAGCGACCGGTTCCAGGACATCAAAGCTTTCAGCATCCGTTTGCTCTTGTGTGGCATCGCCACGTCCTGGAGCAAAAGGAACCGTTACATCAAAACCTGCATCTTGTGCAGCTTTTTCAATTGCGGCACAACCGCCTAGTACAATCAAATCAGCGATGCTGACTTCCTTATCCAACTCCTGTTGAATGCCTTCTAGGACTTGAAGCACTTGTGCTAGTTGTTCCGGCTGGTTTACTTCCCAATCTTTCTGTGGTGCAAGCCGGATACGGGCACCATTGGCACCTCCACGGTGATCGGAGCTACGATAGGTACTGGCAGAAGCCCACGCAGTTGTGACTAGCTTACTGACTGTGAGTCCTGAGTCTAGAATTTTTGCTTTAATCTCAGCAATTTCGGCCTCTGTTAGGTCATAATTGCCGGCTGGTACAGGATCTTGCCAGATGAAATCCTCTTCCGGAACTTCCGGGCCTAAATATCTTGCTTTAGGACCCATGTCGCGGTGTAAAAGTTTGAACCATGCGCGGGCAAATGCATCTGCAAATTCTTCTGGATTCTGATGGAAACGACGCGAAATTTTTTCGTATTCTGGATCATGACGCAATGCAAGGTCCGTAGTAAACATCATGGTTGGAACTTTAACAGATGGATCCTCGGCATCTGGTGCTAGATGTTTCTCATCAGGGTCTACAGCAAGCCACTGCCATGCACCAGCAGGACTCTTTGTCAACCACCATTCATAGCCAAATAACATATCAAAATACCCATTATCCCATTGAGTTGGATTAGGAGTCCAAGCCCCTTCAAGACCACTGGTAATGGTGTCACGGCCTTTGCCGCTTCCGTAAGAGTTTTGCCAGCCGAGGCCTAGTGCTTCAATAGGAGCAGCTTCCGGTTCTGGTCCAACATGAGAGGCATCTCCGGCACCGTGAGCCTTGCCGAAAGTATGGCCGCCTGCAATGAGGGCAACCGTTTCTTCATCATTCATTCCCATGCGTCCAAAGGTTTCACGAATGTCGTGAGCTGCCTTAATCGGATCTGGTTTACCGTTTGGACCTTCTGGGTTCACATAGATAAGCCCCATCTGAACAGCAGCAAGTGGATTTTCAAGGTCACGTTCGCCTGTGTACCGATTATCGCCTAGCCATTCTTTTTCAGCACCCCAATAGATGTCTTCTTCTGGATGCCAAATGTCTGGGCGTCCTGCTCCAAAACCGACTGTTTTACCGCCCATGGATTCAATCGCAACATTTCCTGCTAGGACAAGCAAGTCGGCCCAAGAGATCTTGTTGCCATACTTTTGCTTAATCGGCCATAGGAGTCGGCGGGCTTTATCAAGGCTAGTGTTGTCCGGCCAGCTGTTAAGCGGAGCAAAACGCTGGTTGCCAGTGCCGCCGCCGCCACGGCCATCACCGGAACGGTATGTACCTGCAGCGTGCCAAGACATACGGATAAAGAATGGACCATAATGTCCATAGTCAGCAGGCCACCAATCTTGACTGTTCGTCATTAAATCTTGAAGGTCCTGTTTAAGAGCATCGTAGTCTAGCTTTTTAAATTCTTCCACATAATCAAAGTCTTCCCCCATAGGGTTCGATTTTCTGTCATGTTGACGGAGAATATTCAGGTTTAATGCATTTGGCCACCAATCACGATTTGTAGTACCGCTTGATTTGTAACTAGTAGCACTCCCGTGAAACGGGCATCCTTCAATGTTAGCGTTTTCTTTAGAATCCATTTTTATATCTCCTCCTATGTAGGTTTAGTAGTATCTAACTAGTTTAAAAAACTAGATTGATAATAATGATAATTATGCCATTACTATAATGTTATGAATCAAATCAAAGAAGTACTAACTATGAGAATAAAAAAATACAGATTTTCTAGGGCTTTTGGTCATTTATGAAGGGAACAGAGCAGATTATGATATACACTTATATCTATACAAAACAAGACAAGTAGTATCTTAGAGGAGATTAAAATAATAATAGAAAATGGTCAGAAATTTTCTAGATCAGTGTTTAGATGAATGATGGGTAAAAAATGGGATTTCCGTTAATTACCATTATAATAAAAAGGGAGGTTATTAGGCAAGCTATAAGATACTTCATAGGGGCATAAAAAGATGGTGGATGTGGATTTCAATTCATTACAGGAAAATAACTTTTTTAATCTTGTCACATCGGACTCTTTGATAATATGGTATTTTTTTATATAGGGAGTATCGTAACATGATATGATTGCACTAAAAATATCAATAAATGAAAGGGCAGTGCACGGAAATGAAACGGATCTTTAAATCATCAGAGAAACACATTGATCATACGGGCAAAAGGCTGGTTACACAAGAACTTCAAGATTTGATTGATGAGACAGCGCTTGCAGGAGGAATCTTGGTTTTAGAAAAAGGAACTTACTTGACATCCTCTTTATTTTTAAAGAGTAACATGGAATTCCACTTTGAGGATGAGGCAGTCTTGCTGGGGACAACAGATGAATCATGTTATCCAATTATCCCTACCCGTGTGGCCGGTATTGAGATGGACTGGTATCCAGGCATTCTGAACTGCAGCCACCAGACGAATGTAACGATCAGTGGAAATGGTACCATTGACGGTCAGGGAGAGTACTGGTGGAACAAGTATTGGGGCAGAGACATGACAGGCGGCATGCGGAAGGAGTATGATGCGAAAGGGCTTCGCTGGGCCTGTGACTACGACTGCATGCGGGTACGTAATGTTGTCGTTATGGAGTCGTCCAATATTACCTTAAAGGATTTTACGTCCACACGTTCGGGTTTCTGGAATGTCCATGTTTGCTATAGCAGTCACATTCATATTGATGGGATTAAAATAGCATCAGGTGATCTTCATAGTCCAAGCACCGATGGAATTGATATTGACTCCTGTCAGCATGTTCTAGTGGAAAATTGTATCACTTCCTGTAATGATGATAGTATCTGCATTAAGTCTGGAAGGGATTATGACGGTCTGCGGGTGAACCGACCATGCCATGATATTACGGTACAAAATTGCGAGATTAGATCCGGGTTTGGAGTCACCATTGGGAGCGAAGTTTCTGGCGGCGTTTACGACATTACGTTAAAGAATTTGCGTTATCATGGAACAGACTGTGGTTTCCGCATTAAATCAGCGGTAACGAGAAGCGGCTATATTAAAAATGTATTGGTAGACGGACTGGAAATGGTCAATGTGAAATATCTGTTTCATCTGTTTTTGAATTGGAATCCAGCTTATAGTTACTGTGAACTGCCAAAAGATTATATAGGCGAAATCCCAAAACACTGGGAAACGTTGACTGAACCCCTGCCTGAGAGTGCACCTAAGACAACTGTCAGTGATATCACGATTCAAAATGTAAGGGCTTATAACGACAAAGGGTATGACGGCATCAGTCGGGCTTTTCATATTGAAGGCTTCGAAGATACACCCATTGAGAGACTTACTTTTAAAAATATGTCTATTTCATGTAACGAGTATGGTGTCATTAATTATACAAAAGGAATCCGCTTTGAAGATGTGACAGTGTCCGTTTCTGGTGCGAGGGAAGAAGAAAATGACTCTTATGATAATAGATAAGAATTTCAATTTGTGTTTTAATGTTATCTATGAATTCAATACATATGGGAGGTGTTCATTTTATGGATGAAAAAAGCCTGTCTTCCGAACAGCGCCTTGAAATAATAGAGATATTGAGAGGCCGTTTTGAGAAAAACATGAATCGCCATCAAGGACTTGAGTGGGCTGAAGTAGAAGCCAAGCTAGAAACTAATATTGATAAACTATGGTCGCTTCACGAAATGGAGAGAACCGGCGGTGAGCCGGATGTCATTGCTTTTGATATAAAGTCTGAAGAATATATATTTTGTGATTGTTCAGCGGAAAGCCCTAAAGGCCGAAGAAGCGTTTGTTATGATCGCGAAGCGCTGGAGTCCAGGAAACAACACAAGCCACAAAACAGTGCTATGGATATGGCTGTTGACATGGGGATTGAGATGTTAACGGAAGAAGAATATCGCGAGCTTCAGAAGCTTGGGAATTTCGATTCTAAAACATCGAGCTGGGTGAAGACACCTGATCATATTAGAAAACTCGGTGGGGCTATCTTTTGTGATCGGCGTTATGACACTGTCTTTGTGTATCACAATGGTGCGGATTCCTACTATGCAGCTAGGGGTTTCCGTGGCTCGCTAAGGGTATAAATATTACCGATGGATCTCGGAGCGATAAGATTAAGTTAAAAGGTTATATTAAACAACTCGTTGGATAAGCAATATGTCCATATTTGAAACAGGGTAACACCTGTTTCTTTTTTTGTGGTTTAAGGCAGGAGTAAATCAAATACCTGTTCTTCAAATGTACTAATTTTTAAGGATTGAAGGAATGAAGATGAACATTGTTTATAGAAGTTTCTTGCTATGGAGTCCTCGTAAAAAGAAAATTTTATATTGTATTAATAATCATTTTATTGCAAATGCAATAAAACTGGAGTAAGCTTATTTTGTGCTATTTTTATTGCATCTACAATAAAAAGGTAATAGGGAGTTAATGATGAAAGAAATTCTTCGTGAAATTGGAATGATTGCAAGGGCATTAGATTCCATAAGCAATATAGAATTTAAAGAATATGACCTTACAAAAGGCCAGTATTTGTACCTGTGTAATTGTCAACTGAAAT